>JBKJPL010000025.1:0-16586 GCA_046595005.1 Bacteriovoracaceae bacterium | reverse complement strand
CGTTCCCATCGAAGTCGTTCCTAGTCTTAAGTATTTAAGATTAGGGTACACAACTAGGGTCAGTAGGACATAATCGCCCAGAAATTAGAGTAGGACACAATCGTCTAGAAACTAGACACTCCCGAAAATTTTCAAAAAAATCTTAAAACATTCATCGGGCGGATACAATTCCGCCCATGGTACATATCATCCTGTTTTTCATCCTGACTCTATCTCTGACTGCTTTTGCCAAAAGCCGGTTGTCGGAGGTTATTCCCTATCCATTCTTTGAGATCCACGAGAATAAGGGCAATAAAGTCATGGTACTGGATAATGGGGTGGCAGCTCTGGAGCTTCGCCTTCAGATGATCAGACGTGCTCAGAAAAATATCGAAGTCGAATACTTCATTTACAATACCGATCTCTCAGGAAAAATCATCACCCGTGAACTCGTGGCGGCCGCCAAGCGCGGAGTAAAAGTCCGCATCCTGATTGATAAGAATTTTGCGACTTTCAGATTCAATTCTTATTACGCTTATGAGCTTGCAGAACATGGAGTCCAGGTTAAGTATTATAACAAAGCCCCGGTTGTTGCCATTTCAACAGTCCAGTTCCGGAATCACCGAAAGCTCATTTCTGTGGATGACACTGAAGCGATTACCGGTGGAAGAAATATCGGAGACGATTATTTCGACATGTCTCATGAATTCAATTTCAATGACAGAGATGTTTACGTGACGGGCCCGATGGTCAAGGTCATGAGAGAAAGCTTTGATCTGTTCTTTGATCATAAAATGTCTGTGAACCCTAAGCGCCCTAAGAGAAGTGAGACAGACGAAGACCGCGCGGCCCGTTGGAACAAGAAAGTTGCCAAGGCAAAAGCGTTCCTCGAAGAATCACCTGAAGAAACTTTTATCCGTGCTCAATCAGCGTCGATCGGTCAGGCAGTTCTCGACGCCTCTAAGCTCCATGATTGTCCGACAGCAACTTATGCAACAGATGCTCCCGGTGCAAATTTCAAAAACCGTTTAAGAGAAAAGTATCTTGAAGAGTTCCGTTTTCTCCGCCAGACCCTGGCCGAGAAAACTCTCGAAGTAGACAAGGCCTTCACACTCTCCTCTCCTTATCTTATTCATAATAAGCGGACGAGAAATATCATGGCGCATCTGGTGAATAAGAAAGTGGATATTAATGTCTATACGAACTCACTTGGCTCGACAGATGCAGTTTATGTTGCCGCTAATCTCTATCTCTACATCAAAGAGTGGGCCAGGTCAGGAATCAAGATTCATCTTCATGACGGAAAGTTTGTTCATGAAGGACCTGCCATGACTGAAGACGCTGTGAAAGCACGCTGGGGAACTCACGACAAAACTCAGGTCTATGAATCTTCAACTCATACTGAGGTCATGATCGGGACCTACAATATCGATAACCGCTCGAATTTTTATAACACTGAGATGGCCATGTTTTGCCGCGGAAATGATGAGCTCTCCATGGAAGTGAAGGCAAGCATCATGAATCGGGCGGGCAAGGGAATCCTGATCCAGAAAGATGGAACCGGTATTGATGCTGAAGGAAAGTCGATGAATATACATGCCGCCGGGAAGAAACAGATCCTCATGATGAAGTTCATTACCCTTCCTTCCTGGCTCCTGAACTTCCTGTTGTGAGAAAATTTTCCATGGTCTTACGAGATTCGAAAGAATTTAACTTATACTCGGCCTTACCCAAGGAGATCCCAATGAAGAAAGTCCTTATCCTTATAACACTAATGCTCTTCTCTGTTGTTTCACATGCTGAAGAATGTGCAAGCAATGTTAACGAGCTCAAGGCTCTGGTTGGAAACAACGGTCTAGCTCTTAACTGGCGAGAGAATGGGAAAAGCAACCCACTTACTCTACGTCTTTCAAACGGCGGGAGTCTCCTCCGTTTAAAACTCACGAACCCTAGAGGTGACTGGGCAGATGTAACAGGAATTGTCTGTAAGAAGAGTGAAGGCTCTTTTGAGGCACGAGTAAGTAATATCGTCTGGGGTCCGGCGGCTCCGGGAATGGTTAAAGGTTCGAGCATCAGGACTCTCAAAATCAAGATGCCTTACCAGTCGGTACTCAAAGTATCAGTAATGCTCTTCAGCTTTGAATTCAGCCCGATCTAAGGACGAAGCTGGTGACGGAAGAAAATCCCGTCATCGCCGAATGATGAAGATATAAATTCAGAAGTCGAAATGATGTCAGCGATGTGTTCAGATTCCTTCGCAAAGGTCTCGGCCATCGCTGGCGTATATTTAGAATAATCAAGACCAGCATATTTTTCAGGCAGAGCGCGCAGCTCGTAGAGCTTTCTCCCCTCAGGAATTCCGGCGAAATCATCTCTTACATCATGCTTATCAGAAAATGACATAATTCCCGGAACCGGAACAAAGAACAGCTGTCTTGGTGAAACAACTTTAACGACTTTTTCACCGTGAACATTAATTGAGGCCATGTGATCAACTAAGAGCTCTTCGGGATAATGAGTTACTTTCCGAAAAAGTTTGTGAACCAGAGTTTGTCCGATGCCACTACCCTCTGGAACAATATTGGACATTGGATATTTGAAGAAGTTGTAGTCCTTCCCCTGACCATTCAGTGAAACGAGTGCGGAAACGTTGGCACTCGGTACACCATCTCGCAAAATTTTAAGAGCCAGCCCCGGAGCAACTGGCTTTGATCTGGTTACTCTGTAAGTAAGAGATAAACGAAGAAGCGCACAATCTGCTCCTTCAAAAACACCTGTGTATCTGGAAGAAACAGGAACAATTTTTACTTTGGCAATCGAACCGCGACGGTGAAGATACTTAACCCAATTCTTAGGTGCAAAGTCTGATTGATTAGAACCTTTATTGGCAATTCCCTGACGGGCCATCGCTACGAGCTGTGGAAGACCAAGTGCCTGATACGGGGGAAGTTCTTTATGAGCGCTTGATACAACTTTTTCCCAGATTACTTCCTGCTTATCGCAAGCCTTCATTGCTTCATAACTTGATTCACTGGCCGGCGAACGGTCGTCAGAAATATCACTGTCTTTTATTAAAGCGTAAGTGGAGATAATTCCCGTGAAGAATAAGAAGAAGAGGCCTGCTTTTTTCAATCTTCCTCCGGGGAAAAACGATACATTCATTTAACTACAGGATGAGAGAAACAGAAGCATGGAAAAAACTTCACTTTCTAAGGCCCACGAGCTTAAGTCTCATCTTTTCCATAACCCAGGCAGGTCCCACTAAAAGAAAGAATATATCCTGAAAGAAAGACGGCTTCTTCCCTTCGATTTTATGCCCCAAAAACTGACCAATCCACGCCACTATAAAGAGGCCAATGTTCACCGGAACGAAAGCTTCGTAACCGGCAAATATAGAGCTGATTCCGAGAACCACTACATATAGTACGATCATGTGGGGCAAGTAGAATCGCATGGATCTGAAATAGAAAACCAGCGAGCCTGCTATCATTGCCGCTGTAAACGCCGGTGGAGTAAGAGCATAAAGAAGCCCAACCACATTGAAGAAAATCACCGGTACACAGAAGAGATGAATCAGCTGATTAGTGTCATTCTGGTGAGAAGAAGAATAAGTCGAGATGATTGAAACTTCATTCATAAGATTTTTGCCCTTTCATCTATTTTATAGGATTTCAGTTAAAATATTTATGTAAAAAGGAGTTTTACATGAAAAATAGTTTTCTACCATTAATGGTCGCTACATTGGCACTCGCCTCTTGCGCCCGTAACACCCAGGAAAAAACAGTAGCCAAGGCCCAGGCCACTGCTAATCGTGTTCCTACTGCTGAACAGAAGGAAACACCTTGGACAACATGGTCTAAGAAAGGAACTATCGGTGGTCTTCTCGTTCTGAAAGGAATGCGCGAAGAGCTTCTCGAGAAGAATCTTCATGATCCACACTTTGATTACTCTGAACATAATCGTATTGAGTGTCCGGAAGTTCCGAAATTCAGAACTGCAGACGGAACTTGTTATATCCCTAAGACTCCGCACGTAGGTGCTGCGAACGTTGCTTTCGGAAGAAACGTTCCACCAGAGTTCTTTGACCAGGATGGAAAAGAAAACATGCAGAACCCTAGTCCGGTTGCTGTATCAAAAGAATTCTTCACTCGTGGAGAATTTAAACCAGTTCCTTTCCTGAACATGCTTGCCGCAAGCTGGATCCAGTTCATGAACCATGACTGGCTTTCTCACGGTAAGAACCTCGAGAGTAATCCTTACCAGATTGAAGGAACTTCTGAGCAGGTAGAAAGAACTGATACTGATAACAGATCTTATAAAAAAGAATTCGGCAAGGTATCACTTAACCGTGTCACTCACTGGTGGGATGGTTCTCAGATCTATGGATCAAGCCAGGCTGAACAGGATGCTGTTCGTTCATTCTCGAAAGGGAAATTGAGCACTCAGATGGTTAATGGCCGCGAGCTTCTCCCTAAGGGTTTGCTTGATGTTCGTAACAACAGAACAAATAACGGTTACGAAGTAACTGGCTTCCGTGACAACTGGTGGGTTGGTCTTTCCATGCTTCACCACCTTTTCGTGCTGGAACACAATGCAATCTCAGACATGCTTTATAAGAAGTATGTAACTGTTGATCAGGCTTCCGGTAAATTTGTCTGGAGAAAGGACTCTAAGAATCTTCTTACAGAGAAAGAGCTTGATGAACAGATCTTCGGAACTGCACGTCTCATCAATGCTGCTGTCATGGCAAAAATCCATACAGTTGAGTGGACTCCAGCCATTCTTGCGAACCCTGTTCTCAAGAAAGGTATGTACACAAACTGGTATGGTCTTGGTCACCCGGCCACATGGTCTCGCCTTGCCAGACGTATCCCTGCTCTCCGTAAAGCAGATTGGGGAATCAATGCCGGTTTCACGCTTTCAGGAATCGTCGGTGGTAAGAGAAATGATTTCGGTTCCCCATTCTCAATCACAGAAGAATTCACGTCAGTTTATCGCCTCCACTCACTTCTTCCGGAAGAGCTGATAATCAAGCGCTATTCTGACAAGAAGCCGGTTGCTGTTCCATTCGCAGCTACCAGAAACGAAAAAGCATACGACTTCATGTCTAACTATGACCTGAAAGATCTCTTCTACTCTTTCGGTACTCAGCTTCCAGGCCAGCTCGTTCTCAATAACTTTCCTAAGTTTATGCAGGAACTTGAAATTCCAGTTATCGGAAAAATGGATCTAGGGATGGTTGATGTGATCAGAGACCGCGAAAGAGGAGTTCCTCGTTATAACCAATTCCGCCGCGGGATTAACCTGAGACCAATTTCAAAGTACGCAGACTTCTTCCCTGATGGAGTAGCTAAGACTGAAGAACAGAAGAAAGTTCTCGCTAAGTTTTACAAAGTCTACGGACGTGATGAAGATGGTAACGACAATGTTGAAGCCGTTGACCTTCTCGTGGGTAACCTTGCTGAGGAAGTTCGTCCGGAAAACTTCGGTTTCGGCGAAACAATGTTCCAGATCTTCATTCTCATGGCTTCACGCCGCCTGATGGCCGATCCTTTCTACACCGACCTGTATAACAGCAAGGTTTACACGAAGGCCGGCATCGAGTGGCTTGATCACACGAGCATGTTCCACGATGTCATCGGACGCCATATGCCGGAACTCAAACCGCATATGAAGGGTCTCGATTCAGCTTTTGCACCATGGAAGCAGTAATTTTTTGAATAACTCAAAGGGGGGCTTCGGCTCCCCTTTTTTTTCCTGCATTTCTGAAAAATCTTAGTTCCGCATTACTCTACCTATTTCCCCTTCCACCAAGACGTTTACATATGCCCTTATCAAAAGGAAGCATATGCAATTGAAGCTGAATCTGGATAAAGGCAAACATGGTGGAAGACGAAAAAAATCCGGAAGAAAAAGGATTAAGTCGAAAGGTGTTTCTCATCGGACTCGTGAAAAAGTAAACGCTCGCACACCTCTGCATATAAATTTCAAATACCGTATATCCGTCAGGAACAAAGACACCCTGAAACTACTGAAAAAGAGTATTGCGAATGCACGCAAACATGGACTGAGAATTCTCCAATTTTCTTTTCAGTCAAACCATATCCATCTTATTGTAGAAGCGACTGACAACCGGACACTAACCAAAGGGATGCGTTCCCTCACAATCACATTTGCCAAAGGTCTGAGTAAGGGCAGGATGCAAATAGAGCGTTACCATCTGCATGTATTAAAGACGATTCGCGAAAGTAAGAATGCCCTCCAATATGTACTCTTTAACCAGCAAAGGCATGATAGGGGCACATATTCTAAGGTAGATGAATATTCTTCAGTCCTTTCTCTCAAAAATGGGCTGGATCTGGTCCGGAAATACGCAAAAATGAACCGAATGACGATGAGTATCGGAAAGGCTGCTTGGGTACCAGACATTGCCGGGTCATATATTATGAATAGAGGCCTGAAGGAAATGCTGACATAACGCAGATGTAAGACAGAAAGATTGGACGGAAAGCGCATTCTTTTCTACGCTTTTCATATGAAAAAACTATTTATAATTCTCGCGTTTGTCCTTTCCTCTTTCGCCCAGGCACAGGTCTACGATGCGCGCCCGTTCGGCGAGCTCTTTGACCGGATCCAGAAAGCTGAGTTCACATACAAAGAAACCGGCATGCTTTTCGGCTTTATGTCGATCAAGAGCTGTCTCTTTGTCTCTGAAGACATCATCATCTTCAAAAACTACTGCTTTCCGGTGAGAAAATATCCGGCGCGTGGTTACACGATCATTACGCGCGAATCGGGAATTGTTGATTTGTATGAAGAGCAAATCGATGGTGGACCACTTCTTCGCGAGATCGTGATTGAAGAGTTTCCGGTTTTCATGACTCCGTATCTTCAGGATAGCCTTCCGACATACACGCTTTCTGACCTCGATGGCATCATGAGAGAACTTTATCCGCGCTACAACCCAGGTTGCTGGTCGACGAACTTCTCTAAATACACAGAAGCTCCGGAATTCAACTGCAATCAGGGTATCGATAATGTCGTAGGTGGCATGGCGTGGGCGCAGGAAACTCAGGCAATCGTAAAAGATGAAGCTGCTTGGTTTGCACTCATGGATGCAGTAGAAGCAAAACTCAAGCGCTAATCTCGAGTTCGTACTTCCAGAAGTTCAATCACAAATTTTAAATTCGAATGGGGCCCAATCAGGGCCCCTATTTGTCTTTCCCCGTATGCGAGTTCAGACGGCACAAAAAGCTCTCTCTTTCCGCCTTCTTTCATTCCGACGAGTCCCAGATCCCAGCCTTTAATGACTCTGCCGGTACCGAAAACAAACTGAAAAGGCTTTCCGCGGTCATGAGAAGAATCAAACTTTGATCCATCACCCAGAAATCCCTCGTAGTGGGCCAGGCAAAGGGCCCCTCTGGCGGTTTCTTTCCCTTCACCAATAACAATGTCAGTGATCTTTAAATCATTCATAAGCTCATTATGGCGCAATTTATGGTCACCTGTCTTTATGCAAGCTCTTCATTTCAGGTGGCATTTGGTGTGGGCCAGAGGCCCACCTAACATGAACGAATGAACAGAGTTCTACTTCTTCTTTTTGCATCCGGTGCTCTCCTCAGCATGATGGCCCTGATGCCTGAGGGAGATTCGCAGAATAAGAAGGCGATCATTTACGATGATGCAGTAGAAAGAACTCCGTCTTCCATTCCACATGACCAGCTCCGCGTTTTACAACCTGCATCTGGCGAGCCAAGTGATAATGGATTGACCCAGAATCTTCACCGCGAATTCCGCGAAACTCTTTACCGCGATCCACAGTCGGCAATTGCTCTGGCAAAAGAATATGTCTTTACCCGTGAACTTGATCCGGAATTCAGGCGTGAAATTCTGAAAGAACTGAAAGCGTTTCAATACACTCAGCCAGGAGTCTTTGATCTGGCGGGTGAGATTATTGCGAATAATCCCGACGTGGGACTAGTGGAAGAAGCACTTCATATTAAATCTGCGATTTTATCCGAAGAAGAATTCGGACTCATGCTGGTTGAGATCTCCGAAAAAACTGACTCTCCGGAGATGCTCGCTGTCCTCAGAAAATTCTGATTACTGAATAACTTCACCTGTTCCGTGCTTCACTGGTGCTTTTGAATAAAGCTCCTGGGCCGCCGGTAACCATTGCGTGAGATTCTTTTTACGGGTTTCATCCGACGGATGTGTAGAAAGAACTTCAGGCGGTTTACCACCTTTACTGGCGGCACCCATGCGATCCCAGAGCTGTGTTGCCTCTGCTGGATCATATCCTGCTTTGGCCATATACTCCTGGCCGTATTTATCGGCTTCAGATTCATCAACACGAGAAAATTTCATATCAAAAAACTGGAGCGCAAATCCGGCAGCAGCACCGGAAAGTGTTGTGAGTTTACGGCAGGTTTCTGTTTTGCAGAAAATCTGTCCGCCAAGAACAGTCGCGAGACCAACTGCAATACCCGTAATATTTGTTTTCATTGCACGCGCATATCGTTCTTTTCCGTGGCGTTTAGTCGCATGTGCGACTTCATGCCCCAGTACTGCAGCGAGCGCACCTTCTGTTTTAAGCACCGGCATGATTCCGGTATAGACCGCCATCTTACCACCTGGCATACACCACGCGTTTACTTCGGGACTTTCAATCAGCATCCACTCCCACTGAAAATTTTCACCGGAAGATTTAGCAATCCGCGAGGCCACTCGATCGAGCATCGCTTTCCATTCTGCATTGGTAGAAAGTTTCGATTTCGATTTCACTTCCTGATACGCCTTCAATGCCATTCCATTGATCTCGGCATCACTTGGTTCTTTTGTAACCGAAGCACAGCCCATGAGGAGAAGAAGTAAGAGTGATAACATTCGCATAGAAACTCCTTAAGAATTCTAACAAGCATATCCTATGAAGAGTTTTTCTTCCAGACACGTGATTAGTCTCCCCCTCCTGAGTATGAACGCCCCTGAGTCAAAACTTAAATTGAGGCTTTACTCCCTGATGTGTTGAGCAAATGACAGCTGCACCCGTGCCATAAAAAAGAGTTGCCATGACTCGCATGAAGAACAAAAAATGAAATTAAGAAAAAATTCAGTTCAGGAGAAAAAAAATGAAAGACGCCGACTCTACTTCAACATGGTTTGTGCTGAATTCCGGTTTCAAGGTTCAGGCCCGTTGTCCGTCTTGTCAGTCTCCGAATGTAAGCTATCATCGCACCCGCCATCCGGGTCTCAAGGGTATCTCACATAACACCCGCGGATTTGCTCCTGCTTGTCTTGATTGTGGGAAGAATCTTCCGAATCAGAATGATAAAACTCCAAAATTCGTTAACCCAAGAAAGAAAAAATTCCGCATTGCTTAAGATGAGATAAACTTTAGGCATACGCCTATTCTTTATACTCATCACCCTCTCCACTCTGGCCCTTGCAGAGTCAGATCCTCTGGACCTCAAAAAAGGTCTTGTTGTGGGGATGGGAGCTGCAGGCTCCCGCTACATCTTTCCTGCTGATTACGAAGGCACAGACAAAAACAAACTGGATGATAAGAAGGGCTTCACAACATTTTCCCTGCTATTTGGTCATCATTTATAGGACTTAGAGAGGTATGTAAGAACTTCCACTCTGTGGATGCAAATCCCGGTCCGTGATAAATTCTCCGCTATGAAAAGCCTCCTCTCATTTGCCTTTCTCCTGATCTCGCTTCCGCTTATGGCGTATGATGCTGGTTCAGAACCCGTTGGTTACTATTCCAATGGTTCAATCCGTAACGGAGTGTCGATTCCCGATTCCGGTCCTGGCTACATGAAACTTTTCCTTCATCGCAACCGCGCCTGGGCCACACAGGAAATGATCGACATGCTGATTGAGTCTGCTGGAGCGATGGATAAGAAGTTTCCCAATATGGATCGCATGCAGGTGGGAGATATTTCTAAAAATGGTGGAGGCGACGTTACTGATCTTCACAGCTCTCATCAGAATGGTCTTGATGTTGATCTTACCTATTATCGCGTGAATCAAATTGAGCAAAGACCAAATCAAATAGATGGCTTTGCAGAAAACATGGTTGTTAATAACAGAATCTCAAGAAATTTTGATGCTGCCAGAAATTGGGAATTTATCAAGAAACTTCATGAGTCCGGAAATGTTCAGAGAATATTTGTGGATCCGATAATTAAAAAAGAATTTTGTCGTCAGGCCAGAATGAAAAGAGAACTCCTGAGATTTGATGATGTTTTAAAAAGCATCCGCCCGTATCCCAATCACGGTGATCATATGCACGTTCGTCTGAGATGTCCGCGGGACGCCAGAGAATGTCTATCACAGGATGAACCACCGGCAGGAACCGGTTGCAGCGGCCGAAGATAATTCCTTCTATTTCTTTTACGACAAGATCCTTTGGCACCAGGCTTACTTCCGGATTGTAATGATTTTATCGGCCCCTCTCTGCAATGGCCTGATTGTTGAAGCTTTTCTCATATGAGCTTCGACTACGATCAAAACTTCAGAAAACTTAACTTTCGCGAATCACCCGAGCTATATCAGGTAGGAAAAGGTGAGCAGGGAGTTCTCCTCGTAGAACCATACAAATCTGAGTTACTTCCTTACTGGAGATTCCGGACCCCAAAAGAAGCAGAGAAGTCGGCAAAGAAAATCTTCAGGCAATTTCAGCTTTATAAAAAAGATGATGATTTCATCGGCATGGATATGGCGAGAAAATTTCTCCAGATGGGATACACGCGTTCCCGAAGATATGCGAATCACCGTTCGGGTAAAAAATATGCTGGCCCGGTTCCTGATGATATGAAAGGAGTTAGTGGTGCTCATGGAAGAGAGATTCTTCCTCTTGAGACTGATCCAATAAAAGCGAAGTCAGCAGAAATATTTTTCAAGTACTGGAAGCGGACTGAGAACGATTCTCGTTACAGGGAGATGAAAGCGCAGTGGCGGGAATGGTTCGGCTAATTTTCTTAAGTTTTACGCCGCCGTCGAAGCCCTGCGTAAATTAATTCAAAGCTGAAATCCTAATTGATCCGAATTCACATCAAATCCTTCCGGCACTCTCACATCCCCACCAATAGAACTCGCCACTTTTATCAGGAGATCCAGACACATCTCTTCTTCCTCATAGAGAAAGAAAAATGAATTCCTGATTCCATACCCTTTATACTCTCCGAGTTTGTAGACCCACATCGCAAGCCTCTGATCATCCTGCCCCAGCTTATCCCTCCCCCTGAACCTGATCATCAAGTGATCTCCCCCGATCAGTTTATCAAGTGGAAGCTCCCTGGAAAGATCGTCTTCAATGAGAATATTCATTGGTGTGTCTTTCAATGCATTTGCCAGAGGAAAAAGACAATCCGTTTTTTTGAACCAATCCATGTGAGTAAGATGCACAACGAAGCGCTTATCTTTCGGACATCTTCTTGCGAAGCGAACAATCACCGCCCAGTTCTCGGGCTGAAAAGTTTCGGGCAGTCTCAGAACGATGGGACCAAGATGCGGTCCGAGCTTTCCCACTGCCGCGAGGAACTCTCTCATGTCATGATAATTATCTCCGAGAGGAAATTCGTGACTCACTCTCCTTGGTATTACCGGACAGAAACGAAAATCAGTATTCACTTTCTGAACAATTTCTCTCAAAGCTTCCATGTCACTTTCATATGGTAAATCAGTAAACGTCTGATGAAGTTCCACAGAATCAAATTGGCAGGCATAATTGAAAAGAAATTCCTCAATCGGACAACGGTGATCATAAAGAGTTCCGCGCAGGAGTGCCGATTCCCAGGTCGGAAGTCCCAGGTGAATTTTCTTTCCGTCATTGTGCTGTTGATATCGCTGGAGCTTCAGGAGATTCATGTTTTTAACACCCAGATTTTCGCTCATAGCTCCACCTGCAGGAGATCCTTAAATTCCGTCGTGAAATGCCGGGACTTGTAAGCGTGAATTGTTTTCCATGCCTGATTGATTCCACACGCTCCGCTCTTCACTGTATGCGGCCCGTATTTTTTATTAATCAAATCAACCACCGAATTAAGATGCTCGTTGTCCGAGCTATCCTCTCCGAATAGATCCATCTGGCACTCATTCCTCGGCACAATGTGATTAAGTAGAATGCCCCCTTTTTTATATCCGAACCCCGGCCGGTAAACGTGGTCGAGAACTTCATGCGCACCTTTAATAAGCTTCACCACATCCGAAGTTCCGGAAGTAAAACGAACGGAATCAATTCCGTAGTACTGGGGTCCTGGCTTAAAGGGATTGGTGTGAATAAAGGCCGTGAGACTATAGCAGACACTCTTCTGCGCCCGGAGCTTCAGGGATGCATTCGTCACAAACTGTGCCAATGCTTCTTTCAGTTCGTTTTTCGTGTAAACGTCATAGCCAAAGCTCCGCGAGTTTCCGGTATTCTTCTTATCCTCAGGTGACTCAAGCGACAGGCAATTGATTCCGCGAAGCTCATCCTGGATCTCGCGTCCCACTTTGGTGAGATGCTTCTGGATAATTTTTTCATCCGGAAAGCGCTTGAGCTCGAGGGCCGTTCTGATATTGAAGATTGATAGCTTACTTGCCGAGCGCACACCAATGCCCCAGATATCCCGCACCGGAAAATCTTTCAGTGCCTGATCGATCTGTTCATCGGTAATAAGCGCGCACACGCCATTGTGCTTTTTAGAAAGTTTGTTTGAAACTTTGGCGAGTACCTTGGTTTTTGAAATCCCCACTCCCACCGGCATGCCGATTTTCCGGAAAATCTCCGCTCGAACTTGGCGTCCCCATGCCTCGAAATCAAAATTTTCATCGCCCTCAATTTCCACGAAGGCCTCATCCACTGAATACACTTCCACCTTCGGCGAAAATTCCCGCAGGACATTCATCACGCGCTTACTGATATCGTCATATAAAGAATAGTTCGAAGAAAAAACCGCTACATTGTGCTGTTTCACGCGGTCGCGAACCTTGAAAAAAGCTTCGCACATCTGACCAAAGCCAAGTGCCTTCGCCTCTTTCGTGAAGGCAATCGCTGCTCCGTCATTATTAGAAAGTACCACTACGGGTTTATTCCGGAGATCGGGCCGGAAAATTTTCTCACACGAGCAATAAAAGGAATTACAGTCAACGAGTGCCACCATCTTTATCTTCATGAAAGCTCCCTTACAACGGCCCTGACCATGCCCCAGATAAAATCACCATTCTCAGGATCATTTTTCCGGACAAAGTCTTCCGTGACTTTTTCTATGCCAAATTTGTTGTTTCTTACGATGACGGCAAGTTTGTCTTTCTCATGCGGAAGATTCCGGTCGACGACCAGAAAATCTCCGGGACAAAGCCCATCGCGTTTTTTCTTTCCCGTGACCTTCACCAGGTAGGTGCTTTTGCGGTCAAAGAGGATTTGTGCGTCGATGGAAAAAACTTCGCTCATGAACTCAATATACGTAGATTTTCCGTACGCGCAAGACGGGGCTTGCCTTTCCGTATGTTTTACGTAAAAATAGTCATATGAGAATTTACGAGTCGGCCACGATCAAGGAAGAACTCCTGACCGGTTTTCAGAGTCCCTGCTCTGAATTTGCCGAAAAACCCCTGTCCTTTGATGAGCGATACGGCGTCGGCGACCCCGGTATAAAGCTCCTGACCGTAGAAGCGGACTTTCCCCACCTGGATGTCTTTAAAGGCGACCAGCTCCTCGTGGACCTGGCTTCAAGGCCCGGGCCCAAAAGCCTGGTGGTGACCTTCCTGGATGATGAGGTCAGGCTCTTTCAGGGTAATAAGCTCACAAATCTGGACGATGTCGTCTGCGGAGTCGTGACCGTAGTTATCCGCGCCTTCTAAAGAAAGGTGTAATAAGTTCAGGCCCCCTCCTCCCTATCCCGGACCATGGTAAATTTCCGGCCATGAAAGCGCTTTTCCCGATTCTCATACTCATGATGGTATCTGCCTGTGGCGGAAAAGATTCGTCGTCTTCAAAGCCAACAGTTGAAGTGCACGATGATCAGCTCACCTGCGAGATCGGGGACGTGAGTCCACAATCCCCATCAGTCAAAGTCGAGAAAGAGACTTTGGCCAAAGTCATGCGCGATCTCGAAGGAAGACCTTTTTCACGCGAAGAATTCTGGGGCCGCCTCAGCCGCGATACAAGACTTGAACTCAATCTGGCCCTCAATCATCAAATGAAAAAATGGCCGGAAGAATTTCTTTATAAGGGGATCGTTCTCTATATCGAGCATCTTCTGAATAATCCCGGCCAGAGTTTTTATCTCCGCACAAGTTCGCGATATGTAGTCTTCTACAGTGATGAAGAATCATGGAAAGTGACTGGTGGTGACTGCAAGGACCAGGAAAGTGCCATTGCCGGAGTGGAAATTTCCAAAGTTATCCGCCACTCAACATTTGAAAAAACGCTAAACTGCTATGGCCCGCGCATGCATGTGGAATTGAGTCTTTATAAGAACGCTGTGATCGTGAAAAAGTACTTTGAGATTTATTCCTTCGTGGGGGGAGAACTGATCAGGAAAGTAATTAACGGAGAGACAAGGCTTGAAGGCTTAGCTCCGGATCAGAGCACCCTCCGCGCAACTATCTCTCCCGGTAGAGTTCTTGATATCCAATTGAACGGTACATCCGGCTCCATTTCTGGAACCGGAATGTGTGACTAGTCAGCGAAAGTAAACACACCTTCAACAGCGTGGTGATCTGAGGCCATACAGGTTTTTCCCTCATATTCGTAACTCACTTCGCGGACCTGCATTGCAGAGTCTTTGAACTCAGTCTCAGTATTTACCCACATATGATCAATCCATTTTTTGTCTTTTGTAGGCTTTTTGTAGCAGTCGATCACATTTGTGTGATTGATCACTCCGGCGAGTTCCGTGTGCTTCATGCCCATAAGATCAAGTCCCTGCTCAAACTCTTTATCTTTGGCGTCGATATTGAGGTCACCAATGAGGAACTGAGGAACGCCAGTGCGCTTATGCTTATTCAGCATCCCCTTGATCTGTCTCAGCTGAGAAGCTCTTATCCCACTATGCTCTCCGATTGCCTGAAGATGAGTGAGTGAGAACTGAACTGACTTACCGCCAGGAAGTGTCGATTCAATAAGTGCGGAGCCTTTTCTGGCAAAGCAATCTGCAGAAGCACATTCCTTATAATAAACACTATCGAGAACCTTGAAGGGGTACTTACTGACAACGTAAACGCCCGATCCGAAAACTTTGAATGCCAGTTTTCTTCCCAGATAGTATTGATGGGGATATTCTTTCTTCAAGACCTTTCCGAAATGACTTCTGAAAGAGTCAGTGAAAGCTTCCTGCATGAAGATAAAATCATAACCCTGACCTTTAAGCGCCTGAGCAATAACTCCCTCTCTGATTTTTTGGTTACTGAACTTGATGGGCTTCGGGAGCATGAAAGTGTTGTAGGAAAGAACTTTCAAGTCTGCAGCCTGGGCCGGGACAATCATCGCTAAAAGGATGAGAAGTTTGATAAACAATGAAACCTCCATGTACGTTTTAGGACTTATCCGTAAGTTCCTTCTAAAATTTTAGAACATTCTCTGGTGTCACTTTGGGGTAGGCGAAATCTGCCTCATCCCTATAGAGGAAAGGGAGCTATCTGCCTGTGAAAGCGTGGATGGTGAAAGAATTTCTAAGGAAAAATAAAGGGCTAAAGTTTTCGGGGAAATGCGACTACGAAACGGGTATTGGGATGAATTTGAATTGGCACCCGATATAGATCAGGTGCCATCTTGAATATTAAGGTTTAGATAAATCTGCTTTGAGGTAACTACGACACTGATGAGTAATCCTGATAAATTTCGAGAACACGCTCGGTAAGCATCCACCATGGGAGATACATTTAGCCATTTCATATCGCTCAGGCTTTGTTTGTTTGAGGCAACTTAACTTGAAGTTTTTTCCTTCAATACTGATTGTTTTGTTTCCATCAAGCTCATCTTTTACAGCATTTTTCTTTGAGCTCAGAAATTTATAAAGTGCACGGTCACTTTCCACAACCTCGTCACGAAGATGAAAATACCATTGTCGACTTGGAATCGAAACCAGAGTTTCGCTCTCACTGGGAGTAAAGGTCTGGAAAAATGTATTCAGTTCAATACTTTCGCGCTGGATATCAGAATGTTCCGGCATATTACTGAAAACTTCACCATGAAATGAGATCCTGCACTCACTTCCCTGACAATTGATACCCTTAATTCCCCGGCTGGAACCTACTCTGAATGACTTATTATCAATGAGAGATTGGAGTTCAGTTGCATCTGCGCCGGTAAAAATAGCCTCATCATTGCCACGATAATTATTCGAATCAAGCTTTAAAGAAATTTTTGCGAAGGCCAGAGTTGGCAATAGAATCGTTAATCCTAACAGTAAGTGTTTCATGTATCCTCCGGTAGCCTGGTTAATAAGAAAAGCTTAGCCGCGAAAGCTATAGCAGCATCCCGAATTGTAATTATACCGAAGGTGTCTAGTTTCTAGACGATTGTGTCCTACTCTAATTTCTGGGCGATTATGTCCTACTGTTCCTAGTTGTGTACCCTAATCTTAAATACTTAAGACTAGGAACGACTTCGATGGGAA
>JBKJPL010000024.1:0-91656 GCA_046595005.1 Bacteriovoracaceae bacterium | reverse complement strand
AAGCGATCCAAGCCTCTACCTTCGCTTGGGGATGTCTGATATCAAGGACGAGAAGAAAGCTTATCTCGATAGTATTGAGGATCTTTCAGACCGCGAGGGACAGCGGTATCACTTTCCGTCACGACATCTCTGAGGATGTCATCACCACTTCTTTCGTATGATAAATGTGCGACTTGGTAAGCGGAATGAATTGTTCCGTTACACTGTCATACTGAAAGATTTCACCTGTCTCAAATTTATAAACCCAGGCGTGAATCCGGATCTGGTGCTTCGATAGCTTACTAGCAACTGAAGGATGAGTTTTCAGGTGCTCAATTTGCGTCAGGACATTTTCCTGAGTAGTTGCCATAAGAAGCTCATCACCTTCAAGATGCTTGTAATGATCGAAGATAATTCTTCTCGTCATCTCTGCGTTTTTGAGCCACTTACGCATTGATGGTAAAGCTTCAAGCATACTTGGCTTAAGCAATCCCTTCATCGCTCCACAATGTGAGTGACCGCAAACAATGATATCTTTTATGCCGAGCCCATCTATGGCAAATTCAATTGTCGCGATTTCACCGGAATTATGATCACCAAAAGCGGGAACGATATTTCCTGCATTGCGGATGATGAAGAGGTCGCCCGGCTCCGTTTGCGTGATCAGATTAGGATTGATCCGCGAATCAGAACAGGTAATAAAGAGTACCTCTGGGTTTTGTCCTTTCTCTAGTCTTCTGAAAAGCTCGACCTGAGTTGTATAAACTTCGTTCTGAAACTTATGAATTCCCTGTATTAATTTTTGCACTTAAAATTCTCCTGAATGATTTTTAATTACCTAAGACGAGTTTCTCTGAAACCTGAAACAGGATCATGCCGTTCAAAAGCATGGGGATTGGGCCGTGATGCGCATGATGCGAGAAAAGCAACAAGGATGAAAAAGCTTAGACGTAAAAACATATCAAACTCCAAAGTTCAATGTTTTCAGTCTCGCCTTTTTCACTTCCGTCCGGAGATAAATCTCGTATTGACGTTGCGGAAGGCTCGGTTTCCGAGCTGGGCTACTCCCTGTATTGAATTGATAATGCCCCATTTCCAAACTACATACAAATCGATAATACGACAGGGATCATTCGTTTAAATCAATACTAGTTTTTGCCCGGACTATAGATAAATCTCAATGAGTAATCAGAGATTTGGAGAACGAAGTTCTCAATCGTGAGAAGATTCTGGATAAGCTTCGATAACTGAAGCCCGGAAATATTGAGTTCATGAAGCTGAATCTGGATTTCCTGGGAACTTTCAACGATCTCGCCCTTTATGACTTTCTCAATCTGATTCTTACTCGCCACCAGGAGCTGGTGAGAATAAAGAGTCATGAGCTCACCCATGATGAGATAAAAAGTCATCGTGAGAAGGGAAAGATTCACTTTATTGCGAAAATCAGAATGCTTAGTATATTCAAGCGAAAAGCGGATCCCGCTTTCGACTGTCCTGAAGCGTAAGAGATTTTGCGCCTGCTGGTACGAAATCATAACAGGACTCTGCACATCTATCAGTCCCTGCTCCCGCGGAGTCGCGCGAGAGAAGCCGAGGAAAGTTTCAATCAGCTGCTTACATCGATGTGATCCACTCTTCATTTCTTTCAGAGTTTGTTGTGCTTCTTCATCGAGGTCACTATCAAGCATGAGAAGTGACAGGGCGGCCTGAATACCCGCTATTGGATTATTCAGTTCGTGCGCAATCGAAGAACTGATAATACCGAGCTCCTGGCCTGAAGGTGTGAGACTTCCCTCACCTTTCAGGAAGAAACTTTCTGTAAAAAAAACAAAAAGAACTTTCTTCTCATCTAGATGGAAGATGTCTTTCCGGAAGATATTATAAGGAATGTCACCGATGACAATCTTCTGTCTGGCCGCCAGATTAAGGCAATCCTCCGGCGGGAAGTTGAGTTTTGCAAAAAGAGTATTATGCTGGTGAATCTCTCCTTTCGCGGAAAGAAGTCCGACCGGAAATGGAATTCCATCGAGAACTCCTCCCCAGAGACTTTCATCAGCGAATGGATCATTGGTTTCG
The DNA here is from genome assembly GCA_046595005.1 of Bacteriovoracaceae bacterium. GTDB lineage: Bacteria > Bdellovibrionota > Bacteriovoracia > Bacteriovoracales > Bacteriovoracaceae > Peredibacter. The sequence continues at coordinate 89,601 of JBKJPL010000024.1, read as the reverse complement.
TGTCTGGATAAAAAGAAGCTTACGAGAGTCTGGAAGAAGAACAGTTTCTTTACCAGACGTGCAGCATCCTCATCATCCCAGTTAAGCTCAATTCCCAGGAAGAGATTCTTATACTTTGGTAGTGGGAGAAAATTTCTGGAAGGGCTGAGCTTCCAGAGATCACTACCGGTGTAGAACTGAAACTTCCCTTTCTCAATATTGTTTTTTATGAAGAGTCGCAGAACTTTTCCGAGCTTCTGGATATCGTCAGACTGGATCATCTCTTTTTCAAGATCAACCAATGACTGGGCGTAATCAAGAAGCGAATCCGAAGAAAGCTCCTTGTTCATCGTAAGCGAGCGCGCCTTCTGCTCGAGCTTCCTCATGTTCTTGGAGCCCACAGAGAAGAATTCTTCCTCTTTAGAAGCCAGGAGAGAAAGAAGATGTGGTTCAATAATTCGTTCAAGCTGTCTTACGTCAAATGTATCTTCAAGAATGGCATCACAGGATGAGAGCTCAAGATTTTGTCCAAAACTGAATAGTCCCTGATTGCGGTCAAGAAGACAGATCGTAAGCTGATTTCCCTTCTTTACCTGATGGAGACTTCCTTCAGAGACAAAATCGATAATAACTTTCTGGGAATGGGGTGCTTCCCACTGGATGATTTCAGTGATGAAGGCTTCCTTCCACGTGACAAGAGTCTCCTCTACCAGCCGCCGGGTATCCTGCGGAAGAGTCGGATCAATCCTGAATGTGAAAAAGCCTGAGTAATCACTTACCATCGTTAAATGTTTTCTTGGTTTCTTCTATGAGGGACATTCCATCCACATACTGACCCTGGATTTTTACACCCCAGTGCAAGTGTGGGCCTGATGTTCTGCCGGTATTCCCAGAAAGACCGATGATATCCCCTCTCTCGACGATGGTGCCCTCTTCGACAAGAGTTTTGGATAGGTGGCCATAGTTGGTGAAAACCTCAAGTCCATGATCAATCAGAACCGTCCATCCGGTATAAAAGAGATCACGCGCGAGAACAACCTTACCGCGGTTTGCGGCAGGTACTTTTTCACCGACAGCGGCCCGGTAATCAATCCCGAGATGCTGGCCTTGCTTGTGGTTGTTATAGACTCGTTTTTTTCCATAAACGCTGGTTTTAAAACTCGTCATGGGTTCCTGAAAAGGACCCTTGAAAATAAAATCATTCGCGGAAGAAGAGTAGATCTTATTAAGGATCAACTGTTCAGCGTCTGCCCGTTTCTGGTCCTTAGGACCGAGCTTGATCTTCTTCATGTCCACTTTAAGAAATTCTGCTTCATATTTTTTGGCGACAACTTTTAAGGTGTAGGTTTCAAGGACTTTATCGCCCATCTTTTGTTCGCATGTATAAGGAGTGAGGTCAGAGAAGTATGTTTCAATGATCACGGCACGCGCTTTCTTTCCGTCTACTGAGTAACGGACAGGAAGATTACGGCAGAAAAGCAAGGCTTCCGGATCTTTCTGCTCGAATTCCAGAACACGAACTTCTCCAGGGTGAATAATCTTTTCAGCATCCGGAGAACTGGCACATGCTGAAAGAGAAAGGAGTGAGAGGGCCAGAGAGATGTATTTCATGGAGTAACCTTTTTCACTTTACCGGTTCCGTCCTGGAAACGAATTCCAAGGACTGATTCTTGAGGCAGTTTCTTAAAATCTGCCAATGTCGTAAGAACTTTTCCGTCTTCACTCTCGGCATAACTATATCCGCGGGTGAGGACCTTTGAAGGGTCAAGTGCGCTCATCACCTGCTCAAGGCGTTTCATTTCGCCCTTCACATCACCGAGCTTGTATTCCATTCTGTGTTTCATCCGCATGAGTAGCTCATCGAGCTCCTGGCTCCGGTCATGAAATCCAATAAGCTCATGGGCGCGGTCACGAAGTCTTACTCCAGACAATGCCTTGTGAGCGTTCTTCAGTTTTTCATGAATAAGTCCCATCATCTGTCTTGGATGCAGGCGCTGGATCCAGAGTTCTACGGATTGTTTCCTCTTAAATAATTCTGAGCGCAGATGACTCTGACAAAAAGTGAGTCTCTTTTCGAGTTCAGTCTGAGGTTGCGAAAGTGTTTCCGCAGCAGCTGTGGGAGTTTCAGCACGGAAGTCAGCGACGTAATCGCAAAGTGTGTAATCCACCTGGTGGCCAACAGCACTGATAATGGGAATAGGACACTCAAAGATAGCGCGCACGAGATTCTCGTCATTGAATGACCAAAGGTCTTCAAGACTTCCTCCCCCGCGGGTAAGAACAATGACATCAATTCCCGGAATGGCCTCTGCTTTTTTAAGAGCAGCAACCAGTGATCGTCCGGAATCAGCACCCTGAACGACAGCAGGAATAATTACAATATCATGCCAGAGAGTTCGTCTCTTCATGACATTCAAAAAATCCTGAAGGGCCGCTCCATGGGGAGCTGTGATGACGGCAATTCTCTTAGGGAAAACAGGAAGTGCTTTCTTGGTTTCAATATCAAAGAGACCTTCTTGAGCAAGCTTTGCCTTGAGGCGCTCAAACTGAAGCTTAAGCTGCCCTTCACCGGCTGGCATGATTCTCTTCGCGAGAATCTGAAAGCTTCCGCGCTTCGGATAAACACTGAGAGGGCCCAGGATAACAATCTTATCGCCGTTTTTAAGCGTACGGATGAGGGGGTTTCTCATGGCATCCATTTTAAAGAGCGCACATGAGATACAGGCGTTTTCGTCTGAGAGAGTGAAGTACCAGTGGCCGGCACTTGAGGGAGAAAGATTGGTTACTTCTCCCTGAACCATGACCTCATGAAACTGACCTTCAAGGACATCCTTGATGTGATTAACGAGGTCAGAAACGGTAGCAGCTTCAGGTAAGAGCATTATTTGGATTTTACAAAATCGTCATAAATTCTGAAACCTTTGAGATAACGGATTGCCTGAAGGACCTGATAGTCTTTCTTAGCTTCAAAGGTACGGAAAATGTCGTCTTCTTTTTTTGGAGTTTTAGATTTCGCCTCTTCCATTTCACGAATACGACGGGCACGTTCTTTTCTCTCACCCAGAAGTCGATCAGCTTTTTCAGCTTCACTTTCAATTGTTGCTGTCAGGTGGTTTTTGAGATCCTTCTCGCGGATGTAGCGATCTTCACGACGGTCTTTTTCAAATTCAGCTTGCTCGATTTCTTCCATCTGAACATCCGGAGTAATTCCTACGGCCTGAATCTTCCTGTTCTTAGGAGTCATGTACTGAGCGATTGTAAGCTTCACACCAGTTTCTTTATCAAGCTGGGCAACAGTCTGAACTGAACCCTTACCGAATGACTGAGAGCCCATGATGACAGCTCGTTTGTAATCCTGGAGAGCTCCGGCAACGATTTCTGAGGCAGATGCTGAAGCACCGTTTACGAGAACAATCATCGGAGTCGTGAGATCCTTGAAGCCGGATTTTTTTACATAACGTATGTCTTTATTCTGTGGATCGCGGGATTCAGTTGAAACGACTATTCCTTCTTTCAAAAAGAGCGAAGAAACATCCACTGCCTGATCGAGGAGTCCACCCGGATTAGAGCGAAGATCAAGAATGATCCCGTTAAGACCGCCTTTCTTCTTGGCCTCATCTCTCATCTTCTCAAGTGCTTCTGTCATAGTCTCAGTAGAACGCTTCTGAAATTGAGTCAGGCGAATATAAGCGTAGTTGTCATTCATGAGTTCAAACTTCACCGGCTTGATCTTGATAATTTCGCGCTTCAGAGTAAAGTGACGAAGTGTTTCCTCTCCTTCACGTGCCATCCCGAGATGGATGGTCTCACCAACTTTCCCGCGCATTTTCTCGGTTGCCTGCTCAAGTGACATTCCCATGACCGGCTCATGATTAATCTCTACGAGTTTATCTTTTGGCTTAATACCAGCGCGGAAGGCAGGAGTATCATCGATCGGAGTGATGATGTAGATCACACCCTCTTTTTGGGTAACTTCCAGACCTAGGCCTCCGAATTCACCCTGAGTATCGTTCTGCATTTTTTCAAAAAAGTCTTTATTAAGGAATGCTGAGTGAGGATCGAGTGTCTCCATCATTCCTTTAAGCGCACCTTCAATAAGTTTCTCAGTTGAGACCGGACGATAGTATTGAGTCTCTACGAGATAGAGGACTTTATTGAAAAGCTCGAGCTGCTCAAAGCGTGAGCGGTTTTCGGTAATTTTTGGAGCTGGTTTTTTTTCGACGTTATTTTTGTCGTCTCTGGCGAAAGAGGAAAGTGAGAGGAAAACAACCATCAGGATGTGAGGGAACATGAGAATCTCCTAAGCGTGGGGAACGCCTTAGATTTTACTCACTCCATTCGGCTCTAACCACAAAATAGTGTTTTGTGCGGTGTTTTTCTTACGGACTTCGAAGTAAAGATTCTGCGCTTCTTTCGAGTCATTCACTGTGTAAGCGAGGACATCTCCTGACTTCACATCGTCATTCTTTTTCACCTTGATCGACATCTTGCCAAGGAGAACTGTCCTGAGATCATTTCCATGATCAATGAGAACAACCTGACCATAGCTTGCGAGATCTCCCGCAAAAACGATCTTCCCGTCTCCTACGGCCTTCACAGGCTGGATTGACTGGTATTTGAAAGTCACACCCTTGGGAGAAGAAGTACGGGCAACAAAATCTTCTACCGGATAAGGGAAAACGCGGTCAGCGCGTAACTCAACAATTGGTGCCTGGCTGAATTCTTTTTTCACAATCTTCAGGCGCTCAGTAATTTTCTTTCTGGTGTCGCGGGTCTCAGCAGTTCTTTTTTCTTTGACCTGTGAGAGATACTTTTCCATCGCAACTTTCTTGCGACCTTCGAGTTCCTTAATCACAAGGGCCAGCTCTTCTTCGTTCTTACGAAGTTCATTGAGCTTAGTTTCAAACTCAACAACTTTGTTTTCAAAAGAGACGAGCTCAGTCTCAGAATTCTTGAGTTTATCCTGGGCTTTTTTGAGGAGATTCAGATGAACGCGTCTCTGCCAGGGCTCGGTCGCTTCATTTTCTGCTTCCATGAGATAGCTTTTGAGGATCTTCTTATTCTCTTCGCGGCACTCAGTGACATCTTTACGGATTTCAATTAAGCGTAAACGATAGGCATTGATGTCACCTTCAAACTGCTTGATCTGAGTAATGCTTGAAAGATAAAGATTATTTTTTGAACCAATTTCTTTTTCAAGAGTAGAGAGTCTTGCTCCCATCTGCATGACTTCGGAACGCGCGCGGGAAAGATCAGGCGCCTTATTGATGGCGCCATATGAACTAACGGAAATGAGAAGAAGAAGTCCGAATAACTTCATAGGGTCGGTTTCCATCTCCATTCCTGCATGCTGAATGTCCAGAATACAGAAAACACCATGAATAGTATGACGAGATCAAAGAACTTGAGAGTGTCGTGATAGATACCCATTGCTGTAAACATCACCACAATGAGCATGAGCCCAGTCGCGATTGCTTTAGCAGCAACGAGCTTTCTTCTCTGAAACTTCTCAATAAGATACGAACGAGAGCGGAAGAGATCGTATGATAACCAGAAGCTCACGATCCAAAAGATTGCGAGGATTCCGATGACTCCCCAGTCTCCAGCCTTCCCGAGGAAGCGGTAGAACGGATGAGCATTCATAACACTGGTTAATTCCGGATAACGGATTGGTGTTGCTGTCATGTGAGTCTCACCGCCGGCCTTCACAACCTGACCGCGGATAAATTCCAGACTCTCACGTGAAAGACTTGGATTCATCACAAACCGAAGAGAATTGAAATTCATCAGAGATGAATCAATTGCATATTCTGGACCAAGCTCTTTAACGAGCGAAGCAAGTTTTTCTCTGCGATCTGATTCATCAGCAAAATTAACTGCCATGACTCCAGGGATTTTTGTCATCACATTCCGGATAGCTTCAGCATTCACTGATCCATCCATCACGGCGACGAAATAAGGATTCACCATTTTCTCAGGTGTGATTCTCTCTACCGTCTGGGCAATCCATGGACGATGAGTGAGCGAGAAAGCCAGAAGACATGAGAAAAGAAGAAAGCTCGTCCCACGAAACCAGGATTCACCGAGTGTCTTGAAAAACTCTTTTAAATAAAACATGCATGCCCCGAATAAACCAGGCGTCCGTGATCAAGATGAGCGATTTTCCCAGGGAACTGCTTAATGAGTTCCTTGTTATGAGTCGCCCACACGAGAGTAAGACCCTTCTTGTGGTTGTAATGATTCAAGACCTCAAAGAGGCGGTATGAATTTTCTTTGTCCAGCGCACTTGTAGGTTCGTCCGCTAGTAATGCAGTTGGCTTAGAGAGAAGTGCTCTGATCATTGCCACTTTCTGCTTGAGTCCCCCGTTACAATCTTCAATCTTGCGATCGAGGTGATCATAAACGTTCAGGAGTTTTGAGAGATCCTGCATCTCGCGATAGAAATCATTTTTTGAATCATAAATCGAAGAGTCGTAGGCCATGAAAAGATTTTCTTCGCATGACTTTTTCTGAAGAAGTCTCAGATCCTGAAACACCGTCGACACAAAATGTTTAGAAGACTTCATATGCGGAAGAACGGCCTTTCCTGCCGTTGGTTCCTGAAGGCCACCAAGTACATTCAAAAGTGTGGTCTTTCCGGCACCAGATGGTCCCGTTACGAACAGAATTTCGCCTGGATAAATTGTAAGCTGAACTGATTTCAGTGCGGGGATATGACCGAACTCCACCGAGAGATTATCCAGGTGAAATAAATAATTCTGAGGATTTGTACTCGCTCTGGTTCCCGTTTTGGGAAGTGTACGACCGGTTAACATCCGTGAAACCTGCCTTGGCCTTATGGTTCCCTCTTGGAACCAAGTTTAACATAATGCAAACATTGTACCGAGGGCCCGCTCCGAAAGTAAAGCAGTCGGCTATCCGACAAGATTACTAGGTTATTATTCCTTCCCTCGAGAGGAGCTCGTATGCGGAATCCGAACAGAAAACATTCGGAACGAAATTAAACTTGGTCTGGAGGTCACTGATGATGGAGTTTTCCACATCACCCAGAAGCAGAATATCCCCATCATCCATGAGAATCTTCGCCGGATCTCTCTCGAGAAGCAGATTTTCATTGGTCTTCGACTTCACGAGCTTCTTACGGGATTTCACAAAAATAATATTTTTCTTTGGAATATCGACGACGATCCAATCAAGGGGAGTACCCTTCTCTTTCAGAATCTTCTGGATCTCTTTCACTTTTCCTTCGGCTTGCTTCACGATTCTTTCAAGAACCTGATCTTCATCCTGAGAAAGAATTCTTTGTTTAAATTCTTCGCAACGAACTGTGCGCGGAGCTTTAGCGAACAAAAGGCAGTGAGCAATATCTTTGATACGGGGATTCTTATCGAAAGCGCCACTGGTGTAATGGAGATGCACTTGTTGCATGAAGTACTGGTCATTGAAAGTGTAGAACTTGTGCGGATCATTTTCGATCATGTCCATGAGCTGGGAATATGTATAGATTTTCCCTTTCTCAAGCATGTAATAGCAAAGCTCTTCCGCGAGCGCATCGAAGCGGGCACCACGTGCTGATCTCACAACTTGTGAGTACCAGGCAAAGCGCGCCATGAGAAAATCTTCGACTGCGTGAAGAGCATTGTGATGAATCGCAACGATCTCCTGACCATTCACAGTGGCGACGCGGAAGTGATGAAGAAGATAATCCCGGTCATACGTTCCGTATTTAATTCCTGAATAGTGAGCATCGCGAAGTAGATAGTCCATCCGGTCGCAGTCCACTTCAGAATGAAGAATCTGGTTAGCAAGTACTGAAGGATCAACACCCTTCACGAGATTAGAAATCTTCTGTGGATCGAGGCGATACTTCTTCAGGATAAAAGTAATCCCACCTTCGTAATCAGTGTTTTTGATGATGAATGATCCCAGATGCTCGTGATCATCCGGATGACCTTTGCCGTTTTTATCATGAGTCGTTTCACCATACCGGATGTAGGCCATCTCGGTCGTGTGAGAGAACATGAATGTCCCCAGATCATGGAGAAGTGCTGCAAGACGAATTGATTGGTGAAAAGCTTTTTCCGGCGACTGGACTTTATCGTCAAAAAGATCTTCTTCCGAAACAGAACGCTTTAAGCGCTGAAGAATTTTGTGAGCATTGAACATCACACCAATCGAGTGACCGTAGCGTGAGTGCTCGGCCCCTGGAAATGTATAAAAGGTAAAACCCAGCTGCTTAATCCAGCGAAGACGCTGATAAAAAGGAGTGTGGATAATTTCCCATTCTAAATTTGTGAGGAGGATAAATCCGTAGAGGGGGTCGAAGACAATTCTTTGCTTAGGCGATACTTCCATGTGTGTTCTTGTGAAAAAGAAAAAAGGGAGTCAACCGTGACTCCCTTTATGAAATGTTTACTGAAGTGTTTTAGCTGCGCGCTTGCCTTTGCGGGCCTTAGCGACTTTCGAGATTGCATATTCCATAAGCATGAAAGCTTCACGGCGCAGACCATTTTCATGGATGTAGCGGTAGAAGTTTTCGATGTCGCCATTTGAACGGAAGTTCTTGATGGTCATCGGCTCTGGTGCTGCTCCAGCTTTATCGTCGGTTCCTGCTGCTGGTGTCGTCATCATCATCTTAGACATATAGGGCTCCTGGTCTGTTCATTTTACGTTTTTGAATACTCTTTATCAATATTTTCTACTGCTCACGTGCTTCGATAAGACCGTAGCTGTGAAGCTTGTTATAGAGAGTTTTCACAGTGATTCCAAGGGCCTTAGCCGCTCTCGTCTTATTCCCACCAAGATGATCAAGAGTGTCAATGATATGCTTCTTCTCAAGATCAAACAGTGTGAACTCGATGTATGACTCTTTCACTGGAGCAACTTCTACTTTCACTTCCTGAGCGAATTCCGGAAGGTGAGCTGATTCAATGTACTGTCCATCAGTGAGGATATAAGTGCGCTCCATGATGTTCTTAAGTTCGTGAGCATTTCCTGGCCAGAAGTAAGTAGAGAGCTTCTCGATCGCACCTGAAGTGAGAACTTTCGACTCAGACTTACCGTGGTTAAGGAAGAATTCTGCCATAACCTTGATATCTTCCTGGCGCTCTTTGAGCGAAGGAATTCTAAGAGCAACAGTATTCAATCTGTAGAAAAGATCTTCTTTAAATGAACCGGCCTCAACCATGCTCTTAAGAGAAACTTTTGAGATACCGATCATGCGAACGTTAAGAGCAACTTTTTCTTCTGTATCAACAGTTACCATTTCACCTGAAACCAGAGCACGAAGAAGCTTCGTCTGGATGTGGTGAGAAGTTGAACCGATATCATCGAGGATCAGAGTTCCGCCGTTCGCCTGAACCATGAGCCCTTTAGAGCTGAAGATTTCGCGATCAAGCTGAGACTCAGACATTGCTGAACAAGTAGCTACAACACATCCGCCCTTACGGCCTGACCATGTGTGAATTTTCTTAGCGAGGATCTTCTTACCAACACCGTGGTTACCTTCGAGAAGAACCGGGAAATCCTGAGAAGAAATCTTCTTCGCCATCTGAACAACTTCGAGGAAGTTCTTCGAAAGACCGATCATCTGAGAGTTATCTTCAAAGTGACCTTTAGAAACCTGGATGTTCTGACGGTTAGAAAGCTCTTTCTCTTTTGCTTCGATACGTGTCTGAAGCTCTTTATTGAGATGCTTAGCTACGAGGTAGAGGTGCATGTTACGAATTGGAGAATGAAGCTGATTCAGAATCTCATTAAGAGAAGCGATATCAGAGTCATTGAAGTTTCTGTCTTTATTTGTAGATTGAATGTTGATTGTACCAATCACTGAACCTTCAACCATAATAGGGAGGCAAAGCTCAGCTTCGATCGATTCTTCGCGAAGGCCATTTGAAGCAATAGGATCACGCTTAACATGGTTAGAGTAGTAAGCGCGCTTCATACGAGCGACATATCCTGAAAGGCCCTGGCCTTTAGTGAGCGACTTAGGAGTGTTGAAAGCTTTGCCATTTTCAGCAATAAGGAGGGTTGAGCCATCGTTAAGTACTTCGAATCCGAGAACTTTATGCTCCCCAGAGATCTGCTGGATGAAACCAGAGAGCTGTGAAAAGAACACAACTTCATCAAGGTTAGAGAGAAGTGTTGTTGAAAGTGTGGCCAGTTCGTTGTGGATTGAAGCAGTTTTCATAAGGTCCCCTTTACACATGTTCAGTTGTACTGATTAAAATTTACACAGTGCGTTACCAGGGAGATATTACAATTTGTCTGAAAAATTTACAAGACTATTTTGGTGCGGTGTTTAAAGTTTCTTCGAAATTTCTAGTTATTTCGATAGGTTAGTCCACTGAGGAGAGAAACAGCGTCCAAAGTTCTGAGTTAACTGGCCCATGATCTCGCCTTCTCTGTTCATTATGTAGACATCCTGGCCGGCCCTCGTTTTAGACACCATCTTTTTCGAAGTAAAAACAATGAATTCGCCGTCAGGAGAAAAGACTGGCTCTTCATTCGAGCCGAAATTCTTCGTCAGCCGGGAGAGATTTTTTCCATTGCTATCGATGCGGTAAAGATCAAATCCATTATCTACCCACGAAGAGAAAGCGATCTCTTTCCCATCAGGAGAGAAGCGTGGTGTAGCGTTGAACTGACCAACAAACGAAATTCTTTCCACATTTTTCTCTGCAGATGTCGGATCCATTGTGTAAATGTGCGCGCGACCTGGGCGATTAGAAAGGAAAGTCATGAGACTTCCATCGCGGGTTACAGAAGGATCCACATCATCACCGTAATGAGTGGTGATCTTTCTCATCTTGTCAGTTCCGAGATCCATTTCATAGATGTCAGCGTTTCCTGAGAATGAAAGAGTGAGATAAATAGAATTTCCGCGACCAGAGAAAATTGCGCCGGAGTTGATTCCTGGTTTTGAAGAAATGGTAGATACCGATCTTGATCTCAGGTCATACATCTTGAGATCGATATTCTTGATTGTTCTCACGCGATTTCTTGAAACTTCCTTGTGAGCAGCAATGAGAGAAAACATGATCTTTGAATTATCCGGAGATACCGAAGGAGAAATCACCATAGAATTAAAGTTTGTAAGCTTCTCTACTCTCCTTCCGTCAAAATCCATGAGGTAGAGTTCTTTCTGGATATCATTCTTGTTCGTTGTCGTCCGGTCAGAGACAAATACGATCTTTGAATTAAAAATCGATGGCTTCCCGGTCATTGAGCGGTAAATCGAGTCAGCTATAGCATGAGCAGAGCTTCTGAGACTTTCATTCGTTACCTTGAAGCTTGCTGAGAAAATTTCACGACCGGTAAGAACTGAATACGCCTTATAGCGAGCCTCGATATTCCCACCGCTCACACCAGCTGATGAGGCGATAAAATAAGTAAGACCGTGACCCTTCCACTTCTCAACGGCTGGACTCGAGTAGCTACTTTTCCCTTTGTCGAAATACTCAATTGTTTCAAACTTATGCTTATAGAAAGCGAAATCATTCCGGAGAATTTCTGTGAGCTCAGACGCGAGTTTCTTCTGATCACCATTGAGGCCTGTCATTTCCGGATCATCAATAACGAGCTTATCCTTATCCTGTTCTGCTTTTCCGACCGCGATCACCGCGTCTTGAGCGAAAGCTCCGAGAGAGAAAAGAACGAGAAGAAGAATTGAGATAGTTTTCATAGAGGGAATCCCAGGATAATGCCGGAACCGGTAAGTCTCTTACCGACCGACTCTGATGGTTTAGGAAAGTTTGTTGATTTGATTGCTCTCATCGCTCTCTCATCGAATTCCGGATCTCCGGAAGATTCCATGAGCTCAGTTGTGATGAGAGAACCGTTTACGCTCAGGTATATTTTTATACGGCAGCGAAGATTCTTTTCTAATAAGTGAGAAGGAAGTTTCCAATACGGGCGAATCGCCCCCGGAATTGTCTGAACATATCCCCCGAACTCAGAATTTGCTTCATCCGAGTAATCGCCCGTGAGGGCCGTACCCTGCGAAATACGGTTTCCTTCAATAACCAGGGCCTTGAGATTTTCATTCGAAGCGCCGGTTTTAGAACCTTTCTTTGTATCTTTCTTAATGTCTTTCTTTGCGTAATCAGAAAGCGAATTAAGGAAACTCGATTTCTTCTTCTCTTTCTCTTTTGTCGCCTCTTCTATTACAAGATCATCTTTTTTAATCACATCTTCCGTTTCAGGCTTTGCTTCGACTTTATCGGGAGACTTCACGGCTTCCGGCTCTTTCGGAAGATCGACAGCGTTTTTCTCCATCTCTTTTAATTCCTGAATCGTGAATTTCGGCATCCCGACAATATCTACACGAACAGAAGAGCGGATGATTTCAATGTCATTCGTTTTCCAGATTGTTGCCACCATCTTGCCGACTGTGGCGGCAAGAAGAAGAAGACACGCATGAAGAGCGCATGAGATCAGGAACTTTTTCGTGAATGAGGAGTTACTCTCGATATCAACCACTACTGTCCCTTCTCCACTTCTGTCACGAGAGCGATATTACTCACTCCTGCTTTTTTGAGAGCAGCGATGAGCTTAGCTACCTTCTCGTATTTCAGGTTGTAATCAGCACGGACGTAAAGGACATCCGTCTTACCCGCTTTCAATTGTTTAATAATCGTAGCGATGAGCTGATCTTTCTCAACGGCATTTTTACCAAGGAAGAATTTTTCAGCATCGGTGATGGAAAGGATGATGAGTTCAGGACGAAGACCGACATTGTTTACTTTCTGAGTCTTCGGAAGCTTGAGATCAATTCCGGAAAACATCATGGGTGCTGTAACCATAAAGATCACGAGCAGAACAAGCATGACGTCCACTAATGGAGTCACGTTGATCTCTGACATCGGGCCTTTCTTCCCGGAATTCATTTGCATGCCCATGACTCTTAGTCCTTCTTAATGAGGATCGAGCGTTCAATCAGGTTTAAAAACTCCTGAGAGAAAGATTCCATCTGTGAGTTGATGCGAACGATTTGATTATTAAAATAGTTATAGAACCATACGGCAGGAATCGCAGCTGCTAGTCCCACTGCTGTCGCTACCAGAGCTTCAGCGATACCCGGCGCTACTGCTTCAATACTTCCACCACCAGATGCGAGACCTGAGAAAGCGTCGATGATTCCCCATACAGTTCCGAACAGACCGATGAAGGGAGTAATCGCTCCGATACTTGCCAGTGTTGCTACTCTGAATTCCATTTTTTCATTGGCATTATTGAATCCGGACTTAAGCGCCCGCTCGAGCGGCTGAAAGCCATGCTGAGAAAAGTGCTGGGCGATATTACCTTTTCCAGTAGCAGAAAGTTTCTCGCTGACTTTATTGAGCTCTTCATATCCTTTACGGTACATGAGGCTCATCGTGCTTTCGTGATTTTCAGTTGCTTCACGATTAATGTCAGCAATAGATGTGCTCGTCTTGAAGAACTGAGCAAACTTCTGGTTTGCTTCCGAAACAGTTTTAAGTTGCTGCCATTTTTGCCAGATGATTGTCCAGGAGAGCGCTGATGCGAGGACAAGGAGAATGAGTACGATCTTAACGACGATTCCAGATTCCCAGAGAATCTGCCAAATGTTCAGTCCACCATGCATGAATGTCACCTTAGAGTAATTAGCTTCCTGCCATATTCCATAAGCCGGAGCCTATATTTGTAATAAGAAAAAGATATCACCCAAATTGCGGCGAGAAAAGGAACGCTTAACTTCGTTATTACTTTCGCAGGAGAAAAATCATTTCCCCATACCGGATCAAGACCAAAGATGGCACCCATAGGGGCAACAAACAGAAGAAGGAAACAAACTACGTTACTCCAGCTCCTGAAAGACTGTCCCGAGAGATACATGAGAGATGAAAAGGAAAGAATCACGAAAGGTAAGAGTCCGTAATAATCCGGAACACTCATTCTGTAAGCAACCCCAAAAAGAGCGGTGAATGCCACACCCAGAAATAGTCTGTTCGGATTTTCTTTCTGGTTCAGCACATCATCGAGATAAGCGATTACGATAAATTCCACGCCAAAGAAAAGAAAGAGACCAATGAATGAAGCAAAATGATAATACCAATACCCGAGGTTCTGAGGCACAAGATCCACTCTCGCAATCGATAAATATCCAAGTGTCATGAACACCGGAACTACAATTGCTTCTGGATGCGGCCAGCTCACAAGTTCCTTGACCAGTTCCCGGATCGATTTGAGCTGGTAGAGTCTCATCGAAAACCATTTATTGAGAAGATAAAGAGAAATGAGCTTCGAAGTAATCAGAATTTCCCAGCTGTTATTATGGAGCCAGGCCTCAACGATCGAAATTTCGTGATTCAGTAGAAAGTGAAAGAAGGCACCAATGGATGACAGGATCACAACCAGAACTACGTAGAGTAACTGGTAAGAAGCATAGTAGCGGATGTTCTTAAATAGATTCCCGTCGTTCACAGAACTTTGTCCGGGGGAGAAAGCCACTTAACCTGCATTTCAGGCGAAGGATAAAGTCTCACGTATTCCTTATACTGGTGATTAGTTTTCACCATGCGATCAATCTTCCCTAAGAGCCGGAAATATACATTCCATAACTCAGGATTTGATTTCAGGAAATTATCCATTTTTTTTGTGACTTCAAACTGCTGCTGGAAAGTAAAACCTTTCTCATTAACCTGATTGTCATATTTCTTAAGCACTTCCTGGATGAGTGCCATATCCGGTTTGCTGCCGTGGAAGGTGGTTCCCGGGAGACTTTTCAATTTTTCTGTCTCGACAGCAGTCTTGAAATATCCCTGTTCCAGACGGAAGAAATCTTCGAGAAGGAAAAGAGAAATCTCGAGCTTACTGAGATCAAGCGAGCGGATGAAGGGAACAGAAATAAGGAGAATGACTTCGCCTTCACTTCCCGGAAGACCAGCGCGCACGATCGATGGGTTATTAAGTAAAAGGATTTTAAATTTCTTCTGATAGAAGCCCATGCCTTCAAGCACAGAGCTGAAAGTTTTTTCAAGACCATAATCCGGTTTTTGGAAATCCCACTGAAGAAGCTGGGCATTTTTAACGAGCCAATACTCAGAGATAAAACCCCAGAGCTCATCCTGAGTCGGATAGTTGTAGCGGGACTTCTCCACTACACCCTGCTCTTTTTTCATCGCCTGGACTTTCTTCTCCTTGAGCTTTACAGACTCGGAGAGACCGTCCTTCTGAAGGACCTTCTTCACACTTTTAAAATTCACAAGCTCGAGTTCTTTTTCTTCCTGAAGTTTTGAAGGAGCTGCGAAAGCGTTCCCCAAAATAATCAGGCTAATGGACGCGAGTGTGACCTTGAATATAGTGATCATAAAGTCGTCCCCAATAATAAAGTTCAGCGAGATCAAGATTTAAAGAATCATAGAACTTGGGATAGCGTCCCTGAAAGCACTCAGGCCTTTTCTCAGAAAGATATTCTTTCAGGATAAAACCGCGGTGTTCAGCAACTTCAACATAGGCCCACGAAGGATCGGTCTGAACTTTTGAACTTTCAAAAACCTTTACCGGATGAGCACACTGAATTGTTGTGAGACTTGCTGATTCCTTCACTGCTGACTGGTGAACGTGTCCCAGAAGTGGCTTCATATAAAAGATACCAACCATTCTTTCGTCAGTAGCTGTTGTTTCTGCAAACGCAGATAGGGAGAAGAGAAAAAGAAGAATAAACTTCATTTAAACCTTCCATCGGAACTGGATTGTTTCCCAGTTGTGACACTGAGGACATCTCCAGAAAATTTCGTCAGAGTTATAACCACACTGGCTGCAAAAGTGACGGGTAAGTGATGAGTGAAGATTATTCAGAAGACTCTTCGTTTGCGCGAGAGCTTCTTCTACCTTCCCTACTTCAATGAGAATCTTAACGTATTCAATCCGAAGCACATCGCTGTGTCCGTGATTCTTCATCCAATTATCAAGAAGATCAAAAGCATCATTCGTGCGGGACTGATCTTTTAAAAGACGGATCTTAGAAAGTACGACCGAAGGAGAGCCCATGAGATCAACATCCATGAGTCCCAGAAAGTACATTTTTAATTCCTGAAGCCTGACTTTGTATTCATCATGCTGAGGAAGTTTCTGTTTAAAGTTTTCCATCGAGCCGAAAATGAAAGTGGCATACATCGGATGCTCTTTCAAAAGCTCAAGGAGAAGGCCCTTGGCATTTTCCATCTGACCGAGGACAAGAAACAGGCGAAGCCTGAGAATCTTGGCCGAAACCGAGGGAGAAAAGCGGAAAGCATCTTCCAGCTCTTCAGCACAAGCTTTGAATTGTCCTGCTTCAAAGAGCGCTCGTGCTTTCTGAACCAGGATGTGTGAAATCGTCTCAGATTGATTTTCCTGACCTACTTTTGAAAGCATGATCCGGTAATTGTAGGCCTGATCCCAATCCTCAATATCTTCATAAATACGACAGAGAGATTGAATCACATCCTGCTGATCGCGATTGATCTTGAGAACATCTTTGTACGTCTCAATGGCCTTATCAACAAACCCACCTTTGTCAAAATCAAGGGCGAGTTCTTTTAGGGCCTGGAGTCTTGTTGATTCAGAAATACTTTCACGCGCAATAAGTGAGCGGTGAATAGAAATCGCTTTTTCAATCTCTCCGTTAGAACGGAAAAGACCACCAAGCGCAAAATAGGTATCGATAGTTTCGCGGTTAAGATCAACAGCGTTCAGGAATTCCTTAATCGCGAGATCCTTATTCCCTTCAATGAGGTACTGGGTAGCATTAAGGAAGATCCGGGATTGAGCTTCAAAAATCGAGTTCCGGTATTTTTTGGAGAGCTTTACTGCTTTATCTCTTTCAATCACATAGTGATAAATGAGGACAAGAGTAATCCCCACTGCCAGAACGGTCAGGGCATTATCTTTTCCCCAGTCTAAGAGAAAGGCATAATCCATTATTTACCTAGTTTAAACAAATACGACGGAGTCGTTTTTGTTTCGAGCTTCCCGCGGATCGAAGACATAGTGTCTTCCGTATCCTGCATGAACTCAGTAAACGAGAAGCGCTTCTTCTGCGGCTTCATGAAACGAAGACCAAATTTTCCTTTGAGCTTCAATTCTTTATGGATCAGTCTGCCCGCTGACCAGAGACCGGCTATTTCATCAACGAGACCCATCTCTTTTGCTTCTGATCCGTGGAAGATCTGACCCTGAGCAAGTTCATTGATATCAACTTTAAGTCTCTTTCCGCGAACAGCAACGATGTCATCTTTAAACTGCTGGTGAGTTCCCGCGAGAAGCTTTGTGAGGAAATCTCTTTCTTCCGCTGTCATTGGACGACCGGGATTTCCGATATCCTTGTAGCGACCAGCTTTGATTGTTTCCTGCTTGTATTTCGCCCATGCAAAAAGCTCAGAGAGATCCGCCATCTGCATGATCACACCGATTGAACCAGTAAGTGTTCCGGCATTCGCGTATATTTTTCTGGTAGCAGCTCCGATATAGTAACCACCTGAAGCGGCCACTGATCCAAAGCTTGAATAGATCGGCTTGATTTTATCAATGCGTCTTACTTCCTCATAGATCTCCTGAGTAGGAGCGACTGCCCCACCGGGAGAATCGATGCGAAGAATGATTGCTTTGATATCTTTGTCTTCTTCAGCACTGAGAAGCATCTCAACAGTCTTCTTCGATTCCGTGATTTCGGTTTCGATAGGAATCACCGCAATCGCGGCATTTTTAGATGAATCGAGAAGGTTCTCACCCATCGAGCTCGATTCACGAAGCTGGGAAACAGTGTAGAAAGCAAAAACAATGAAGATGAAAAAGAGGACAGTAACCAGGATAAAAATCCCGACAATGCCTTTAGAACGTTCGCGGCTCAAGGGAAACTCCTTCCAATGGATTTCAGAGCTTAAGTATAGCGAATGTTAAGGAAAAAAGGCAAAGAAACGGTTAGAGCAGACCTTTCCGGGCACAACTGTCTTTGCGCTTCTGGATGTCTGCTTCGGCTTTGGTCGTTGCACCGAGAGTGGCGTTACGCTTGAGGCGCTCATATTCCTGCGTATACGAGTCAGAGATTGAAGTACTTTCGATTACTAACATGGTCTCATCATTGGCATTGTTGGCAGAGTCCGACCAATTATGTGAACCGACCAGAGTATATTTCCCATCGATAACAGCATATTTGTGATGGAGCTTATCACCACCAAGAACTGCCATCCCACCCTCACGGATAGGGTTTTTCCACGGCTTGTTTCCTGGTTCAGGCCTACAGTTTACTCCGAGCATTTCGAGCCCAAGCATATCCAGTAGCTCAGAATAATCGCGATAAGCGAAACGTGATTCGATGAGTACTCCAACATCAACACCGGCATCATGTCTTATCTCAAGAGCATCTGCGAGCTTCTGTTCAGAGAAAACAAAGAGTGCAGCCTTGAAGCTTCTTTTTGCTTTGTTCATGAAGTTAGCGATAAGTCCGTTTGTTGTCTGTTCAAATGGAACTGTTTTCGAAGCTGGTGAGAATTGGATTGTAATTTTGGTACTGCCAACCGTGACTGTTTTGGCCGGACGGAAAGTTTTATTAAGACCAAATTTCTTCCCCCATAGCATGCTAAATTCTTCAGTAAAAATCGTCGCCATCGGGGCTGAATCAGCAACAATAAGTGAGTTTGGATTTCCGCGAGAAGCCGGGGAATTGATGTCTCCGTGAATACAGCTCATCGTGAAATTTGCAGTGGTAACTACGGTCGTCTTTCCGTCAACGATCACGAACTTATGGTGCATGAGTCCTGAACCCATCGATGTGCCAGACCCGTCATCGATCAGAGGAACTTTCCCCTTATTGAGCATGTAAATTGCGTCTCTGGTTTCAAGTTCAGAGATCTCAAGTCTTCCGTTGTTATTAACGTCAACAAAGGCTTTAAATTCGCGGTGATCACTACCTTCCCCGTCTTCAGGACTTCCCGGACGCTGATGGAGGACATCAAAATTGTAGTCTTTCTCAATCACCACGCGGACATCAAGTCCCGCCTTCTTATGGTCAACCAACGCCTGAGCAAGTGAAGGAAGTCTGAACTCTTGAACTGCTATGTATACTGATTTCTTGGCCGACTTAATTTCACGAAGAAGAACTGCTTCGAGGTTATCACCCTGACGAGTGATAGCACGATAAGGCTCCTTATATTGAGATCTTGGATTCTGATTGAAGTAAGACTCAACAGCAAATGCTGCAGGGTTCAGGAAGCTAAAGATCAGGAGGACAGCAAAGTATTTCAAAAATGACCTACTTATTATTCAAACTAATACTTGAGTTAAACTCTCCTAATAAATGCCACCCGTCACCCAAAAACCTCTTACTTTGTAATTTCTAAACACTATTTGTTGCGCGTCAAGTGCGCGTTATTTATGGTCCTTCATTTTTAATTTGGTTATCCGATGAGATATCAGGGGTCCATGGAGGACCCATACGAGGAAATGCATATGATGAAAAGTCTTATCCTTTTGGCCGCACTTTCATGGGTAACATTCTCTTACGCGACTCCTGTTGCTCAGGAGAACATGAAGGACGTTGAATCTTTCAAGGTTGAAAAATCTGAACAAGAAGTAAAACGTGAAGTTGCGGGTGGAAAGTTTAAAAAGAAAGAAGCGCCGAAGTCTGATGAATCTACCGAGTCTGATTCTGATTCTGATTCTGAAGTACGCTACTGGCAATACTCGGAATAACAACAGGACCTGAGTCCTTATTCCAGAGATTCACTTTCTCAAACTCACTCTTTAACTGCCCGCATGCTGCGAGGATATCAGTTCCTTTAGTCGTGCGGATTGTGCACGTAAATCCCTTCTTAATCATCTGATCCAGAAACCACATGATCTTCGCCTCAGTAGGGCGCTTGTACTTCGAGCCAGGATATTCATTAAACGGAATGAGATTGATTTTTGATTCTCTTGGATTGAGAAGCTTCGCCAGAGCATCCACATCTTCCTGCGTATCATTTATGTCAGCGGCGAGAAGATATTCGTAAGTAATTCGTCTGTGTGCCTTGAGTGGGATCTGCTTGATCGCTTTGAAAAGTCTCTCGAGATCGTAAACTTTATTAATCGGCATGAGTTCCGTGCGGACATCATTTCTCGCAGAGTGAAGAGAGATTGCAATATTCACTGTCGGGAAATCAGTCGCGAGTTTTTCAATCGCGGGGACAAGTCCAGATGTGGAAAGTGTGATTCGTCTCTGACCGAGACCAAGACCATTTTCCTGCATAAAGATCTGAGTCGCTTTCTTCATGTTTTCGTAGTTATGAAGTGGCTCGCCCTGACCCATGTAAACGATGTTCGTGAGTTTTGCTTCAGGGCCGACATTCTTAATAAGCCAGTCCTGAATAGCCATGTACTGGCCAACAACTTCACCTGGTTTCAGATGTCTTTTCAAACCCTGGGTTGCGGTATGACAGAAAGTACAACCAACAGCACATCCGACCTGAGAAGAAACACAAAGCGTGAGACGTTCACGAGCAGGAATTGCGACAGTTTCTATCGTCTGACCATCAGTCATCTTCACCAGAAATTTTCTGGTTCCGTCTTTTGAAAGACCGTTCCACACAATCTTGAGAAGTGACATGTCATAATTTTCAGAGAGAAACTCGCGCGATGCTTTTGCAACGTTTGACCATTCTGCCGGATCAAATACCCATTTTCTGTAAACCCAATCAAAGATCTGGGTTGCACCAAACGGCGAAAAGCCTTTCTCTTTGAGAACGACTTTCAAGTCATCGTGGGTAAGGTCAAAAAATGAGGGTTTCACAGTCCCTTTTCTAAGGGACAGGTATTCGGATGGCAAGGGTAAAGGACCCTGTCTGAAAAGAATGCCATGGAAGCCGAATCAGATATCCGTCATGACGTCTTTAGAGCACTTGATTTTGACGTTTTCCCCTGACTTTTCTTCTATTTGCGAAATGGTCAGAGACTCCATTTTCGTATCACATTTCCGGGTCATTTCATTCAAAACACAGACCGAAGCAATTGAAGAATCATCCATCAGGATATGCTTGGCAGTGATAGCGTGAATTTTGATAGTGCGGTTTACTTTCAGGCGACGAAGAGAAGCACTCCACTCATTCGCAGAAAAGATAAGACCCTTAGATAATGTCCGGTTTTTTTCTTTCGCAAAAATTACCGGCGTATGAACGATTTTCATCTCGCATGAATGAGTCGAAAGGATCTTACGGAGAGGTCTCTCGTTTTGAGCAAAGGCCGAGAGTGAGAAGAGAACAGCTAAGATAACAACCAATTTCATAAGGCCTCCGTAATGGAGAAAGAATAATCCAGGCTGCTGGAGATTTCAGGATTTGAGACAAAGTTTCAGGGGGTGTTTAAAAAAGATACACTAACTAAAAAGCTTCCCGAATAAACCTTTTTTCTTCACAGGTGCTGTTCCCTCGACGGATTCACCGAATTTCACGAAGATCTCGCGCAATTCCTTGAGATCCCGGGCACCATCCAGGCCGATATTGTAATCCTGAACAGAGAGAAGTTTCACACTCTCCCCCCCGGTTTCTTCAGAAACTCTCACTGCAAAGGACTTCAGGTCATCGAGTGAAAGGAAAGTGAGGTCAGTAAAATCGGCATTAGGATCAGCCTGGGCTAAATCGCGCAGTGTTTTATCGGCAACAAAACCTTCATCACCAAAGAAGTGCACCACTTTGTAACGAGCAGGAGTCCATGACTCATTCTGATTCTGTGATGACTGGAAGAAATAAATCAGATGAAGTCCCATTAGTTCTCCTCGAAATGACCGAAGTCTAATGCCACGGTCCCGTTAGGAAGAAGCTCCACCTGAACACCATCGGGAGTGGATTTTGCCTGAGCACGCTCAGGATCAACCATCTTCATGAAAGCAAAATGCTTATGAGTCCGGATGGTGACCGATTTTTTATAGCTCGTAGGATTGTAGAGATTGATTCTTCTTACATCGAGATAATTGAGATCACTTGCACTCGTTGCACGGATGTTCCAGAGTCCAAAGACCTCCCGGTCCATAATCACTTCCGGAAGAGTCATACGAATGAAGCGGAAAATATTTTTCCAGAATTCTGTCGTTTCTTTACCAACAAGCTTCTCGCCTTCAAAGGCAATGAATTTCCCCTCTCCCAATTCAGTGAGAGTGATACTCGTCATGTAATTAACATTCTGAAGGCTAAGATCATTCTCGAGGTAAAAGACTTCGAGGCGCTTTACGAGATCATTCGAGAGACCGGCCTTATCCAGAACCACTTTGTGGCCCATGAGGAAGAGTTTCAGCATCTTACCGAATGTCGTACGGTCCATATTGGCACCGTGGAAAAATTTAATTTTGTGAGAGCCGTTCTCAATTCCTTCTGGAGTGAATGGAATTTCTCTATGCACGCTGTAAAGCCAGCGAAGATTGGTTTCTAAAAATGGAAGAAGACCATTTTTTTCCCAAGTACCATCACCATGTGAGACGACATCAACAACACTATATGGACGCCAATCCTGATCAAGATCTCCCCGATGGGCGCGGTAATGGTATTTTTCTTCCACCGCATGCTGACCAAAGTGATTCGTGAGAGCTTTCGGGAGAAGATCTTTTTTCTCATCGTGAGATAGTAAGCAACTGGATACCCAGGTATTCCGGGTAAAGAGTGTAAAGATATCCTGGAAGAAATCGAGCTGAGTTTTTCCTGAAGTGAGACCTCTCTCCAGAGTTTCGCGTGGACTTGAGCCGAGAACACAAATTTCCTGCACTCCTGCCCAGAAAGGCCCCAGCGCAGATTCCGCTGTGGCCGAAAATAATCCCTGAACTTCTTTTGCAAATTCCTGCTTGAGAGTCTGTTCTTTCACCGGATCGCTAATCTCAATACCTTCAGGATTTGCTTTCTTCAGATAACGGGAAAATCCCTGCTCAAAAGCAACTGATGTATCAGTGAGAAATGTTACGAGTTGATCATTTTCTTTGAAATAAAATTGTCCACCCCAGACCGGAGCCTTGATTTTTTTTTCAGCGATATATTTTCCGAAAGCACCCAAAAATCCGGTCCACGCCTGGAAAACTTTTGGTTCATACCACGAGAACATTTTGTGAAGGCGACCTTCATGATCGAGGCAAGTCAGATGCGTGCCCGATTCTGAAAGACTGAGAGTTCTGGCGGCCGGAACTGGAATTCCCCCATTCGGCAGAAATGGCGAAGGAGTCAGGGGCATCAGCCAGGTAAACTTACGGCCATGCTGCGTTAAGAGACTCGCGAGACGGAAAAGATCCCGCTCCGGGAGAATTTCTCCAAAGTCCCATTTATCCTGTTCAGCGTGAAAGCCCCAGTTGAGCGGCAGGAAAACGATTTCATCGCGGGGAAGTTCGAGGATTTGCCCTTCCCATAGAGCGGCGGAAGTTTTCCAATAGAAAAACCACTGCTCTCCCGGGCACACGACACTCCTGCTACTCTTCATCAAATCCTTCCGGCGAATTGCATTGCTTAATTAGTTTAGCCCTAAATTATCCATGACCAAAGACCTTTTTATCCGTTAGACTTTGATTCGCAAAAAAGGAATTTGTCTATGTGGTTTTTCACCCCCGAAGAAAAAGAAATTCAGAAAGTTTGCCGTGATTTTGCCCAGAGGGAGCTCGCTCCTTTCGCAGAAAAGCATGACAACGAAGAAACCTTCAACATGAAGGCGATGAAACACGTTGGTGAGCTGGGCCTTCTCGGAATTACGGCTGATCCTGAATTCGGTGGGGCCGGCATGGGGGCAACTGCCGCCACGATCGTCATGGAAGAGTTTGGAAAGGCAGATGCAGGATTCACACTTTCCTATCTCGCTCACACCATTCTTTGCGTGAACAATTTAAGTAATAACGGATCTCAGGCCCAGAAAGAAAAATATCTTCCAAAGCTGGCAAGCGGAGAACATATCGGTTGCATGGGAATGTCTGAGCCGGAATATGGATCAGATGCTGTCGGTATGCAGACCAAGGCCGTACGCGAAGGTGATTTTTATTCTGTCACCGGAAATAAAATGTGGATCACCAATGCCCAGTGCGCGGACATTGTTTATCTCTACACCAGAACTGGCACCGGAAAAAAAGATCTCACTACTTTCATAGCCGAACGAGGTATGCCGGGTTACTCGGTCTCAAAAGAAATTCACAAAATGGGAATGAGATCATCCCCAACAGGTGAACTCTCGTTCCAGAAAACTAAAATTCCTCTTGCTAACCGCGTGGGTGAAGAAGGTGATTCAACGATTCACATGATGAAGAATCTTGAGATCGAAAGAATCACGATTTCAGGAATTTCTCTTGGTATCGCGCAAGCTTGTCTTGATCAGTGTATTAAGTACGCCGGTGAGAGAAAGCAGTTCGGAAAAAATCTTGCTCATTTTCAGCTTATTCAGAAGATGATTGCAGAGATGTATGCTGAAACTGAAGCGATGAGACGCATGCTCTACACGGTTTGCTATGAGTACGATCATGGCCAGCGCTCAAATACACTTGCTTCAGCCATCAAGCTCCAGCTTCCGAAAATGGCTACGAAGATTGCTCTCGATGCGATTCAGCTTCATGGTGGATATGGTTACTCGAGAGAATTCCCGGTTGAACGCATGATGAGAGATAACAAGCTTAATGAAATCGGCGCCGGAACAAATGAAGTGATGATCATGATCATCGCGAGAAACCTTTTAAAAGAGGCCCTTGCTTGAACGAATTTCAGAAAGAATTAATCCAGAGCTTAAATAAATTCTGCCGTGATAACATTGAACCTCATATGGAGCACGATGATCACGAAGGAAAGTTCCGGATGGAAATCTTTCAGGGTCTCGGCGAATACGGAGTTACCGGTGTAACTCTTCCAACCGAATACGGCGGAGCTGGTCTCACCTATTCTGATTACTGTCTCGTTCTGGAAGAAATCGCCAAATTCTCTGTCCCTTATGCCGTGACAGTTTCGGTGTCGAGCATGGTTCAGACCATCATCAAAGAATACGGAAATAAAAAACAACAGGAAACATATCTTCCCGCTCTTACAAGTGGCGAAGAAATCGGTGCGTTTGCTCTATCAGAGTCTCACGCAGGATCAGATGCTGCTGCACTTAAAACTACAGCGAGAAAAACCGAAGGCGGTTATCTCCTGAACGGTACGAAGATGTGGATCACTTCTGGTGGAATCGCAAAAACATATATTGTGATGGCGAGAACCGGTGGTGAAGGAGCAAAAGGTGTGAGTGCTTTCATCGTTCGCGATGGCGTGAAAGGTTTTACTTTCGGCAAGGCCGAAAAAAAGATGGGATGGAAAACATCACCTACGCGCGAACTGGTTTTTGAAAACTGTTTCGTGCCGGATGAAAATCTGCTTCAGACAGAAGGAAAAGGATTCGGCGTTGCGATGGGTGGACTTGACCGCGGCCGCGTGGCGATCGCATCAATCGGTGTAGGTTGCTCACAACGTGCGCTCGATGAATCCATCAAATACGCGCTTACGCGTCACCAATTTAATCAACCCATTTTCGATTTTCAGGGACTCCAGTTCATGTTATCCGATATGGCGACAGAGACAGAGGCTTCACGCCTTCTCGTTCATGCTGCTGCTCATTCGATCGATAACAATGCTCCGGATTCCAAGCTCTGTTCCATGGCCAAGTTGAAGGCCACTGACACTGCAATGAAAGTCACAACAGATGCAGTTCAGGTTCTCGGTGGTGTTGGTTATACGTCAGAATATCCGGTTGAGCGCTTCATGAGAGATGCGAAAGTCCTCCAGATCGTCGAGGGCACCAATCAGATTCAACGTGTGGTCATAGCCCGCCACCTTAGAAAAGAGAATGAACAACATGCTTAACTGGAACGTTCGCTCAGCTCACTCAACCAAAACTTCATCCGAAGACTTTAGTCGCATTACCAAAGCTTACCAGGACACACTTAAATCAGAAGAGATCGGATTTTTCCGTCTCCCTGAAAATCGTGATCTCCTGAAACAAACCAAAGATGCTTTCGAAGCAATGAAGCACAAGAAATATTTCATTCACATCGGTATCGGCGGAAGTGCTCTGGGTCCGGATATGCTTCTGAAAGCTCTTGCTGACCACAGTGGTGTTCAATTCGTATTCTTAAATAATATTGATCCCGATGATATGAAGCGAAGCCTGAGTAAAGTAAATATCAAGGAAGCTCTCGTTTATGTTGTTTCGAAATCCGGAACGACGGCCGAAACAGTTGCTGCCATGGCGATCGTAATGAACGAGATGGAAAAATGCGGAATCAAAAAAGATCAGTACAAAGATTTTTTTGTTTTCTGTACCGATCCGGAAAAAGGCGATCTTCGAAAACTGGCCCACGAATGGGGAGTGCGTACTCTTGACATTCCATCAAATATCGGCGGACGATTTTCTGTTCTCACTCCGGTGGGATTATTTCCCGCGATGTTTGCCGGAATCGATGCTCATGATCTTCTGACCGGTGCCCAGGATATTCAAAAGCATCTCTTTGATACAAAAATTGGTGAGAACTTTTTCCAGCTTGGGTTCTGGATTAAGGATCTTCACGATAAAGGTGTGAACCAGACAGTGATGATGCCCTATTCATCACTCCTTAAAGAATATTCGGCCTGGTTTACACAGCTTTGGGCAGAATCACTCGGTAAGGGAGGAAAAGGGCTCACTCCTATTCCTGCATACGGAGCAACTGACCAGCATTCTCAAATGCAACTCTTCATGGAAGGACCTTTTGATAAAATTCTCTTCCTCATTGAAGTCGAAAACTTTGAATTTGATTTTGAGTTGAAAAACACAGTGGATGCCAGCGCCTTTAAGCTTCTTTCTTCATTTAAGCTCTCTCAGCTGATGAAAGCGGAGCTGGAAGGAACTCTTACGGCGCTATCAGAAAACAAGCGCCATGTAGTGCACTTGAAAATTCCAAGTCTTAAAGAGCAATACTTGGGACAGCTTATTCTCTTCTCAGAATGCCTGACAGTTTTACTTGGCAAGATGCTGGAGGTAGACCCCTTCAACCAGCCGGGTGTTGAAGCCGGTAAAAAATATGCCAATGCATGGTTAAAATCTCACGGGTAATGTCGATAAGACATTGCGCGCGTCTTGCCCACTAACCCATCGCGGGCATAGAATAAACGCATAATTTTTTTCGGTTTGGAGATTCCATGAGCGATGATAAAAACGCCACCGTCGTCATTACTGACATACGGAAGGCCCTTGCAGCGGCAGAAGACGAAGCTAAGCAAAAGCCGGCGTGTCTTCTCGTTGTCGGTGGTGAGCTCAACGGATCAATCTACAATCTTCCGGTTGGTGAAACTGTTGTCGGAAGAAATCCTGACTGCAGCATACCCCTCGATTTTCATGGTATCTCACGTCGTCACTTTACGATCAGTGTTGATGACTCAGAAGTAACCCTGACTGATCTTGCATCAGCGAACGGTACTTATCTCAACAACAATAAAGTCTCGGCTCCGCTGGTTCTCAAGCGTGGAGACATGATCAAGATTGGTGCAGTCGCTTTGAAGTTTCTTCCGAAAGGAGATCCTGAGCGCCTCACCTACGATAAGCTTCTTGAAGAGGCACACACTGACGGACTTACTAAATGCTATAACAAAGCTTACTTCAACACTGCACTTGAACTTGAAATCAAGAAAAGCAAAGTGACTGGTAAGCCGCTTACTCTCATTATTTTTGATCTCGATCATTTTAAAAAGCTCAACGATACTTATGGCCACGATGCCGGTGACTATGTCCTGAAGGAAAAATCACACATCATTCGTGACCACGGTATACGCCAGGGTGATATCTTCGCCCGTTACGGTGGTGAGGAATTTTGTATTCTTCTTCCGAACACAAATCTCAAACAGGGTTTTGAAATCGCTGAACGCCTCCGGAATCTTATCCAGAAGCATGAATTCATCTATGACGGCAAACGCCTTCCGGTTACTGCCTCGGTGGGAATCGCTGATTACCGCCAGGGTGTGAATAACGGAACCGATCTCTTTAAACGCGCTGATAAGGCCGTTTATATGTCGAAAGACGGCGGCCGGAATCAGGTGAACTTCTTTAAAGGTTAATGTATCTTTAGAGAGTGAACACTCCTCCAAAAATCGACCTTTTACCTGAACATCTTATTGATCAGATCAAAGCTGGTGAAGTAATTGAGCGTCCGGGATCTCTCATTAAAGAGATCATGGAAAACGCAGTCGATGCTGGCTCCACTCGCCTCGAAATTCATGTCAAAAATAATGGTCTTGATCTTATCTCTCTCAAGGATAATGGCCACGGCATGCGGATGAATGATCTGCCCCTCGCTTTCTCACGTCACGCGACTTCGAAAATTTCCCGCTTTGAAGATATCTATCGCCTTCACTCATTCGGCTTCCGTGGCGAGGCCCTCGCAAGTATTGCGGCGATCGCAAAAGTCCAGTGTCTGAGTTTCACAAAAGGTGATGCTGAGGGATCAGAGATAAGAATTGAAGGCGGAGAAACTATTCTTCATACGTCACGCAAGAAAGAAGACAAACAGGGCACGGAACTTGTGATCCAGGATCTTTTTTTCAATACTCCGGCACGTCTTAAATTCATCCAGTCCCAGCAATCTGAAAAAAGATATATCCGAAGTATCGTCTACTCCTTTGTTCTCTCGCATCCTGAAATTGAATTTGCTCTGAAGTTTGACGATGACGAGAAAGATATTTTCCCCGCAACCGAATCGCTGGAAACACGCCTGTCGGCGTTCATTCCTAAGGCGAAAGACCGGATCATGACTCACGAGAGGCACTACGAGAATTATTCTCTCAAGGTGATTCTCGTTCCGGACATTTATAAAGCACCAGTTACGATCAGAAATGTTTTCATCAACGGCCGTTACGTTCTGGATAAACAGCTCCATCGAGTCTTGAGCCAGGCACTAATCTCAGCTTTCGGAAACGATGACTGGCACTATCTGGCCTATTTCTCACTTCCGGCAGACTCAATTGATGTGAACGTTCATCCCAATAAAACCGTGATTAAGTTCATGGAGAACTCTAAGCTCATCAGTCTTCTTACTTCGACCGTAAAAGAGATGGCAAAACCTGCGGTGAACTCAGGTCCCATTCCCCGCCCTACGGTTCAGATGCCGGGTTCACTTCCGCTTCAGGAAAACCCGGACAACTTTCAACTTCTTCAGGAAAGACACGCCTATAATATGGACGGGCTCTTTTCGCCCCATGGACTCTCTGAAGAGAAAGCGGATATCTTGTGGTGCGGACAGTTTTTACTCAAGCGACGCGAAAAAGACAAATGGCTCGCTATCCATCCCGGAAAACTCATCCGGACTTTTGTGAAAGAAAAACTTTCGAAATTTGATACATCCATTCCCCTCATGGTGAGTGAGCCCTATCCTGTGAAAGGTATTAATGAGAAGTTTGTGACCTCACTTAATGAAAAAGGATTTGAGTTTGAGAAATTGGGGCCAGATACGCTCGTCATGCGCGCCATTCCCGAATGGATGAATGGATTTCCCTTGAAAGATATTGTCGATTGTCTCCTGCATAACCGCGATCTCATGAATCTTGAAATTAAACCTTACGATTGGTCGACATCGGTCTGGGAAGACATGATGAACTTCCTGGGTACACCAAGACTTCTTGAAGAAAATATTCTCTGTGATCTGGAAGTCATTCTCCGGGAAAAACTCAGATGAAAGTCGTTATCATTTCCGGCCCCACTGCTACCGGGAAAACCGATACAGCTATTGAGCTCGCTCGGGCATTCGGTGGTGAAGTCGTAAACTTCGATTCCCTTCTCCTCTATAAAGAAATCACGATCGGTACCGCAAAACCAACGCCCATCGAGCGAAAGCAAATTCCGCATCACATGATTGATGTGACTTCGATTGCTCAACCCATGAATGCTTCGGACTATATGCGTGCGGCCTATCCGGTGGTTGAGAAACTTCTGAAAGAAAAGAAAACAGTGTATCTCGTTGGTGGAAGTGGGTTTTATCTTCAGGCCTTACTCAAGGGTATGTATGACTCTCCCACTACTCCCACTGATGTCAGGAATCGTTCCGAGCTTATGTTTTCCAATGAAGGGATTGCTCCTTTTCGTGAAATTCTTAAGCAACATGATCCGGGAAGTTTTGAGCGTTATCATGAAAATGATCATTACCGCGTTCGTCGCGCAGTTGAACATTGGTGGACCAATGGCACTCCATTTTTTGAAGAGCGAAATAAAAAGAATGAAAGTAATACCACTTTGCCGGGAACAACCATCCACGGTTGGGAAGTTTTCCATGCTCATCTTGATATGCCGAAAGAAGAACATCTTAAGATCATAGAGAAAAGAACGGACCGGATGCTTGAGACGGGACTCGTCGAAGAAGTGAAAGCACTTCTTGATCAGGGCTTCTCGGGTCTTGAGAAACCACTTCAAAGTATTGGCTACAAAGAAGCACTCGATTTTATTTTTGGGGTTTATAAGACGAAAGCAGAATGCCGGGAGCGTATTGTGATTTCTACCCGCCAGCTCGCAAAATCTCAGAGGACCTGGTTTAAGCGTGACTCTTCAAAGCACCTTTATCATCCCGTGAAGGATCAGTTAAAACTCAAAGAAGACATAAAGAGTTTTTTTAATTGAAAAAGGTTCCGAAAAAGGTTCCCGCATACCTGCTTCAGCAAGTATGCAGGAACCTTTTGTGTTGTAAGTATGCTGGAACCTAAGGCTGGTACCTTATCTGGCAGTGACTGAAAACACAGTCACTAAAACCAGCAAGGCATTCTTTAAGTGCATACGATTTCCTTTTAAGATAAAATACAATCTAGAAATATTTTAAAGGGAAAAGAACTTCCCGCAAGAAGCACAGGCCTATGCAAGCGCACGATAAACTAAAAGTCATAGTGATTTCTGATGGTACCGGAGAGACGGCGTCGGCCATCACCCGTGCTGCGATGACTCAGTTCCAGGAAAAAGAAATCTTCTTCACCCGTTACAAGAACATCCGCACTAAAGAACAGATCGACGCGATTTTTCAGGAAGCTGCCATTCACCACGATATCGTGGTCTACACAATCGT
The DNA here is from genome assembly GCA_046595005.1 of Bacteriovoracaceae bacterium. Lineage (GTDB taxonomy): Bacteria > Bdellovibrionota > Bacteriovoracia > Bacteriovoracales > Bacteriovoracaceae > Peredibacter. Next base: position 58,598 of record JBKJPL010000024.1, on the reverse strand, counting down.
GTCGGTAGAACTTCGTGCGTACATTGCTGATCTCTCCAAACGCGATCACGTTCGCTCAGTGGATGTGATGGGCCCGCTTCTTACTGCCTTTTCTAACTTCTTTGAGTCAGAACCTAACTATCAGCCGGGTCTTCTTCACGCTGTGAATGATCAGTACTTCAAGCGCGTGGCTGCGATTGAATTTACTCTCAATCACGATGACGGAAGAAATATCATGTCGCTCGAAGAAGCGGATGTTGTACTCGTGGGTATTTCGCGAACTTCGAAAACTCCACTCTCGATGTATCTTTCGCTTGAGGGAATCAAAGTTGTAAACGTTCCTATCGTGATGGGAGTGGCCCTCCCGGAAAAACTCTTCCAGATTGATCAGCGTAAGATATTCGGACTCACGATTGATCCCGATGCACTCTTTCAGATTCGTAAGAATCGCCTTTCACGCCTTGGACTTTCAAGAGACGAAGGTGATTACGCCGACATTTCAAAAGTTGTCGAAGAAATTGAATGGGCCAATAAGTTTTTCTCAGAAAATAAGCGCTGGCCGGTTTTCAATGTCACAGGAAAAGCTCTCGAGGAAACCGCTGCGGAAATTATGAAGCTTCTCAACATGAGAAAAGTAAACCGCTTCAAGCAGTCGAAGCGCTTCGATACGCCAGATGAAAAAGAGTAGGATCATAGCCATACTCGCCCTTGTCACTCTCGTCTGTGGAATCTTCATGGTCAACATCGGCCCTCCGAAAACCCTCGACGTGAGACTTTTCTACTCACGCGAAGAAGCTTATCAGTGGCTTACTTCACTAACAGAAATTCAACGTTCAGATTATCTGATCACTGAGTATTTCGACATTGTTTATACACTCTCATACTCGATCATCTTTTTTCTCGTTTTGGGTCCACTCGGTTTGATACCAGGAATTCTGGATTTGATTGAGACAATACCAATCATCTTTCATCTGCGTACAGGAAGTGATCTTCCTGCTCAGATTGGATTTATCTCTGGTTTTAAATGGATCACCGGGGCTTTTGCTTTCGGCGTAATCTTCTGGAAATTTGTAATGTGGATAAAAACCAGATCTAAGGCTGTATAAAAAAATACCACGCGATAATTGCTATAATCAGAACGCCCAGGCTGGATAATCCCATTCCGATAGCTCTCTCGCCTTCACGCTTTTCATCGGTCACCAAAAACTTTTTTGATTCCTTTTCTTCCGGCAGCATTTCCATCTCAGGGAAGATATTATGCTTTTCCAGATCACGCAGAACCGCTGACGACAGCCCTTTCAAGGCCCCATCAGGAATTGAGATATTGTAAAAAGAGTTCTCCACTGTCCCCTGACGTTTGTGAACGTGATAATTGGAGTCTTTGATCACCCCATGGGCCTTTTCAATCGCGTGATCGTCTGAAGAAACTTCAAACGGAACCCGACTGGCCTCAAGGATAGCAATGATTTTGTCTAATTCTGCCTGTGAATAGCCGGTGTATATCATAATGATATTTTATCAGAACTCTGTAGGAAGTGATTACTCGAGGAAGTGTTTTTTGTTCTCTTCGATTGTGAATTCCACCTTCTTCTCGGTTCCGAGAATAGGGTTCACGATCTTCGCCTGATAAACACCTTCAGGGATCGCGATATCACGAAGAGGAAGATTTCTCTCGACCATCTCGCCGTTCGATTCATAAACAAGTTTTGAACCTGCGGTGTAGTTCTGAGATGTCGTGAGAAGACCGATTCTTGCTCTTTCCATCTGGGGAATGTTCAGAACTTTCGAGAGACCACGCTTATCGAAATTAACAGTTGCAACGAACGGAAGATATCCGGGCTTCTTAACTGTAATAACAACATCTCTGCCTGATTCAATCTTGATCGGCTTACCGATATAGCTTGTCTTCGTTCCATCAACATAGACTTCCATGTTGATATCGAGACCACCAAGGATCACTTCGCTCTTCTCTTCGGCCTGGTCAGCAGCCTCTGCAGTAATCTTTTCAGAATCTTCCAGGCTCACAGACGTCGGAGTTCTGCTGCTGTTACCGTGAATCAACTTTTTCAGGTTGAATCCGGTAAGACCCTCGACCATATCGGCCTGAAGATATGAAATTCCCGCGAGCGATGCCGCGAGAACAAGGATCAGAAGTGGCTGTGAGCCTTTTGCTTCTTCTTCCTGTGCTTTCAGTTTATCACGTGTGGTAATCCGGCTGCTTGAGCGGTCACCTTTCTTCATCGCAGTCGTTGGACCTGACTGACCACCGCGGGAAGCTGGACTTTTCGCAGCTATTTTCCCTGGATGAATACCGGAACCGCCGGCCGACTTACTGAGCTTCTTAGTTGTCGTAAGTGATTCGACTTCTTTCTCAAGATCAATCCGAACATCTTGTGTTCTCGACATATCGAGCTCGATCTCACGAACTTTCGTACGTGGCTCGCCTTCTACGCGATCTTCTTTGGCACCTTTAGTTGCTGCCTTGAGATCTTTGGTCGCGATCTTACCAGTGCGCGACTCTTCTTTCTTCATGTCTTCGATATATTGATTAATATCGATCTTACCGTATTCAACAAACTTCGAACGATCATCAGAGATCTCTTTCTTGAAGAGATCATCAGCGAAAGACTTAAGATCGGAGGCGTTGAACTCCGGATAAGTAGAATAGAGGAATTTCACGAGAGCGCGGTTCATCTGATCGAGGTTCTCGTAGCGATGAGCGCGGTCTTTAGAAAGTGCTTTCATCACGATCATATCGAGTTCTTTTGGAACTGATGGGTTGATCTGTGAAGGAGGAACGATCTTACATGCCTGAATCTGCTTCAGAACTGCGAGGTCATTGTTCGCCTGGAAAAGTTTTCTTGAACAGAGAAGCTCCCAGAGAGTAATCCCTACTGCGAACTCATCATAACGGGCATCGAGCTCGAGACCTTCGAGGTATTCAGGAGCGAGGTAAGAAAGCTTACCTTTGATCGTTCCTGCCTGAGTGGCCTCAGAGTTGGTGTTTGCTTTCGCAATACCAAAGTCGATAACTTTAACCGCACCATCATACGTAAGCATGATGTTGTGTGGAGAAATATCACGGTGAACGATGTTGTATGGTTTACCAGTGAGTTTATCTGTAAATGTATGAGCGTAATGAAGACCGAGACACACTTGCGAAATAATGTAGCAAGAGATCTCAACCGGGAAAACAACCTTGCGCTCTTTCAGACGATCGAGATACTGCTTAAGGTTTGCTCCGTGGATGTATTCCATCGCTGTATAGAGCTGGCCATTAGTCTTACCGTAATCGTAAACCTGCATGATGTTCGGATGGAGCATGCCGAACGTGATGTTCAACTCATCCTGGAACATGCGAACGAAAGCTTCATCGTTTGAGAATTGAGGCTGAACCATCTTGATCGCAACGACTTTGTTCGCTTGCTCACCAAGATAACGGGCGCGACAGATCTTTGCCATCCCGCCGTCAACGAGATGATCAAGGATCAAATACTTCCCGAATCGCTGAAATTTCTTATCGCTAGTCATAGTGCCTCAATACCCTATCGGACGATGGCGGAAATTCTTAACCAAAATGATGGATTCATTTCCAATGGCTAAAGTCCTCAGGACTAATCGGCTGAAAGGTCTTAGATTTTAAGCTCTAATTGTTTGAAACTAGGGAAATTTATCGTTAAACCTTTATTGTCGAAACTGGTCGGCGCGCGCTTGCAATAACCCATGATTTTATAGTTATAAACCCGCCAATCCTGAGCATTTGGATGGGTCCTTAAATAGGTCGCAAAAGTGTTCACAACCACATCATCATATCCATTGAGTTTCATCTGTTCGCGAAAGTTAACATGGGAAATACGATCGGGAGAGGCACTATAGTTGACGGCAACAATCAGTGACTCGCATTTCGTGAAGAACTCTTTTTCGGCGGGCGAGAACCAGTTCGCAAAAGGCGAATCCGGATCAGCACGGTAAATGAGGGCATCATAATAAAGAGTCATCCCGTGATACCAACTTGCCCGTTTAAACACGAGAGTATCATCCCAGATCAGAGTCTTGTAGTTTCCCCCTCTCAGGGTTACCTTTCCGGCCGTCGTCTGGTTATAGCTCTTGTAAGACGCGCATGCGGCAACGAACACAAGAGCGAGGACGATTACGGACTTCATGACTTCTCCTTCAGGATCTTTTCCACCCACTTCTTCATGGTAGCAAAGATCTCAAAGCGATCAATCTCATTCCAGAGTTCATGGTGGTGATCTGGATATTGTAGGACTGTGACGAGCTTCTTATCAATACCGTGGGCGAAAAGTTTAGTACTATGTGGCTGAACCAGGCAGTCCTCCCCCGCAATCATAAAGAGGGCGGGAAAATTCACATAATAAGACAGTCCCCGGATCCGGTGAGTGGCCTCAAGGATCTCTTTCATCATCCGGACAGTGATAAATCTCGGAATCAGCGGATCGGTATCAAAATCATTGGCCCGTGCCGTATCACGAGTAAGCTGGGAACCCTTAAAAATCATCGGGAGATGAAGCCTCGGAGTGAGCTTATCGAGTTTCGTTATTAATGGCTCAGATGATGGACCAAGAAGAAGCTTTGGTTTCACACAGGGACTTGAGAACATGATCCCAGCACACTGGTGTGGCCAGCCGAAGGTAGAATCAAGAAAGCGGCTGAGTGTAATAAGGCCACCGAGACTATGAGCACAGATAAACTTCTTACAGTTTTCAGGAAGCAATTTATAAGCAAAGTCGCCCACAATAAGCATGTCTTCAACATAGTTTTTGAAATGTGTGAGATAGGCGCGGGGTCCACCACTTTTTCCGTGTCCGATAAGATCGAAAACCGTCACTGCCACATCATTCATGCTCCCCAGCCAGAATTCAACCAGATCTTTGTGACGTCCGGAATGCTCGAGAGCGCCATGTACGAGGAGGAAATGCGACGTGGGATTTCCACGGACATAATGTTTCACATAGAGAGTGGATTCTCCGTCAGATGACGTAAGCGAATGGTCTTCTGCTTTATAGAGAGATTGGATCTTGCTCACTTAGTTTTCTTGGAGATATTTCTCCACAGATCTTTTCGCCTCGTCAGAGAGTCCCTGAAAGCGGAAAGAAAATCCGGAATTCCCGTCGAGAATTCTCACTACGACACCACTTGCAGTAAAGCAATACTCTGAGTTCTCAGGATGAACGTTAATCGCAATACGATCACCCGCCTGACCTTTGAAATCATCAGTAAGAATCTGCATACCACCAATAGAAATATCGCGGCAGATGCCTTCGAAAACTTTTTTGTTATTCTGTACAAAGAGACGAGCGATGAAAGGTTTTCTAACTGCAGTTCTACGTTCAGCATCCTGGATCTTAGGAGGAGCTTCTTCAAAAATTTCCTGATACTCAGGAAGATCTCCGAGGATCTTGTACTCTTTCATTCCCGTGACAAAAAACATGGTTTTGCCATCAACTCTATTTTCTTTAAAGAGCTGCTTCAGCTGAGGAAGTGTGAAAGGTCCATATTCAGCAGAACCAACCCGAACATAAATTGTTCTTTCGTCGGGAGACAAAGTCTTCAGGCTGACTTCTCTGAATTCCATTCTGGGAGGGAGATCTGCTTTCGGTGGTTCTGGTGTTTTAAAAGCAGCAGGGGCCGGAGCGGCCGCTGGACTCTCTTCGAGTTCCGGAACTTCTTTGATTCGCTTCCAGTTCTCGAAACCTTTTTTCCAAACATAATCAGATGTATTGAGATCAGAGTTCGCGACCATTTGATGGATCACTTCCAAAGCAACTGGTCCGTGGCGATTACCTTTCTGAACGTAGTACCAACTGTCTGCCATAACTAATCCTCAAGCTATTGAAATAATTGTTACTCTAATCATAACCCCAAGTTGGAAGAATTTAGGTCTAAGGGCAAGAATTTCCTCGTCCGAAGAGGCCCGTGTTCCTGACCTGATTTATCCCCCACTAGGCTAAAGTTAAGCCATGAATACTCCGAGAAGAGACCTGAGAACTACTAAGGTGAACTTATGAAAACGTATCGATCGGCCCTGATTTCCCTACTCTTTTTGGGTGCCCTTACCGGGTGTGGGAATGAACAATTTGGTACAGGCGGGCAGTCGGCAAACGACAGTGTTCCATCTGTATCAGCATTCTCTGCTCAATCTTGCTCGAGCTACACGCTCATCAAGCCGAAGGTCGACGTTGTTTACGTTGTCGATAACTCTGCCTCTTCTTACTATCTCGCTTCAGACATCAAGAATGCTCTCAGAAATACTGTTGATACACTTTCTAGTGATTTCGATTACCGCGTAATCGGAACTCCACTTATCGAAACGGCCAATGGTAATAATGACTATCAGGTCCTGACAAACTCAACTGACCTCGCTGGTCTTCCTGGAGCTCCGAGAAGAATCCAGGGTTCAGGCGACTTCACTTTCTTCTCTAACCCAGGCGGCGGTGGATACGAGCGCGGTATTAATCGTGTGAACAGTTTTGTGTCTGCTCAGAAATCAAGTGGTCTGATCCGTAGTAATGCTCACACCATCATCGTTCTTATTTCTAACGGCCGTGATGCTGACATCGAAGCTCAGGGACCATACGGAAACGGCGAGACTATTTATAATGCTTCAGCATTCGCAAGCGCTCTCAATACTCTTCGCAATCAGAAGAACGCAAGCTACCAGCTTCGCTTCAACTCTGTAACTGCTCATACATCATGCAAGTCGGGCTGGTTCTCTTCTCAGAAGTCATATGTTCAGATGTCGAAAGAGGTCTATAGCACATCAGGAGCTACAGATCAGGACGGAGACTCTTCTCCGGATGCTTACGATCTTTGCGGAAGCGGCTTCTCTTCAATCTTTGCTTCAGTAAACAACTCTATTAAACAAGTTCTCATCGCTCACGGTTACCGTTACTGGCCAATCACATTTGCTGAAAATAACGAATCAGTGGATATCAATGAAATCCAGGTAACGAAAGTTGCATCGAATGGATCAAAAACTCAACTCGTGAAAGGCACAGACTGGACTTACCAGGACAATGTCACTCCGATGGTGATCAATACCCGCGAAACTCCGACTGCAGGTGAGCCAATCACCGGCCGTCACTTTGTTCGCTTCAATGATCTTCTAATGTATCCGGATTGCGTTCTTGTGACTTCGGTTTCAAGAAAAGAATATTTCGACTGGGTCGTTCTTCCTAAGAAGCCGCTCCTTCCAGTAACTGTAAAAGTGAATGGAGTTGAAATTCCACAATCTGCAATGAGCACGTCTCAGGTCAGCACCTCGCAGACTCTCAATATCAAAGCACCTTATCCAGCTGCTGCTGATGAAAATCCGCCAGTGATGAGAACGGGCTTCATGATCCAGATCACGAACCCTCAGTACTATTACAAGTCCGGGGATAACGTAGAGACGCTCTACACTCCTGCGGGAATCTGATTTCTCTACTCTCCGCAAGGTGCTCTCCTCCACCACGGGGTCCATTTTGACCCCGTAGGACCAGGGAGAAGATGTTGGACTTTCTTCTCTTGAAAAGCAAAATGCCTCCCGTAATGTCAGAGATAAGACAGACCACGGGGAGGTTTCCATGTCACAACAATCAAATCAGCTTTCACTCAAATTTTTTCTCGCATTCGCGATGATGCTCATTGTTGGACTGACTGAAACATTTGCCTGCTCAATTCAGACTGATGAGAATGCCCAGAAAAATGAAATCATCTCGCATGCGGTTAGCCGCTCGGATCTTTCTCTCGCCGATGTGAGTGGAATTTCCATCTCCAACTATGCTCAGACTTTCGAAGATGAGGGTCCTCTGGGGAGTTGTCCTAACTATCAGATTCTGAGCGCCCGCGTTTCTTTTACTCACTTAAAAAGTACCGTCGAGTCCTGTAGTTATGCCATGACTGTGACCGTACGGAATTATATGGGTGATACTCTTCCGGAAGAAGGTGGGCTCCAGGAGATCACTTTCACTGAGAGTGAGGTTGCTTGCTCGACATCTTTTATGCGATTCCCGCGGAAGATTATCCTGAAGAAAAAGAAGATCGTAAGATTTCCATTCCCTCGCTAATAACCAAAAGGCCCCTCATGGGGCCTTTTTTGGGCAATTGAGTGAGGATTCAAACAGGTTTTTAAGTAACAACCCCGCCAAACCACTGAAAACAAATACATTGCACCTATTTAACCTTATTCGCAGAACGCTTAAAATAAGGTTAATGCAACAACCTTATTTTAATGATACTATAAATAAGGTTATGAAAACAACAGAACTGGCCCCTATTTTACAGAATCCAATCTCTACAAAGAACACGTTTGGAGTTGCACGCCTTAAAGAGAAGGGTTGGGAAAACATTCCATTTGTTGTCCCTCCACCACCACCTAAGAAACTTGCTGGTTCTCTCCCTTTTAAGCTCCTTGCGGAAGCACAGAAAGTTCTCAGCGCTTTGCCAACGCCTTCAGAAATGACGGAACTCGATAAGCTTGTTAGTTATCTTTTCGTAAGGCGAGAAGTAGTTCAATCATCGAGACTTGAGGGAACATGGTCAACGATTGATCATGCTCTTACCCCTGGAGAGCTCAGCGATAGCGGAGAAGGTAAAAGCGAGCACATAGCAGTTAGAAGCTATGCCAAGGTAATGGAAGCAATTATCGCTGAAGCTAACACTAAGAAAGAGAAAGTTTACAGCATCCAATTGATCTCAAGGATACAGAAGGAAATTGTAGAAAGTGATCCCAATTCAAAAGGGGTTCCAGGAAAACTTCGAACACCTGGAGCTCCAGGAAGTATTGTCACTATCGGTGGCATGAATCGCAAAGAGAATTCCACTTATAATCCTGCTCCTCCGAGTGAGGTGAAGAGATGCTTGTCCGAGGTTATTGAGTGGCTTAAAGATGAAGATCTTGCTCTTCAGGGCGACGCTGGTTCGGGTTTGTCACTTCCCATACGTCTCGCAGTTGGACATGCACACTTCGAAGCAGTTCACCCTTTTACGGACGGAAACGGCAGAGCTGGTCGCGCTCTTTGGGCAATTCAAATGATCTGCGCTGGGAGTATGCCTCTTTATCTTTCAGGATATGTTGAAGCGAGAAAAGATGATTACATTCGCGGACTGGAACAAGCTCAGAAGAAGTTGAATTATGTTCCTCTGATAGAATTCATCTGTCATGCGATCATAGAGAGTTCACTTGAACTGAAAAAAACACAGGAAGTAATAGTTTCACTGCCCGAAGTATGGAAACAACGAGGGAAATTCCGTAGAAACTCTGCAGCAGAGAGAGCGCTTCAACTTCTTCTCCATTACCCCATTCTCACCTCTGCAATTCTTCAAAAAGAACTAGGAATCTCAGGTCCGGCGAGTACCAATGCCATAAATCTTTTATTAGAATATAAAATTATCCGCCATCGTCAGTTTGAGAATCGACGACCAGTTTATGCGGCCGAAGAATTGATTCAATTATTGGCCCGTCCGTTTGGGAGTGATATTGAGATCGCTCTTGAAAAAGGCATGACTCTGCTGGCTGGAACCCTTTAGGATTCCCCGGCCTTCTCTTGATTCATTTTCCTGACCGCATTCATGAACCGAATGACGGGATAGAGCTTCTGGACTTTAGGATAATCAATCTCAATGAAGTTGACCCCATCGAGAATAATAAGCTCCCCAAACATACCCACATTCATTCCATCCTCAAGAGAGGAAGGGTTGATCTTAATATTCTTAGCCTGAAAATCAGCAAGCACAGTAGAGAGATCAAACATCTTCGTAAACTTCGCAGGATTATCATCAGTCGAACGGACATTCGGAATGTCTTTCACATTCGTATTCCCCTTCTCCAGGATCTTCGCAATGATGAGCTCGCACTTATCAGAGATTCTCATCTTCTTATCTTCGACAAGATGGCGCTCAGAATTGTAGTAGATAAAGATCTGGCGAACCATCTCGACATTACGAAGAAGGAAAACATGGGGAAGCTTGTCCTCATCATTCTCAACTTCCATTAAACCCATCTGGGTGAGTAGGTTGATGACACTCTCAAGCTTCGCCTCAATGATCTGGTACATATCATTCGTATAGAGATTGAGTGTGCGCTTATGAACTGAAAGTGCCTGAGACTTCACTTCACCATGAGCTTTGTAGACGAGAAAGATCGTCCCAAGGATACGCATGACTTCGATCGGCTTCAAAAACTCATACGAATTTGCCGCGCGACCGTAGCTAACGGCCGCATTGTCTTCGAGCTCTTTTACTCTGAAGTTTGTCTTTCTGAGACGGGTAACAAGAGTGTTGATGATAGTTTTAAACCACGGGTTCAGCGACTGCATGGTCTTTCCGAAAGCTGCGAAAGAAATCTCGATGATCTCAACGCTTGTAACTGCCGAAGCTGAGCATGATCTTTTTCTGCCTGAACCATCTTCATCAAAATAGGCCATCTCCCCGATCACTTCGCCTGGACGAAGAACTGCGAGTTCGATGAAGCCCTTGCCCTTCGGCTTGTAGAGTCTCATCTGACCTTTCTGAATAATAAAGAGCGTATCCGCGAATTCGCCTTCGTTAAAAAGAACTTCGCCCGCTTTGAGCGCTCTGATTCCCGATTTTGTTGCTGCGGTTGTTGTCATTTATTTTACTTTTTCAATGATCATTGAGAGCGCTTCGCCGCCACCGATACAAATTGCAGTACAACCGTACTTCGCATTTTTCTTTTTCATGGCATTCATGAGAGTTACAAGGATTCTTGCTCCAGAAGCACCGATCGGGTGACCGATTGCAACTGCTCCACCGAAGACATTCACTTTCTCATGCGGAATTTCACATTCCTTCATTGCTGCCATCGTAACAGCAGCAAATGCTTCGTTGATTTCAAAAAGATCGATTTGATTGATATTGAGATTTGCTTTTTTGAGCGACTTCTTGATCGCATCAACCGGAGCAGTCGTAAACCATGAAGGCTCATGCGCGTTCGATGCATATCCAAGAATCTTGAACTCTGCCTGAGAAGCATATGCATCGCCCGCGAGTACTACAGCTGCAGCTCCATCATTGATGGTTGATGCATTGGCGGCAGTGATTGTTCCAGCCTTATCGAAAGCAGGTTTCAGTGAGGGCATCTTATCGAAGTTTGCTTTCCCGGGACCTTCGTCCTCAGTGATATCTACTGATCCGCCCTTAGCTGGAACTTTTACTGCTACGATCTCGTCTTTGAACATTCCCTCTTTCTGAGCTGCCTGAGCACGCTTAAATGATGTGATAGCAAATGCATCCTGCTCTTCACGGGTCATTTTATATTTCTTCGTACACTCTTCAGCGCATACACCCATGGCAACGTTCTGATAAGCATCAGTGAGACCATCGAATGCCATTGAGTCTTTCATTTCAGTCGGGCCGTATTTAAATCCAGAGCGTGAGTTCATAAGAAGGTGTGGAGCAAGAGACATGTTCTCCATCCCACCAGCGACCACAACCTGATTGTCACCAGTCATGATTGAACGAGCACCGAGGATCACCGCCTGAAGTCCAGAGCCGCAAACTTTACCGACTGTTGTTGCAGGAATTGTATTAGGAAGACCAGCACCAAGCATTGCCTGACGTGCAGGTGCCTGACCAACACCAGAAGTGATCACGTTACCCATGAAAACTTCATCGACTTTATTTTTATCGATCTTGGCTTTTTCAAGAGCACCTTCGATTGCAATTGCTCCGAGTTTAGTTGCTGGAACCTGAGAAAGAGTTCCCATGAAAGATCCGACTGCGGTACGTGCGCCACCAAGAATATAAACTGCCATATGTAGTCCTTTTAAGAATGAGAGATTGTCTTTCTATCGGAAATATTTTAAACGAATCTTGTCGCGAAAAGCATCTAAAATCCCTCTATATAAGGCAGGCAGTCATGCTCGGTAGAAATAAAAAATCCAAGTCCGGGAAAGTAATCCCTTTGGACTGGTCTGAGGGCCTCGCCAGGCTTCTGAACGAGACATATAAGACCGAATGTAAGAAAGAGGCCCGCTACTTCGATGTTTACGGTCAGATCTACCCGGAAGAGCTTCTGGTGGTGTGCTCATGGCTGTCTGAGAAAGATGAGTTTGTTGCACCAATAACGCTTTTCCTCTCGTGTGACCCGGATCGGATGAATTCCGAGAAGAAAGTAAAAGAGACCCAGGAGCACTTTATTGAACTCATTGGTTTGTTCTACGATGAGATCTTCTCTTCGGAAGACTGGAATGAATTTGAACCTGCCTGGCAGGAAGTCACTCAGAAGCAACAAAACTACTGGTACAAGATCACCCGCGAGAATATCAATGCCACGATCGAGGCCGATAAGCTCTTAGGGGAAAGTTTTGTGGATGTAGAACTGGAAGAAGAAGTAGAGGAAGAAGAGGACGACGAAGAAACAAATCACTAGTCGCTGGATAACTGGGTCGCATGTCGTGCGACCCTATAAAAAAGGCTCCTTTCGGAGCCTTTTTTATTTTCATTCGTCTTCGTAGCGGAGTGAGCTCGAGATCGTCTCGATCCCGATATCGTCTCCATCATCATCATCATCATCCACGTTCACAAGTTCATCTTCTTCGAAATCAAACTCCGAAGTGATGTTGAGCTGGTTGAGGACTGTGTAGAACTCTTTATCGTCAGAAAGGTCTGAGAGAAGAGCTTCAATGTATTTCGTTGGATACTTCGAGATAAGTTCTTCGATGTATTCAACGAGTTTTCCTTCTTTCAGGATATCGCGTTTCTTCTGAATTACTTTCCAGTTACGGAGATAATGAAGGCGGCAATAAGACTGAGTCGTACGGATGTTGTCACAACCCTTCTCTACGCACTCATCGTTTTTGGGATCAATGAAAAAATCCATTGTGCCGATTGCTTCAGCAATATCTTTCCAGTTGAAGTGCTCACGAAGCTCGGCGATTTCATCGGCGATTTTTCCTTCGAGATCATTCAGGACTGCATTCTTATATTTTTTGCTTTTGCCTTCAAAGACATCGAGCTGGACTACTTCGTCATACTTAGAAGACTTGGCAGCCTTACCACCCTTAGACTTCTTAGCGTACTCGAGGAATTCATCCTCGCCTTCCTCTTCATCATTACGGCGGCGTGGAGCTTCGTCTTCGACTTCTTCACCCGCGGCAATTCTCTTGGCGCGGATTTTCTCGTCTTTCAAACGCTGCTTATCGTCTTCTTTCTTTTTCTTCTCGTCGAGCTTGGCCTGTTTTTTGGCTTCGATCGCCTGAAGCTTTTCTTTTTCTTTATCAGATTTCTCTTTATCTTTCTGCTTAGCTTTTTCTTTCTCAGCTTTTTCTTTCTCTTTAGCGAGAAGAGCTTTTTCACGTGCCTTCTCTTTTTCAAGAGCGGCTTTTTCTTTCGCTTTCTCTTTAGCGAGTGCTGCTTTCTCTTTAGCAAGAGCTGCGGCTTCTCTAGCCTTGTGAGCTTTGAGTTGTTCTTTCGTCATCGTCTTCACTTTCGCGACGACTTTTGACAACAGAGACTTGGCGGGTTTTTTAGCAGGAGCTGCTTTTTTGGCAGTTGCTTTTTTTGCTGGAGCTTTTTTCGCCATCTTTGCTACTTTTTTTGGAGAAGATTTTTTACCAGCGGATTGAGCTGGTTTTTTCTTCTGCATCTTAGCGGCCGGCTTCTTTTTAGCCATAGAATTCTCCTCAAATAATACTTAAGCGGATTCACTGCGTATAAAACAAATTTAATGGACACTCTAGCAAAGGGTGCGTCCATTTGTGAAGGGCAAATTGATTAGATTGGCCTAATGAATTGCTTTGAGTTCATTCGAAGCAATCACCATCCGCTGAACTTCTGATGTTCCCTCATAAATCTCAGTGATTTTAGCGTCCCGGAACATGCGTTCCACTGGATATTCCCTCGTGTAGCCATTCCCGCCGCAGAGTTGGATCGCCTTTGTGGTTACCCACATCGCAGATTCTGAGGCCATGAGTTTTGCCTGGGCAGATTCTTTTGAATAAGGAAGCCCTGCATCTTTAAGAGCTGAGGCATGGTAAATCAGAAGGCGGGAAGCACCAATTTTCGTACTCATATCAGCGAGCATAAACTGAATTCCCTGAAGATCAGAGAGTGGGGCCCCGAACTGGACTCTTTGCTTTGTATAACGAATGGCATAATCGAAAGCTCCCTGGGCAATTCCCAGCGCCTGAGCTGCAATTCCGATCCGTCCGCCATCGAGAGTTGCCATGGCCACACGGAAGCCTTTTTCGGCATCACCAAGAAGAGCATCTTTCGGAACTTTTACTTTATCGAAAGCGAGCTGGCAGGTTGAAGAGCCGCGGATCCCGAGCTTGTCTTCTTCCTTGATAATCGAGAATCCCGGATTAGAAGTCTCGACGATGAAACATGAAATCCCTTTGTAGTCGGGAGTCTTTTTTGTTTTCGCGAACACGATGCAGATGTTGGCTTCTTTGCCGTTAGTAATCCAGTTTTTTACACCGTTAATTTCCCAATGATCGCCTTTGTCTTCAGCAAAAGTCGTGAGTGATCCTGCGTCTGACCCCGCATTGGGTTCAGAAAGGCAGAAGCATCCGATCCATTCGCCAGAGGCCATTTTCGGGAGATATTTTTTCTTCTGGGCATCGGTGCCAAAGTTTAAAATCGGCCAGATTCCAAGGGAAGTATGCGCAGAAACAAACACACCCGTTGAGGCACAGTTTCTTGAGATTTCTTCAACGATAAGAGCGTAAGAAAGATAATCCATGCCCGCTCCGCCGAACTCTTCCGGAACGTACGCTCCGAGAAATCCGTTTTCAGCGAGTTTGTTGATTTGTGTCTGCGGGAGATGTCCTTCGTGATCAACTTTCATAGCGTGAGGAAGGATTTCGGAATCAGAAAACTTCTTCAGCATATCGCGAATTTCTTTGTACTTCTCATCGAGTAACATAGTTTATTTCCCTGTAAAATTGGCTTTGCGTTTTTCTAAGAATGCAGCTGTTCCCTCGATCATCTCCATAGTCTGGAAAATATTTCCGAACTCTAGGGCCTCAGCTTCATAGCCCTTGCCGATTGTTGCTTTGGCCTTTGCAATCGCAGCTGGAGAATTTCCTAGCGAGAGCTTAAACCAGTTATGACAGCCGTCGATCAAGGCTTGTTTATTTTCAAAAAGCTCGAGTGCAATCCCGAGCGTTTTTGCTTCCTGAGCGGTGACATTTCTTCCTGAGAGCATCATTTCCTTAGCACGTCTTTCACCAACTATTTTTGCGAGTCTCTGAGTGCCGCCGAAGCCCGGAATAAGACCGAGTTTTACTTCCGGAAGACCGAAGACAGCATTGTTTGTAGCAAAGATAAAATCACAGCTCATCGCCATTTCAAAACCACCACCGAGCGCAAAGCCATTTACTGCTGCAATCGTTGGGAATGGAAGTGCTTCCATGAGAAGAGTGACTTGCTGACCAAGTTCCGAAAAAGCTCTCGCCTCTCCCGTGGTCATTGGTTTCATTTCTGCGATATCAGCACCAGCAATGAAAGCTTTCTCGCCTTCTCCAATGAGAATAAGACCCTTGAGCGATGAATGAGAGATTTTTGAAAGGCAGTCTTTCAGTTCCCGGTGAACCTGGATATTGAGCGCATTGAGTTTTGCCGGGCGATTGATCGTGAGAACACCAATGTGATCAATCTGAGTGAGTACAATTGTTTCGTAAGTATTATTTTGTGTCATAAGTGTAGAATCCTTTGCCGTTCTTTCTGCCGAATCTTCCCGCAGCTACGTACTGCTTTAAGAGCGGACACGGTCTGTATTTCGTGTCCCCTAATCCATCGTGAAGAACATTCATAATCGCGAGACACGTATCGAGACCGATAAAGTCAGCGAGCTCAAGGGGCCCCATGGGCTGATTGGTTCCGAGCTTCATTGCTGTATCGAGATCTTTTACTTCCGCCACACCCTCATAGAGAGCGTAAACAGCCTCATTAATCATCGGCATGAGAATGCGGTTAACAGCGAAGCCTGGAAAGTCTTTCGCGCGAACAAAAGTTTTCCCCATTTTCTCTGCTACGCCGGCCACAGTATTAAAAGTTTCATCGGTTGTTTCGAGACCGCGAATTCCTTCTACGAGCTTCATCACCGGAACTGGATTCATAAAATGCATACCGGCCACAAGCTGCGGACGCTTAGTGACAGCAGCGATCTCTGTTATTGAGATGGAAGATGTATTGGAAGCGAGAATGGCATCAGGATTCACGATCTCATCGAGCTTTCTGAAAATATCGAATTTGAGATCTTTTCTTTCAGTCGCTGCTTCCACCACGAGGTCGCAGTTTTTCAGATCATTCATCTCGAGAGTTGCTTTGATTCTTCCAAAAGAAGTTTTGGCATCGTCAGCAGTCCACTTGGCTTTTTCGACACCTTTATCGAGCTGCGTCTTAATAAAATTGTGACCGAAATCGAGGGAATTTTTGAAAGCGTCGAAGAGAATTACATTGAAACCAGTCTGGGCAGCGACCTGAGCGATCCCCCTCCCCATCTGTCCAGCACCAACAATTCCAATAGTTTGAATATTTCTCATGGGAAACTATCCTCCGACGGCAATAAGAGAGAAAAAAAGTGTGAATCAACAATATGCCTTTGAATTTCGAGGGTCAATGACATTCACTCTTGCCACAAGAGCTGAAATTGTTTATAACATCGCAATATTTTTGAATAAATATCGAATCAGGAGATATCCAAGTGGCAAATCACAAGTCGTCAGAAAAAAGAGCAAAACAAGAAAAAGTTCGTCGTATGACGAATAAGATTAAGACAGCACGTGCCCGCACGACTGTTAAATCTCTCCGCGAAGCTGTAGCTAAGGGCGATGCATCTACTGCAAAGACTCTTCTCGTAAAAGCTCAGTCGCTCCTCGCTAAACTCGCAAAGTCACCAGCGATGAGGAAACAGACAGCTGCGCGTAAGACTTCACGTCTCACTAAGCTCGTTGCTTCAATCAATAAATAAATTGCCATAGATACTGGCCTTTATAAGAATAAGACCCAAAGTAACTACATTACTTTGGGTCTTTTCTATTTAAGGGGTTTCTATGAAGTTCTCTTCTCTTATTATTCTTCTCCTCATTTCACTCTTCGTCACATCATGCGGCCTCCAGTCTATTCCGCAGGCAAACAATAATGTCGAAGGTGCCTTCGCTGAAATGGATAACCAGTACAAGCGCAGAGCGGATGAAATTCCGAAACTCGTAGCGGTTGTTAAAGGTGCTTCAAAATATGAGAAGGAAACGCTTGAAGCAGTAATGAATGCCCGCGCGAAAGCAACTCAGGTCACAATCGATCCGAAGAACATCACACCGGAAGCTCTCCAGAAATATCAGCAAGCGCAATCAGGTGTATCTCAGGCATTGGGGCGATTGATGGTTGTGTCTGAAAGATATCCTGAGCTCAAAGCGAACGCGAACTTCCAGAATCTTCAGGCGCAGATTGAAGGAACAGAGAATCGTATCGCGATTGCCCGTCGTCGTTATATTGAGTCGGTTCAGGAGTTCAATAATCTTGTTACTGTTTTCCCGACAAGCCTAACGAACAGCCTCGTTCATAAGTTTGATAAAAAACCACAGTTCACAGCTAACGAAACTGAACGCGCTAATCCGGAAGTTAGTTTCTAATGACCTGGTTACTATCGCTTTTCTTATTCGCAGGAATCAATGTCTGGGGGCAGGAGCTTCAAATCCCTGCTCTTTCCTCTCCGGTCATGGATACTGCGGGAATGTTATCTGCGCAGGAAAGAGAAGACCTCTCTTCTTACGCGTATGAAATTCACGCCAATAATGGACCGCAGATCACTGTCTTCACAGTGCCGGATCTTCAGGGATACACGATTGATGATTTCTCAATTCGTGTCGCTGAGAAGTGGCAGCTCGGTACCAAGAAGGCCGGTAACGGAATTCTTGTTCTCATTTCCAAGAATGATAAAAAAATGCGGATTGAAGTTGGCGAAGGGATCGAGGGTGAGATCACCGATTACGATACCGCTCAATACACACGACAGATTTTCCCTGAATACTTCCGTCGCGGAGATTTCCACGGAGCACTTCGTTTGTTCATGGAAGATGTCGCAAAAAAATTCAATATCAAGGGCCAGCAGGAAACCGGCATCGTTAGACGCGTTGCTCCCGCCAGACAGGGAACTCCTTTCGGTCCGGCACTTCCCTTTTTCATGCTCGTTCTCGCTGGTAGTTATCTGATAGCGAGAAAAAAACCATTCATGCGCGGAATTCTCTCCGGTGCAGGTATGGCCGGTGTCGGCTGGCTGATGATCCCAGGACTCGGAACTGCTTTATTTTTTCTCATCATCATCGGCTTTCTCATTGGTATGGTCGGCATTGGTAACATCCTCATGGGACTTCTCATGAGTGGTGGAGGCCGTGGCGGCGGAATGGGCGGCGGTGGATTCGGCGGAGGCGGTGGTGGTTGGGGCGGTGGCGGCGGAGGATTCTCCGGCGGCGGCTCATCAGGGAGCTGGTAATGAAAGCAATTATGTTACAAGAAGACGTTAAAGTCGTTGAGACAAGGCTCATTCAGTTTGAAGAGCGCACAGGTTGCGAACTTCTTCTCGTAGTAGCTTCACAGTCCGATGAATATCCGGCAGCACCATTACGTTTTGGTCTCGTGGCTTCATTCCTCTTTAATTTAGTATTCAGTCACTATTTTGAATTTGAGCATGCTGAACTCTGGCCGGTTTCATTTCTTATTACTTTCATTGTTTTCAGCTGGATCGGAAAATTTCCGAAGGTGAGAAAGCTCGCCCTGGCTGAGTGGGAAATTATGAGAGAGACCCGTGAAAAAGCGGTTGAGCTTTTCCACACGGAAGGATCATCGCGGGTAAGCCACCAGGTTACCGCCATGATCATGGTTTCTGTTCTTGAACGTCAGATCCATGTCTTAGTGGATAAAACTTTAAAAGAGCAGGTTTCCCAGCAAGAGCTCGATGATCTGATCCTCATTATGCAGAAGCATTTCCGCACAGGGAACATGGCACTGGGCTTCACAGAAAGTATTCAGAGTCTCGAAGAGAAGATTTTGAAGGATTTTGGTGGTAAGGTGGGAGACAAGCAATCGCCTCACGCCGTGACCGGCCAGCTTAAAGACAGCATTATCTTCCTCTGAGGATTTATGATCAATCGCTACGACGTTAAAGACATCTCCGACCTCTGGACTGATGAGAGTCGCTTTCGCTATTACCTGAAAGTTGAGCTCGCACATCTGCGCACGCTCGAAGAATCAGGAGTGGTTCCGAAAGGAACTGCTTTGCGGATGGAAAATGCGAAGATTAATCCTGAACGCATCATTGAAATTGAAAAAATCACAAATCACGATGTCATCGCATTCTGTACCAGTGTGACAGAACAATATCCTGCTGAAGATGGAAGATTCTTTCACTTCGGGATCACTTCATCTGATGTGATCGATACTGCTCACGCGCTTCTCATGAAAGATTCCATGGCAGTGATCGAAAAAGATTTAAAAGCTCTCGAAGTAGCACTTAAAAATAAAGCGAATGAAACAAGTGATCTCCTGACGATCGGAAGAAGCCACGGCATTTATGCTGAGGCGATGGTTTTTGGTCAGAAGTTTCTTTCATTTCAGGCAGAGCTTCAGAGAAGAATGACGGATTGGGGACATATCACTGGTGAACTCACGGGCCAGCTCTCTGGTGCCGTTGGAAACTATACCGTGGTAACACCCGAGCAGGAAGTTTCCACACTTTCTAAACTTGGTCTTAAAGTGGAACCAGTTTCCACTCAGGTTATTCCGCGAGATCGCTATGCACTTACAATTCAGATTGGTGCTCTCGTTGGATCTCTTCTTGAAAGAATGGCGACTGAGTTCAGGCTGCTTCAGCATTCAGATGTGGATGAAGTTCGTGAAGGATTCTCCAAAGGTCAGAAAGGTTCATCAACGATGCCGCATAAGAAGAATCCTATTTCTTCAGAAAATATTGCCGGTATGGCACGCATCCTCCGTTCGCATGTGATCCCGGCTCTTGAAAACTGTGCTTTATGGCATGAAAGAGATATCTCTCACTCATCAGTCGAAAGAATGCTTCTTCCCGATCACTTCGGGCTTCTTTCTTATTCTTTGAGACGGATGAAGAATGTGGTTGAGAATCTGGTAATCGATCGCGAGAAGATTGAAGCGAAAGTTTCACAGAACGAAAAAATCTATTCCTCATATGTCCTTCATCAACTGATCATCATGAATCCGGATAAGAAGCGCGAAGAACTCTATGAGTTCGTTCAGAAAGCATTCTTTGAATCAAAAACGAAGGATGAGCTGAAACAGAATCTAATGAGCCTTCCGGTTAAGCATGAAGCTGCGAAATGGATCGACTTTGAAAACCTTCGCAAGCACTACAAGACCGAGTTTGAAAAAATAAAAAAACGCGTGACCTGATGGATAACTATTTTCAGGCAGCTCTTTGGGGATGGTTTGCGGGATCATCGCTCCTCCTCGGTTCATGTCTGGGCTGGTATCTTAACCTTCCTCCCAGGGTCATATCTTCCGTTATGGCATTCGGGTCCGGAGTATTAATCAGTGCCCTCAGTTTCGAACTGATGGATGAGGCCTACCATAATGGAGGATTCATCGCAGCGGCTCCTGGATTCCTCGCAGGAATTGCTATCTATACTTTAGGCGCCCGCTTCGTGAATAAGCGCGGGGCAAAGTATCGAAAAAGATCGGGCCTTCACCAGAAAAAAGACAGTAATGCCCGGGCGATTGCTTTTGGTGCACTTCTCGACGGAATTCCTGAATCAATTGTTATTGGTCTGTCTCTTATTTCTGGAAAGGGGCCGAGTCTCGTCACAGTGATGGCGATCTTCATTTCCAATATCCCTGAAGCACTCTCAAGCTCAAGCGGGATGAAGAAAGCTGGTCGTTCTAAAAATCACGTCTTTGTTTTGTGGGGCGGGATTGCGGCCGTATCCGGGATTTCTTCCTTGGTGGGCTATACCCTGTTCGGAAAGCTATCTATTTTGTGGATTTCATCTATTACTGCACTGGCAGCGGGTGCGATCCTCGCGATGATCATTGATACAATGATTCCCGAGGCATTTGAAGAAGAAGGCGACTGGGCCGGAGTCATTACCGGTCTGGGATTTCTCGTCGCCTTTATAATGTCGAAACTTTCAAGCCAGATCTAATTCTCGAAAGAACCGTTCATGAGATTGTATCTGGTGATGCGACCTGATTGAGAAACATGGTAAGCACCCTCTTCTCTCACTTCTACGCGACCACTTTGACCGATGTACTCATCCTGAAACTGTGAGCGGAAAGCATCGTAAACGATGAAGTAATTCCCGATCGAAGCTGCGATAACTTTTCCTCTGCCACCAACCATCGAATCGTTTGATCCACGAGAACCGATATATTTTTCTACTATTGTGCCATTGTTATAAACAACCAGATAGCTACCTACGAGAGCAGCAGAAACTTCTCTACCAGCTGAAAGGATCGGATTCTGATTTGAGGTCACGTATTTTTCTACGATTTCATTTCCATCACTGGCGAAGATATAAGAACCGACACTCAGGATGACATTTGTACTAGAGATACTCATTACTGGCTGAGCAGATGTAGACATATATTTTTCAAGAATTCTTCCACCAGACTTCGCCACTAAGAGGTATGAACCCATAACAGCAACAGCAATATGCCCGCGCACACTGAAGACTCTGGCACCGTTTCCGCCGACGTATTTCTCCTGAAAAGATCCATTGCTGTAAGTAACGAAGCGGGATTCAGTAACCACAGCACCGAGCTCGCGACTGCATTCAACCTGTCCCTGCGATCCACCGATATATTTCTCGTACTTATTCATTCCATCAAAAACTCTAAAATACCCATTCTCAAATGTGCACATCATCCCCGGACGTGGTGACTGAGCAAATGCAAAAGAAGAAATAAGGAGCGAAAGAACGATGATGAATTTCATAAGAAGTACCTCTTATAAGATTCGTATCGCGAAAAAGATGGGGGCGCCAACTAAATTAGAACGTAAGTCCGCCGCGGGCAGTGACTTTCCCGAGAACCATATGCTTCTCCGGTGCCAGACTGGCCACGAGTTTTTCCGGATTCTTACAGGCGATTACGAGCCCAATTCCCATATTGAAGGTCTCATAAGATTTGGCCTTGTCCATCCCGGAGCGTCTTACAATCTCGTTCATAAAAGCGGGGCGAAATGAGTCTGAAGGAAGGCTTGTAATTTCGTAACCCAGCTCCTCATTCATGCGGGGAATATTATGAAAACCACCCCCGGTGATGTGGGCAAGACCCGAAATATTCTCCGGCTGATTCTTTAAGAGATCCATAACAAGATTCACATAAAGCTTCGTCGGAGTGAGGAGTTCTTTTTTTAGTTCTGTTTCATTGTCCTGTATTAGCTTTCTCACAAGAGAGTAGCCGTTTGAGTGGAAGCCACTCGAGGCAATTCCCACGAGTGTATCGCCCGGTGAAACTTTATCAGGAGATAACCATTTCTTCTTTGCGACTTCGCCAACGCAGAATCCGGCGAGATCATAAACACCGGTAGCATATACACCCGGCATCTCAGCCGTTTCACCACCAATGAGCGCGCATTTAACTTCTTTGCAGGCCTTGGCGATTCCTTCAACGAGCTGAGTGTGAATTTCGAGATCAAGTTTTCCACTTGCAAGGTAATCGAGAAAAAACAGCGGACGGGCACCGGTGCATATTACATCGTTCACACACATCGCGACGAGATCCTGTCCGATTGTCGTATGGATGCCGAGTTCCTGAGCGAGTTTTACTTTTGTTCCTACTCCGTCAGTTCCGGCAGCAAGATATCGGTCTTCATCAATTTCATAGAGAGCAGCAAAACCACCTACTCCACTGACTACCCTGTCGGTATAAGTGTCCTTAATGAAGCGTTTAATCTTCTCTACAAAAAGATCACCTTTCTCTACATCTACGCCGGCTTCTTTATAATCCATAAATCCTCTTAGTGTCTGAAGTGTCTTTCGCCGGTCATGGTCATCGCCATGCCGAACTCATTACAGGCGTCGATCACTTCCTGATCCTTGATTGAGCCGCCTGGTTGGACCACAAACTTGATTCCCCATTTATTTGCTTCTTCAATGGAGTCTCTGAACGGGAAGAACGCATCTGAGAAGAGAACGGCATCACCCACTTCAATGTTTTTTGCTTTCATGCGCGGGCCCGCCAGAAGGGTTAAGCACTCAAGGCGATTTGGCTGTCCTACGCCACTCGCAAGAAGTGAGAAGGCTCCATCGCGAAAGTCCGCGAGAAGAAGACAATTTGATTTAAGATATTTCGTCACGGCCCAGCCGAATTTTACGACTTCGCTCTTCTTTGAATCAAATGTATTTTTAGTAGTAGTTTTAAAATCGAGGGAAAGTTTTTCATCTTCTTCCTGCCAGAGAATCCCTCCATTCACGGATCGAACGGACCATTCCTGAGATCCAGGTTGTTTCAGAGGCACCTGAACGAGGCGGACATTTTTTTTCTTCGCGAACGCTGTCAGTGCTTCCGGAGTATACGAAGGTGCAATCACCACTTCGATAAAATTCTGCGACAGCCATTCAGCTGATTGAGCATTTACTTCACTCGAAAAAGCGATGATTCCACCAAATGCAGAAGTTGAATCACACTCCCAGGCACGAGTGAGGGACTTCATTTGATCAGTTGAAGTAGCAACTCCGCATGGGATTCCGTGCTTCACGATCACGCAATGCTGGTGCGTCGGGAAATACTGAGCAAGTTCAGAAACAGTTTTATAGGCCTGGTCAGCATCGAGGTAATTGTTGTAGGAAATTTCTTTCCCCTGCAGAACCGGAGCATTCGCAAGAGACTTAGTACCGTTCTGATTATTTACTACAAAGAGTTTTGCTTTCTGATGAGGATTTTCACCGTAACGAAGAGGCTTGGTCTCAGATGAGAAAGCATCCGGAAATTCAGAGCCGAATTCGCGCGCGAGTTTAGTCGCGACCGCCAGATCGTATTGAGCTGTAAGTGAGAAAGCTTTTAGTGCAAGCTGGCAGCGTTGATTCTCGTCAGTCCCGCCGTTCATTAGTGAATTTCCAACTGCTTCGTAATCACTTGGATCAGTAACAACTGTGACCCATTTCATATTTTTAGCAGCAGCACGGATCATATTTGGTCCGCCGATATCAATATTCTCGATGAGTTCATCCCGGGAAGAATTTTCTTTGGCTGCTACTTCTTTAAAAGGATAGAGATTACAGATAACGAGATCGATATCCTGAATGTTAAGTTCTTTTGCTTCTTTCAAGTCCTGAGTGTGATCACGGCGATAAAGAAGTGCTGAGGCCACCTGAAAAGAAATACTCTTCATCCTTCCACCGAATGCTTCCGGATTCCCAGTCACGTCCTGAATCGGAATGATCTTGATTCCCATTTTTTTCAGATAATCAGCTGTACCACCGGTTGAAACAATCTCAATATTGAGTTTCACGAGGATCGGAGCAAGTCCATCAAGATGGGCCTTGTCGGAAACACTGATGAGAGCTCTTTTAGGCATGATCTTTGTCATAATCTTCTCTTTATTTAAGACCGTTTTTAAAAATCATCTGAACTTTTTTGACATTTTCATCTGCGCCTTCGCGGAAAGGATGAAGGAAAGCATGAGTCGCTACTTCCGGGTGAGGCATAAGACCAAAGACCTGACCGGTAGAATTCACGACACCTGCGAACCTTTCAAAGGAACCATTGATATCTTCTTCATACTGAAGTGGCGCGAAGGGAAGCTTGATATTTTTTGTGTTGGAAACAATTCTTCCTTCTTTGTGGCGAATGGGAAGAAAGAGACTTCCGTCCATTTCCCGGAACCACGGAGAAAGAGTGCGGGCCTTGCTCGAAATAGTAAGTCTTACCCACTTATCCATGAAGGTGCCGTGATTGTTTTCCGCGAGAGTAAAACTTCTCTCACCAGTCTCCCAGTCAAAAGCACCTAACTGAGCGAGGACCTGGAAGCCATTGCAGATTCCGATCACACGTCCGTCGTCTTTTAAGAACTGAGTGAGAGCAGCTGAAAGAGTATCGCGGAGTTTTTCCGCGAGGATTTTTCCTGAACGAAGCTCGTCCCCGAAACTGAATCCACCAGGAAGTGCCAGGAGCTGGTAATCTTTCAGAGCAATGGGATTTTTCAGGAGCTCATTCACGTGAAGATAAGTGACATTGGCACCCTGATCACTGAATGCTCGTCCAAGTTCTCTTTCTGAATTGATTCCGTCTCCGGAGAGGACAAGTACTTTTCTCATACATTCCTCCAGATTTTTGTGAGCTCGGTCATTAAGAGTTCCTCGCCTTTAAGGATAATGCGCCCACTGGTATTGGCCTCACCTAAGAACTCGCGAATGCTCGAATCAAAATGAGCTTCAAACTGATCTTTTTTATTTCTGTCGATTGCGACCACGAAATGACCCGGAAGCTCGGAGTAAAGCCATGCCGTCTCATTACAATCCTCCGGAAGTTCGAGAGTAACCCCAAGCTTATCCATCATGAGAGTTTCAAAAAGAGCAACCATAAGTCCTCCCTCCGAAAGATCATGCACACAGCTCATGAGATTTTTCTTAATTCCCTCAAACATCTGAGTGTAAAGAGAACGAATCCCCTTCCAGTCAAAGTTGTTCCGGTTATCACGATTCGTATTCGTAAGATTATGCAGAAAATGACCAAAGTAGCTGTCGTAGTTTTTGTGACCTATTCTATAAAGAAGCTGGCCATTTCTTGCCTGTGACCTAGGAACATTCCGGACATCCGGAACATGTCCGAGTGCAGTCACAAGAAGTGTGGGAAGAACGCTGATCTTTACCTTGTCGCCGTGATAATCGTTTTTCATCGAATCTTTGCCTGAGACAAATGGCATTCCGTAGATACCCATCATGTCTTTTAAGGCCATGCAGCTTCTGACTAATTGAGCGAGCTTGAATTCTGCATCCGGATTTTTTTCTCCCGGAGTCGGATCGGGCCAGCAGAAGTTATCAACCAGTGCCACCTTCTCAGGATCAGCACCATGACAGATCATGTTTCTGACGGATTCATCAACTGCCATCTGGGTCATGAGATAAGTATCATCGATTGAAAAGTGCGGGCAAAGTCCAGAGGCAACAGCAAAGCCATCAATCCCTTCTACACCGTGAGCTCCATACCACACGACCCCAGCATTATTGGGAGCGGATGAGTAAAGCCCTTCCATGGGCTTAACGACCGTCCCTCCCTGGACTTCATGATCGTATTGTCTGATCCATTTTTCTTTCGAAGAAATCACCGGATGTCTCAAAAGCTCGTTCATGAGTTCGCTGTGATTAGCTTGCGGGATATTTTTTGATTTATGATTTTTTTTCCAGGACTCGTAGCGACCTTCGAAACGTGCTTTGAGTTCCATCTTCGGAAGTCCATCGTGAAGGAAAGAGAGATCAATCTCTCCCACTGTCTTGTCGTGGAACTTACAGACAAATTTTCCATTGTCCGTGAATTCACCAACGACCGATGCTTCAACCTGATAGGTTTTTGCAAGCTCCGCTACTGCTTCCCAGTTTTCTTTCGGCACAGAGAGTGTCATACGCTCCTGTGATTCTGAAACCAGGATCTGCCACGGCATGAGGCCCGGATACTTCAGAGGAACTTTTTCGAGATTGAGAACAGCACCATTCGTGGCGCCTGACATTTCTCCAACTGAAGAAGAAAGCCCACCCGCACCGTTATCGGTGATCGAATTATAAAGAAGGCGGTCGCGGGCCACGAGAAGGAAATCCATCACGCGTTTCTGCGTAAAGGGATCTCCGATTTGCACCATACCAAGAGTCGTTGTCTTGTCCATCACAAGTGATGAAGCCGTTGCTCCGTGAATTCCGTCGATTCCGACCGCTCCACCGACCATCACTACGAGATCTCCAGGACGCTGACCTTTTTTACAAGCATCTCTTCCCTGAATATCCGGGGGAAGAACTCCAACCGTTCCGCAGTAAACCAGAGGTTTTCCTGAATATGATTCATCAAAATAAATGGCACCATTCACAGTGGGGATTCCACTCTTGTTTCCACCATCCATGACACCGCGGTGGATACCTTTCAAAATATCTGTCGGATGAAGAAGTCCCGTCGGAAGTTCATCTTCATCCGGCATCCCGACACAGAAGACATCGGTATTTGCGACTGGACGGGCACCAAGGCCTGTTCCCATGATATCGCGGTTCACACCAAGAATTCCGGTAAGAGCTCCGCCGTAAGGATCAAGAGCTGAAGGAGAATTATGAGTTTCAACTTTAATACAGATATCAATTCCTTCACGGAATCTCACCACACCAGCATTGTCATCAAAGAGAGATACGGCCCATGGCTTATTCAGATCATAAGTCGGCTGCTTAATATATTCTTTGAAAAGACCGTTCACCTGAAACTTCTGCTCAGAATCTTCGTAATCAATTTTCGCTGCAAAGATCTTGTGCTTGCAGTGCTCCGACCATGTCTGGGCGATCATCTCAATTTCCACATCGGTCGGAACGCGATTAAGAATCTTGTAATGGGCCTGGATGATCTGCATTTCTTTGAGATTCAACGCCCATGAATTATCTTTTGAGAGTTTCACGAGATCAGATTCAGACATCTTTAAAATGTCATATTCATTCACCATGACTTCCGTCATGAGTGGAATATTGAAATCAACCGTCATCATGCGGTTGAAGTCTTTTGATGAAGAAAAATTATCCTTCACCTGGATGAGTGGATTGAAATCAAGCTTACCGGGACGGGAAATGAGACCCGAATGAACAGAGATGTTACGTCCTTTCATCGACTCATCACGAGCGATGAGCTCCTGAAAACTTTTCGCCGGATTATCTGTCACCCCTGGCTTCATAAATACGAGTTCCACCGAATCGCCCAAAATTTCCATCGTCTTCAGGAACTCAGGACTCAGATCGAGGATCATCTTTTGGTCAATGGTGTCAGTGACCCGAAGAGTGAGATTATCTTTTTCTTTCTGAGAAAGATTACCTTCATAATCCAGCCAGAACACCTGATGTGTTTCTTGGCCCTGACTCGCGATTGTAATGATGGAACGGGACATATTACACCCCCGGCAACAGAGTTGCCGATTCGTTAAGTTTTTCAAGGATCTTCGGATAGAGCTTCCACTCGATATCTTTTCCACGCTGGATAAAATCAGCAAGGGTATCTGTCTCAAGGCGAGGAAACTTTTCCTGCATGATGATAGGCCCGGTGTCCACACCGGCATCAACCAGATGAATAGTGACACCAGATTCAGAGACCTTGTCTTCAAAGGCGCGCTTATAAGATTCAACTCCGGGATAGAGCGGGAGAAGAGACGGATGAATGTTCACGATGCGGTTTCTGAATGTATCAAGCAGAAGGTGTCCCAGGATTCTCATATATCCTGCGAGGAAGATATAGTTCACTTCATGATTAGTGAGCGTATGAAGAACTCTCTTCTCGTGATCGACTCTCCGGTCAATACCCTTAAGTCCACCCATTGGGAGAATCCGGTAAACCGGGAGCATAGGATATTTCACACGGACAGCATCCGGCAGTGGAGAATCAAGTGTATCGACTATGAGACATGCTATGCGGACATTAGGAAACTTTTTAGCTGCTTCGATGAGATTTAAAGCATTAGTTCCTGAACCAGAGGCCATGAGAGCGATGTTCTTCATTCTTTCGCACCGATGTCTTTACGGAAATGTTCACCAGCGAAACTGAGTTCATGGATTTTCATGTAAGCGTGAGCACGTGCGAGATCCCGGTTTTTTTGCCAGGTGGTCACACCAAGAACTCTTCCACCATCCGTGTACAGATCGTTTCCATCTTTCTTAACACCGGCATAAAAAAACTGGGTATGAGAATCGTCTTTGGTCTGTGATGAGATTTTCTGGCCTTTCTCCACCACTTCACCAAATAAACCCGGATAACCTTTGGCAGCCTTCACGATGTGAACAGCAACTTCATCTTTAAGTGTAATCCCTTCTGGTTTCTTACCCTGAGTGAGATCAAACAATGCTTTTGTAAGATCACCATCAATTAAGGGAAGAATCGTCTGCGTTTCCGGATCTCCGAAACGGACATTATATTCAAGAAGGCTCGATGAATCGTTATCGACCATAAGACCAAGGAAGAGAATCCCGGCGAAAGGAGTTCCGCGAGAGTTCATCTCTTTTAACGTTGGAGTTACGAATTTTTCAGTGACTGAATTTACGAAACCCGGGTTGGCCCAGCTGACTGGAGAAATCGCACCCATGCCACCAGTATTAGGACCCTTGTCCTGATCGAGAAGTCTCTTGTGATCCTGAGCAGCTCCGAGATAAAGAAAATTTTCTCCATGACAAGCGTAGAACAGGGATATTTCCTTACCTACAAGACCTTCTTCGACGAAGATCCCCTGCTCAATACCTGGCATTGGATTATTTTTTATCTGAACCAGAGCATCTACTGCCTCTGCATGTGAATCACAGACAAAGACTCCCTTACCTAATGCAGGGCCTGAGAATTTTATGACTGGCTTTTTGAAAGCTTTCAGGACTTCAAAGGCCATTTCAATATCTTCGCGGAAAGGACGCGTGAGATCACGGTAACGTGCAGTTGGAATCCCGGCCGCTGTCATGACGGATTTTGAGAAGAGCTTAGACTCTTCGAGCTGAGAAGCATTCTTAGATGGTCCCATACAGGGAAGATGAAGATCAGAACACCAATCGGCAACTCCTTCGTAGAGGAATTTCTCAGCACCAGGAATTACGAGATCGATCTGATTATCTTTTACGATTCTGGAAAAATTTAAACGGTTGAATGAATCAGTGAGGAAACGGAGCTTCTTGCCAGTCATTCCGGGATTTCCAGGCCAGATGAATACTTCAGTCGTACTTTTATCCTGACTCAATCTCCAGACAAGAGCGTGCTCACGGCCACCGGAGCCTAGAATGAGAATCTTCATACGTTTTTCCCTCTGAGTTTCGGAATGAGTTTCTGGAGCCGGAGTTGCCCGGTTGTATGATTGGTAATTAGCTCAGGAAGAATGAGATACATTTCTTCAACGGCATTCTTAAATTGGCGGTTCAGTTTCTCCGGAGGAGAAATGAAGTCCTTGAATTTCTCGCCGTGCTTTTTTTTCATTTCATCGAGACGCGCGTACCACTCAGTATCTTTATAGTACTGACGGATGATTTCTTTAGAGAGCTGAACTCCGTCGTGACTTAAGCGAAGCTCATCAGGACCGATGGAATCCACAAGTACGATCTCACGATTGATACCTGTACCGGCCGCAAATTCAACTTTACCGTCCCAAAGTGATATATCGCCAAAGGCGAAAGTCTCCTGCAGGATTAATGCAATTTTCTCGGTCATCGCAATAAGGTTTTTCCACTCTACTTCATTCAGGTTAGCTATTTCTTTAGCTTCCTCATGAGTGAGCGGACGATCGAAGCGTTCAAGCTTCGTCGTGAACTCAATCATCGGACGATCGAACATTTCACTTTCCTGATATTTACCGGGAAAGCGCTTTAAAAGTGATGATCCCTTAGCTACTCCCATACGGAAAATAACTTCAAGCGGAATGAACATATTATCTTCACGGGGAGCTATCTTCTGATCGCGGATGACCTTGTAAGGCCTGACGACGATTTCATTTTCTCCACACGGAACTGATTGAAGGTGATGAGGAATGCCTCTCTGACCTAAAACTTCATAGATTCTTTTCGTAAAGAGCGCGAGTGCTTTGCCTTTTCCTTCCAGGTGATCTGGCATCTCTCCCCAGTCAAAAACAGAATATCTGTCCGAGAACTGGAAAAGATAATTGTCTCCCAGCTGGAACACGTCTTTTGTCGAACCCTTATGAACTAATTTAGCACTAGGCACGGGTGCAGCCTCCGCGGACGGGATATGGATATTCAGAGTTAAGGCATGAACGGCAGAAATCTTTTTTACCGAGCGATGCATGAACATCTGAGATGTCGTTATAAAAAACTTTTTCTACATTCAGATGGGTTTCGATTTCCTCACGGGTCTTTCCAAATGCCACGAGCTCATTTGGAGTAGGGAAATCGATTCCGTAATAGCAGGGAGAAATAATTGGCGGACAAGTGCTTGCGAGATAAACATTCTTCGCACCATGCTCGCGAAGAAGATTTACGATCTTTCTGGAAGTGGTTCCTCGTACGATGGAATCATCAACCAGAAGAATATTTTTTCCTTCAACCTGCTCACGGATGACACTGAACTTCAGGTTAACGGTCAATTTACGGCGATCCTGTCCGTTCTGGATGAAACTTCTCTGAACATAACGGTTTTTAATCAGGACTTCGCGATAGGGAAGATTAAGTTCTTCTGAGAGGGAAATGGCACTCGATCTTGATGTATCAGGAACAGGAACCACGACATCAATTGAGTCACGAAAATTTTCATTCAATATCTTTTGCCCAAGCTGACGACCCAGTTGAAGGCGTGTTTCATAAACACTCCGTTCAGCAATCGAGCTTTCAGCACCAGCAAAATAAATCCATTCAAACATACACGGAAGATCCGCTGTCTTCATGAGATCACGCTTGAGTAATGTTCCATCCGGGCGGATGAGAATAAGTTCCCCTGCTCCCACTTCACCGATCACCTGGTAATCAAGAAAGTTAAGCACCGAAGTTTCAGAGGCAAAACAATATGACATCGATTGATCAGGGTTTCTCTTCACTCCGTATACGAGAGGCCGAATTCCGAAGCGATCACGGAAGGCCATAAAGCCTTCACCGCCAATTGTACCGATCACGGAAAAGCCACCTTCGGCTTTTTCAATAACTGTTTTCGTGGCAAGGGCAAGTTTATCAAAGAAAGTTTCACCCTGAGCTTTTGCAAGATTCTGGGTGAGGAGATGAAGAATAACTTCCAGATCATTATCCGAAGTAAAAAAGTGCTGCGCCTTTGTGAGTTCGGTTTTTAGTTCAGCACAGTTTGAAAGATTTCCATTGTGGGCCATCGCAATCGCGTATGGGTAAGCAACCATCATCGGTTGCAGGTCGCAGTCCTTGATGTCACCGATGGTGGAGTAGCGTGTGTGTCCGAGTGCTGTATCACCAGTGAGTTTCTGCAGATGATTTCCGGAAAATACTTGTGATACTTGTCCGAGATCTTTGTGCGTGTGAAATTTCGAAGAATTATGATCGTGGGAGATGATGCCTGCGGAGTCTTGTCCCCGATGTTGAAGAATTAGTAATCCCTGGTGCACCTTTGAGCTCGCATCCTGCGATCCGGTGATGCCGACGATTCCACACATGTATGTCTCCTGATCTTTCTTTGAGAATAGAAAAATGGAAACAAGTTGCCAACCAGCTAGATTAGTTTTACTAATAATAGGTATAAGCCAAACTAATGCACTCCGCTCTTGAGGCGTCAATTGACACGAACCAGCAAACCCACGCAAATTGGTATTTTTGGAGATGGCCAGCTCGCACTCATGCTAGCTGAGGCCCTTAGTGCAAAAAAACTCTCTTTCCTCTGCCTTTTACAGTCTGAAAACTCACCCATGGAAAGAATTTATCCGGATTTTGTCACTCGGGACACTCAACGATTTGTGACTGAATGCGATGTTTTTACTCTGGAAAATGAGTTTCTCAAGGCAAATGAACTGAAAATAATTTTGGGAGCAAAAGTTGGGGGCCTTTTTCCGGAAATGGGAAGCTATCAGCACTTCGCAGATAAGATCTCTCAGCGAACATTGTTTAGAGAACTCGGTCTTCCCTCTCCGAAATGGCAGGCAATCAATGATGTAAGTGAAATCTCCGGCTTCACTTATCCGCTAATCGCAAAAGCTTCATCGGGTGGTTACGATGGCAAAGGTGTGAGGGTTATAAAAAATCCTGATGAGCTCACCATTACCGCCCGAGAATTCGGCCTTCCCCTTCTCATCGAAGAGAAAATTATATTGAAAACCGAAGTCGCTCAGGGCTTCGTCAGAACTCGTGATGGAAAACTGGCCCTGCTTCCTCTGGTGGAAACTCTTCAGCAAGATGGAATTTGTCATCTGGTCCAGTATCCCGCCAAAGTGAGCGATAAAGTCAGGCTCGCTGTAGAAATTGCTCTTAAAAAACTTGCCGAGTCTCCCCTGGTTGGAATTTTTAATTTTGAGTTTTTTGTGGATGAACATGATCATGTCACCATCAATGAAGGTGCTCCTCGTCCGCACAATTCTCAGCATCTTACAATCAATGCTAGTTCAGCATCCCAGTTTGATCTTCTTGCCGAAGCACTTTCTGGACAAACCCTTTCGAATGTAAAAACCAAAGATTCTATAATGGTGAATATCCTCGGGCAGACTAAAGGCTCGGATGTTCCCCTGACTCTGCCCGAGCTGCCTTCTGGAGTGAAGGTTACGCCTAAACTCTATGGAAAAGAGAAATGCGCCCCGGGACGAAAGATGGGGCATGTGAATCTCGTGGACGAATCCGGGACGCATGATTTAAAAAGTCTGGGAGAGAAAATTCTCCGGGAGTACCGTTTATGAAAGTAGCTGTTGTAATGGGAAGTGATTCTGACTGGAAAGTCATGAAGGCCGCAAAAGACATTATGATTGAATTCGGTGTGGAAGTTCATGCTGAAGTTGTATCTGCTCACAGAACACCGGAAGATCTCGAACGTTTCACCCACTGGGCAAAAGAAAACAAATTCAAAGTCATTATCGCAGGTGCTGGCGGAGCTGCTCACCTGCCAGGGATGCTTGCTTCATACACAACTCTCCCCGTGATTGGTGTTCCGGTAAATGTCACAGCCATGAATGGACTTGATAGCTTACTTTCAATTGTTCAGATGCCGAAAGGGATTCCGGTTGCGACTGTGGCGATTGATAATGCTACTAATGCCGGACTTCTCGCTCTCCGGATTCTGGCGACCACCAATGAAGTCCTCGACGGAAAACTTCTTCAGTATCGCCAGAAAATGGCAGATGAATCCCGCGAGAAAACTAAGAATCTTAAATAATCAGCGTCTGATTCTGAGCTTATTCAATAGCTGAGCGATATCCGGAAAATTACCAACACGTTGAGCACGAGTCACAGGTCCCTGAGGCACACCCGTCTTACGAAGAAGCTCACGCATATTCTTGGTACTGATCTTCTTGTTATTTTCTTTGGCAATTGAGCTCATGACAGCAAC
Organism: Bacteriovoracaceae bacterium; assembly: GCA_046595005.1. GTDB lineage: Bacteria > Bdellovibrionota > Bacteriovoracia > Bacteriovoracales > Bacteriovoracaceae > Peredibacter. Next base: position 24,482 of record JBKJPL010000024.1, on the reverse strand, counting down.
AACACCTGAAACGATCGGAGTAGCACTCGAAGTTCCTGAGAATCTCGCAGTGTACTTTCTTTCAGCACCCTGGTTGAAGAGATCACCGTAGCCGGTAGTGACGACTCCTCTTCCGTATCCTGAAACATCCACGCGTGCGCCGTAGTTAGAGAAACCAAGTCTTTCTTTGTCAGTGGGGCCTACAGCTCCCACCATGATACAACCTGAGTCGCGCTTCTTGAGATCGAAAGCGCCTTCGTAAGAAGCATCATCAAAGTTTGAACTTCCATTACCGGCGGCCTGAACACAGTGAACGCCTTTCTTAGTAGCAGCTTTCAATTGATCAAAGATATGCGGCCAGAATTCTACTGCAGTATATTTTTTAAGATCTGGGCCTACCATCTGCTGCTCAATCACCATCACATCACCGGCCTCCAGGTTATCGGTTGCACCCTGGATCGCCTGGTTAATGCTTTTAATGTACTGATCATCAACATCAGCAAGGTCACCTTCAATAAATCCATAAATTCCGAATTGAGACTCGTGAGCAATTCCTGTGACGCCCTTACCATCTCTCTTTGCAGCGATTTCTCCCCACACAGCAGTTCCGTGATCGGTCGATTCACAATTTCTTGGATTTGCTCCAACGTAAAATGGAGTTTCGAAATCCTCATGCTTATCTTCAAAACAAGTTTCGATATCAATGACTTTTACGTTTTTACCGGTTCCACCTGGAATTTCCCATGCAGCAATTGCACCAACACCTTCAGGAGATGCTTTCAGGTAATTCTGCTGACTCTCAAAATCCGGAGTTTCAGAAACATAATCTGCTTCAACCGTCTCAGTTGATAAATCATTAAAGGTCGCCGGCTTTGGAATCGGAGCATAGTAAGCATGCTCGATCTCGCGATCACGTGATAGATCATTCATGATTCCGACAGCAGTGAGTGCATCCGGGAGCATATGGAGTTTCAGGTATCCCCACGTCCCATTTTCAGTCTGGAAAAAGGGAGAAAATTCTCCCAGACCGGAATGTTTATTTTTAAATCTCTCGGGAGACTTAACTTTCACGATGATGGTTTCTGAAGAAATAAGATATTTCGATCTCGCTTCATTGAGTGTGAATGCATTGAACTTGAGAATTCCTGCAAACGCCGGAGTAACGAGGAATGCAGAAAGGATCAAGGGAAGTCTGGATTTCATAGGAGTCTCCTGTGAGCGAAATGTATCATTCCCACAGGAGAAATCGTTAAAATTTGAATTTTTTACAGGGAAATTTAAGAGCTAAACCCTCGTTTTCATTTCCTATTCCGGTGTTCAGCTAGAATGTCTTCTACGACACTAGGATCAGCGAGGGTGGAGATATCACCGAGACCATCATATTCAGAAGCAGCGATCTTTCTCAGAATTCTTCTCATTACTTTACCGGAACGAGTCTTCGGAAGACCTCGAGTTGGGTGAATCACATCGGGAGCAGCAAAGCGGCCGATTTTATTTCTCACGACTTCTTTTATTTCTTCAACAACTTCCGGACCAACTTTAATTCCGTTCGCCAGAATCACATAAGCATAAATTCCCTGGCCCTTGATATCGTGAGGCATACCAACAACCGCAGCTTCCGCTACATACTGAGATTCCATAAGCGCACTTTCGATTTCCGCAGTTCCCAGGCGATGTCCTGAAACGTTTAACACATCATCGATTCTTCCGGTGATCCAGTAGTAACCATCTTCATCGCGACGGCATCCATCACCGGTAAAATATTTTCCGGGATACTGAGTGAAGTATGTATCTACAAAGCGCGCGTGATCGTTGTAGATCGTGCGAGCTTGTCCGGGCCAGGAAGTTTTGAGACAAAGAGCACCTTCCACATTATTTCCGTGAATCTCTTCACCAGTTTCTGGTTTCACGATCACAGGTTGAACGCCAAAGAACGGAAGTGTTGCTGATCCGGGTTTTGTCGGAGTGACTCCCGGGATAGGAGTAATGAGAATTCCTCCCGTCTCCGTCTGCCACCAGGTATCGACGATGTCACAGCGGGATTCACCTACAACATCATGATACCATTTCCATATTTCAGGATTGATCGGCTCGCCGACTGTACCCAGAATACGAACTGAATCACGATTATATTTCTTTACGAATTCATCACCGGCACTTGCAAGAGTTCTGAGAGCAGTGGGTGCTGTGTAGAAAATATTTACCTTCAGATCCTGAATGATTCTCCAATAGCGGCCGGCATCTGGATAAGTTGGAATCGATTCAAACAGAACTGAAGTGGCACCATTCACGAGCGGCCCATATACCAGATACGAGTGACCAGTTACCCAACCCACATCTGCGGTACAGAAATAAATATCATTCTCGTGATAATCAAATACATATTTGTGAGTCATAGAGGCATAGGTGAGATATCCACCCGTCGTGTGAAGAACACCCTTCGGTTTTCCGGTTGAGCCGGAAGTGTAAAGAATGAACAGAGGATCTTCCGCGTCCATTTCTTCACAAGGACAAACTGGCCGGTATTTTTGAATCTCTTCTTCGTAATTGAGGTCTCGTCCCTCTTTCATCGGGACAATCATGTCTGTCCGGTTAACGACGAGCATTTTTTCAACGAATGGAAGATCTTTTACTGCTTCATCAGCAATTGCCTTCAGTGGAATTTTCTTTCCACCGCGAAGGCCTTCGTTGGCGGTGATGACGAATTTGCATTCAGCATCCACGATTCTGCCCTTCTTCGATTCGGCACTGAAGCCCCCGAAGACAACAGAGTGAACGGCACCGATTCGTGAACAAGCAAGTACTGAGTAAACGAGTTCCGGAATCATCGGAAGGTAAATGCATACGCGATCGCCTTTTTTTACTCCATGAGCCTTGAGGAGATTTGCGAGTCGGCAGACGTTTTCGTAAACTTCGTGATAAGTGATTTCCTGATATTCACCGGGAGCATCTTTCGCCCAGATGATAGCGTTTTTACTCCCGCGTTTTTCGAGATGGCGATCAAGACAATTGTATGATGCATTAAGCTTTCCCCCGAGATACCAGGAGTAATCCACGGCGGAAAAATCACCTTTCTGGGCCATTTCCGGGAAGTGAAACCATGAGAGGTTCTTTGCCGCTTCAAGCCAGAAAGCATCGGGATCATTGATCGAACGCTGATACATTTCCTGATATTCTTTCATTCCCGATAGATAGGTTTTTCCCTCGAGATTTTTCTTAACCGGATAAGTTTTCGCCGTGTTCATGATCTGTCATCCTTTACGGGGTAATCATGGCACCCCTAGCACTTCTTTTCCACACCTAAGTATGCTACTTATTACTAATGCAATACTTCAATATACAAGTAGCTTCTCAACTTTCCGGTGTGGCCTCAGCCACCATCCGGGCGTGGGAAAAACGCTACAATGCGGTAGTGCCTGATCGGGCCGAAAATAAACACCGCCTGTATTCAGAAAAAGATATTGAGAAACTTGCACTACTCTACAAGCTGACTGAGCTTGGACAGAGTATTGGTAAGATCGCGCATCTTGAACTTTCTGAGTTGAAAGAAATTTACTCTGCACTTCTTCATCGTCCATACGATGAAAGACATGTGGTAACTCCTCACCATGAAAAAGTTGATTACGATAAAATTCTGGGAAGCCTGCATCTGGCACTCGAAGCTTATAAGCTCGATATTATTTCACATGAATTTGAGAAGGCGAGAAATCTCGTAACACCGAGAGACCTATGCCTCAGTATCATGCTTCCTCTTTTTCAGCAGATTGGTCAGAAAGTTGCTCGCGGAGAACTATCGGTTGCTCAGGAACATACTCTTTCAGCGATTGTGTCTTCTCATGTTGGCCAGATGATTGGTCACCACTATCAGAAAACTTCGGCGACTAATGACCTGATTCTGATCACAACTCCGGAAGGAGAAATGCATCAGATGGGAATCCTTGGTGCGGCCCTTCTGTGTGTTCATTATTCTGTGAAATTTTATTATCTCGGACCAAGTCTTCCGGCAGTCTCTCTTGCAGAGGCGACCAATGCCCTTCATCCGACTTCAATTCTTCTCGGATCAACACGATATCAGTTAGACGAGCTCAACACTGTTGATACTTACCTTACTCAATTCCGTCAGAATTTGAATGTGAATGTAAACGTGATGGTCGGCGGGAATCTCAAGTTGAAGTCAGACCTGGAAAGACAAAAGTGTCAGCTCTTTCCTACTCTCCAGGCCCTGGATGAATTCTTAGCGAAGAAATTCAGATCTTAAAAATTAGTCACATTCGTAGGCAGTAGCATAAACAGTCATTTTGTTACCGTTCGGTACTTCCTGATTCACGAATAATCCGTTAGCACCCTTTTCAGCTGCCTTATTGAGAGCATCGTTCAGAGCGAGTTCTTTTGATCCCTGTTCATTTAATCCTTCAACCTTCCCGACCACACGGCACTGGGCAGGCTTAGTCTGGTGAACTTCGATATCCTTGGCCTTATCAGAGAGCTTCTCAGAGCGGCTGGAACAAGCGACAACCAAAGAAATCATGATCAGGTACTTCATTGATACTCCTTCTTAAAATTTGTCTTATAATCATAGTCGAACACAAAAGGATTGGGCCATGAAACTCCTCCTCTTGAGCATCCTGGTCATGTATTCATGTACCAAGAATGCCAAGCTCCAACGGGAAACTGCCAGCGCACATCTAGAAGGTGTGACGATGCCGATTTTAAAATTAAATGAAATCAAGTGGCCTGCGGGCTTTCGTCAGGAAGCTGTGGTTTCTCAAAGTATTACCTTCATGATTGATATGCCCAAGGTTGATCAGGATGACCTCGATTACCTCATGAGTGAACGTGATGTGGATTCATGGATTATCAGAGTTATTGCTTACAAAAATTCTGAGAAGCAGGATCTTGGCTCTCTTTATTCATTGTTCCGTCCGAAAAAACTTTCCCGCACCTCTACAGGTTCAGCGAGTAGTGTCGCTCTGAAAATTTATTATGCTGCTGCTTACGCCTCTGAGAGATGGAGAAATTCCAAGTGTCCTCCACTTGGTCATAACCGGAAAATTAAAGCATTACGGATCGAAGATTCGGGTGCTGAATTTACCCTTTCAATCGGTGGAGCTCAGTCCTACCCTGAAAAGAGTCAGCTGATTGAACTCACTCCAAGTTCCTTCAACGCCGGAATGTCTCTTCTTGGAGAATTCTGGTTTGAGATTGCTCCCTACAATTCAATTAAGAAGATGATCCATTCACCCTTCACCAGGATCCCGGGAAAGATTGTTGTCTCTCAGGAAGAAACTGTTTCTGTGCCAAGCTGTAATGGCGTGAACATGGAAATGCGTCCGCGAAATTAAAAAGGGCCCCTTTCGGAGCCCTCAACAATTAGATTCTTTTTTTCTGATTACCAACGAACAGTAGCGCAACGGTAGCCCCATGCACCCATTCTGTTGAGGTCCCAGTTACAATCACGAAGGCCTGAGCGGCACATGCCATATCCTGCAGGCTCATGGCCCCAGTAACGACGAACAACACGGTCAAATCTATCAACCATTACTACCTGACAGCTGCGAGATGGACGTGGAATCGGACGTGGACGAATTACGATAACCGGACCTGGACGGTGGTGACCTGGAGCTGGACGATAGTGTCCACGACCATGACCGCGACCTGGTCTAGGATCATCAGCAAAAGTTGAAAGTGATACAGCAAAAAGTACGAGTGCAAGAAGTGCGTGCTTCATGATTCCTCCAATGGAAATATTCTTCCTTAAGAGTTATCAATCAGTCGTTTGGTCTTCAAGATTTATTGACGGGCAAAAAAAAAAATCAGGGCCAATGTGACCCTGATTCAATAATAGATTCTTAAAAGAAGTATCAACTACTGGAAAGTTCCTGTGAGCTCGGTGACATGCGAAATATTTTTATTCGTATCATCAACTGAAGCCGGCATGCGTGATATATCTGTACCTTCAACTGATGTTGCACCTGTCAAAAAACCATCACTCTCTTGTTCGTGATTAGTTATGGAATCTTTAATTTCGAAACTACCGCTCAGTTCGTTTGTACCGATAGCAAAAACTGTTGTGGAAAAAAGTGCGAAGAGAAAAAGAGAAAATTTCATGGCAGACCTCCGGCTTGTTATATAGCCATATCGGTCTGCCACGAAGAATTCTTTAACTAGTAATTGAACTGGGCCTGAAGACGAACAAGAGAGCCGTCATCGTGAGTTTTATCTGTAGAAGAGCTCTGACGAAGGCGATCACCTTTTGCCCACGAGACAGTCATTTCCAGCGCTGGATTTGGCTGCCATTCAGTCCCTACTTCGACTTCTGTGGTATAAACGGATGCAGAGCTATCGAGTTTTCTGCCGCCTTTATAATCCTGCCAACGAACGAATGGGAAGAAACGATGGCTTCCCATCTGGTGCTGATAATTTACCTGAAAAAAACCACCAGTAAGTTCCTGTGATTCAATTCGGTTGTCTTTCGGATCGAATTCCGGTCCCTGACCTACGTTCCACTCAGCGATGAAACCGATCGGCTGTGGGTACATGATAAAAGATGCAGCTGAACGCTGATCATAGATATTATTTTTAGCTGAACCACTATTTGTATCGTACTGACCTTCATACGCCTGAACTGATGCTTCGTAATATTGTCCACCTTCTGTCTTCCACGGATATGTCAGACGAACAGCGCGGTGAAGATCTTCATTCTGCTCAGTTCGGTTAAGAGTCTGACCGTTGTAAGCACCGATCGTGAACATACCGTAGTCGCCGGTACCTTTCAGGTTATTCGCTGTGAGTTCCTTGAAAAGTTTACGAACGTGAGTCGGAGCATACATGAAGTAGACACCAGTATCACGCTCGTTAGGAGCACCTGAGTTCAATGCATCTGTACGATCAAGGGCAGCTCTGTTTCCTGAAGACTGAAGGTTATCAAATCCGAAAGGAACTTTAGAGATACCGAAACGGAGACGGAATTCTTTTGAGGCATCAAGTGCATAATCAAAATAAGCATCACGAATATTGAAGTAATTTTGTGTCTGAGATCCAGAACCACCACTTACACTGCTGGTAGCGTCCTGAGCGTAATCTGGCTGGATATAAACGAATACTCTGTCAGAAACATCGCCAAAGAAAGTGAGACGGGCACGTCTCATGAAGAAGCCCTGGTTTTTACCAATTGAACGATCACATACTGAACAAGTGTATTTCTCGTTTGTCTCGAGAACGCGGTTGAATCTGAACTGGGCATAACCTCGAAGCTGAATACGTTCATACCATTTAGAGGCAAGCGTATCGTTCACCGTTTTCTGAATATCGGAGAGAGAAGTTCCTTTGTCGTCCTGAGCAAAAGCAGGAAGTGCAAAGAGAACAAGAAGAGCTAAAATCTTCATGGAAAAAACTCCTTAGGGGGGATGAAACTGTGTAATTTTTTTATACTTTTGGGATCAGTTTGTTTGTCAGGAAACAGTTAAGTAAATGGGTTAAACACCGAATGTATTCTTTACCTCGCGATATCGCTGCGCATCATTCTCCTGTATAGTCCGCGAACCTTAAATGCCGTGGAGCACGTATGCGGAAGCTATCGCCTTTTTTATTTACGATTCTTATAGTGAGCTGTGGAAACGGATCGGCCGAGAGAAAATCTTCGAATCCACGAAATGTCATTGCTACCAATCAATCAACCAAACCAATTCCTCTGATTTCTGACCGTAATAAGTCTCTTTGTTCGGTAGAGAAACTGGATGAAGCTCAGAGAAACCTGAGTCTCTCTTTGTTTGTAAGAGGCGAGATCAAAGATGAAGATCGGAATTTCTCAGGTCTTATCGATGGTCTGAAAGTACGTGACATCGGTGCCAGTATCATCACTGAGAGCACCAAAGATTTGAATATCCTTTATACCTACACTTCCACAGATGATGTTGTGACTACTGATAAGAAGATTGTAAAACCACAGTCTACAATCAGTATTTGTCCGGATGACGGCAAGTATGCACGTGCAAGTATTGAAAGTGCGGCCCTCAATGCGACCTACTTTATTTCCAAAACTGGTCGCAAAGTAAGTGAGCTTCTTCCTTCAGTGAAGATCCCTGCTATCGAAGTTGAGATTGCCCCACTTATCAAAAAATCGTTGAAACAGATTGTGAAGGGCGAAGTAGTCTGGACATTCGAAGCTTACGATACCGACAATGCTTATTATTCTCCAGGAGAGAACAAGATTACTTTCCTTCCTCATAGTGAGGAATTCAAGAAGGCCGGAATGACGATGAACTTCTGGGAAGTGCCGATGGTTGCTTCTCACGAGTACGGTCACCATATCTTTGAAACTCTTCATCCTTACAATGTAGTAAACCTTGGTATGAAGAACTGCTTCGGAAAAATGGGTCTTCATGCTGAACCAACCGAGCTGGGAAAAAGAACTGTTACTAATGAAGATGTGCTTGGTGCTCTCAATGAAGGCTTTGCCGATCTTGTTTCCTTCTATTCACTGGATAATAGCGAGAGAGGCCTCAAGGGCGTTCCTTGCCTGGAAATCTCACGTGACGTGGGTTCAAGAGTTTTTGCCGATGGGACTTCCAAGATCTTCAGCACAGATGCCTTAGCGACATTCTTTCTCAATAAGGAAGTTAAAGCACCTGAGACCTGCGATGTTCCGAATTATCAGGATATTCACATCATCGGTGCAATTTTTGCTAACGGTGCTGATCGCCTGCTCTCACTTTCCGCTCCTACTAAAGACCAGCGCCTTTCAATCGTCCTTTCATGGCTTCAGGAGATGAAGGTGAAGAGTTCGTCAAGGAACGCACTTTCTCCTCAGGATTTTCTCCGCGAATCATTCGAACTCCTGGTACAAATGACTGCCAAAATGACGGATGGTAAGGTAGATCAATCGGAATGTGATATTTCGAAGGAAATTTACCCGGAAATCGACGGCCATATCATCTCCTGTATGCCTGCTCCACTTAGAAACATTTGACTATGAGTAGTGGGCCGGGGAGAATTATCTCATGCGCTTCCTACTACTAACTGTCCTGCTTATTCTTCCCCTCACCTCTCACGCGAGACTGATCATTAATTATGATCTGAACTATTCGTCGGAAGACTCAGATTCCAATAATGTGAAGAACGAAAAGAGCCGGATCTTCCACAAGATCTATATTGGTGGATCTCTCAATGATCGGAAGACATTCTTTTTTGGCTGGAACATCAACAGCTGGCAGTCAAAAGCTAAATCTGGAACAACAGAAAATGAATATAGCATGCTCGAGATGGGACCAAAGCTTCTTTGGTTTTTAAACGACAATTATAACTGGTACGTATCGGGTGAATGGAATCCCTATGCCCGTGGTGATCGCAAACTCGGAACTGTAAATGAAGATATCAGCGGCTCAAGTTACGGAGCTGGTATTGGTTACCGTTTCCGCATTTCACGCTTTATCGGCTTAGGTGCCGGTATCCATTACCAGACGACAAAAATCGATGAAGCGAAAATTGGATCAACCGAACAAAATGTCTCTGATAATGTGACTCACATCATGCCGATGCTTCAGCTCTCGGCGATGTTCAAATAAATTTTTATCTGTCTGAAAACAAAAAAGCCTCCGTGGGTTAAACGGAGGCTTTAAAATCTCTCTTGAAAAGATGGTGCCCGCTCGCGGAATCGAACCACGGACACAGGGATTTTCAATCCCTTGCTCTACCGACTGAGCTAAGCGGGCAATATACTGACTTCTAAAAAAGAGAACTCTAAGTTAATGTTTTGAAAGATTTCCGTCAACGACAAATCATGAGAAATCACAACATGACGGATTGCGACAGGATGAGACAATGCCCATAAAAGTTATTTGTACTGAACTGACTCTTCCTTGGTTTCAAGTGAATGCTCTCGCATTCATTCCCGCATTGAAAACAGATACATCGGTGAAAAAAGAGTGGGCGATTTTCACTCATGGATACACTTCTCATAAGGGAGATTGTCTCAACTGGGCAACTCGCATGGTGGAAGCAGACGTTCCCTGTATTATCTTCGATCAGCCCGGCCACTACCTCGGTAGCTTCAATGAAGTGAAGTCACTCGACGAATTTAAAGAACATGTTCATGAATTATTCCGCGAAGCCTACGTCAGACTGGGTGAACTTATGGAAAATAATCTCGGTCCCGGAAATTATCCGCGTCCGGAGAACCTGATTCTTGCCGGACACTCGCTTGGTGCCTTCACCGCCATTAAGGCCCTCGAGCTTCCGGAATTTGCCTCGCTCAAGCGTCTGGCGATTGGTGTAGGCATTGGTATCGGCCAGAGGCAGGCGATTCATATTTTTGAAACTGCTTTTTATGAGAAGACTCTCGCCGTACGTCGCCAGCTCGTTTCTCCGGTCCTTGATTCAAAAGATGTCTTCGTATGGCTGAAAGATAGCAAAGAGTCGATGACGATCTCAAATCAGCGCATTCACCTCATTACAGGTGAAGATGATGTGGTGGTGGGAGCAGGTGGAATGGAAGCATTCTTAAAAGTTCTCGAAGATAACGGTAACAGTGTGACCTGGGAAAAGCCAAAGCGTCTACCGCATCACGAACCAGGAGCAGCGACTGCTCACATGTTCTCTTTTCTCAAGACTCATTTCGGCTGGAAGTAACGAACTTCAAGTTTTTCAGCCAGCCTTTTTTTCCCGGTCGGGCAAGAGCCGTTCCTTCAAGCTGTTTCTGCACTCCCCTTCCTGATTCATTCTCAAAGAACTGAAGCAGTTCCTCAGGCGAACTCGAGAATAGTGTCGCGACTTTTGGAAATTTTTCGAAAGAGAGCGAGGCAGGAGTTCTCACAAGAGGTTTTGTGTTCCAGGGACAGACATCCTGACAAATATCACACCCAAAAACTTCACCGCGCGATTTTTCCATTCCAGCTGGAGCAGGAGCTTCTTTCATGAGTTCAATCGTAAAAGTTGAAATGCAGCGATCAGCTTTCAGTGTGCGGGTTTCTTCATCAATAGCGAGAGTGGGACAAGCTTCCACACAGGCGCGGCACTGACCGCAGTGATCGGTATCCTGAGATTTAATCGTAAGCGGCAGTTTTTCATTCAGAAGAATGCTTCCGATAATGAAGTAACTTCCTTCAGTGCGATGGATGAGCATTGAATTTTTTCCGAACCAACCAAGACCAGCACGGAAAGCGAGATCTCTCTCGAGAACCGGTTGGGCGTCGAGAGTAAAGAACCCTTCGAGCTTAGGATTTTCTTTTTTGAGTTCTTCGAGAATTGATTGGAGCGAGCGTTTCAGAGAATGATGATAATCCTCGCCGCCAAAACCAAGCGCGTAAGATGCAATTTCGTGGCGATTGTTTTCAAGAAGCCATTTCTTCGCTGGTCGATAGCTGAAAAGAAAAACGATTGCTGATTGAAATGATGGATAGAGTTTCTTCAGATCATCACGAAGATCTTTCCGGTGATCCGAAAGATAGGAAAGAGTTCCGTGATCTCCAGCCTTCACCCATTCATCATAACGGCTAAAGCTCACAGGAAGATTTTCTTCGGTATATCCCCAATCCACGATTCCAAGTTCTTTAAGAAGCTCAGGGGAAATCATGAAAAAGCAGGAATGATTTCAATGGCACCAGTGGGACATGCTTCAACACACGCCATATCGAGCTGGCATTTGTTTGCACGGGCCGGATTGATTCTTGTTTCAAGATTATCGACTTCCGAAACTACCCAGATGTCGAAAGGACACACATTGATACAGGCCTGGCATGAAGCACAGACAGCTGTATCAAGTAAGAGCTTTCCCTTGTCAAAAGACACCTCCTGGATCGAGTCCTGATCAGTGTTCATCATCGCTTTAGGAATGTCTTTAATACCTTCCACACGGATGGAATTGGTACTTCCCTGCTTGAAGAATTTACCATCGCCGATAGTAACGACGATCTTGTCACCATTAACAAGATGGTTTTCTTTCTTAAGCTTATCGACCATGAGGGATTCAAGCTTATGGACATCATCATCTTCGTGGATGTTGAAGTAATAAGAAGTCACTCCCCAATAAAGACTCATCTTACGGATGACATTCAGATTGTTCGTCACTCCAAGAACGGGAGTCTTTGGACGGAAGCGGGTCATGCGTAGGCACGAATTCCCACCTTCCGTGATCGAGATGATCCAGCGTGCGTGAGTTTTTTCAGCAACGATTGAAGCTGCTACCTGAACAGATGCAGTGACACTGGAAATTTCCATATGTCGAAGCATCGGTCTTTCAGACGGAGCTCTTTCTGCTTCCTCAACAATCTTACCCATCATCGTGATAGCTTCGAGCGGATATTTTCCGGAAGCAGTTTCACCTGAGAGCATGACGATATCCGTACCATCCCAAACAGCGTTGGCAACGTCAGAAGCTTCTGCGCGTGTAGGAGAAGAGTTTGTGATCATTGATTCAAGCATCTGAGTAGCTGTAATAACCGGCTTACCGATTGAGTTACAGGCCTTGATGATTTTTTTCTGAATAGCAGGAACGAGTTCGTTACCGACCTCAACACCCATGTCACCACGGGCGATCATGATACAGTCAGAAGCCTGAATGATGGCCTCGATATTATCCAGCCCAGTCGGAGTTTCAATTTTAGAAACAACAGGAATCTGAATCTTCATCTTGTGAAGAATCGCTTTTACTTCGTTCACATCATCAGCGGTTCTCACAAATGAGAGTGCGAGATAATCAATTCCCTGCTTCAAACCGAACACGAGATCTTCGCGGTCTTTGTCAGTCAAGCTCGGAGCTGAAACATTCACGTAAGGAAGGTTAATTCCCTTGTTTGATTTCAGAATTCCGCCGACCTTCACTTTGATCTTAAGAATGTCATTGCCTTCTTTCTCAATTGCTTCCGCAACGATCAATCCGTCATCAAAAAGAATGCGTGCACCCACGTGAGCGTCTTTCACCAGATTCTTATAGATCGTAGGAATGAAGTTCTTAGCGTACTGAGGGTAACTGTCTTTCACATGGGAAGGACCGATAACCCACACGTCACCATCATTCAGTTGAAGAGGTTCAGGAAGTTTATCCACCCGGATTTTTGGTCCCTGTAAATCGAGTAGAATGGCGATTTCGCGTCCTACGTTCTTAGAGGCTTGACGGATGTTTTTAATGGATTGTTCGTGAGCTTCGTACGTACCGTGGGACATGTTGATTCTGGCGGCGTTCATCCCGGCCAGAATCATCTTCTCAAGCATCTCAATAGTGTTTGAGCTAGGTCCGATGGTCGCAATGATCTTCGCGCGACGGATAGACATAGATGATCTTTTGCTTATGGTTTAACTAAATTAACTTAGCTTTTTAAACTCATTCAGCTGCTGCATCTGAGTTTCGTGATGATCCTTCAGTTGCTGAAGCTTAGCCTCGTAATCTGCCACGGTTTTTGTCTTGTCATCTGAGTAGTTCAACTTCAAACGCTCCATTTCGGCGCGATTGATATTGTCTTTCTCAGCAAGTTCACGTGACTTACTGGCCTGAGCCTCTTTCAATTTAGTCTCATTATCATTGCTGTTCAACTTTAATTTCAGATCACTCTGAGACTGGACCTTAGAGATTTGCTTCTGGTAGTTGACCATCATGGCATTTACTTCCATGCGGTGCTTATGTTCCTGCTCATCAATAGCAGATTTAAGACCCCGAACTTCGGCATTTCGTCTTTCTGCACCAGTCGTACGCTCGTAATTAAGCTCTTTTTCTGCCTGCTGGGCCATGCTCTCCATCTTCATTTCTGTCGCCATGTGATATTCATCAAACTTCTTCTCAGCACCTGACAGACGGAATTCGTATCCCTGAATGGTCTGGTCAAGTTGACGATTGAACTCTGCTTTCATATCAGCAAGCTGCTCCATCGTTCTGTCAGAAGTAATCTTCATGAACTCTTTCTTGTCAGCATTCGCTGAGCGAGTCACGTCATCGATATTTGCACGAAGTTTGTCCTCAATCGAAGTCATCGACTTGTGGAAATTTTCTTTGAGATTCTGCACGCGGGTATCGCCGGACTTCTTCTCCTGCATTACCTGCTTTTCATAATCTTTACTCTTCACAAGATTCTGACGTTCCTGATGGTCAAGTTGATTCTGGTTATCAGTTCTTTCTTTACCAATCGTTACGAACTTATCTGCTTTCAGTTGATTCGTTCTCTTATCAATAAAGGCTTGAGAATCTGCTCTCTCAGACTTCATTGATACATTGTATTCATTAGCGTCTGAAGCAGCCTTGTCTTCATAAGTGCGTCTGGTGTCATCTAGAGCATTCTTCAAATTTTTAGATTTGTGTTCCTGGATGCTCTTGCCGTTGAACTCGCTGTTCTTCGACACAGCTTCAGAGAACTCAGCCTCTCCATTATCGCGGCGGCGGGCCTGGTTATCTGATTGACGAACCTGCTCCTGGGCATCTCTTCTTACGTTATCCAGGGAATCTTCATACTGCTTGTTGGTTTTCAGTGTAGCAATGTTCTGATTCTTAACATCTTTGGCATAGCGCTCAGAATAGTCTTCTGCCATCTTCTCGCTCTTGCCGCTATGATATTTTTCAGTCTTAGTGATTTTGTCGCTAGTGTAATCCCGAAGATGCTTTCCTTCAGATTGATGAATCTCTTTGGTCTTCTTGAGCTCACCTGAAAGACGATTTTTAATCGTCTCTCTTTCATCGTAGTGCTTACGGTTTGAGTCAGTAAGGGTTTCTTCCTGACTGCGGACAAGCTGCTGCTTCTCACGCTTGAAAGAATCCTTGATATCAGATCCAGCTCCTGCCATGTCATCCTGATATTTCTCGAGCTGTTTGTCCTGTTTAGAGACAAGCTCTTTCACGTTTCCGCTATATCTTTTCTTCTCAGTCTCACGGATTGAAGCATCGGTTTCATCCTGATTCTTAAAAGCGCGATTGTAGTTCTGCTTGATATCTTTCAGGCGTTGGTCGAAGTCTTTACTTTTCGCCACAGAATCTTTGGCAAAATTCTCTCTCTCATTAGTGAGGTCTTTGTTGAATTTGTCAGTTTGATTATTGAGGGATTCCTGGTTTTTATCGCTTAGGTTTGAAAGGTTACCTTGATAGCTCTTTTCGAGTTCAGATTTACCTTTGAGATAGTTTTCAGAGGCTTTGTCCTGCACAAGTTCGTGCCTGGCCTCGGTGTCCTGAAGACGCTTCTGACTGGCCTCACTGTTTTTCTTCAATGAATCCTTGAAGTATTCGCGCTCTTTGGACAAACGTCTTGAATAATCTACGCCGTTCATGGTGCTTCCTTGGGGCCAATTCCTATGGCCTTATCTATCAGTCTAGCACCCGGCAAGAAATGAAAAAACCTTGGGTAAATCTTGCTGATTTATCCCAAGGTTTTGCTTTTTGAAGAGTTATTGTCGGTTACTTAGAGAGCTCTTCGTCAATCAGCTCGGCAAAAACTTCCATCGGCTGGGCGCCATTGATGAGTTGGCCGTTCACAAAGAATGTTGGAGTCGATTTAACTTTGATCTTACGACCCTCTTCCATATCTGCTTTTACGCGATCAAGGTGACGGTTTTCAGAGAGACATTTTTCGAAGACGTCAGCCTTGAGACCAACATCTTTTGCAAGTTTCTTAAGGCCGGCATCATCGAGCGAATCCTGATGGGCGAACATGGAATCATGAAGTTTCCAGAAAGCTTCAGTGCTTTGCTCATTGGCACAAAGACTGGCGACGGCAGCTTTCTCAGCATGATTATGGAAAGGAAGTGGGAAGTTTTTGAAAGCAACTTTAACTTTGCTTCCGTACTTCTTTTTAATTTCTTTCAAGAGGTCAGCACCTTTAGCACAGTAAGGACACTGAAAGTCTGAAAATTCAACGATTGTTACTTTAGCGTCTTTATCACCGGCAGTGGGAGCACTTCCAACTTCAATCGGGAAGCTTGGACGACGCGGTTTCTCAATGAAAACTTCTACTGGAGACTTCTTGGTCTGTTCAGCGAGCCACTTATCAACAGCTTCTTTTTTTCTTTCCATTCCGAGGTAACCCTTAATCTTCTCACGAACCTGATCATTGATATGCTCAGCAGGAATGTTCTGATCTTTGATAAAAGCATCCACTTCTTTGTCAGAAATTTTCACAGCAGAAGAGATGTGCTTTTCAAGAAATTCATCATTCGACATATTCTTCTTTCTTGGGTCTTTGTCCATGTAACGCTGAAGAAGAATTGTCTTGAGACGGTTAAACTTAATTTCGAATACTTTTGATTCAGCTTCGAAGAGTTCCGATTCGATTCCATCAGTAAGTTCTTCGCTCGTGACTTTCATGTCCCCTACCTGAGCAGCAAGACCTGGCTGAGGAGCTTTAAAAAGGTAACTTGGTTTTGAATTTCCATCCGAGCAGGCCGAGAATGTCAGCATGATGGCAAGAGCAGTAAAGCTCAGAGAAAGTTTCATAGGATCTCCTGTTTTTGAATGGAATCATAATAGCTTAACTCCGTAAGAATAAAAACGGAGTAGTTGAATCGACTAATTTAAATGTTTCAGGAAATTCTGATATTGAGAAATCTTTTTCAGGACTTCATGAGAACCCAGTGCCTCGACCTTCCCCTTATCCAGAAGAAGTAATTGATGAGACTTAAGGATAGTCTCGAGACGATGCGTAACAATAATTGTGATACTGCGCGACTGAAAAAATTTGATGAGATCGCGAAGAGCGGCCTCAAGTTCTGAATCAAGACCTGAGGAAATTTCGTCCATAAGAATGATGGGCTTCTTAAGATAAAGGGCCCTGAGGCCCGAAAGAAGCTGCTTCTGCCCCATCGAGAGGGCCTTGGGATTAATTTTATCTTCCGGCCCAATATTCCATCTTACTAGATACGGAATTGATGATGTTGCTTTTGCCCAGAAGGCTTCAAAATCTTCTTCAACTCCCAGGGTAATATTGAACTTCAGAGTTTCAGTGAAGACATGTGAATCCTGAGAAATAAGACTCACATACGAAGAAAATTTACGAAGTTCTTTTTCTGAGTCTGGTGTGATCACCCGATCATCAAGTTCAATTTTTCCTGAAAAAGTTTGATACTGACCCGAGAGAAGTTTTAAAAGTGTTGATTTTCCACAACCAGATTCACCCAAAATCCCCAGTATCTCGCCCCTTTTCAGGGTGAAATGGATATTTTGAAGACTAAAACCCTGCTCATACTGAAACCGGTCGAGCTGAAAATTCATGGTATCTGCATCGAGGCGCTCATAGCTTAAAGATTCAAAACTTTCCTGCTTATAGCTTTCATCGAACTGATGAAGACGTTCAAGACCTGCTTTAGCTCTTTGTAGGACACTGATTTTGGAAGCCACGTCTTTGATGGGCGTGATTGATTGCTGAATCAGATAAACTAAGGCTGCAACTAATGCGATCTCAGTAATATTTGAGTAAGGGATAATCACCATCACGAGGGCCACGAGAATTGGATATAGAGATTCAGCGGCAGAGTAATATCCCGCGTCCCAGATATTGGCATGGAGTTGTTTTGCTAAGAACTCTTCAAAGACTTTCTGCCCTCTCCGGGAAGCGTAATGCGAGTTCGGAGATAAAAAGAGTTCTCTAAGTCCGGAAGTGAGATCGGTAGTAACTCGTGCCATGAGACCAGTGAGGCGTCTTACGTCCATGAAAACGACGGCCATGTATTTACTTCCTTTCACAAGAAGCCAACAAGCTATAACTTCAGCAATAAACAGTGCTAGGCCAGTTGTAGAGTTCATTTGTAAAAAGCTTATGAGAAAAGAGATGACAAAAATAATATCGATAAAGATCGCAAACGCTCCGGCACTCACAATTTCTCTTACGGCATCGGTATCATTCATCAGGCGCGCGAGAACCTCACCTAGAGGATAATCCTCCTGCTTGTTTTTACCCTTCTGCTTGAAGGGAGCTCTCAGCCAGAGGGAGAAACTTTTTTCCCTGATCGACATCAGGAGAAGCTGGATATATCGGTGGGTAGAAAGCGTGAAGAGAAAGCGATTCAAATATTCACCGACGAAAAGTGCACCCAGAAGAAACAAATTAGTTTTATAAGCACTCTCAGTACCAAGTGATACATAAAACTTAGTTATCAATCTTGGCGTGAAATATCCCGTCACTGCTGATACGCAGATATTTACCAGAATGAATGCCGCGAGAAACCACTCTGACCTAAGCCAGAGGTAATTCCACAAGCTGTTCTTTGAAAAAGTGGACAACCTTATTTTCCTTCAGGACCTCTGCTACCGGTCCTTCACTTTCAATTCCGTTTTCGTGCGAGATATAAATCGCTTTATGAGAAAGTCTCACTGTCGTCAGGCGATGACTTGAAATAACAAATGTTTTGCCAACACATTCAGGACTATTTTTTAACGCTTCCATGATTCTTTTCTCAAGGATGATATCCACGGAAGAAAAAGGATCATCCCAGATGAGGATTTTTGCATCCGACATGAGAGAACGTATGAGAGCAATCCGCTTCATCTGCCCACCGGATAGACGCTTCCCATTTTCCCCTACTTCAAGGCTCAATACTTTTTCAGGATTCTCATCGAGCGAATCAAGCTGGAACATGGTGATAAAATATTTAGCCCGAGCGCGTGCAGCTTCATCCGGAATCGGTCCCAGGAAAATATTTTCCTGAATGGTATCGTTAAATAGATATGGCTCCTGCTGAACCATGGAAATGCGGTCACCTTTCAAAATCATCGAGACAGCAATCTTTGAAAGTAGATAACTCTTTCCACTCCCAGTCTCACCAAAGAGAACATTCCATCTTCCCTTGTCGATCTCGAGATCAACCTTTCTACCCCAGAACAAAAAGGGAAAGGAGATTGTAGTTCCACGATCTTCGATAGGAATATGCGCAAGTTCGTTTTCTTCTTCCGAAGGTTTTTCGAGAGAATTATGAAGCTCTTTCACTCTCTTCCAGGCGGCAAACCCCTGTGACATCACGACAGCCACCCACGACATAAACATCACGGGTTCAAGGAAAAGATAGAGAAACCCCGAGAAGAAAACGAGATCAGACGTTGAGCCACCATTTTGCTTAATCAGTAATGAAGCCCACAGAAGTGAGGAGCCTAGACCGAGTTTTACATAGGGTCCAGAAATAGCAAAACCAATTGAGGTTTTGAAGAACATCGAAAGTTCCTGAGCTGACAGATTCACGAAGCCCCGGATAAAGTTTTTTTCCTGATGGAAGTTTTTGATCGTTTGTTTCGCTTCGTAAGCCTCGATAATATACTGCTGAACTTCACCTTTTTTATCCGCCATCTTTTTAAAGAGTTTCTGATTGATGAAAGTCATTATCGTAAAAAGAAACACACTCGAAAAAAGCGGAATAAACGCAGGCCATAGATACGGATCAGTTGAGTTGAGCTTTGGCACCAGAATGAAGGCTGCGATTATCAGGTTACAGATCTGAAGAAGACCGAATCCGATGAACGCGCGAAGATTGTTGATATCATCAAAAAGAATCTGAAAAATCTGCCCCTGAGAAAAAGTTGAAAATCTCGTAGCTGGAACACTTTCCAATTTCTCGAGGAGCTCCATGCGTAGAAGCTTCTGCTGAACGCGTGCCGGATAAAAGAAAAGAAGTCGTGAGAGCGTTCTGAAGATCAGAATCCCACCAGCGAGCCCCACGAAAAGCCATTCCGAAACTTCCGATAATCTCCCCTGCCCCATAAGCTCTGTGAGCGTACGAATCCGTTCCGGGATCTGTACCTGGAGAAATTGCAGGAGAGCGAGACATAGGAAAGCCCCGAGATAGAACCCTTTAAATTCCCAAGCATGATGGAGAATCCATGGGCCAAAACGGCGCCTTAATCGCGTGGTCATAGGGGATAAAATTTAACGCAGGTTTTGCTCAAAGTCATGGAAAGGACATGGAGAATTTCGTGACAGGGCCCGCATTATTTCCTAATATGTTGGGCACAGTGCGCGGTTAGCTCAGCGGTAGAGTCCTTGGTCGACATCCAAGTTGTCACAGGTTCAAATCCTGTACCGCGCACCATTTTTTTATTCATACAAACCACCGTAGGGTGGTTTTTTTTTGCCAGGAAGGAATCATGAAGGTCGGTTTTAAATTTGCATTGTTAATCATTACAATCTCATCATGTGCATCTCAACGTGAAAGCAAAAATAAATCTGGTGAAAGAGGCGCCTAAGCCCCATAAGATTGAATCAAACTACCGTGAACTTCAAACTGATAAAATCGCTGGAAAGAATGTATTTATTGCTGGCAGTAGAACTAAACTTTCAGTCGCATTGGGTAAAGACCTTGATCGAAAATTCCGAACTCAAATCGAACAAATCTTAAAGAAATAAGGTTTCCTGATAGTAAAAAGCCCTCGAAAAGCGCATGGACTGATTTATTTATCGGCTCAAAAATTGATGGAAGTCCCTGGGAGCGTGACAGAGATTCCTAACAGTGAGAATGAAAAACTGGGAAGTGAAAATCTGGATCATTTGTACCAAGTGATTCATCTCAGCTTTGGGATTCAGGAATATGGAAAAAAAAACGAAGTGGAATTCTCATCTTAGCTTCCGGATAAACGCTGTTAGTTGGAACGACTTTTCTGAAGAGCTTCTGGCCAAACTCACGGAAGATTTCGAGAAGGTTAGTCTGAAAGTGCCCAATAACTATAAAAAGATGGCAGGCGATCCGGGCTGTACGCCTCGCTTCGGTTTTGATTTAAGACAGGAAGTCAGAGACGGTAAACCCATCATGGTTATCGATGGAGTTATTTCTGGCTCATCGGCTTCAAAGATCGTGATGAAAAAAGGAGATATCTTTATTGCTATCGATTCATCCTCGTACGAAGAATTCAATAATCGGAAAGATGCCACTGAGATTTATGAGAATGGAACTTCTGTACCGGTAAAATTTCAGCGCGTGGATAAAGTTTCTCGCGAGATGATCAAATCCACTGTTATTTGTGATCATAAAGATGAGAGTTGGCTGAAATAATCACGTCTGACTATGCTTCTCAGGAATGTGAGACATGGCAAACTCTGCAATGGCAGTGATGGTAAGGCTCGGATTAACACCGAGATTAGAACCAAGAACTGAACCATCACAAATATAGAGATTCTGATAATTAAAAATGCGGTTTTGAAGGTCACATACGCCCTCATCAGCGGAAGCGGCCATCACGGCCCCACCAATACAATGCGCAGTCATTGGAATATTAAACAAGATTTCAGTGATGGAAGTCAGCGCTGTTCCTCCTGTTGCTTCGGCTACCTTGATTGCAAATTCATTGGCAGCGGGAATAAATGTGGGAACCTTTGGTCCTTCAGTCACAAGTGTCTTTGAGAATGGCCAGAACCAGCGACGTTTGAATCGCATGCGAAGATGACCGTCAAGAGTTTGCATGCACAGAAATATCGTCGACTCTTTTGCAAATCCACCAGGCTTCAGGGATTTGAAAGTTAAAATTGGTTTCGTCATCAATAACCTTAAGAAGGTCATTGCCCAGGTGAATATTCTCGTGATGTCTGGTTTTCCTTTCGTAAGAACAGTCGTGAGAAGTCCCATGGAGTCAGATCCAGCAGGATATCGGGTTGCCTCTATGTGCGTATGCTCATCAATGTAAATGCCAGATCCGATTGCGATCCCCTCTGAGAGATCAATCTTTGAATCTGGATAACGGATTCCGATCAGCGACTCAGCATTCGTGCGGACTTTTTCACCGAGAGCATTGGAGATATTGGGAAGTGAACCATTCTCTTTTAACTTAAAAAGCAGTTCCTGAGTTCCCAGGGATGAACATGCGAAAACGACTCCCTTTGTTCTAAAAGTTCTGTTAGTTTTTCCCTTTACTGTTACTTCGTAACCAAGAGAACCATCCGTTGAACTCCCGATTGGTGTAACATTTGTAACTTTTGATTCAGTGAAAGCTTCCAAACCTTTTTTTTCTGCCAGATAGAGATAATTCATATCCAGAGTATTCTTAGCTCCATGTTGGCAACCGACCATGCAGCCACCACATGCAATACAACTTGTTCTTTCTGGACCTTCTCCATCGAAGTAAGGATCAGAGTGCTTCTCTCCAGGCTTTGTTCCAAAGAAAACACCAACCTCCGTAGGATAAAAACTTTTTTCCATTCCAACTAATTTTGCCATTTCTTTCAATCGCAAATCGGCCGGACCAAAAATCTTATTCGTTGTTACTCCAAGCATCTTTTGTGCTTTGGAAAAGTATTCCGGCATAACGGATTTCCAATCATGAAGACCAACCCACGTTCCCTGGTCCCAGATGTGATCAGGAGGAACTAAAAGTGTGTTTGCATAAGTAATCGATCCGCCACCATAGGCATTACCATGCAGGACAACGACATGTTTGAAAAATTTCATGCCGAAGAATCCTTTAAAGCCTAAAGCAGGAAGCCATAACCAATTCTTCAGTGACCACGTGCTCTTGGGCATGTTCGTTTTAGTAAAACGCTTTCCCATTTCTACAACGGCAATTTTGTAGCCTTTTTCAGTCAGGCGTAGTGCGGATACACTTCCACCAAATCCTGAACCAATGACAATGTAATCCAGATCGAATTTCGTATTTTCAGACATTCTTCATAGTACCATTTACTTATTTTGAGTTCACTAAAACCTTAAATCCCCCAACCGTAAATTTCTTCATATCAAATGGCATGGATTTGAAATTCTCCGGCGCCATTCTTGGATCTTTCATAACCTTCTTATTCACACTGTTCCGATGTGCTTTGGACTTATAAACGATGTAAGCAAAGATGACAGTCTCATCAGGTTTCAGTTTGCAGAACTTAGAGAATGGAATCCCCCATGGGTGGTTAAGATCAGCACCTGCACATTCATAGTAGTCCAGAGCGCCATACTCCATCCAAACCTTGCAACCAAGCCTGGCCATTTTTGTATAAGCTTTAATGTTCTTCTTCTTTATTGGAATGATGAAACCATCAACATATTTAGCCATGAGTCCTCCGTGTAAAGCTTTAATTCTCCACATATTTCAGACATACATCACTACACAATGCATCTGACAGGAAAACCATAGGCATTTACCAATACGATCAATTGCATCTATAGCATTCATCAAGGACTTGAAAGGATCTATAACTCTCACATCCCACAGGAGGGTTTATGAAATTTCTTCTTTTAGTTCTTATGATCGCCGCAAATGCATTTGCTTCAGAGAATACAATTGATGATCTGGATGCGATCCAATTGAACCTCGATCAAAATACAACAGTTCCTCACGATATCCACTACCCTAATTACCGCATGGGTGGGGGTAATGGCGCTGGAAGAAAAATTAATGACTGTCTTCTTCTTGATATTCGTCATTCAGATGCAGTTTTGACCCTTGAGCAGAAACTGAAAGTAGCGAAAGCTCTTATTGTCAGCCACGGTTTTGGTGATCCGGAAAATGGAATGAAAGCAACCATACAAGGAAAACATATTGTATTTCCCATGCCACCACACAGTCTCTACATGACTTATCTGAAAGCTGAGACACGCGATGGTCGTTCACTGAATGAAGTTATCGGACAGGCATTACCATCCGTGAGACCAGGTAACACAAATGTACCACCGACATCACTTCTCTATGTTCGCGATTGTAGATTTTAAGGATTAGATCTGATCAAGAACTCTCTGAATGACTGAAGTATGAGTTTCATCATCGATGGAACTCACTTCATCATTCCCGCATGGCATTTCTGATAATCCAGAAAGTAACCCGGTTTGAGGGTTGATTTTTTTCTGAGGACATGAATTTTTATCAAGAGAGCAGTTTGTAGTCACCCAATGATGACAATTATTAAAGCTCTTGTTCTTCATGAATGTAATCGCACCAATACCTATTTCAATTCTTCCCTTACCAGCAAACGGAGCTCCGATATAGGCATGCGATGGCGCCTCAAACCCGAAGAAAGGAGAAGCTATCGTGTGGAGATAGATTTGTTCCATCAGTGGCGTTTGGCTTAACTTGTCCAATGCAAGAAGAGAAATAGCTCCTCCTGCGGAGTATCCGAAAATAGTAATCTTCTCATCTGGGAATTTCGCATGCAGTTTCTGGATACTTTCAATAAAAAGATCCCGATTCTCTTCGAGACCCTTTCTGTAGGTCCATTTGTGAAGATAAGCATGTTTTCCGGAAGTGATCAGGCTTTTAAAAGGGCCAACCCATTCTTCTGGGTAAGGTGCGAAGTCGATCCCATGAATGATAAGTAGAGGTCCACCTGGCCCGACCGAAAGCGGAATAAGTCCATTCGAAGAATTCTTAATAAGGTCGAGCTTGTTACTTAGCTCAGTTTCCTGCGCGAAAGTAGGTAGAGAATAGATAATTCCCATGATGAGAATAAGCAGGGTTAGTTTCACCCTATTAGTTTATGAGAAAGCGGAATTCCTGTCCCTATTAGTGAAAGATTGGAAGGGACGTCTAGTTTCTAGACGATTGTGTCCTACTCTAATTTCTGGGCGATTATGTCCTACTGACCCTAGTTGTGTACCCTAATCTTAAATACTTAAGACTAGGAACGACTTCGATGGGAACG
>JBKJPL010000066.1:0-60003 GCA_046595005.1 Bacteriovoracaceae bacterium | reverse complement strand
TCTTTCGGTGATGGAATCCCGTGACAGATAACTTCATTGCGGGAGGTACAAAGAGATTTGGTGAAACCATGATAACCAAGAGTGGCAGGAATCCCGCCACGATTGATAGTGTACTGGTGACACATTGTATTAATATCTTCTGTGCTCATGCCCGCGCGCAGATGCTTACTCAGAAAATGGAGCGTTTTAGCCGCCATCTTGCAGGACTCTTTCATCACTTCGATTTCGCGGGCCGATTTGATGGTGATCATACTGCCTACGTTATACACATTTGTCCCAAGATGCGCTAGTTTTGATGAATGAAATCCCTTGAGGTTTTACGTACAAATATTTCGTCTTATCAGGCCAAGGATTTTCTATTCCACGAGAAGGCTGCCCTTGAAGGCATTCCGGGGGTGAAATACCTCTCTCAGGTAACGAATTCAGTAAGACCACAGGTACTGATCACAAATACTCATACAAATCTCTCTGAGTTCTATGCTGAAATTCTGGAAGGAACCAAACTCATCATTCACCCTAACTCCGGATATGATCACTTTGAGCAGGATAAGCACCTGTGGAAGGATATCCCGGTTGTTATTGGAAATTCTATCCGCGCGCAAGCTGTTGCTGAATACACTCTTCGTTGTCTCTTCGAAGGAGTAATTGAGTTTCCCCAGCATCTCGAATGGAACAAAGACCGGAAATGGGTAAGACCCGTCATCTGCGATCTTCCGATATGGATTTTTGGTTATGGACATGTAGGAAAAATCCTCGCCCGCACTCTTTCTGCGTTGGGCGCTAAGGTAACGATCGTTGATCCCAATATTTCCGAGTGCCCTTATCGCTGGATAAAAACCTGGCAGGAAGGAAAGCTTCATGAAGCGAAAGTGATTATTCTCGCCATGAGCCTTAATAAAAGCAGCGAACGTCTACTGGATTACCGCTTTTTTGAAAATGTTCATCAGGAACTTCTACTTATTAATCCAGCACGCGGAAAACTCATTGAAGAGAATGCATTAAAAGATTTTCTTCCTGCTCATCCGAAGGCATTTGCCTTCCTCGATACATTTGCCAAAGAACCATTCGGAATTGAGTGGCATCATATCCCTCAGGTCTGGAAAACCAGTCACATTGCCGGAGTAGATTCAAAACTCGATGAACGCATTATTGATTTTGAAGTGCGCGTCCTTAGTGACTGGCTCACACTCGGTAAACGAGAGTTCGTAAAAAAATATCATTCAGATATCCTGCAATACAAATACAAAGACGGTGTTCTCATATGAATAAGCTGAAGCTTCTTCTAACTCTTCCCGGTAACGGAGTTCACACAGTTCATACTGCTAAAGAAAGAAAAGAGCGTCTTCGCGAAGCGATCTATGGCACAAAAGACATGGCCCGCGCTCAGTCTATCTGGGAAAAGAAGCTCGATAAAATTGAAACTGATAAACCCATCGTGATCGGAATACCTTCTGATAATGGTGGCGGAATCCAGCGTGGAGCGAACTGGGGACCACTTGCTATCCGGGGTGAGATTCTTGGTGAAAAGAATAATTTCTCTGATATCGGTGATGTGAGAGTAATCCCTCACCTCCTTCACGATAAATACCTGAACGATGCAACCATCAAAGTTTGCCGTAAGGCGCTCTACGGGAAAGTGGTTAAGCTTCCGGTTTCTCCGCTTTCAATAGCCGAAGAGGCAGTAAAAGAAATTTACAAGATTGCTCCCGACGCCAGAATTTTTGGCCTCGGTGGTGATCACTCTACCAGCTATCCCCTGGTGAAAGAATGGATTCTTTCCAGAAAAGATAAGAAGAAAGCTGGCATTCTTCATTTTGATGCTCACACAGATCTTCTGGAAGACCGGCTAGGAATTGATCTTTGTTTTGGAACCTGGACTTTTCAGATCCTGAAATACTTCAAATCCCGTGATCATCTTCTCCAGATCGGAATCCGCTCTTCCGGGAAAACCAAAGCTCACTGGAAGAAGAATGTCGGCATTGAGCAGATCTGGGCAGAAGAAGTTACGAAAAATGGCGCTGAGAAGACGCTGAAAAAAATTGTTAAGCACTTTAAGAATCTCGGAGTTGAAGAACTCTACATTAGTTTTGATATCGATGCCCTGGATGAGAAATATGCGGCCGCCACTGGCACACCTGAGAAAGGAGGACTTCTTCCTTCTGACTGTGCCGCCATCATTCGCTTACTCGCCAAAGAGTTCCGGATTACCGGTGCTGATCTCATGGAGGTTGCTCCTTTCGTACTTCCGGAAGGTGTTACTGAACGCGATCAGAAAAGCTCGCTCACAGTTGCAGGTGATATGGCCCGTCTCCTACTGGACGTTCTCGCCTGATGAAAAGAAAGATTGTTTTTCCTCCCATCGAAGAAGCCGATGAAGACGGTCTCGTTGCTGTGGGCGGAGATCTCGAAGTAGATACACTCATTACCGCCTACCGACAGGGAATTTTCCCGTGGCCCATTTCGGTAGAGCTTCCCCTGGCCTGGTTCTCGCCTGATCCACGCGGGGTGATCTTCATTCAAGAAATCCACATCCCAAAATCATTTGAAAAGTTCCTGAAAAAAAATCCCTTCACCGTGACCTTTAACCAGCGGATGAAAGAAGTGATTCTTGAATGCGCGCGAGTTCAGAGAAAAAACCAGCCAGGCACATGGATCACTCCCGACATCATCAAAGGCTATGAAAAGCTTTTCCAGGCAAACCTCGCCTACTCAGTTGAGGTATGGAAAGAAGAAGAGCTCGTAGGAGGCCTCTATGGCGTCTCAATGGGCGAGTTCTGCTCGGGTGAATCAATGTTCATGAAAGAGGACAACGCGAGCAAGTTCGCCTTGTGGTCGCTTCTCATGCTTTTAAAATCGAAGGGCATAAGATTTCTCGATACCCAGATGGTAACAAGTGCAGTTGAACAATTTGGTGGGAAGTATATCGGGAGATCTGAGTTCCTCGATATGCTCGAGGAACTCAATTGGGATAAATCTAAAAAAGAAATCTTTGGTTAAACGTAGCTAAGTTTCAGACGCTGATTGGCGCGATAAGTGCGCTCAACTTCCGCCATGAACTCACGAACTGCTTTATCAAGCTTCACTTTCTCACCACGGCAGTAGGCTTCAATATTCGCCTTGAGCTCATGATAATTAGTGTTGAGTTCAGCAGCGAGCTCTTCACAACGCTTCTTAAAGCGGTAATCGTGGTCAATGAGTTCAGATACTTTCTGAGAAAGTTCCTGCTTCAGAGTCTTCGGAGTGTAGGCATTCTTCACTTCCGCGAGCTTCATTGAACTAAGGATCTTGATATACATATATCCGATATCAAACTCGTACCAACGGTGACGGAATGAGCACGACTTCATGTGCGCGTGGTGATTGTTATGATCCATTTCACCACAAGTGAGGAAATTTAAAGGAAGGATATAACCAATGTTGCGGCTGTTATCTGAAGTAACGTGATTTCTATATCCCCACCAGTGAGCGATAGCGTTTACGCCACCAACAGCAAAGATCGGAGAAACGAGGAAGTTAAGAACTGCAATCACTCCACCCCAAAGCGGTCCAAAAAGAACGATCGCAATGAGAGTCATGATATAGGGGCCAGTGAATGAATGATTATGAATGTAGGCCTCAAGACGATTCATCTTGATAGTCTTTTGAATCTTCTGAACTTCAGGAAGTGACTTCCCTTTCGTGTAATCAAATACACCAAGGAAAAGAGCGTGGATAAGACCCTTGTGAAGTGGGCTATGCGGATCTTTTTCCTGATCTGAATGAGCGTGGTGATAAATGTGAACCGAAACCCAGTCAACTTTTGACATTGAAGTTACGAGCCACAACCAGATTTGCATCGGCATATCGATCCACTTATTAAGCACAACACCTTTATGTGTGTGATAGCGGTGGAATGAGAGACTCATCGCTGTGATAGTTACGTGCGCCACAAGCGCCGAATAAATCGGAATGATGATCCACGCATGAGCGCCGATGAAATCACCGAAGAATCCCGAAAGTCCGATCGTGTGGGAAAGAGTAAACCAGAGAGCAGCAAAAGAAACTGCGAAGAACGAAATCAACTTAATCATGGTCATCCTTAAAAATCAGGACCGTTGCGGGCGACTGTACTCATGGGATACTTCAAGAAGTCCCGGAGGTGCCAGTTCCACACAAAGGCCGCATGTAATACAGCCGCGTTCATCTATCACGAAGTCATTTTCGGTGACCTGAATCGCCTGAGTCGGGCACATCTTCTCACAGATTTTGGCGTCTTGCCAGCTACGTAAAAGCTCGAAATCCCCGGTAAATTTCGGTTTTCTCTTAAGCCGGGGAGAATAAAAATAAAGCTTGTCAGGTGATAAACTTTTATGAAGGTCCAGATGCCGGAACAGCTTTTCCCCGCTAAGTTTTTTCATCTGTCGTCCATTCCACCAGCGGCGTAAGAATGGGAGATTATTATAAAATTTTCTGTCGAGAATCATATCATCCTACCTATCGATTTCAGAGCGCCGAAGCCCAAGGCTCGCTATCGATGCTCTTAATTCATTTTCCCTGAGTCCAAGTGTCAGGGAAGGAAGCGCCTGAGAAAGAGAAAAGCTCGGGGTCTTCACCCGTACCCGATTCAATTTCCATCCGGCACCTGCAACGACTGAAAAGCCACCTTCGCCATTCGGAGTTTCAAGGCTTGATGTATGCCAGGAAATCGGAGGATTCATAGAATTCATAATATTCAGAACTTCAATTGCTGATCCCTGGAATCCTTCACTGATGGTAGCTCCCAGCGGAAGATTGTCGATCACCTGAGTAATAATCCTTAGTGACTGAAATACTTCTTCAAGACGAATAAGATATCTGTCGTAGGCTCTTCCATAAATACCGACCGGGATATCAAAATCGATCTCATGATAAAAATAGAATGGCTGAGATTTTCTTAAATCAAAATTCACACCTGCTGCACGCATTGCTGGTCCGCCAACCGCCCACTGAAGGATGGTTTGTGCTGACACTCCATCGCCTCCCAGCGATTCACGGAAATCATTCTGAGAAAACAGAGCATTGTTCAGGACTGGAAGAGTTTTCTGGAGAATCGAGGCCACAGCCTGATATTCCACGATCCAACCATGTGGCAGATCTTCTTTTACGCCACCAAGACTGGCCACTCCAAAACCCTGACGATGACCACAATATTTTTCAAAAAGTTCGAAGATCTTTTCACGCAGATCAAGAAACACGCGATGTTCATTTTTTTTCAGGGCATAACAGATCTCATGGAGAACTGTGAGATGCTCAGAAATTCTGGAGAGCTCGAGCATGATAATTCGAATCGCCTGAGACCTTTCCGGAATCCGGACAGACATCATTTCTTCCAGAGTTTTCACCCAGGCAATTGTATAGTGAGGT
Organism: Bacteriovoracaceae bacterium; assembly: GCA_046595005.1. Classification (GTDB taxonomy): domain Bacteria; phylum Bdellovibrionota; class Bacteriovoracia; order Bacteriovoracales; family Bacteriovoracaceae; genus Peredibacter. The sequence goes on along the minus strand of JBKJPL010000066.1, from coordinate 54,621 downwards.
GACGCACCTTCATGAATTCGGTGAATGTAGTGAAGAATCTGCATCCAGTTCATAGACTCGAGTTTTTTCTCAAGGCCCTGATGATGAAATCCGATTTCTACCCTGCTCGTAACTACTTTCGCGGGATCAAAACAAACCAGCCACTCAAAATTCCCCATCGTCTCCGGAGCGAGAATCGCATACCGCTTCCATGTCCAGGATTCTTCGGGATAAGGAGCTTCAGACTTATTTGGATTAATGCGATTTTTCGGAAGAGCTTCCGCTGACTGCAGAGGCCATCCACGGACATCAGCATCTTTTCTCAAAGGATAATTTTTCTGTCCCGCAGTCAGGAGAAGAGGCTCAAGCGCTTCACTGAAACGGATATGAAACATCTCCGCCTGTTCGCGTTCAAGCCAGGCAGCATGAGAGAAAAACTTTTTTACACTTGGAATGATCTCAGATTCAGAAAAATGCAGATGAAGATTCAGTCTCTGATGAGTTCCCATGTTCAGGAGATGATAGACCATCTCGAAACGGTGGTCGCGGTCAGTATCTGCATGATCAATACAAGTTATATCAAGAAGAACAAGATAACCCAGATCATCACTCACAAGCTCGATCCAGCGAAGAAGATTCTTCGGACGCACAGAAAGGTGATGCTGACCTAAGGCTTCGCTGTAAGTACTTCTTCCGGCCTCGCCAAGAATGTTCCGTGCCTTATCAAATTCTTTCCAGCTAAACATGAGTAACCTTTCTGAGGCACTCATCAAGTGCTTCAAGAATTTCTTCCGGCAGCACGCGGGACGGAGGAAGGAAAACTGCGTCCTTCACTTTCGTCTGAAGTTTAACGAAGGGATGATCCAGGAAAAGTGTCGAAGCCTCACCAGTAATGAGAAGAACTGTTTTATCAGAAATCTTTTCGAGAAATTCATTAATGACCGGAGTGGACTTTGGAGTCATGACGCCATCCCAGACAACAATCTGGGCAACATCTGGTGAACTCACAATCACTGGCTCAAAGCTCATATGCTCACGGTACTTGTCGCCCATGATACTCGCCCATTCCGTAGAAAGAAGCGGGCCACCCAGGCAATAGATATTCAAAATGCTTTTTTCCATCAGTATATGATCTTCGGATCACCCTCAACGTCAATCGTTTCCCATCTTTTCCAACTCGCATCTTCCGGGAAGACCTGAAGTTTATCCCTGATCAGACTATTGGGATCAGGACGACAGTCATACTTTCTCGTATCCATCTTCACCCAGGAATAAATCTTCCTGTGAGTTCCGAATTCATGAGTATCGTAGTCAGTGAAGCGAAAGTTAGGGCCCATGATATTTTTGAGCGTCTTCAGGTGATTCGGCATGTACTCCATGGCGAGATCAATATCATTTTCAGAGCAAAATTCGATTTCATCTGGAAGGTGGTGAACCGGATCTCCGTTCACATTGAAGAGATTCTGACTCCAGACTTTCTTTCGACAATCGAAATAATATCCTTCTTTGTGAAGACGGATATACATACCGATGTAGGAATGAAACCAGAAGTGTTCCGGATTCAAGTTGATGTTTCCGTGATAAACAAATTTTTCGCAGGTCGCAGCTTCAGTGAAGTATTTTTTGATAAAGCCCCTGAAACGCGCCAACTTTCCTACCTGTTGTTTTTTTTCACGGAGAGATTCGCGGGCCTCTACTTTTTTCTTAAGCTCGTCCTGATTATTTGCGGGCATATCTTCTACGCGGTCTTTACCCACTTCATCCCAAAGCTTGTCGTAAAGTGAGTGACAACCCTTCTGGATTTTTTTGATCTCAGTATCAGACATGAAGGCCGAACGTTTCCGGAAAAGCTGGATTGATTCTCTGAAAGGAATGAGCTTTCTCGCCCGGATGTAGGGATAAGTTCTGTCGACTGAAAAATTTCTTCCATCCATGTTCTGGATTGTCGTCTGAAGCTTTTCCCACGATTGAAGAGAACTGAATGATTCAATATCTGTGATGTCTCGGTATGTAGACTCCTGTGGATCAACGGCAATAAAAACGAGACGTGAATTCCAGTTATCGCGTCCAAGGCAGTTGAGTTCCAGGCAACTTTCTTCAACATACGAACCAATCACTCTTACTCTTACGAAGTGATGATCAAGAGAAGCTTTCAAACGATCTCTTCCGCCGAAGATCAGAACTTTCTGCGGGTCACCCATCTGGTCAAGGACCCTTGGCATGTATGCGGTCGTGAAATACGGTCTGCCGAAAGTTCCACTCTTCTGATTCCAGACATCGCTTTGATTGCAATACGAATGGGCGTAATGTCTTTGTCCCGATACGAGATCAACAGAGTATGCGAGATGAGAATTTTCCAGAGTCATCGCAATTACATTTGCGAGCTGGTCTTTTTCAGTGAACTCGGGAGCCACATCAAAAAATAGATGTGGTTGCAGACGACCTGCATGATCTCTTAGTGAATGCTTCTCACTTTGAGAAAACCATTTCGGCTCATAGATTGAAAGAAGATCTTCTGCTTCATAGTCACGATTTTTCTTTGTCGCACAAGAAAGGAGAAAAACAGCTAGGAGTAGTGACAGGCATTTCAATTGACAGACTCCTGGTAACAATTCATCATTGGATTCATTTTCTCTTTTCCCGGCCTGGGTGGTGGAACGGTAGACACAAGGGATTTAAAATCCCTCGTTCGCAAGAACGTACGAGTTCGAGTCTCGTCCTGGGCACCACTTTTCCTATTCAAAAATTTTACAATGTTTTCCTCGGTGATGAGGAGCACCATTCACGTATTATTAAGCCCCCTTTAAAGAACCCAGATTGGGCAATTAACCGTGGCACTAATTGGCATTAAATGGCCGTTAATACCATTTATACGATTCCTAAGTGGTCGAATAAACTAGAACGTCTGGAAACCCTCTAAAATTAAGGAATTCAACAACCAAGGGTTCGTTATGGAACGTCAGCTGAAGCATCTTTGGATTCCCACATTAGGCCTTTTCTTGTGCATGCAGAACGCATACGCAGGCAATAGCTTCTGGGATCAGATGTTTAAAAAAGTATCCAAAGCAAAATCACTCGAACTCAAAGCTGGCCTCGAACAAAAACCTGCATACAAACTTTCGCCTAAGCTCATCAGCTTCCGTGGAGTTGTTGAAATTCCTTCTGAGATCAAACTCGTTAGCGGTTCTGGAAAAGTCAATCCGATGTCTGGTCAGCTGATTTTCGACGGACAAATTGTTTGTAATTACTCGCCTAAGCAAAATGGAAATTACATCAGCAGCAGCTTCGGTCTCACTAGCTGTTCAGATGGATCTCGCGCTCGTGATGAAATGCGTGTTGATAATAAAGTAGAATTGAAACTCAACATGGCCTCTTCTGATAAAGCGAGCCTCGTTGCAAAACTCGCAATCGTTTCAAAAGAAAGTTCTGATTACGGTCTCATCCTTCCATATCTTCAAGCAGAAGAAGGTCAGGTTCTTACTTATAATGGTGAGGCCTGGATTGCTTCATATCCTGATGTCAGCAGCGGTGGCGCTGGTGCAGTTGGACCGCAAGGTCCTCAGGGAATTCAAGGTGAACAAGGTCCAGTGGGACCACAAGGTGCAGAAGGTCCAAAGGGTGATACTGGTGCAGCTGGTGTTGCCGGAGCAAATGGTGCGATGGGACCGCAAGGTTTGAAAGGTGACAAAGGCGATTCCGGAGTTGCGGGTGCCAACGGTGCAATGGGACCACAAGGACCAATTGGTCCGAAAGGTCTTGATGGTGCAGATGGTGCTGCAGGAGTAATGGGTCCTCAAGGACCAATGGGTCCGCAAGGTCCAAAGGGTATTGATGGTTCAGATGGTGCTCCCGGTGTGGCCGGAGCAATGGGACCGATGGGACCGATGGGTCCACAGGGTTCGAAGGGTGATGTTGGTCCAATGGGATTTGCCGGAGTAGCTGGTGCGAAAGGCGATAAAGGTGACATCGGCCTTCAAGGTCCACAAGGACTTCAGGGTGAACAAGGCATTGCTGGTTCACAAGGTCCGCAAGGATTGAAAGGTGACAAAGGCGATCGCGGACTTTCAGAGATTGCTTATCTTCGTGATGAAAAAGTTTCTGGTCTCAATGCCGGTACATGCACATCAGGTGCATGGTTCGGGAGAGAATTGAATACAATGGGTGGAGATACAAATTTCATTTCCCTTTCAGGAAACCGTTTCGTTCTTCAGCCTGGTAAATATTTTATCGAAGCAATGATTCCGGCATTCGGAGTTGGAGCTCACCAGTCAAAACTAAAAGTTATTGAAATAAATGCGGACGTTATCGTTGGAACATCTGCAAACGGAGGTACTGCAGCTGGTTCAGTGTCGACTATAGCTGGTGAAATTGTTGTTACCATTGCGAGTACTTTTGAAATCCAGCACCGTTGTGCCACGACCAGAGCTGGTAATGGACTTGGTGCTGCTGCCGGGTTTGGAGTGAACGAAGTCTTTACTCAGATTAAAATCATCAAAAAACAGTAATCCAGTCAGGTATGTTTTTTTCTCTGATCCTCTGAAACAAGTAAAATTGTTTCATGAGGATCCTCCTGTTAATTTCTCTTTTTTTTACATCGCAGGCCTTCGGTCAAGCAGATCCTGGAAATGGAAGTACTGGACCATGCACTGGTGCGACGATTACTTCAGGTCTTGCCGTTTACAATTGTTCAACTCTTACTATTTCTCCCGGCGTTTATAATTTTCCTGCAAGTCCAGCTCCTGTTGTCAGAGTAAAAGTTCAGGGCGCAGTTTCTATCGCTGCCGGTGTGACGTTAAATCTTTCAGGTGAAGATGGTGTTGCTGATGCTACTGAAGCTCAACCAGGTGGTCTTGGTGGAGCTGGTGCTGATGATGGCGGAGGAAATATCGCAGGTCCAACGGATCCGGCTGCCGGGGGCGCTACTCAGGGTGGAAGTTCAATTACCTGTGGTGGTGGAGGCGGAGGTGGTGGTTTCACTAATCTCGGAGACGGTGGAACACTTTGTATCGGATCTGCCGGAGGAACAGGCGGAGCGACCCATAATATTAATATTCTCTTCCGTGGAGGATTCGGAGGAGCACCTGGTGGTCTCGGAGAATTTTTCAATCCTTTTGAAACAGGAACAGGCGGCGGCGGCGGCGGCGCGATCTGGATCAGTGCCGGCGGAGATATCAACATAAATGGATCCATTGATGTGAGCGGTGGTAATGGCGGTCCGGGATTAAGTGATAGTGGGGGCGGCGGCGGCGGATCAGGTGGTGCAATCAGAATTCAGTCACTCGGAGCGATCGTAAACAATGCCATCTTCAATATTTCCGGAGGAACCGGTGGACCAGGTCAGGATGCTGGTGCTCGCGGAGGAAATGGATCGGTTGGTGTTTTTCAATTCGAAGATGCCGACAATGTAGTTTATGGAACCGGAACAGGTGCAACACTATTCCCCGGAGATTCTTTTAATTCATCCATATCTTGTGGTGCCGTGAAAATGAAAGATGATCAGAATCTTCTTTTCCAGATGATGATTGGATTTGCTCTGATTATTTTGATTTCTAGAATTCGCGGCCGATTCCGGCATTCAGTTTAAGCGAAGATTGTTCGCCATCATTCTTTGTGTATTCTCTTTTCACAATTCCCGCACCGAGAACAAAGTAATAGTTCTTCATTGATCTCAGGACATTTCCACCGATCTCCATCTCACTCAGGCTTCCCATGAGATAAGAGAGTTTTCCCTCTGCATTCCAGACTGAACCGAGTTGATGAAAACTTCTGAGGACTCCGCCGTACATAGCACCCGAAACACCATTCGCTTTCACTTCAGAGTTACTGATTGAATAAGACTGTCCCATTCCGAATCCTACTGAAGGGCCTGCAGAGAAAGTATGCTTACCGGATTTTAAGATCCATCCGGCATCAACAGTGAGCTTCATGAGAGAATAAGTTTCTTCTTTAAAGACTTTTCCCGATTGTCTTAAAAACTCAGCAGAGTAAATCCACTTCTCTTTAAAGATATTTCCACGGGCCTCAAGACCCATGATCGCGTTTCCATCAATTTTTCCTGACTGATCGCCCTCTTTAAATTTGTAAGTATCACTTGATGGTGCCCAAGCCACATAAGCGCGATTTTTGAGCGCCCAGTCTCCGGGAAAATCAGGAACTGCAATCACTTCTTCTTTCGGTGGAATATGGATAAAGCGGCCAACGCTTGAAGGAGTACTCTCCCCGCTCTCATGAATTGCCCTTACCTGCCAATAGTAAGTACCCTCAGGAAGTTTTTCATCCAGGGTAAATTCAGGTGAGGTCATATCCTGTTCATGGATTTTAGTTTTCAAGTTTTCAGAACTTGAAAGGATTAATGAATATTTTACTACCCGGTCAGCATGTCTCCATCGGAAGGCGACATTGGTCTCACGATTTTCTTCAAGGCGAATAGGAGAGATAAGTAGTGGTCGTGACGGACCAGAAGGTTCTTTAACTGTTAACGGCGAGAGATCAGAAAATGGACTCTGACGATCAAAGAAATCTACAACCGCATATTGGAAATCATATTCACCCGGAAGGGCGTTTTTCCAGACGAAAACCGGTTCAATGAGTTTTTCTTCCACGAGTGGAGCACTCTCACCTTTCCGGTAAATGCGGAGAACGTATTGCTTTGTATTATCGCGCTTTGGAAGATTGATTCGGGCAATTCCGAAAATATCATCTGCGTAAGCGGAACTAATAATTCTATTTAAGAATGTGGTTGAGGATTCAGTTCTCTCAAGTGGAATCTCCATCGGCGGAAGTGCTTCAGGTTTACCAGGAGCTGGAACCGGTTCAATAATTACTTTTTTGGGTTCACTCACCTGAAATGTGCCGTCTTTCCGGTATTCCCTGCTACGCCAGTAATAGGTACCAGTTTTCGGAACAGTGAGCTTCGTTTCATTGCCGGTAATTTCTTTCTTCGAAATGATTTGTGAGAAGTCCTTATCAGAAGAAAGTTCGAACACATGCGTCCCACTTCCCTCTTTCCATCCGAATGTGACTTCCTGATCAGGACGCTTGAGCTGAATTCTCTGAATGCCTTCAGCGTTTTTCTCTCCGGTCATATCAACAATCGTGAACTCTTTAAATTCTGACCATGGAGAAAAACGTCCGAACTTATCTGTGCCACGAATCCGCCACTTATGAAGGCCAGGAGCTTTGGGCTGAAACATGAAACTGCTCCCTTCCGGCGAGAGAATCTCAGTAGAAGCAGGATTTACAATTTCAATTTCAGATTGCGATGGTGAAGACCATGAGAGCTCAACCATCTCAAGTTTTGAAGTGAAGCTCTGATATTCCACTCCATCCGGATGGAGATTAGTTGGCACTTCCGGAAATTTCTGGAATCGCGTGCGGATGTTTTGCATATGAGTCCAAAGTGCATCAGGACGGGAAGGATCGCTTACCTTCACTCTCCACGAGAAATCTCCCGTTGGTGCATGAGAAAAACTATTTTGAGAAATTTCTTTGGTTATTACATTCTGACCTTCCGTGATTTTAATCAGGAATGCTTTCGCATCCGGAGAATCCCACTCGAGCCTCACGGAATTCTCACCTTTTTCATCCACCATGACATCTAAAACTTCGTCATCCTTTGGGCGGAGAATTTCAGGTGCAAATTCTTTGGTGATCCTGAAATCTGAGACAAGAGAAGTTCCCTCAGCACTTTCCAGTTTCCAATAGTAGTGTCCGGCCGGAAGAAGTTTCGTGAAACTATTGCCTTCGAAATTATCCTCTGATTGATCTGAAAAATTCGATGACCGGGCAATCAGGATTTTCCCAGAAGAATTACCGGTCCAGGTGAAGTTTACCTCGTACGGATCCACTCCGGTATAGAGAAGCGAATGTTTCGCTGGTGTGACGAGACTAAAGGCTATCACTCTGGTGGTAAATTTTTCCCCATCAATCACGAGAGCAGTCTTCACATCGAGAGGTGTGATCTCACCATCTTTTTCGAGTTCCACTTTTCCGCTGACGACCCCAATCTCACCAACATTACCGTGCAAATTAATTTCTACATCGGCATCCTGACCTTTCAGCTCATAGTCTTCACCATTGAGTTTCACAATTAATGGTTTGTCGCCGGCAAGTGTGGCACGGATCGTTCCCTTCCCTATGTCGAGCTCATTTTCATTTCCGCGGGAGCGTATTTTCACGAGTGAATTTGCACTGATTATGAGCTTCTCTCCCCCGGTAAACTGGACTTCGGCCTGAGAGAGCTCATCGGTATAAATCATCTGGTTTTCTGTCACCAGATCATCATGAAAAGCATCCACCCAGTCGAGGGCCCGGGCACGCTTGATCTTCACTACTTTTTCGAGCGCAGAAACCCGGCCGAGGGTAGCACCCTCGTAAGAACCCTTACGGGAAAAGAATAGCTCATACGAGCTGAGCAGGATCAGAACTGCCCCTATGAGGGACAACATCTGGTCGATCCGCCTTGATGTCATAGAGCCAGTTTATCAGAATGAGACTAGGTAAAAAGGGTAGGCTTAAATTACCACGAGGGTATCGCTATAATAAAACTACATGGAGTTCCTATGACAAGCGCGTACCGTAAGGTGGTCTTTCCCCTGAAGCTGAAGCTATTGCTGGTGATGATTATTCTCATCGCCACTTCGCTCTCTGTTTTCGTGGCGATCGCTCTCAAAACTTTCAAGCAGGACAAGACTGCATACCTCTTTGAGTCACTCACCTACAAGGCCGAGACTATGAGGCTCAATGCTTCTCATGAGCTCGTTGGTAAAGATTTAAATCAGGAACTACCGAATCTAATTCCGGCAAGAACTCAGTACGAATATTTTTTCATTCTTCCAGGATCAGGATTTATCCGCACAACAGAGAAAACTCCCCGCTCGCTTGAAAAATCAGAACAGGATCTGTTCAAGAAAATGCTCGATGATGGACTTACTCAAGGAGCAACCTCAGTGGCAGTTCAAGGTCAGGACTGGCTCTATGCCTGGGAGTTTGATCGAAAGCTCAATTTTATATCCGTGGTGAGAATTCCACAGGAAGAAGCGTTTCAGGTAACCAAGTACATCGTGAACAAATCTCTGACTTACGGAATTTTCATTCTCGGGATTGCAATGATTCTCTCGGTCCTTCTCGCCCGACCACTCACGGCCCAGCTGGAAAAACTGTTCGGTACCACCCAGGAAATCGCTAAAGGTAATTTTTCCGTGAGAACCGAAATCAGTTCTCATGATGAAGTCGGAGCACTTGCCGATTCAGTAAACGACATGGCCGGTAAGATTGAAGTTTATATTCAGGAAATGAGAGAGAAAGCACGACTTGAAAACGAAGTTGCTGTTGCCCAGCTGGTACAATCATCATTTTTTCCTGAAAAAGATATTATTGAAAAGAACCTCGAGATCAAAGGTCACTTTGAACCAGCAACAGAATGCGGTGGTGACTGGTGGGGAGTTTCTTCTCACGGTGAATGGCGAGTGCTTTTCATTGCTGATGCCACCGGACATGGTGTTCCCGCGGCCCTCTTAACTGCGACTATCAACTGCTGCAAAACAAGTCTCGATTACATCCGTGAACTGCAACCCGATTTTCTCTCCCGCCCGGATGAGATTCTTCGTTTTATGAATCAAGCAGTGTGTGGAGCGGGTAAAGAGATCCAGGTGACATGTTTCGTTGCCAGCATCAATGTAACGACTGGAAAACTCGTTTACGCCAATGCTTCACATACGCCCCCGCTATATTTTAATTCGCTTAAAGAATCACTCGCTAAAGACGATTTCCGGCCCCTGATCGAGGCTAACGGACCGAGATTGGGTCAAGGCCCGGGCTCCCGGTATGAATCACGCGAATTAGCACTCAACCCTCATGATACAATTTTCTTTTATACAGACGGACTTACTGAGGGTGAAAACACCGAGGGCACTCCATGGGGACAGCGCCGGCTTGTGAAAGCACTTATTCAGCATGGTCGTGAGTCTACTGAAAACGTATTGGGAGGAGTTCTCTCTGAGTTCAAGGCCTTCTCACCTGAGAGGCCGAAAGATGATCTCACCGCTGTACTCCTGAAGGTTCTCTCATGAATGACAATGTCGCTGTTTTTGTAAAATCCAAGACTGTATTTGATGAACTGAAGAAAGAAGCTGAAAAGCGCGACTTCACTCTTCATCTCAATCCAGATCCTGAAAAATACAAAGAAGATCACTTCGTGATCTGTGACGTGGAAAATCTGGAAAAAGAAGAGGGGCTTCAGGCAATCCCTAAGCATCTTCTCTATGTTCTCTCCGACAAGACCAATGAAGAGAATGTGAATCTCATCGTGAAATATCATCTTCAACACGTGGTCGGACACAATGCTGATACGTATGCCAATGAGCTTATTTGCCATTTCACGAAAACCGAAGATGGAAAGATCTGGGGAATTCGTCACTATCTCGCTGACGATGCAGCTATCAAAGTTCTCTCACTATCAGATTCAAAATTTACCAATGAAATGGTGAAAGATGCCCTCTCTCACTTTGATTTCAAAGACTACTTCAGCTCTCCCCTGGAGTACATCCAGGTAATGGCCAATGAACTTATTTCTAATTCTCTCTATAAAGGTCCGAACCGCCGTCGTGAAGCTCAAGGCCTCACTACTCCGGACAGGAAGACACCTGTATTCCTGAAAGGTGCTGATCTCGTACAGGTGACCCTGGCAATGGACACCAAAGGTGTTGCTCTCTCCGTTCAGGATTCTTTCGGGGGACTTTCATACGACGTTCTTGTTCAGTCTCTGAAGAGAAGTTTCGATGAGAAAACTCCCATGGAGAAAAAAGACGGTGCTGGTCTCGGGCTGTATCTGACTTTCCTGCATTCCAATCAGTTTATTATTAATTATCGGGAAAATTTCCGGACAGAGGTAATCTGTATTATTGAACGTAACAAACGTTACAAGAATTACAAAGAGCGGATCCGGTCGTTCCATTTTTTCCAAGAGGTTCCGAGTGAAAAGACTCACAATTAACAAACAGATCCTGCAGGATGAACTGCATGTTGAGCTCATCGGGTCCATTGATGAGGATTCCGATTTTAAGGACATCCAGGGACTCGCTCAGAAATCCATGTCGTTCGACTTTAAAGAAGTAAACATGATCAATTCTTGTGGGATTCGCGAGTGGATCAAGTTTCTTGAAGGTATTCCTGAGAAGACGATTGTTTCCTACAACAACTGTCCTCAGATCATTATTGAGCAGATCAACATGGTCCATGGATTCTTCAGAAAAGGTGCATCGATTAATTCTTTCTATGCACCCTACTTTTGTGAATCATGCAATAAAGAACAAAAAGTTCATCTGAAGGCGAGCGATGTTAAAAACCGCAAGGCTCCTAAAACTGAATGTCCAAAATGCGGTAGCGCGATGGACTTCGATGCTATTGAAGCACAATATTTTAGTTTCCTAGGGAAGGTATGACCTCGTTTGAACAGTTTGATCATCTCTTCGATCCAGTGATCGTGCTCAATTTGAAGCGCGAGATTGTTTATTTCAATCATCAGACAACTATCTTCATGAAGCTCCCTCCGCGGGTTCTGAAGAGTAAAACCAGCATCATCCAGCTGTGCGATTCAACCGAGCTTGATCTCGAAGAATGGATAAGTAAGGCCACTCTATCTTTTGACGTCCTCACCTCGCCTGAAATCCGGATGCATCTCCCGCATGATCCGGAGTCTGAATACAATGTAATTCTGAAAGTAATTCCTCTCCAGAGTGAGAAAGGTGCGAACTTCGCTCTCGTCTTCCATGACAAAACTGTTGAGACTCAACTTCACAATAAATATCGTGATCAAATGGAAGAGCTGAGAAAAACTCACAGCCAGATTCTTCAGGCCGACAAGCTCAATACTCTGGGTGAGCTGACTGCGAATATTTCTCACGAAATTAATAACCCCCTCACAATCGCTGCCGGCCATTCTGAGCTTATCCGCGACTGCCTTATGTCCCGCGAGCCAGAAATGAAGCTCAAGCACGTGGAGATGGCCAACAACACTGTTATTGAATCTCTGGAGCGGGTGAATCAGATCATCAAGAACATGAAGGATTTTCTTCATAAGTCGGAAGATGAAAAAGAATACTGCGATCTCGATGCTTTAGTAGACTCTGCGATCGAATGGATTCTTCCGACTGCCAAGAAAGCGGGAATTGAAGTAAAAAAGGTCCACAAAGGCAAGCACATTGCGGCCCTCGCCAACCGGATTAAGCTCGAACAAGTACTCATTAACCTCGTAAAGAACTCGATTGATGCCATCACTTCAGGCAATGTTCCTGGTGGGCTCGTCAATATCGTGATTTCGAAATCCGAGAATGAGCATCATACCTATATCGATGTTACTGATAATGGTCCTGGTATTCCTGAGAAGGTAAAATCCAATCTTTTTAAGCCTTTCATGTCGACCAAAGATGCCGGAACCGGAACCGGTCTGGGCCTTTCCATCTGTGCCAAGATCATTGAGGCACACAGAGGGAAACTCGAGAACCTTGATAGTAATGACGGTGCCCACTTCCGTATCCGTCTCCCGATGATAGAAGTTTACTCGTACACGAGAAACGATAAGTCTCTCACTGGTCAGAAAAAAGAAAAACGTATTCTGGTTCTCGATAATGAAGTTCAGATCCTGAACGTCCTGAACTCATTTGTTCGGGATGAAGGTTTTGTCTTCATTGGCTCATCAGATCCGGCGGATGCTCTGAAATTCTTAAGTAAGGCAAATATCGATCTCATGATCACCGATTTCTCCATGCCGCTCATGAATGGTGGAGAATTTTCTCGTCTTGCCCGGGAAGCTGGATATGAAGGCCCGATTCTTTATATGACGAGTGCCAAGTTTATCGATCAATATAACAAAGATAAAAATATCCTCGATATTGGCGGACTCATCCTGAAACCTTTTAACCGGGATGAAGTCATGAAGACAATCCGTTCCGCTCTGAAAGTCAGGGGTGTAGCATGAGTGCTAAGAAACCTCAGGACATGAATATTCTGGTTATTGATGATGAAGAAAAAATCTGCGAGCTGATCAAGATCTTCCTTGAATCCACATTTAAATTCCATTCTGTCGTCACAGCTCCTTCAGTAGTCCAGGCCACTCAGAAGCTTTTAAACCAGGAGTTTGACCTTCTGATCATCGATCACGTCCTCCCCGGCAAGATGGGTGTGGAGTACATTGATCAGCTCAGAAACTCAGTGAAGTTCAACCGCATGAAAATCATTCTAATTTCCGGGTATCTTCAGCAGGAAGACGTTCTGAGTGCCATCCAGAATGGTGTAAAACACGTTGTCGTTAAGCCCTTCACCCGTCAGCAGCTTGTGAGCCAGGTCGCAGATGTTCTTAAGATCTCCATCGATGGAGATCTGACATTTTAGGCTTCCTGCCAAAAGAAAAAGGCGGAGTCTGAATTCGTTTAAGAATGAGATTTTCCATAAGATCCTGAATCCACTATCCCTGCCCAATTTTCCTTAAGTCAGAAGCTATATCCATAAGAAACTAGCCTTGTTGTTGACTCACTCGCAGGAAACAACACGGAGGAAAGTATGGGCAAACGGAATGGCCGGGACTGGTCTGAATGGAAAGAACACATCACGGGAATGCATCGCCTGGGATCTGATTTCAAACAACCACATTTAAGTTCCCGGGGACATGAGCAGACACAGACATCTATTACTATGAACCATCGGTTTGATGCTCGAAAAGAATCTGATCCCAACATCAAGGTTTGGGTGATTGTCTTTATCTGCGCGATTCTGGCACGAAAGTGTTATTTCGAATTTACGAAATACGAGCGTATTAAGGCTAGCTCTGCTCCTATCTCTCTCGTGAAATAATTATTTTCCGAGAATGATACAACGGGCGCCAAATCCACCATATCCAAAGTGCGCATCACGCTGACATAGATTCATCGCAACCCCACAAGCGGCCTGATAGTGAGGCATGCGGCCCCAATACGTATACAAGGGTCGCCCGTAGCAATCGACCATTCTGGCGTGACAGACATAGGCCTGTGGATATTCCTGCTCTTGTTGTTCCTGGTCCTGCTGATGCTGCTCTTCCTCCGGCGGCGGTGGAGTGGCCATCCCTGATAAGGCCCAAAAGATACTTAGTGATGCAATAAAGAGTTTCATAGAGTCCTCCCTGACGAGACTATGAGACTCCCTCAGGAAGTATCCTTCAATGATGACATTGTGAGCGCGGAGATAACTTTGGATTCTTTTATGGTCAGGATGACCGGTATGTCGACGTGAGGCAGGAGCCGCAGTCGACCAGCAGTCCTTTCGTTTTGATCAGGTAAGGAGTGTCACACCTACATAACGCTGGTAAGGAATTTGTTCTACCAGTCTCTCGGAGATATAGGATTTCGCCGCACGATCGATCCGGTGCTGGAGAAGTTTAATGTAGGCAGCATCACCTTCCAGATTGAGAACGATTTCACGCTCATTCATCATTTTCACCTGACCCGTAATTTCTGTCTTCCGGGTAAGATCATAAATAATCAAGAGAGCTTCTTCGTTGAAATTTCCCTTATAAGTAATTCGTCTTGCAATCATAAGTTACCCTTATTTTCCGAGATACTTCACGAGCTGAATAATCGCTCGTGGGAAAAGACCAAACTGAACAGTTGCGGCCGCAGTAATTGTTGCTGCAATCCCCGCACCTTTAAGATTCTGGTAAATCGCCTGATTTCCATCGGCCTCTTTCATGAACATATAAACTATCACACGGAGATAGTAGTAAACCGAAACGACACTAGTGAGGACTGCAATTACAACAAGCGGAACCTGACCGGCGTTAACGGCAGAATTAAAAAGTCCGTACTTACCAATGAATCCGGAAGTAAGTGGAATCCCCGCCATAGAGAGAAGGAAGATTGTCATACATGCACCCATCACCGGGTGACGAAGACCAAGGCCCGCCATGTTTTCAAGACGAAGATCTTTATCATTAGCACCTTCAAACTGAGCAACAATCGCAAAAGCACCAAGCGAAGAAAGAGCGTAGAAGAAGAGATAAAGGAAGACACTCTGCTGAGCTTCTGGGCCCATCTTCATGGCATAAAGACCAAGGAGAAGGTAACCAGTGTGAGCAATGGTAGAATAAGAAAGCATGCGCTTAATTTCATTCTGAGAGATCGCAACAAAGTTTCCGTAGATCATGGAAGCAGCGGCAACGATCCAGAGATAAGTTTCAAACCACTCCATACCTGCCACACCTTCAGCGAACACAGTATGTGAAACGATACGTGCCAGCGCCATGAAAGCTGTGAACTTCACACCGGCACTCATGAAAGCAGTCACGTTCGTAGCAGCACCCTGATAAACATCTGGAAGCCATCCGTGAAAAGGAACTGCACCGACTTTAAAGAGCATCGATGTGAGAACCAGACCAAGGCCCACGTAATAAATAGCAGAAGGAGTGTGAGTTGAAGCAAAGGCCTGGATTGCAGAAAGCTCGAAGCTTCCGGTTGCACCAAAAATAAGTGATGACCCGTAAAGAAGAAGAGCTGATCCGAGACCACCGAGGATGAAGTATTTGAGTCCTGCTTCTGCCGAGAAGTAACTGATCCTTCTCATTGCCACCATCACGTAAACGGCCAGAGACATAATCTCAAGGGCAATGAACATGAAAAGAAGGTGGTTGGTACTCATCATGAGAATCATGCCGGCCGTAGAGAACTGGATAAGAGCATAGATTTCAGAGAGAAGATGCTCTTTGGTGTCAGTACCGCGGGTGATGATCACAGAGATGAAGGCAAACACGCAGGCAAAAAATGAAAGTGATCTGGTGAATGAGTCAATTACCAGTGTCCCGTTCAGAAGAACCGTTGGCTCAGTGGCGACACTATTTCCATAAGTCAGAAGACAAAGAACAAGACTCACTCCCGACGAAACAAATGCCAGAGTGTGACCCTGAGTCTTGTGAGTTCCAAGGAGAAGAGAAGCGATTGCACCAAACGACAGAATGAAAAGCGGAAGAAGAGACATGTAATCATGTCCGCTTAACGCCTGAAGTGGAAACATTTCAATAAGTGTCATGGTGAACCTACTTTCTGAATCAGGGTATCTGCGTAAGTATTCAGGGTGGCATCTGATTTCCCGAAGAAGGTCTTAGGGAAAAATCCAATACCGAAAACAAATACAGCGAGGACAGTCATCGCAACAACTTCACGCCAGTTAAGGTCATGGAGATGATCAAGATCAGTTCTTGTAACAGGCCCGAGCATTACGAGCTGGTAAGCTTTGAGAGCGTAAACAGCTCCAAGGATAACTCCTGTGCCGGCAAAGAAAACAAACCATGGATGAGTCTGGAAAGATCCGAGAAGAATCGGAAACTCGCCGACAAATCCGTTTGTTCCAGGAAGTGCGACTGAAGAAAGAGTCATAATCATGAACGCAATCCCCATAACCGGAACAATTTTTGAAAGTCCACCGAACTCATTTAAGTTTCTCGTATGAAGTCTTTCATAGAGAAAGCCCACAATCAAAAATAGTCCGCCGGCAGAAATACCGTGGTTAATCATCTGATAAAGAGATCCAGCGAGAGCAACCTTATTGAATGAGAAAAGTCCCACCATTATGTAACCCATGTGAGAGACCGAAGAGTAAGCTACGAGCTTTTTAAAATCGGTCTGAGAAAGCGCACAGAAAGCACCGTAGATAATTCCAATCACACCAAGAGTGATAAACATCGAAGAAAAATACTGAGCGGCCTGAGGGAAAAGCGGGATCGCAATTCTCATTAGTCCGTAGGTACCAAGTTTCAGAAGGACTGCCGCCAGGAATACTGAACCGATAGTGGGTGCTTGAACGTGAGCATCCGGAAGCCATGTGTGGAATGGAACCATCGGAACTTTAATCACAAACGCGAGAGCAAATGCGAGGAACACAAGTCCTTGAGGAGAAGCTAGTGCTGACCCAAGGGAGCTGCCATCAAAAGCAAAACTAAGTTTTGAAAGATTAACCAGAGAGGCACTGAGGACACCTGTCTGCTCAGTAGTTGCGCGGACAATCCAGAAGATCGCCACGAGCATGAGAAGTGATCCGACCATCGTATAAAGGAAAAATTTTACAGTAGCGTAGATTCTTTCTTTCCCACCCCAGATACCAATGAGGAAGAACATCGGGATAAGAACAACTTCCCAGAAGAAGTAGAAGAGAAATAAATCTACTGCGAGAAAAGTTCCGTACATTCCCGTTTGAAGGAACATCAGAAGAGCGACAAAGAACTTCTCGAGCTTAAGTTCGCCATGAGAAAGGTCCGGCCAGGTGCCAAGGATCGCAAGTGGTGCCACATATGCAGTAAGCATAACGAGCGGAAGACTGATCCCGTCGATACCTACAATATAGTTAACTCCCCATTCCGGAAGCCACGGAAGAATATGTGTCAGCTGGTAGCCGGCCTCAGACCCCGAAAATCCGCAATACATTACAGTCGCAAGGACTGCATTGATGAGCGTCTGGGCGAGGGCAAACTTTCTAAGTTTTGTCTCACATGAGCTTGGAGCAAAGAGGGCAACAAGTCCCAGGATCGCTGGAGTGAAAATGATCCAGGTAAGTAATGTCGAAGTAGTTTCCATCGCCTTATCCTAATTTAAAGAAAAATAAGAGTACGAGAACCACACCCGCGAGCATGTAGAGCCCGTAAGTCTGGATGTCGCCGGTCTGAATTGCACGAAGGCCTGAACCGACCTTACGAACTCCCCTTCCGATGCCATTAACTGCGCCATCAACAATAATCTTGTCGACGACCATTCCCGAGAACTCTGAAATCTTCCTGATAGGGTTCACGACGATGAGACCGTAAAGTTCATCGATATAATATTTGTTAGCAAGAACCTTATGCCAGCCAGCTCCACCAATAATGTCAGTGAGGAACATATTTTTCTTGAAGAGCTTGATACCAAGCCAGAAGAAAATAGCAGCAATGATCGAAGAGCCTGCCATCACTACACCTTCGTGAAGTGGAAGCTTTACACCCACGAGTGGAAGATGACGGGCCGGAACCACACCATCAAGCCAGTTCGCTAGAACGTGAGGCATATGACCCATGTAATCGCCCATTAAATGCGGAACTCCGAGGAAACCGCCGAGAGCAGCGAGTCCTGCGAGAACATAAAGTGGGCCAGTCATAAGAGCTGGTGACTCATGAAGGTGATGTTTTACATCATGGCTCATCCGCTCATTTCCGTAGAAAGTAAGCGACATCATGCGACCGGTATAGAAAGCAGTAAGAGCTGCCGTGATCACACCGATGATGAAGAGATAGGAAACTCCACCCGGAAGAGCGATCGCTGAATAAAGGATTTCGTCTTTCGAGAAAAACCCTGAGAAGAATGGAATACCCGAGATTGCAAGCGACCCGATAAGCATCGTAATGTGAGTGTGAGGAAGATACTTCTTGAGCCCTCCCATCTTCGTCATGTCCTGCTCGCCTGAGCAAGCGTGAATCACAGATCCCGAACCAAGGAACAGGAGTGCTTTGAAGAATGCATGGGTCATGAGGTGGAAAACAGCTGTCTGATAAGCACCTACTCCGCAGGCAAGGAACATGAATCCAAGCTGAGAGACTGTTGAGTAAGCGAGAACTTTTTTGATATCGGTCTGAGCAACTGCAATTGATCCCGCGAATACTGCCGTAAGAGCTCCAATGTGGGCCACAACACTGAGAGCAACTGGAGAAAGATCAAAAAGCGGATTAAGGCGCGCGATCATATACACACCTGCAGTCACCATGGTGGCAGCGTGGATGAGTGCAGAAACTGGAGTCGGTCCGGACATCGCATCCGGAAGCCATACATAAAGAGGAATCTGCGCTGACTTACCAGTTGCTCCTACGAAGAGTGAAAGGCAGATCAGAGTTGCTGAAGGCATGATCGAGGCCACGATTTCTGGATTTGTGAGCAACGAATTGATCTCATAGAGATCAAGAGTTCCGAGTTCTCTGAAAAGAAGGAACATACCAATCAAAAACCCAACGTCACCAATACGGTTAACAATGAATGCTTTTTTACCTGCATTTGCTTTCTCAGTATCTGTATACCAGAAACCAATGAGAAGGTACGAACACAGTCCCACTCCTTCCCATCCGAAGAAGAGAAGCGGAAGATTTGCGCCCATTACAAGAAGTAGCATGTTGAAGCAGAAAAGGTTCAGGTACGAGAAGTATCTTCCAACGCCCGGCTCATCATGCATGTAGCTTGTAGAATAAATATGAATGAGAGTTCCGATCCCTGAAATAATGAGAACGAGAATTCCTGAGAGCTTATCGATTCTGAGTTCAAAGGCAATTTTCAGGCCTCCAAAATCAAACCACTGGTATGCATAATTCACAACTGCCGGATTTTCACCGTGGAGCTGAGAGAATGCAAAAAGCCCCATCACAAAACTGGCAGCGATAAAAGCAGTGGCAATTCCACCAGCTGTATCTGGACCTGTTTTAGCAAAGCCCTTGTACTTCAGCGGAAGAACCACGCCATTGATAAAAAAACCAACCAGTGGTGAGAGCAAAATAAGAAGCGGAAGAATTGAATTGATCGTATCCACGGGTCTTATCCTTTAAGAGTAGTCGCACTTTGCGTTTTGATTGAGCCGAAGTTCCGGTAGAGGTTTACCAGGATCGAAAGTCCGATCGCTGATTCCGCAGCCGCGATAGAGATCACAAAGAACACCTGCATCTGGCCTTCGATCATGTGATTGGCCTTGGAAAAGGCAACCATCGAGAGGTTGGCAGCATTCAGAAGAAGCTCGATTCCCATGAGTATCATGATCGTGTCACGTCTCATAAGAACAATAAGCATTCCCATCGTGAAGAGGAAGGCAGCTAAAAGTTGCAGCAGGATTTCGTTTGTCATGGTTATACCTTAATCAAACTTTCTCTTCGCAAGAACAACCGCACCGACAACCGCTATGAGAAGCGCCAGTGAGATGACTTCGAAGGATACATAAAATTGAGAGAATAAAGCGTGAGAGAGAACCTTGGAATTTCCACCCAGTTCTTTCACGAGGTGAGGAGTGAATCCCCCTGGAGAAACAACCTGTCCCGCCTGGAAGTGAGTCCAGACAGCGTAGCCAATTCCACCAAAGGCAGCTGCACCCAGAGCGAGAGCTACTGCGAAAAGGGCCGGCTTGTCCTTATAATCCGTTTCCTCATTATTGAGGTTAAGAAGCATGATCGAGAAAATAAAGAGGACCATGATCGCACCGGCGTAAACCACGAGTTGAATCGTGGCCACAAGATGCTCTCCAATCAGGCCGTACATACCGGCAGTCATGACCAGAATACCGAGAAGGCAAAGTGCCGACGTGATCGGGTTCTTAGCAAAAAGCATTGTTATAGCGAGGATCACCGAAACTAAGGCGAGAACTAATAGTACCGGGCTCATTTCTTTTTCCCCTCATCAACTTCATGACGACCATTCATTGGACGCTTCAGTTGTTGCAGGTCAACGATCGCCTCATCCCGGCTTGAAACTGCCATTTCATAGTCTCCACCCATCTTGATGGCATCTTTCGGACAGGCCTCTTCACAAAAACCGCAGAAGCAGCAACGAAGAAGATCGATATCAAAGCTCAAAGGCTTCTTCTCTTTTTTCACTCCGTAAGGATTGTTCTCTTCTTCACGCTCATCGGCCACGATGTGAATACATTCAGCAGGGCAAATCGTTTCACAGAGAAAGCATGCTGTGCAATTCTCAGTTTTGTTAGCATCAACCGAGATGAAGTGAGAGCCACGGAAACGGTCAGAGTATTTACGTCTTTGTTCAGGGTACATGATGGTGTCATGCTTTCTGAAAATGAATCCCTGGATAAAACGCTTCATCGTGATTTTCATACCGATGAGGATTGCCGGGATATAAGCTTTTTCCCGTGCAGTGTATTTCTTGGAGACGTTAATGGTTGCCATCAAGTCCTCCTATGAATTGAAGTAGTAAACTGCGAGAGTCACTACTACCAGGTTAATTAATGAGAGCGGGAAGAGTATCTTCCAGCCGAGGTCCATAAGTTGGTCAAAGCGGAAACGTGGAAGAGTCCAGCGGATCCAGACGAACATGAACATAAAGAAAGCAACTTTCGAAATAAGTGAGAGAACCTGGAATCCAGCGAGAGTGTTCTGAGCACCGACCGGACCAAATCCGAAATGATTAACAATGAAATCAATCATCATCTGCATGCCCGGAAGGATTCCGTAGCCGCCGAAGAAGAGTGTCGAGATCAGAGCAGAGGCCATGATCATTGCAACGTATTCCGCCATAAAAAACAGTGCGAATTTCATCGCTCCATACTCAAGGTGATAACCGGCAACGAGTTCTGACTCCCCTTCCGGAAGATCGAAAGGAAGTCGATTTGTTTCTGCAAAGATAGAAATCCAGAACACGAGTGCTCCGAATGGGTTCATAAGAACTCCCCACCAGTGGTTGGACTGCCATTCCACCATGTCATGCGGGTTCACTGAACCAAATACAATCAGCATCGAAAGAAGAGAGAGACCCATCGAGATTTCGTAAGAAACAATCTGCGAAGAACCGCGAAGAGCCCCGAGAACCGAATATTTGTTCCGCGATGACCATCCAGCGAGAATGATCGGATAAACTTCCAGACCCGCAAAAGCGAGAATAAAAAGTACACCAGAATCCATCTCAGCGATCTGAAGAACAACTTCACGGCCATCAACAATAACTTTCGAGCCGAAAGGAATAACCGCCATCGCACAAAGTGGTGCAATGAGGGCCATCATCGGAGCGAGATAATAGTAAAACTTATTGGCGTTTCTCGGAGTGAAGTCTTCTTTATGGAAGAACTTGATCACGTCCGCGAGTGGCTGGAGAAGTCCAAATGGACCAACGCGGTTAGGTCCTACCCGTCCCTGCATCCAGGCAGCTCCACGGCGTTCAAACCAAACCATAATTGGAACTACCCCGAGAGAAAGACCCACCACGAAGGCGATCTTTGCTGCTAACTGGGCATAAGGAAAAACTGTTTCCATGTCCATTATTTCATCCTCGCTAACACGTTCACAACATCATGAGCAGCAAGAGCAGCGCCCTTGTGCTGAATCGTCGGGTGAAATTTCTGAACGATGCCATCTACGTTTTTATAAGAACCAGATTTTTCCACGGTCGACAGACCGGGGATGGCCCCAACTAAACCGGGAATCGACTTCAATTCGTTGAGGTTCCAAACCCCCCAAGCGATAACCTTTGCTCCCGCCTTAAATTTCGGTATTGCGGCACGACCATTACGGAAATAGATAACTAAATCTCCGGTAGCCTCGCCGTTAGCAAGAACTTGCAGACCTTCGTCTTCAACTCCACGAGTGTTAGCTGTATGATCACGATGACGGAGAAGATGATCGAGGGCCTTGTCGTCCTTCGAAGTCTGAACTCCGTGAGTCCCGTTATAGTAAGAAACTTTTACAGAGCGTCCGAGAAGTCCCGGCACTTTGTCTTTCATGAGAGCAGCTTCTTCACGCGTAGAATCTGTTCCTACGATGAGATCCACTGAACCAGCTGCATTTACATGCGCAATCATTTCAGAAAGAACTGTCTCGTAAGAAGTAGCGTGGAGTTGACCTTCGTGCTTGAGAAGAGGAGCAATCACGCGCATCGGATCCATGAGATCGTTATAAGAAACACGACCCTCATCACACATCCAGTGACCGTTAACCATTTCATTGTGAATCGGAACGTAACGATAAACGATGTTCTGGTCAGAATGAACTTCGATATTACAACCCTTAGAACAGCGGTCACAAACAGATGGTTTCTTATCGAGGAACCATGCGCGCTTCTGGAAGCGGAAATCATTCATCGTCAAAGCGCCTACCGGACAGAAATCCGTGAGACATCCCTGATAATCATTCGTAAGACCCTTAGTCGGATCAGTTGCTTCAAGTTCTTTATGCCAGCTGCGGTTTACCATCACGAGATCGTGAGTTTTTGTCACATCATCAGTGAAGCGGACACAACGCTCACAGTGAACACAACGGTTCATGTTCAGCGTGATTTTATCTGAGAGAGCTTTGGTCGTCGCATTTTCGTAAACGCGTTTTTCTTCTTTAAAATTCGACTTCGCAGGACCGTACTCAAAGTTATAGTCCTGAAGCGAACACTCGCCGGCCTTATCGCAAACCGGGCAATCAAGCGGATGGTTAGTGAGAAGGAAATCCATCACACCTGTGCGTGACTTCATTACTTTCTCAGAGCGCGTATGAACTACCATGCCGTCTCCAGCAGGAGTTGAACACGAAGTCATAAGCTTCGGAGCTTTTTCCACTTCCACTGTACACATACGGCAGGTACCGGCGATCGGCATAGACGGATGGTAACAGTACCGTGGAATTTCCTCGTGAATTTTGTAGCGTTCCGCTACCTGCATGATCGTATCACCTGGCAAGAACTCATAAACTTTTCCGTCGATTGTCACTTTCGGAAGAGGTTTTGCGTCCGGGCCGATAGGCGAATGAACAGGCTTCTTGTCGGAAGCGTAGTTCAGGTCGCCTTTGGTTTTTTTAACAACGTATTCTGTATTAGACATGAGCACCTACCATTCTGTGCGAAAAGGATTCGGTTCTTCCGATTCCCTTGAGACCACCGTTTCTGATCATGTCATCAAATTCCCCGCGGAACTTTTTGACTGAAGACAGAGCTGGGCCTGTGACTGCATCGGAAAATGCACAAATTGTTTGCCCCGCCATATTGGAGCAGATATGAGCGATATAATCGAGATCGTCCTGTGTTCCGCCGCCATCGAGAATGCGCTTGAACATACGGGCCAGCCAGTGAGTACCCTCACGGCACTGGGAACATTGTCCGCATGACTCGTGCTCATAAAACTTAAGAAGCGTATAGGTCGCTTCCACAATATTGACTGTGTCGTTCATGACGATGAGTCCGCCCGATCCTGCCATTGTTCCCGCTTTCGCGAGTGAATCATAGTCAGTTTTACAGCCACACTCGTCCGCACGGAGCATCGGAGCGGATGCCCCACCCGGAATAACAGCTTTAAGTTTGCCGCCCTTAACACCACCCGCGATCTCGATAGTCTCAACGATCGTGAGGTTCATTGGAAGTTCGTACACACCCGGCTTGTTCACGTGACCAGAGACACAGATCAAACGAGTACCACCCGATCTTTCGGGTCCCATTTTGGCGTATTTTTCCCAACCCCGATCAATGATGTACGGGACGGCAGCAAAAGTTTCGACGTTATTCACACACGATGGCATTCCAAAAGCACCAACCTGCGCAGGGAAAGGTGGTTTCAGACGTGGTTCACCACGCTTACCTTCCAGTGAATTTAAAAGAGCTGTCTCTTCACCGCAAATGTAGGCACCGGCACCAAGGTAAATGACCAGGTCAAAATTAAAACCTGATCCAAGAATATTTTTTCCAAGGAAGCCTTTCGCGTAGGCATCATCTATGGCCTTTTTCATCAAGCGAGCTTCTTTGAACCACTCACCGCGAATGTAGACGAAGCCTTTGGCAGAACCAATAGCATGTCCGGCAATAATCATTCCCTCAATCATTCTGTGGGGAGTTTTTGTAAAAATAAGACGGTCTTTGAAAGTTCCCGGCTCCCCTTCATCAGCATTACAGACGAGGTATTTAGGTTTTAGATTGCCATTGGCATCCACCGGAGCTGCTGGCATGAAAGACCACTTCATACCAGTCGGAAAGCCTGCGCCTCCGCGGCCACGAAGATTCGATTTTTTTACTTCATCGACAACTTCAGCAGGCTTCATCTTGAGAGCTTTCTCAAGTGCCTTATATCCGTTCTCGTTTTTAAGATAAAAATCTAAAGTTTCACAACCCGGTTTATCCACGTTGGGAGTAATAACCGGTTCAAAATGTTCGTTGTTGTACATCATGGCCAGACTCCCTCTTTACGAGTGCTTTTTCCCACTACTTTTTTTGCATCAAGGTCAGCACTTGCCTGATCGAGAAGTTTTATCAGTGAGTTTTCATCCAGATTTTCATAATAATCTTCATTCATCGTGAGCATGGGAGCAGTTCCACATGAGGCCAGGCATTCAACCTGATTCAAGGTGAACTTTCCATCGGGGGTAGTTTGACCGGCATGTATTCCGAGTTTTTTTGAAGCACACGCCATGAGTTTATCAGCGCCATTTAACCAGCAGGAAATGTTCGTACAAATTTGCACATCCACTTTCCCCTGAGGATGAAGCTTGTACATAGTGTAAAAGCTCGCCACTTCTCTGACTTTAGACAACGGGAGATTTAAAAACTCCCCTGCCGCTTTCATCGCATCAATCGAAACCCATCCTTGCTCATTTTGAATTTCATTCAAGAGAGGAATCAGAAGTGCCTGCTCAGTTGGAAAATGTGGTCTGAGCCCATTGATCGTTGCTTTCATCTGTTCAGATAACATATTCGTCTCTCCTAGCGATCTAATTCACCGGCGATGATATTCACTGACCCGAGGTGTGCCACGGCATCAGGAATCTTCCCGCCTTTTACAGTATTCTCGAACGCCTGGAAGAGGATAAGAGACGGAGATTTCACTCTCATTCTCCATGCCTTAGGTCCGCCACGGCTCACGATATAGAATCCAAGTTCCCCATTCGGGCCCTCAGTACAGGTGAAAGTTTCTCCTGGAGGAACATCCACTCCTTCCATAAAGATCTTGAAGTGGTGAATCATAACTTCCATCTTCGTATAAACGTCCATCTTATCAGGAATGTTCACGCGCTTATCTTTCACCCACAGTGGTCCCATTGGAATCTTGTCGTGACACTGTTTAAGAATGCGGATGGATTGTCTCATTTCCTCGAGACGAACAAGGTAGCGGTCATAAACGTCACCGTTTGAACCAACTACGACATCGAAATCAAGTTCCGGATAAACATAATAAGGACGGTCACGACGAAGATCGTGATCGATTCCAGAAGCTCTGAGTGTCGGACCTGTTACAGAATATTTGAGAGCATCTTCTTTCGTGATGATGCCTACACCCTTCGTACGGTCGATCCAGATTCTGTTTGAAGTGAGAAGACCTTCTACTTCATCAAGTGCTCTTGGCATTTCTTCGCAGAACTTCCAGAGGCGCTCAAGGAAATTATCCGGAAGATCGTAGCTCATTCCCCCGAAGCGTGCGTAGGTAGAGAGAAGTCTCATTCCACACATAGATTCAATCATCGTGTAAGCTTCTTCGCGCCAGTGATAAAGGAGCCAGAACACTGTCATGGCACCCAAGTCGAGAGCGTTAATAGCAACACAGATAATGTGATCGATAATTCTAGCGAGCTCCATACAAATCACACGAATCCACTGACAGCGCTCTGTCACAGTGATGTTCATAAGATTCTCTACGGCCATCGCATAAGTGATGTTGTTGTTGAGAGCAGAACAGTAATTCAGACGATCAGTATAAACCATCCACTGCTGGTAAGTTTTTGTCTCGCCCAGCTTCTCAATCCCGCGGTGAAGATAACCAATTTCACAGGCTGCATCTTCAATCGTCTCACCATTCACACGACACATAACCCGAAGGGTTCCGTGCATCGCGGGGTGAGAAGGACCGAGGTTAATGAGGACGTTCGGATTATAAAAATCCTGAAGGGTATGAATATTATTTTTGGGTGATGACATACTATTTCTCCCCTTCCGGAAGGGCCATCGTGTTCGCAGGCGTTCCATCTTCCAAGAGAGTATTGTCCACATGAAGCTCGTGGCCTCCAAGATGGAATTGAACGTTGTCGTTGAATCCCATACGCTGCTTGATGGGATATTCCTTGCGAAGCGGATGACCTTCGAAGCGCTCATCCATCATGATTCTTCTCATATTGGGATGACCGTTAAAATTAATTCCGTAGAGATCAAAGATCTCACGCTCGAGCCAGTTCGCGGCCGGCATGATATCGGTAATTGTTTCTGCTGATTCATTAAGATCAATCGCAGCCTTAATACGGATGCGGATGTGTTTTTCAAGTGAATAAAGCTGATACACGAGAATGAATCTTTTCTCGCCATCCTCGCCGTCCTGATTATCGTAAGCTGTGACATCAGAGAGAAAATCAATCTTAAAATGATCATCCAGCATGAAAGATTTCACAAGGATTTTTGCGTCCTTCGAATCTTTTGCCCAAAGAACAGGTTCATTTGAGCGATCGGCTTCGAGACGTCTGTCTTTCGAATATTTTTCCATCAGGCGCTCGGCAGCTTTGCCTTGCTCAATAATGAAAGCATGAGTGTTCATTTCTTAACCTCAACTTTTGACTTCAGAGATTCCATCAGCTTCTCCTGCTGTTTCACATAATCCTGAGTGACTGTGAAATCGGCCTTGATGTCAGCAATTGATTTTCTGTAAGTCATCGCGTTCATCGCATCTTCAGATGAAGGACGTTCAGCTGGTTTTCTGTCCATGCCACTATCGATTTTTTTCTGAAGGTGCATGATTGCGTAGATAAGTCCTTCCGGAATCGGAGGACAGCCTGGAACGTAAACATCCACCGGCATGATTTCATCGATACCCTGAAGAACTGAATAGGTATCAAAGATCCCGCCTGAAGAAGAACAAGCTCCCATAGCGATAACCCACTTAGGTTCAAGCATCTGATCGTAGATCGTCCGGAGAACCGGCGCCATTTTCGTCGTGATCGTTCCCGCCACGATAAGCATGTCAGCTTGCCTCGGAGAGAAGCGAACAACCTCTGCACCAAAGCGCGAGAGATCGTAAGTGGATGAAAGTGTCGACATCATCTCAATCCCGCAGCACGAAGTACCAAAAGGCATCGGCCAGAGAGAGTTTTTCTGGGCCCATTTTGCGGCTTCAGAAAGAAGTGTCGGGTAAAAAAATGAGCTTCCGTCTTTAGACATATATTCCCCTTAGTCCCAGCTCAAAGCACCTCTCATACGAAGGTAGAAGTAACCTCCGAGGAGAAGCACGAAGAAGAGTCCCATTTCCGCAAGGATCAGGGGCCCGGACTTCAGATAAGTTTGATAAACAATTGTCCATGGATACATGAACACAATTTCCACGTCGAAAATCAGAAATATGATTCCGACGAGATAATAGCGAACTGAGAATTGTTGGTGGGCATCGCCCTCGTACTCCACTCCGCATTCGTAAGTGTCGTATTTTTTCTTTGTCACCTCACGTGGAACACGACCCATGATTTTGTTCAAAGTTAAAATCACAGATGCGATGACCAGGGAAATGAGCATCAAAATAAGAATGGCTAAGTAATCCAATGACCCTTCAATAGGAAGATTCATAAGCACCTTATGGATGAATTTTAAATGGGTTGAATGTAACACCCGCATTCTATAACTTCAAATAAGTCTTAAGGTTTGAACTATCAAACACGGACGATTTTTGTTTTTGTCGAATGTGTTTAAATCTTCTACTCTGATGAGATGCCATTGAACGTTAACATCCTCTTGGAAGGCTCCTACTTTTACTACGAGAAGGGTGTGAACTATTCCCAGGAGAACTTCAAGCTCATCCAGAGTTCTGATAAGCAGAACTATCAGGTGCTCTCTGAAGTCCTTTCCCGGATAGAAACGGGCGAGTTCTTAAAAATAAATGTGCTTTATGAGGTGAATGCTCAGTTTCTGCCCCTCCACGTCAGAATTGAGAAATCGATCGGAAATAATTATTCGTTGGAGACATTCAAGGTCGATCACCACGCAGGGCAGCTTCACTACCATTTCCAGAATGGCACGGCACAACAAGAATTCCATCGGCCGATTTCAACCCGCCATTATCTTTCAGCACCTTCGTTTGCCTCATCTACGATCTTCACTCAATCGCGGAAATTCGATGCGACCGGAAGAACACCGGTGACACTTATTTCGACATCGAACGACTGGAGCTACCAGTCTCCTCCCAATGAAAAAATCGTCTATGCGGAGTGGAAGATTAAAGACATGGATGATTTCAAGATCGGCGACTCTGATTTAACGGCCTCTCATCTTCTTATTTATCAGAACGATTCCACTAATGCCGACATCGAACAACCGGTTAGTTTTTTTGTAAGTAAGCATTTTGGAATTCCTTATCAGATGACTCACGGTGATCGCGAGATCCGGGTTCAGAACCTGAAAAAGAATTTTTAATGTTTTCACCTGCAGTTCAAAGATTTGATGAAAATCTTCTTCTGACAATTCAGAAATCCCGTAACAAAGTTCTGACCTGGATCATGATAGTCTTCACCTGGACCGGGATGGGAAGATTCTGGTGGGTAGTAGCTCTGTCGTTCAATCTCATCAATCGTTTCCGTCTGAGTTTCCCGCCAGATCTTCTCAATGCATTTTACGCTCCCCTGATCGTCTGGGGGATCAACTATGTGCTGAAAAAAGCTATCAAACGACTACGGCCGGCCAATGCCAATAAGAACATTGTTGCACTCGCTAAAGCCCCCTGCTTCAGCTTTCCTTCGTCACATGCTGGATCGACCTTCGCATTTTTCTATATTCTTTTGTGGTGGGATTTTCCGAAGGTCATGCCAATAGGTATCTGGGCACTGCTGGTATCATTTTCAAGAATGTATCTGGGAGTGCACTATCTGACGGACATTATCGGAGGAATCCTGATTGGACTCCTCGCTTCCGGCATAATTTATTTCGTTTTCTAAACTTTGAAATAATCTTTAATTGAAGCGCACGCATCTTTCAGCGGCAGTGAAATAATCTGATAGGGTTCCATTAGCTTCTGGAAAGTTCTGAGTGTTCCGCCTTTCCATTTCTTCACTCTGTTATCCACAAGAAGAATGGCGCCATGATCATTTTCAGAACGGAGAAGCCTTCCGAATTTCTGGTGAAGAGAGCGAGTTCTGTGCGCGAGGAAATAGTCGTTGAACTCATTTCCGAACTTAAATTCAAAGAAGTCACGGCGTTTCTGGATCACGAGATCCTGACGAACATCAGGAATTTTATCCACAACGATAAACTGGAGTTTCTCGCCCGGAATATCAATTCCCTCTCCGAAACTCTCCATCCCCAAAAGAATGGCACGCTCTTCACGCTTAAATTCTTCCACTACATTCTTCCCGAGACCCTGAACGAAGACCGGGATCTTTCCTTCAAATTCCTTCAGCATGATCTCCACTGCTTTCTCAAAACGCAGGCGCGAAGAGAAGAGTAGCAGGGTTCGTCCACCGAGGGCCTTGATTACCGGATTCACATCATTCAGAAGCTCCGGCACAAACATCGGGTCAGAAATATTTCTCGTATCCGGACAGAGATAGACTTTGGAATTGTTCTTATAATCATAGACGGCTTCCAGATAGAGACCCGACTTAAAGCGCTTCTCCGGAGAGAGATAAGTATATCCCGTCATCCACTCCACACCCTGAACTCCGGAGTCACCTGAAGCATTTCCGAGAGTGGCAGAGGTAAAGATAACGGAAGAACTCAGCATAAGAAGTTCATCATGAATCCGGCGACCGACATCCACCGGGCTTGATGCGAGTGAGTAACCATTCGATTCCGTATATTCGATAATCGTGCACCATTCAGCAGGCTGATCAATGAAATGTTTGAAGGCCATCGTGAGACGTTCCAGAGCGCCGAAGTTTTGCTCAAACACGGCCCAAGCTTTGAGCTTCTGCGGCTCATTCCTGAAATCCTTATTTCCCCAGCGGGAAACGTAAGGCATGTAGAGCTGATAAAGATTCGCGAAGATATAAGAAAGACTTTCGCAGGAATTATAAATCGCAGCAGCGAGAGAATCTTTAAGTTCTGTTTTCTTCGGAAATGGAAGTTCGTTAGAGTATGCCGGGCTGTAATTTGGAAGCTTCTTAAAGAAGTTCTCCATCACATCGGGAAGTGTATCGAAATGATCGCGGACCATTTTAAGATTAAATTGAGTTTCTTCTCTCACGCGGGAAATCGTATTTTCAACCGCAAACTCATCTTCCAGTGAACCCAGGAGATAAATGAGTGACCCCATTCCCTGAGGAAAATTCTTCATGAAAGATTCTAATTGAGCGTGTGCCACTTCAATTGTGTAAGCAGAAGTTGCTTCGTGCTCAAGGCGATGGGCCTCATCGACAACTACAAATTGCGGACGTGGAATGCTTCTTGGCCAGTTAAGCATGAGGGCATGGTTACCGACAATAAGGCGCGCGTCCTGGGCCTCGCGAAGCCCCTGGATATAAGAGCAATCATTGGCCATCGGACAGTTCTGTCCAGCGCAAGCGCGGTAATCGACAGCGAGATTTGTTTCTTTTTCAGCGAGCTCGGGAGTGAGTTTTTTCAGGATATAAGGAATCTGTTCACGCGTGAGTTTTTTCTCATACGGTACACGCGAGTTATAAAAGAAAAGCATCTCAAAATAGGCCTTGGCATAAGTCTCGCCAAAAGGACTAAGAAACACCGGCGCTTCATCATTTTCACGGAAAAGAAATTCACACAGGTGGTTGTTACTTCCCACGAGCTTCACAACCTTAGCACTATCCTGGAGATTTAAAAGCTTCAGCATCTGTGGCACATCTTTTACGAGGGCCTGATCCTGAAGTGTTTTTGTTCCGGTCGCCATGAGAATCGTTTCTTTCTCATTGGTAGCGTAGAGAAGTGCCGGAAGAAGATAGCCCATGGTCTTTCCGGTGCCGGTTGGTGCCTGAATAAGAGCATGAATCCGGTTCTTAAAAGCCTGCCCTACTCTTAAAGAAAGAGCTTCCTGGGCGGCACGGTGACGATAGTGCGGGAAGATTGTCTGGATCTTTTTTTCATCACGAAGGATGTTCTGAATATTCTGGCCTGAAAAATCTTTCCCGAATCCGAGATTCTTCGGAGGCTCTTGCAGAAGATTTTTCTTTGCCACTGTCATATAGCGGTCAAAGGCGTCTTCCAGTGGAAAATCCATGCTGGTTGCGATTTCAAAGAGCTCTTCTTCTGAGAGATGGAAAAATTTCTTGTACCAGAAATCATCCGAAAAACTCAGCATGACTTCAGAAAGCTTCATGCGGAATTCGCGGTCTTTGTGAGTAAGGTAAGTTGCCAGAAGAAGAGTTTTCAGTAGATCACGCGAATCTGCGAGTCCTCTGTGTTCTTCTTTCTCAGCAATACCTAAGAGATTAATGAAATATTCAAGATTGAGTGTCGACGCTTCAGGAAAAAGAAGTGCCAGATAGAACATCGAGTCCTGGTAGGTCTCGCGTGCTCCGGTTTTTGGAAGTCTTTCAAAATATCTTTCGAGAAAACTTTTTTCAAAATTCGCGTTGTGGGCTAGAAGAGCATGACTCTCAAGCGCCATGACATCAATTTCAACCTGTTGCCATGAAGGTGCATGAACTAACTGCTCATTGGTGATCCCGGTGAGCTTTGTGATAAAACTGGAAACCTGATTTTGCGCGCGCACCAAAGACGAGAAAGTGCGGACAAGTTTAGTGCCCTCAAACTGCAGAAATCCGACATCGATGATCTCGTCATTGGCAGGGGAAATTCCCGTTGTCTCAATATCAATAACTGCCCATGAACCTAGAGTCATGATGACCTTTTGTGCGAAGTGACAAGCTGAGAAACTACCATAAATGAATAGGCAGACTTTCGTCAATTATGCTAAGTTGCATTAACTCCAATATTTCAAAGAGGACAAAGTGGAAGCTCAGCTGATGCAGTTACAGTCGCTCTGTATTCTGGTCATCATGTTTGTCGGTGTATACTGGAGAAAAAAACGCGCCCGCCATATTCGAACGATGTCGATTGCAATGATCTGGGATGTAATCCTGATTCTTCAAATCGAGCTCTCACGTACAGCGATCCTGAAAGCATCTAAAGTTCTCAACAATCACATGGCACTGAACATCCATGTCTCCATCGCCGTGACAACTGTCATCCTCTACGGCATGATGATCTACACCGGAAGAAGACTACTGCGCGGCGATCCTATCAGAAGAGAACATCGCACTCTGGGATACATCACATTGTTCATGCGTGTACTCACCTTCGCTACCAGCTTTCTCGCCGTCCTTCCTAAGGAATAAATATGTTTGAATTCGTTGAAGACATCATCAAGAAAGGAATTCCTGATGCCACGGTCATGGTTGAAGATATGACCGGCACCCGGGATCATCTTTCCATCACGGTTGTAAGTGACGCGTTTAAGGGTAAACTCCTCATTGAACAGCATCAGATGCTGATGGATCTCCTGAAAGAAGAATTTAAGAGCCGCATTCACGCAGTAAAGCTTCAGACTTATACGAAAGAAAAATATCAGCTGGTTAACAAAGGATAGTTTTATGTCATTCAATATTTTGAACAACGCTATTGAGGAAATCACGGAAGCCGACAAATCTGTTGAAATGAAAACTCAAATTGAAAAACTTTTAAAAAGTTCGAAAGTCGTTCTTTTCATGAAGGGAAATGCTTCTGCACCAATGTGCGGATTCTCTGCAAACTCAATCGCGATCCTGAAACAACTCGGAGTTGGTTTCAAGACTTTCAATATTCTTAACGATGCTGAAGTCCGTCTGGGCCTCAAGGAATTTTCCAACTGGCCAACTTACCCGCAACTTTACGTGAATGGGAAACTCATTGGTGGTAACGACATAATCACAGAAATGTATCAGTCAGGTGAGCTTCAGGATTACCTGAAGAATAGCTGATCCATGCAAAGAGTCATTGGTAAAATTGATCCATCAGATAAGCATGTCACCATTTATGGTGCCGGTTTCTCCGGTCTAATCCTTGGTTATTATCTCAAGTCTGAAGGTTACAAGATCACGATCCATGAGAAATCAAATAAGGTCGGCGGAAAAATCCAGACAAAGAAAGTAGAAGGCGGTCTTGTTGAAAAAGGTGCGAATGCCCTTTATCTCAATGCTGATGGACTCGAGCTTTTAAAAGAGCTGAAGCTTGAACCGATTCCTGCAGCTAAAAAATTAAAGCGTCTTCTCATGGTGAATGGAAAACCGAAGAGACCGCTCCAAATGGGACTCATCTCTAAACTCGGTGCAAATGTCCATAAGAAACCACCTCTGATCACTGATGGACTGACTGTCGCTGATTTCTTTCGTCCCCTCCTGGGCCAGGAGAAGGTCGATCGTTTTATTTCACCGGTGCTCTCGGGAATCTATGTCGTACCTGCGGAAAATCTTCATTTCCGTTCTGTCTTCCACCAGGTGGGAAACAAGGCGCAGTTTGTATCTTATTTTGATTTCATAAAGCACATGCTTAAAGTCCAAAAATCTGAGCCGAAGCTTGAAGTTTCAGGCTCTGTGACTTTTGAAGGCGGCATGCAGACCCTCATCAATCGTCTGGCAGATGTTTTAAAGCACGACATCAAGCTCAACTCAAAAGACTTTAAGCCCAAGTCCAATACCATTATCTGTACCGATGCCATGACTGCTTCCGAACTTCTCTCAACACTGAAGCCGGAGATGTCCCGTGAGCTTGGCCGTATCAGATACACCGAGCTCTCAAGTGTAACTGTGTTTCTGAAGCGTGAGATCCGTCCATTGAACCGTGCTTTTGGAGTTCTTATTCCGCAAGAAACTGGCTTCAATGCTTTCGGGATTCTCAATAACAAGGCGATCTTCCCGCGGAATAACGAAAACATGCTTTCCTATACTCTGATCAGCCGGAAGAAGCTCTCTGAAGAAGAGATCCTCTCTGACCTGAAACAGCTCTTCCCGGAAATCGGAAAAGAAGACATAGATCACACGGAAAATAATTACTGGGACAAGGCCCTTCCTTTGTACGATCTCCAGAGATATCTGTCGGTGAAAAAACTTCACCAGATCGCCCACAAAGAAAAGAACCTCGCCATCTTTGGAAATTATGTCGCTGGCATCAGTCTTCGCGAAATGATCAGTTCTGCGAAAGCTTTTGCTAAAGATCCTGTGAACTACCCGGAGACGACATGAGCAAGAAAGAATTCCCCTACCTTCATGGTTTTTCGGAGACTGAACAACAAAGACTCCGGACTCAGGCGGAATTCGCAGAGCATTCTGTTTATCAGAATGTAAATTTCTCAGCTTTAAAAAATATTCTTGAAGTGGGTTCGGGCGTTGGTGCTCAAACCGAAATTCTTCTCCGTCGTTTCCCGAAACTTCACATCACTGGCGTTGATCTCAACGAAAAACAAATCGAAGCAGCTAAAAAGTTCCTGGGAACTCTGCCAAATGCCCAGGGCCGTTACGACTTTCAGAAGATGAGTGCTGATAATCTCAAGTTTGAGGCCAGTACCTTTGACGGAGCTTTTCTTTGCTGGATTCTCGAACACGTTCCAAATCCGGCGCAGGTCCTCTCTGAAGTCAGACGCGTTCTTCGCCCTGGTTCAGAAATTGTCATCACCGAAGTCATGAACTCATCTTTCTTTCTCGATCCATACTCTCCTGCTGTCTGGAAATACTGGATGGCCTTTAATGATTATCAATATGATCATGCGGGCGATCCCTTCATAGGTGCGAAGCTCGGGAACCTACTCACGCAGGTCGGCTATCATCAGGTGAAGACCGAAATCAAGACATGGCATTTTGATAATCGTCAGCCGGTCCAGAGAAAGCACACGATCCATTACTGGACCGATCTTTTGTTATCAGCTGCGGATTCTCTGGT
Source organism: Bacteriovoracaceae bacterium (assembly GCA_046595005.1). Taxonomy (GTDB): domain Bacteria; phylum Bdellovibrionota; class Bacteriovoracia; order Bacteriovoracales; family Bacteriovoracaceae; genus Peredibacter. The sequence continues at coordinate 19,105 of JBKJPL010000066.1, read as the reverse complement.
GAAAGAAAAGTATGTCGATGAGGAGACTGTTCTCAAGGCGAAGGAAGAACTGGATCGGGTTGCAAGTGACCCGAACGCAGTTTTCATGTATTCATTCATGCAGGCCTCTGCCCGCGTTTATTACTAAGCTAGTTTGCTGATACTTTATTCTTAGCTGAAGGTTCAACGTAATGATGAATTCCGGCCGGTACGCGCTTGAACTTCTCCACCTTCCCATTAGGCCACTTGATCTCAAGATCAGCATTATCCAGAGAACCTAATCCAAAATGCACCAGCCTTTGTGACTGTTGCGGGCCATTGTTAGCAATGTGCTGACGGACCAGCTTGCGTCCACCGAAGCTCGCAATGATCTCAGTTCCGACTGCATCCTTTGAGCTGTCTGTACCTACCAGAGTTATCGTGATGCTCTTATTTTTAGACTCATGATTATTCTGGTAAAGCTTAACTGAAGCGAAACGATTAGCTCCCGTTCCTGGATCGGCATTTCTCAGAAGAATTTCCTGTTTACCATCATTGTTTGTATCAAGAGTGACAACGGCATAACCGTCAGCAACTTCATCGACATTTTCGATATACGCAACATCAGTAAATGTTCCGTTTCCGTTATTACGGTATAGCTTATTTCGTTGGAAACCACCGAGCGACGGATGAACGCCTTTTTCTTCCTGATAATGAATAAGCAGGTTCATGACGAGCGACTGTGTACCATTCGTCTGATATTTAAGGCTGTTACTGAGGACTGAATTCTGGATATTTGCTGTCGCCCAGAAGCTGTCGAGTTCTACACCTTTCTTGTTACCAGACCAAAGACCATTGGTTACGTAGATGTCATCAAAGCCATCATTATTGTAATCAGTAAAAACGAGTCCGCCCGTAGCGGCACCCGGCCATCCGAGTCCCGTCATCTCAGTTACCTCAGAGAAATTTCCTTTCCCTTCATTTTTAAAGAGACGAAGACCTTGGGCAATCGGATCAGGCTTCACATTCCAGTTACGGTCACAGCTCGCGCGGAATCTCATTTCGGCCGTGAGGTTCACATTCGTCATGGCGATGTCTATAAGACCATCATTGTTGTAATCACCGATGGCGACACTCATTCCGTAGCCGCTGTTACCAAGACCAATCTTCTTGGCCACCTGATCAAAGGTAGTGCCGTTATTTCGGTACATCGGGCTGAGATTATCTCTGTCATCGATAACGATAAGATCGGTAGTGCGGTTGTGGTCGTAATCAAATGCCAGTGCTGAGTGAGGGTAAAGAAATCCTGCTCCCTCTACAAAAGGAGGAATTACATTTGCAGTTACATTTGTGAAGGCCGATCCCTTAGCATTGAAGAAGAGTCCATGTGGAAGAATATCATTGCCGTTATCCGTGCCCGGTTGAACGAAGGTGGTAAAGTCTTTTTTCCCCGGATACCCTACGTAGAGATCAAGGAACCCGTCGGCATTAAAATCGGCCACAGCAGCAGGCATTGCCCAACGTTTCGAAATGGAAGCCTTGTTAAGTATCGGCTCATACTTATATTGTCCTTTGCCATTGTTCCGGAAGAATACCAGTTCATCATCGTGCTCATGATCCTGAACGAATCTGACAAGGACTGCGTCCTGGTCACCATCATTGTCAAAATCAGCAAATACTGAACTCTTAACAAATGTTCCTTGTGGAAGATCTTTGTTTGAACGCGAAAAGGTAAGTTCGCCGTTCTTATCTTTTTTACCGATGAGATTCTCGGACTCTCCCCCAGTGCCGAAGAAAAGATCAGGAACTGAATCATTATTGAGGTCCGTAACTGCAGCCGAGTAACCACCTCTTCTGATGGCCTCTCTTCTCAGATGAACTGGCACATCGGCCAGTCCCGATGCACTGGTAGCATCGACGAAAGCTGGCTTTCTCTTTGAAGTAACTCTCTCACCGGTCATTATCTTGAGGGAGCTGATGAGCCACTTGCCACTACTTTTAGTTATATCCGCTACAAGATTAAAGCGGTCACTTTGCCTTCCGCTTGAAGTGCTACCATTCACACGTAATTCCATCATGGCACTCAGGCGATTATAATCTTTCCCGCCAGCACGCCAGGTGTAATCGATGTAGAAATCAAAAGTGTCCAGGTCGACATTTTCAATTTTCGTAAAAGTCTTGAGATAACTTTTTACTTCGTTGAAAGAAGTGAAGGGTGATGCTTTAAGTTCAGCTTGAGATCTCTCCCATTGAAAAACGTTCACCCCATCTGAATCATACCTGGCAGTGCCATGCTGATCGAAGCGGTCGACCTTGGCGTCTTTCGTGAACTGTTTAGAGACTGCATCGATTTTATTCTGCTGAATGTTTTCCACGAATGGATTCAGAAGAGCACTTTGGATTTCAGAAAACTGAGATTCATCGGCACGACAAAATTTTCTTTTTGTCTCAACTCCCATGAGGCCTTCACCATCTGGAGAAGGATAATGGATATTCAGTTTCTCACGGAGTTCCCGCATTAGCTTTTCACCATACGAAGGATCTGAGTCCTGAGGATAGCTGGCGAATGTGGGTCCGCAAAGTGAAAGGGAAATCATCACATTAAGGAACGAACTGAATTTCATAGGGGAACTCCATAAGTTTATATAGGTCTATTCTAACCTTTTCCGGATAGGCGGAAAGCCCTGGAAGTATAAATTGAGGTCCAATGGAATTATGCGAACTTAGGGTTGGGAGCTGATCATGGCCGCGGCAGGCGTCTTAAGGGCGGCCGTGAGAACGAAGGTAGGCATGTTTAAGCTCACTCCAGAGAAGTGACTCTTTTCTCTTAGAAAGGATTTCCCAGTGATTAAATTCAGCAAGAGCGTCCAGCAGCTCCTGAGGTTTCCAGAGACGGGCGGTACTCTGAATATCCTTATCATAGGAAGTCAGTCGCGGTTTCTGGGCGAGATACGAGGGGTCCATGACTTTAATGAGATGTCCCTGCATGAACATGAAAAGACCTCTCATCTTATCGAAGTCACCCTGGAGCTGAATCACCTTTTGAAAAAACTCAAGCCGCTTTTTACGGCAGAATAAAGATGCAAGTGCAAACTGATCAAGTTTCTCAACGAGAAGAAGTTCCTGCACTTCCTTAAGTCCAATTTCTTTTGCCTCTGGATGATTGAGCTTAATCAAGCTGAGTGAATTGTAAAACGTTCCCAGATTATTTTCGAGTGAATCAAGTATCCAACCTTTTGCATCGTAGCTCAGAGGAAGCTTGAGGTAGTTACAGACGAAATCGAGAAGTTTATTTGGTTCCCAGAATTTAGGAGGCTCAACCTGAAGTGAAGTCACCTTTCCTTCTTTCTGCATCTTTTTCCAGGTCGTGCCTTCTGACTCAAAGCTGAGCAGTACAAATCTTCCGGTAATATCGAGATTCGTAAGATGCTCGAGTATATCGGCGGTCAGGTCCTGCGCCTGGTGAATGAAAAAAGAGTCCTGAGTTCCGAAAAGACTCAGGGTCTGAAATTCTTCTTCGATCCACGACCTCGTAACTTCCGGAGCCATTTTATAAAGGACATTTCTGGTGGTAACTCCGCGGAGAAGATAATCCTTCGCGAGTTTTAAGCAAACAGGATCAAATGTGGAAAGAGCAACGACACCATCATGAGTCTCAAGGAGATCTTTTTTAACGGCGCCGAAAAAATCCCAGATTTGCCATTTAGAAAGCATAAAGAATCATATCTCGTATTGAAATTGCGGCCTGACGGCTAAGATTCTCGAGAGTCTTTCTCTGAACACCGGCATTCTGTGTAGCAAGAACCTGAACACCTGCATCGTCGAGATATTCTCGGGTCATTTGAGTATTGAGAGGAATGATTTCGTTAAAGATTACCCGTGAAGTGAGCTTCACCTGATCACCGATTCCGGATTTGAGAAGTGCGAGTTCTTCTTCAGTCGGTTTTTTGATAACGATCACTTGAAGTGAGAGAGCAATGATGGTTGTACCGGGAACAGAGAATTTCCGGCGCTGATTCCCAATAGCATTAGGAGTCGCTTCATTGGCCACCCGCGAACTTCCTCTTCTCAGAGTTTCAGCGAGTTTTTCCGGAGATTTAATAATTCCAATCATGACAGCATCGGATTCAGAATCATAACCGCTCTTCAGACGAAGACCTGAAAAGCCCATAAGAAGAGTATATGTTTCGCGTGTAAAATCAGCAGACACATCAGGAAGAGTGGAATAATTGTAAAACATCGGAACCGAAAGGCTCTGAATTCCGTATTGAGAAAGCGGATTTTCCTGCTGAGTAAAGCGATAGCCGCTGCAACCAGTGAGAAGAAATAGAACGAGAAGAAAACGCATACCATAGCTATACCATGGACACTTAAGCTGTGCTAGATTACAGAGAGAATGATCTTCAAAAAACTAAACTTCAACCGATTAAATTATAAGGACTTGGATCGCTACAAGGAACATGACTTGAAGCGGGATGAAATGAAGTCTTTCTACCAGACTTTCGATTTCATCGATCTTTTGAAGAAATGGCCTGAAATCGTCGGGCCAAAAATGTGTAAAGTGACGTCGCCTTTGAGACTCAGAAACGATTCTTTGTTTGTTGTTACAACCCATTCTACCTATTCCCATGAGCTCTCTTATCTTTCTGAAGATATTAAAAAGGCCATCTTTAAGGCCCTTCCGGAATTGAAGCCAATCATTAAAAAGATTGTTTATGAAACTCAGGAAAATTATTTCCAGCAAAGGGATATTGTAGCTGCTGAGAAAGTCGAGCAACAAAGGCCAAAGCTTCATCCCCAGTCTCCCATCTACAAACAACGTAAAATGGAAGCTGAAAGGCTTTTCGGTTCAATTGAAGACCAGGAACTCCGGTCTTTAATGATCTCGATCTTTATTCAGGCGAGCTGAGCTTAATTATTAAAATTTTTTCTTTCTGAGTTGTCTCTATAGGAAGCATCTTTCCTGCTCTCTTCACATGCTCCAGGTTTTCCATGGCAGTTACAAAAAATGCTTTCCCACCTGGAGCGAGAGCAGAAAAACTCTTACTCAAAATTATTTCCCAGTCATCTTCCAGAAAGCTCCGGCATTTTGCACGCACCGGGTCCGGAGAGATTATGCCGTTTCCCGGAAGGTAATACGGAGGATTTGAGACAATGAGATCGTATTTTATTTCCGGGACCCATTTTTCAACTGAATTCCAGAAAACTTTTACCTGAAAATCATTCAGATACTGAACAATATTTTTTGAGAGAAAGGGTTCCCACTCTTTCTGAAGTTCGAGGAAATGGATTGTAGGAGCCTCAAGCTTTAGTGCCAGCTCGATCCCGATGATTCCTGAACCGGCACCGATATCGAGGATTGAGCCGGGCTGGAGATTCAGACTTACTATTTCTTTCACGAGAGCGAGTGAATCCTCATTAAACCGGTAGAATTCCGGTTGATGATAATCAGTCATGAGAAAGGAAACGGGAAGTGTCGTTCACAAGCTTTTGATCGATGTCGCCAAGTTCAATGAGCTTCCAGAGGGAAAGCATGTAGTGCTTTTTTTCTGCGAGATGATTTCTGAGGAGCTGTCTTTTTCCGGGAAGAAAGGCTTTTCCGGTCTTCGCTGAATAAAAATCCGAAAGCTTTTCATTTTCCATCAGGAACAAAAACCAAAGTGGGTCCTTCTCTTCAATTGATGCCAGTTCCGGCAAAAACTCCTCAGAAATCATCGAATCGATATTAAGAAAGTACCAGATCCAATAGGCCTGAGCAGTTGGAGTGACTTGTTTTCCTCTCAGGCGAATCGCAAGTCTTTTATCATTCAGGCGCTTGAATCTCAGGTAATGAACGAGATCGGGTGTGATTCTTTCGACTGAGAGAAGATTAAGCTTATCTTCCAGTTGAGAACCCTCGTGCTCATTCAGTTCATCAATCAGGCGCTGATCATTCATGAATTCTTTCAGATACAGTGAAAAGAGCTCCCAGGTCTTGCGATCCGAGGGGTGCTTTGCAATCTTTGAAATAATGGATCTCAGGTTATCAACTGTGAGGCGTTGATAGAATGATGGTGTGGCAGAATACCCTTCCCAATTTCTCACTGGTGGCTCTTTCATCATCGCCTTCAAAACATTATCTGAACGGGTGACATTTCCAATCATGAGATAGAGATAAGACTTCAGGAGTTTTTCACCCGGAGAATTCTCGGGAACATCGAGCAGTACTTCGATAATCCGGTTTTTGACAGTGAGATCAGTGATGAGATTGTATTTGGAAGTAAGAATTTCAGTGAGGAAGGAAGATTTCTTCTGTTCCTCAGGTGAAAGTCTCTCAACGGTCGCAACATTTTTTAACCAGCGTTTTAGCGGATGGTCATCCGGAAGCTTCAGAATGCACTGACGGATTTTGATTAGAAATTTCTCATTTAATCTGTCTGCAGGATAAAGGATCACACCCAACTGAGTAGTCTCACTCTTCAGGTCTTCACAGGTGAAATCATCGGCAGCAAGAGAGCTGATGACTCTTAATCCCGAAAGGTTTATTTCGGCCGAAAAAGAGACGTTTCCGATGGTGACAGTTCGTTCAGTGACTTTTTTTTTTCTGCCGGAGTATCTTCCTGCGCATGAGCCGATTCAATGATGGTGAATTCCGCGGATTTAAAATATCGAAAGATTAATTTCCGATAAAAGAGAGCTGCCAGAAGGATAGCGAAGCAAAGGAGGGCCAGATATTGAAGATAATTTTGCTTTTTTAACGGGGGCTTCTGAGTCCGCTGTTTAGGTTTTGGTGCTTCCTTTATGCGGGCCGCAGGTCGGTCTAATTCAGCTTTTTTTTTTGGTTCTGTTGGAGGTGCCTTGGAATCTGTTTTCGGCATCTGGGACACATACGTCCCATTGGGAGGCGTCTTTTCATTCAGGCGCTTCAGATCAATTCCACCAATCATGGTGATGTCATCTTCCTCCATCTGCTGCTTGGGTGGGGAAGTAAGAATATCTTTTGCTTCGCTGATCGGATTAAAAGTCTGTTGTTCACGCCCCAAAAGAAAGCGCGCCACCATGTCGTCTTCGCGGATGAAGAACCAGAAACCATTACCGGAACATACTTCGTCATCGGCCTTAATCGAACCGTTCTGGAGAAGCTCCAGCACTTTATCCTTGGAGATTGGTCCAAGGATATGATTCGTTTTGGTTCGTATGAGCCAGTTCTTACTCATGATTACCTTGCTAATAATCCAATAAGGGCAGCTAGATCCTGATCATTAAACCGGAGACCAAGCGAGATAGTCGCACTTGTGTTTCCATCCTTTGAAATAAGATCTTCACCTGCAATACGCGTAAAGAGAACGTTCCAGAGTTTAATTTCAGTGAAGGCACGAACATTTGGTCCGGCGTCTTTCTGATAATCGAACATTTCAACACCTGTTCGTGTCCCCCATGCCGGGAAATAGTAATCAAGTCCTACACCACCGGTCGATTCGATAAGGCCTGCGCGTAGACCGTAGCGCTGAATACGACGACCAATCTGAAGGTTAAATTTGAATGAATCTTTGTGGATCTTGCGAACAGAAGTTTTTGTTTCCGCACCATTATCTGTACTGGTGAAGCTATCTGTACGACGCTCTTGCTGAGGTCCAAACTCATTGGTCACAACACCAATACGGAAGAAGCGCTCAGGAGCAGGATAGATATCGATATCAAATCTGGTATCTGATCCCTGACGAGTGTTGGCACCTGTCGAAAGTCCGATATCTGCTTCGATATTATTAATTCGGTTAACGAGACGGTTCACACTCGAAAGAGTCTGGGAAACCTGATCGACAACGGCATCGTCACGAAGGAGTTTTCCGACTGTCCCCTTACCGTCTTTAACATCAGCAATGATGACCTTGATATCAGATACTGCGGCATCCGCTTTATCAAGGATCGGTCCGATTTTCGAAAGATCGGCCATGAGAGAGTCTTTCTGATAACGATCAGTTTCAAATGCGAGCTGCTCAGCAACTGCACGAACATCTTCAACGATCTGATTAATTTTGGTTTCGTTGCCGGTAGTGACGCGCTTAAGACTTGAAGTGATGTCGTCGATGTTTGCCATGATTTTTTTCACGACATTTTCGCCTTTCTCATCACGAAGAGCTTCTTTGATGGTTATTGCGATATCTTTTACTTCTTTCAAAACGGCAGAGGCGTCCTTAGAGATGTCATCAAATCCGCCACCACTGGTGGTGACAAGAAGTGAATCTTCCTTGAGTCTTTCACCCGAAGTATCACCGAGGTCCATATCGATAAATTTATCACCCAACAAACCCACACTCTTGATTTTGAGATTGGCATTCGGTGTAACTTTTACTTTTTCCTGGATCTCAAATGTAACTAGCGCTTCAGAACCTACCAGCTCGATTTTTTTAATCCGGCCGGCATTGATACCTGCGACCTTAATGGGCGTTTTTTCAAAGATACCTGAAGCATCTTTTAACATAGTTCTGTATTGAACATGAGATCCAAACCCAGATTGGTTTGAAGTTATCTTCAATGACATCACCACTACACTGGCCATGGCCGCCAATGTCAGCAATCCTACTTTTAGTGGGTTCAAGAATTTTACTCCGTCAAAATTCAATAACACGCTTATCGGTTATTAATTTATTCTAAGCTATTCCGGCTATAACTCAAGGAATCTTCGAATAACGGGATTATTAGAACGCTTGAAACTTTCCACATCAAGATGCTCCACTACTTTACCTTGTTCCATAAACACTATGTAGTCTGAGTATTTTAGTGTGGCATGAATATCGTGAGAGATAATAATTGAGGTAAAACCGTTCTTTTCATTCGCGCGATGAGTATCTCTCATGAGGTCGTACACCATGTGAGTGGTGATGGGATCGAGACCAGAGGTTGGCTCATCATAAAGCATGATGTGAGGATCGAGCGCCAGGCCCCGCGCAAGACCCACTCTTTTTCTCATCCCCCCGGATAGTTCCGAGGGCAATTTGAAGGCCGCTTCTTTATTGATTCCGACAGAATCAAGCAGTCCCATAACTTTTTGTTTAATCTCTTCTTCATTCAGTTTCGTGAACTCACGCATCGGAAATGCGACGTTCTCAAAGCTTGTGAGAAAATCAAACAGGGCCGCATACTGAAAAACCATCCCGAAGTTCGTCCGGAATCCCCGGAGTTCAAGCTCAGTCATTTCATTGAGACATTTTCCGAGCACGTTTATTTTTCCTGAAGAAGGTTTCGTCAGTCCCAGGATGTGCTTCATTAAAGTTGTTTTACCTGCGCCGGAAAATCCAAGAACCGTCGTGATCTTTCCGGTGTGTATTCCAAAGGTCACATCATTAATAACCGTCGAGCTACCGAACTTCTTAACAAGATGATCAAACTCGACTGAAAATTCTCCTGAGAAGCGCGCTTCGTTCATCAAAGCACCTTAACCAGGAAACTCGTAAGAAAGAAATCCACGACAAGAACAGTGATCATTCCCCAGACCACGGCCATGTTTGTGCCACGACCAACTCCTTCAGCACCACCAGTAACATTGAAGCCCTGATAAGTTCCGATGATACCGATGAGATACCCAAAGACTGTTGCCTTGATTAATCCTTCAGCAACCATGCTGAGATTCATAATGTCCGAAATTTTTTGCGTATACATGATGGGATCAATCGAGAGAATTTTTGTTCCTACGAGCCATGATCCCCAGTAGCCGATAGCAAGAAAGAGGGCTGAAAGCATCGGCAACGCAATCGTTGCACCCAGAATGCGGGGAACTGCGAGATATTGATAAGAATTAATTCCCATAACTTCGAGAGCGTCGATTTGCTCAGTCACTTTCATTGAACCAATCTGAGCTGCCATGGCAGCTCCACATCTTCCCGCAACTACAAGTCCGGAGAGAACGGGAGCGAGTTCTTTTGCAAGAGCGATCGCAACGATCGGGCCGATGTAGGAATCAGTATTAATTGCTTTAAATCCTGAATAAATCTGGAAAGCAAAAACTGCACCGGTGAAACTCGCAGTGAGAAAAATAATGAAAATAGATTTGTTACCAATGAAATAGATCTGATCAAAGAGAAGAACAAAACGATATGGCGGCTTGTAAGTCCAATAAATGGTCCTCAAGGTAAAATTGGTGAAATCTCCGAGCCCATTCACCGATTCCAGGATTGATTTCCCCAGATTTTCCACACGATTAATAACCATTTGTTTCATGAACTCTACTTTATCTTATAAATTCTTGGAATTCGACCAGTGATCCCGCACATGAGTGCATAGGGAATCGTTTTCATCTGAGTCGCGATGTCGGATATCACCCGATTATCATGATTCCAGATCTCGACGACATCACCAGCCTTAATCGCCGGCCTGGCGTCGGCGCCAAAAAACAGAAAACACATGTCCATATTCACTCGGGCAAAAATCGAACAAGGGAAACCATTTACAGTGAGCTTTACACCGGAAGCAAATGTCGGAAGCCCGTCTCCATATCCAACCGGCAGCACGACTACAAAACCATCTTCACCAGTGACATTGATCCCGTAACCAACGGGTGTCCCCTTTTTCACAGGAAAAGTTTTCATCACTTTGGTTACAAATCTCGAGATCTGATGCCCATCCCAGATTCTCGGTTCAATGCTATAGGGCCCGTACATCATGAGTCCCGGACGCACGTAAGTTTCATCAATCCCGATTTTTTGCTCAATTGCTCCGGAATTAGCAGTGGAAGTCTCTTCCACACTCACGCCGGCATCTTTCAAAAGCTTTTGAGCTTTTTTAAACTCATCCAGCTGACGGGTGGTCTTATCCCCAACTTCTTGCGGAACATACGAATAAGCAAAATGAGTCATGAGATGCTGTATTCCGCGATTTTTTAGTCGAGGCATATTTGCCTCGAGTTCAAGCAGCGTAAATCCCAAACGGTTCATTCCCGTATTTACCTTTACGACAAGTGGTACGTCTTTCATTCTTTCGTCGGATAAAAAATGATTTAAATCCTCCGGCTGGTGAATAACCGGAGTGATGTTGTAATCAACATATGCTGAGCGAAGCTTTGGATCAGAAATTTCGGTATCAGAAAAAACCAGATATTCAGCATCGAGATCCGGACACTCTTTTGCGAGTTTCAGAGCTTCACCCAGCGTCGCTACTCCGATTTTCTCCAGTTTTTCTTCCTGAACCAGATGTTGCGTGATGGGAATGATTCCATTACCGTAAGCATCGGCCTTCACCATCGGAATGATCCCTGCCTTGCCTGCAAGGGATCTTATCTTCCCGATGTTATCAGAGAGAAGTCTTAGATTGATTTCAAGGTAGCTTGAGTGCCTCATCTTGCCTGATGAAGAAGTCTCTTCTCTTCAGATCTCACTTTCATCTCATCAAACTCACGCTCGAAGCCGCGGAAGTAATGGGAAGACGAAGGTGGAAGAAGCTTGAGACCAGGAAGCATATCCTCTGTGAGGACCTGAGTATTATCTTCAAAGAATTTCCAGAATCCGAATTGCTTCACAAAACTCTGAAGCATACGCGACTCACTTTCCACATTCTCTTTCGGAATGAAGAAAATCACATGCCATGGGCCCATGAGAGAAAGTCTTGTCGACTTCTGCAGGCGACCAGAAAGCTGAAGGAAGAAATCATTGAAGAAGGCTGACCAGTAGAACTTATTCGTAGTTCTTCTTTTCGCCGCATCTGTCAGAGGAACAAGCGAAAGCGCCATGATTCTGAGATCAGCATCGATAGTGTCCCTCGAGAGGCGATCCATGGTATCCAGAGCTTCCCACATCGGGATGAACTGAGTCTGATACTGAGGCATATCGTGCTGAAGTTTTAATTTTCTGAGACTTGATGAGAGTGATGATTCCAGAACATCCCATGGGAAGTTCATCATGCGTTCCTCAGAGAAAGAAACATAAAGAAGCATTTCCGGAAGATGAGAAGCTCCAAACACACGAATGGTAACCGGCTCAATATCAAAAAGATCATTTGCAACCTGGATTGCCATGTCCTGTGCGAACTGCTCAATTCCGTGTGTATTTGCCTGACCCAGCCACAGTGAAGGGAATGGATGAAATTTTTTCTTTGTTACTTCAGGAGCAACAAGCTTCTGGCCACTCTGGTTCAGCTCATAAAGACCGTAGCCTTCAATCGATTCCCAGTTTTCAAGACGCTTAATAAGACTTGATGAAAAATCAGTCGTTGTTGCTTCAGCTTCAATCTCTGAACAAAGATTACGGATATATTCGTAGTGAGAAATAAATTCTTCAGCAACGGTTCTTTCAGAGATAAGTCTCTGCGAACGGGACTGAATGCGCTCCACTCTTTGGCGAAGCTCAGTCATCTCAGCATTATTCACTTTTTCAGTGCGAAGTTGAGAAACAAGAACCTTCATCTGAGAATTGAGAGAAACATCGTGAGTGATATATCCAACCGGATCCAGACCCAGAGTTGATTGAAGAAGAATTTTCGTGGTGTCTTTCGAGTAGAAAGCATAACGAAGACTTCCATCTTTTACTTTCGGATGATTCCGGAACTGCACAGTTCCCTGACTCATCTTCGTTACATCAACGATAAGAAGATCCGGAAGACCCAATTGCGAAGCACCCCAGAAGTCTTCGAGACTCTGATAGTGATGAGCGAAAATGTCCTGGGTTCTTAATGCTGTGGATATGTCTTTTGCGCCTGATAGATCATCCATCAGAATAGCAACGACGAGCTCTGTTCCTTGAGTAGTCATAATCACGGCCTCCATAGCCTTATTTCTTCTATGGAATTATCGTATCCCGCCCCAGAAAGAGGCGGCAAGAGCTTTAAGGTCGGTCTGGTCAGAATTCGTCATTTTCCACGGGATCTTCGCAAATATCTTCTGTCTTTTCTCAAAGAGATACCTCATGTAGTTCTCACCCTTAAGAGCGAGCGGTCTTACCAGCGGATCCATTGAGAGTCTTCTCCAGCAAGTTTCAAAATCCACATCGAGATGAAGGATCCTTGCTTTCTGGGCAACCTGACTGACATTTTCTTCGTTGAGAGCTCCCCCACCGAGGGCCAGTACACCGTTTTCGCCGTCCGTGAGCCACTCTCTTAAAGTGTCCTCTTCATAAGTGCGGAATTTGTCCCAGCCCCATTCCTCAATCCATTCCGGCAAAGATCTTTTGGGATCACCGAATTTCCGAAGAATAAGCTCATCGAGATCTTCAAATTCCCACCCAACGGGGGCGGTTTTCTCAATTTCTCTGAGAAAAGAGCTTTTTCCGGCGCCGGAGAAGCCCGCAATCAGAATTTTTTCGCAATCCGCCATTTGGGCCCTTGTGAGTTCGTGAAATCTCTCATATTAAACAGCGAAAACGATAAAAGGTCTTCTATGCAAAATAATGAAAAAATCGGCGCCCAGATTACTCTTCTGAAACTCGCCCCTAATGGCCCGATCGCATTCGATTTCGAACAGGACACCGACTGGGTCAAAGAAATGCTTTTTGAGCTCAATGAAAATGCTACTGATAAATCCCCGGAAGAATGGCTGAAGGAAACTTCGCTGGTTGTATTCGGAGAAATGACCAAGAAAAACAAAGTCGATCTCGGTGAATTTCTCATCGTAAAAGGGACCATTGAGGCGACTTATGCCACTGAATGTGTCCGGACCCTGAAGCCCATGAAAGTAGACCTCGACGTCTCGTTTAAGATCGCATTCATCGACAAGGTACTGGCCGAAACGGAGCTATTTAAAGACATCGACGAAACCTATGTTGATGGCGAAGTTTATGAAATCTACTTCTATGACGACCGGACTATTGATTTTAAAGATATGATTCACGAACAGATCTTCCTGCACGTAGATCAGTACCCAATTCTTGACGCTGATAGTAAACTAGATGGCATAGAGTCTCCGGAAGCTTGATTTTAGGCTTGGCAACGGGCCATATCTATATTAGAAATAGAAACTCATTTTTTAACATAAGTTTAGATCTCATATTGAGAGTTTAGCTCGGAGGCATTTGTGGCAGTACCTAAGAAAAGAACCAGCGTTTCCCGTAAAGGTTTAAGACGTGCTGGTCAACATCACAAGCTTTACAGAAAGTTTCCACAGTCATGCACTAACTGCGGTGACTCTCAACTTCCTCACCATGTATGCGCGACTTGCGGTCATTACAAAGGTAAGCAAGTTATGGAGATCAAGGTTAAGGCAGCAGCCGACACCGCTCAGGCATAATTAGTACAAAGATTTTTTATAAGAAAGCCTTCGCAAGAAGGCTTTTTTATTTTGAGGGGATTTTTATGAAGCAGTTCAATACGAAAATATTGGGAACCGGCTCCTACATGCCGGATCAGATCAAAACAAATCACGATATCGCCAAACGGGTAGATACTTCTCATGACTGGATCGTGGAGCGCACGGGAATTCATGAGCGCCGGATCGCTGATCTCACAAAAGATGAAAACCCATCAGGCATGGCCGCCAGAGCGACACTGAAAGCTCTCGAAGCCGCCAATCTCACACCGAACGATATTGACTGCATCCTTCTCTCTTCGACTATGGCCGATCAACCGATGCCGAACGCAGCCTCCATGCTTCAGTTCAAACTTGGTATAACAAATAACTGTCCAGCTCTCGACGTAAACGCTGCCTGCTCAGGTTGGATGTATCTCCTTCCGATGGCGGATGCGATGATCAAGACGGGTATGTATAAGCACATTCTCGTTGTCGGCGCAGAAATGCTCACAAGCTTCATCAACTGGGATGACCGAAACACATGCATTCTCTTCGGAGACGGATGTGGTGTGGCGATCTTAGGTCGTGCTGCTGAAAACGAAGATTCAAAAATCTATTCCACAGTTCTTTCTTCTGATTCATCTAAGAAAGATCACCTTGCTCTCTGGGCGGGTGGATCGAACAAAAAATTCACTCACGAGATCCTAGACAGTGAAGAGCAGTGGATGACAATGAACGGCCAGGAGATTTTCAAGGCTGCCGTAAAAACCATGGCCGCTCACGCTGAGAAAGTCGTGAAAGAGGCTGACCTGACCATCGCTGACGTTGATTGGTTTATTCCTCACCAGGCAAACCTCCGTATCATCGAGGCAGTAGGTTCACGATTTAATTTCCCGCCGGAAAAAGTCGTCATCAACGTCCATAAATACGCCAATACTTCATCTGCTACCGTGCCTGTCGCTCTCGATGAGCACATCCGTGCAGGTAAGATTAAGCGCGGAGACAATGTTCTTCTTGCAGCTTTTGGTGCCGGTCTCACTGCCGGAGCGGTTTTCCTTAAATACTAAGGCCTAAAAATGAAAGTCACTGTCGTATTTCCAGGTCAGGGTACTCAGTACGTCGGCATGGGAAAAGTATTCTCAGGTCACGCGCATTTCGAGAAAGCAAACGAGGCCACGGGTTATGATCTGAAAAAGATGATGCTTGAAGGTCCCGTTGATGATCTCAAGCTCACACAAAATACCCAGCCGGCGATTGTTGCCCACTCACTTATGCTCTTTGAAAAGCTCGATGGGCTTCTCAAAAATAAAAACATAACTATTGAACGCGTACTCGGTCACTCAGTTGGAGAATACGCCGCTCTCGCTGCTGCCGGTGTGATCGAATTCGGAGACGCCGTCCGCGCTGTACACTTTCGCGGAAAGTACATGCAGGAAGCTGTTCCCGCGGGAAAAGGTACTATGTACGCGATCCTGAAGCAGGAAGAAGAGCTGGTAAAATTCGCGTGTGAAGCTGCCTCAACATCAGATGAAAAAGTTCAGCCAGCAAATTTCAATGAACCTTCACAGATTGTCATCTCGGGCGACAAGTTCGCATGCGAGCGCGCGATTCGCCAGATGGAAGACAAAACTCAGGCGCGGGTGAAAGCAATTGAGCTTCAGGTCTCTGCACCCTTTCACTGCGCACTCATGAAACCAGCCGAACTAAAACTCAAGCCCATCCTGGAACATATAAAATTTAATAAGCTTCGTTGTCCTTACATCGCAAATGTCGATGCAAATGAATATGCAACCGATACCAATCCGGAAACAATCCGCGAAAATCTTTTAAAACAGGTTTGCGGATCTGTTCTCTGGACTCACTCAATTCAAAAACTTGCTGATGACACCGTCATCATCGAGTGCGGCCCGGGAAAAGTTCTCGCGGGTCTTATTAAGAAAATTAATCCGAACATCAAAGTGATCAGCCTCGATACCGAGACTGGTTTCTCAGAAGTGGAGGCCTTGTGATCGCTCAGTACACTGACCTTAAAGACAAAGTTATTCTCGTTACAGGTGCCGCACGCGGTATCGGTAAATCAATTGCACTAGCCCTTTCTGCTCAAGGCGCTCATGTGGTTTTCAATTACCGCGGTGATGAGGCCAAGGCGATGGCACTCAAGGAAGAACTTGAGAAGGCAGGCGGAAAAGCGACTGGTCTCAAATTCGATGTGACTGACTACGAAGCCATGACGAAAGCGATCGACGAATTCACGAAAACCGTCGCACCAATCTCAGGGCTTGTGAACAATGCTGGTGTCTCTAAAGACACTCTTCTTCTCAGACTAAAGCCGGATGAAATTTCTTCAATTATCGATACCAACTTAAAAGGTTCGATGATGGTTACTCAGGCACTCTCTCGCAACTTCCTTAAGGCCCAGGATGTTTCGATCGTTCACATGAGCTCTATTGTTGGACTTATGGGGAACCCGTCTCAGGCAGCTTACGCTGCTTCAAAAGCGGGCCTCATTGGTTTTTCAAAATCAGTAGCTAAGGAACTTGCTTCCAGAAACCTTCGTTCGAATGTCATTTGTCCGGGCTTTATCCAGACCGATATGACAGATGCTCTTCAAGATAAGGCGAAAGAAGAATACAACAAGTCGATTCCACTAGGGCGATTTGGAACGACCGACGAAGTTGCTAATCTCACGTGTTTCTTACTGAGTCGCGCGTCAAGTTATGTCACCGGAGAGGTGATTAAAATTGACGGAGGGCTGTACATCTAATACCTTAACTGAAACTTTTTACAGTTTAAGTTAATGATTTCTCATCTCGGAGGATACAAATGGAATTACAAGACAAAGTGATCAAGCTCGTTTCTGAAGCTACTAAAATGGACGCTGCTAACATCAGCATGAACACAAGCTTCGTAGACGACCTCAATCTTGATTCTTTGGACATGGTTGAGCTCATGATGAAGATGGAAGACGAGTTCGGCGTTGAAATCCCTGAGGATGAAACTGAGAACCTTAAGTCCATCGGCGACGTTGTGACTTACCTCAAAGCAAAATCTCACTAATCGCTTCACAGGCTCCCTTCGGGGAGCCTTTTTCGTTTTAGGACACAAAATATGAAACTTAATCGCGTTGCAGTTACAGGGATCGGGGCCATTTGCGGTCTCGGGAACTCTTTAAATGAAATCTGGGAAAACGCTCTTGCGGGTAAATCCGGAATTTCCACTATCGATCGCATGTCGACTGAAGGTTGGGCCGTGAACTTTGCCGGTGTTGTGAGAAATTTCAAGCTCGACGACAAGCTCATGGATCCAAAAGATCAGGATCGCTTTGATCTCTTCAACCAATACGCACTTCACGCAGGTGAAGAAGCTGTTCAGATGTCCGGAATTCTCCAGGCGGGTTATCGCCCGGAAAAAATCGGGATCGTCTTCGGAACAGGTCTCGGTGGGTTTCCTCACATTGAACAGAACATCATAGCTATGCACGAGAAAGGACCACGTCGTGTGTCTCCTTTCTTTATCCCTTCTGTCATTCCGAATATGGCGCCAGGACTTATGGCGATCCATTACGGATTCAAGGGAATCAATTTTTCTATCGCATCAGCTTGTGCTTCAAGTGCTCACGCAATTGGAGTAGCCGCTACAGAAATCATGCTTGGTCGTCAGGACGCTATGATCACCGGTGGAACAGAAGCAGTAGTAACTGCATCCCCGATCGCGGGCTTTGCGAACATGAAAGCTCTATCAAAAAGAAATGATGAACCAACCAAAGCTTCTCGTCCCTACGACATCGGTCGTGATGGATTTGTGATGGGTGAAGGTGCTGGGATTCTCGTTCTCGAAAACTATGAAAAAGCTGTCGCTCGTGGAGCGAAGATTCTCGCTGAAGTTGTCGGTTTCGGCGCTTCGGATGATGCTCATCACATCACTGCTCCTCATCCGGAAGGATTGGGTGCTCTCATTTGTATGGAACAGGCAATTGAGCTCTCTGGAATTAAAAAAGAAGATATCGGTTATGTGAATGCTCACGGCACTTCTACTCCGCTTGGGGACGTTGCTGAAACAGAAGCCATTAAAAAAGTTTTCGGTAAGCATGCTTATGATTTACGAGTGAGTTCGACGAAGTCAATGACGGGTCACCTTCTTGGTGCGGCCGGTGGACTTGAATCGATTTTCTGTATCATGGCCCTTCAGACCGGAATGATTCCTCCAACGATCAATCTCGAGAATCAGGATCCTGCTTGTGACCTCAACTATGTCCCGAATAAGCCTGAGAAGAGAGACCCGCAGTACGCTCTCAATAATTCCTTTGGCTTCGGAGGAACGAACTCCTCCACCATCTTCAAGAAATACACCGGTAACTAATAAAAAGGCTCCGAAAGGAGCCTTTTTAACGTCTAATGTTTGTTTCTGATGAATTCTGCCAGCTGGATTAAAATATCCGCATGGGCATCTCACGCGAGTTAAAAGAAAAATTCGAAAAATATAATGTCGAAGAACGCGACCGGATCATTCGTATGGGATGGGAAGATCGAACAAGCTATAAGGCTATTGAGCTTCAATTCCAGCTTACTCCATCAGAGCTGGTGCATTTCATGAGATTCGCTCTGAATGAAAATGGCTTCAAGCGCTGGCGTCGTCGTGTTCACGAGCAGGGAAAGTTAAAAAACAAACCTCATGAGGACTTTCGCTTTAAGTGCAAGTCTCAGCGGATGGATGGCTCGACGAAAAATTATAAGTGATTTATCATCTAGGAATGAAAACAATTTATTCTGGTAAAGGTTTTTCCCTCCTCGAGATCCTCATAGCTGGCGCACTCATGGCCGCGATGGCAATGTATGGGGCCAAGATGCTTTCAGAGCAACAATCGGGAATGCGTGCTCTTCTCGCTCGAAGTGAAGCTGAGGCCATTCATGAAAACGTGCGGAAAATTCTCGCCGATCCGGAAAGTTGTGCTGCTACTGT
>JBKJPL010000054.1:0-143434 GCA_046595005.1 Bacteriovoracaceae bacterium | reverse complement strand
GGTTACTCAGTCGTGCATGAATATTGCGGTCACGGAATCGGAAGACAATTTCATGAAGAGCCGCAGATCACTCACTTCGGGAAAAAAGGTACGGGAGTCGAGATGAGACCCGGAATGACTTTCACGATTGAGCCGATGATCAATATAGGAAAACGTCACTGTAAAGTTCTGAGCGATGGCTGGACGGTTGTCACAAAAGATAAATCCTGGTCGGCGCAGTTTGAGCACACTATTCTCATCACCGAAGCGGGACATGAAATCCTCACGACTTTTGCACATGAGGAATGGAAGCCCGAAGATGACCGAATTTAAAAATCTCCTTTCAAAACATAGAAAAAATCTCTTCGACGCTAATGCCAGTGTTACTCGTGATGGAATCACTCTTTTCCTGAGATTTGATTCCAAAGACAATATCGCTGCAGCTACTTACGAAGGCTTTCCGGATATCTGGATGGCCTCTCTTTGCGAAATGCTGAAAGACATGTCCCTGGCGGAAGCTAGCCTTATGGATTTCTCCCATTGGGAGTTAATCTGGAAAAACGATCAGTTCTTCTGGGACATGAAGCTTGAGCTTGGCGACCGGCTATTCTTCAATCCACTCGAACTTCTTCATGCAGCCATTGATATCTATCGCGGAAGAGAAGATCTTTATCGCGAGGAAAGTGCGCTTATCTGCCGCTGTTTTGGCGTGAGAGAAAAAGATGTTCTTCATTTTCTGAAAACTGCGAAAGATGTGACTCTTGAAGAATTATCAAAGGTCACAAAAGCAGGAATGGGATGTCGTTCATGTGTGCCCCAACTTAAGCAGTGGCTGAAAATTCCATCAGATGAAACCCTTCGCTTTTATAATTCGCGTCCCGTAGCTGACTGGATAGTGGATATTGATAATGCACTTGTGCGATTTCCGCTTTCAAAAGAATGGAAGATGAATGTGGAGAGCATGAAGGGAAATATCGTGATGATATCGTATGACTTTCCCGCGTCTCAAAAAGAAGAAGAGGAAGTCACAATCAGGCTTCAGGGCTTTTTGGCAGGAGCTTCAGATACTGGCTTAGCGTTTTTCTTGAGGCGTTCTCGGCAGCGCTGAAAGGCTGCTGGATAATCTTTAATTTTATCAAAGATCTTAGTGTCCTTACCGGCCATGATTTTTTTGATGTCGACATCTTCCTGAAGATATTTAATTTCAGTAAAAAATTTATTCAGCTCAGGGATTTCTTCCAGAAGACAATCAGGAGTGGGGGAGATGGTCTGAATTTGTGAGATGAAAGTCAGGAAAGTTTCCTTACTTACTTCCTGGTAATCTGCAATCATGCCCTCAGTAATTGATTTCTGAAGACCCGTCACACTTTCCGGAATCACAAACAAGCCTTTACCCTTTCTTAGCGATAACTCGAGCAGTTTCCAGGATTCCGAATAGGGTTTTCTTTCACAAATTGCCTTAAAGTCCTCACCCGAAACAGTGACATTAGGAATTTGAATCATCTCTGCAGTCATTCTTTGATTCAGATCATAAATGGGACCAGTTTTCTTGTTTTGATGAAGACGTTTTTCTTCGGCACCAAGACAGACGAGTAGTGGGTTCGTGGCATGGGCCCTAGCAGTGAATAAAAGAACGGTGAGGAGAAGGAGCTTCATGCTTTCATTCTACCGTGAAAATGACTATGATCAAGAGATGAAAGAAATGAGTTTCATGGATCACCTTGAGGAGCTTCGGACGCGTATCATCCGTGTCCTCATCATTCTCGTGATTTCTTTTGGTATCTGTTACTACTTTTCCACAGATATTCAGGAGATTCTTCTTGCCCCTTTAAGGACTGCCCTGGGTGGTCACGGGAAGATTGTTTTTACCGGCCTTCTGGATAAGGTGCTTGCTGAACTTACCATGGCATTCTGGTCCTGCATTCTTCTGGCGAGTCCCTTTTGGTTCCGGGAAATCTGGCTCTTTGTCAGACCGGGTCTTTATGATCATGAAGCGAAGGCAGTAAGACCCTTTCTGGTAGTAGGATTTCTGCTTTTCGCTGGAGGCGTTTCTTTTGGTTACTACGTAATCTTCCCGTTTACGTTTAAGACTCTCATCAATTCAGGTGTTGCGAATGTTGAGGCGATGCTGAATCTTCATGATTACCTTATGCTTGCCGCGAAGGTTCTCGTTTTCCTGGGAATTCTTTTTCAGCTACCGAATGTGGTTCTTATTCTTGGTTTCATGGGACTGGTTACAAAGTATAAGCTGAGAGAGTGGAGACGTTACACAGCAGTGATCTTTGCGGTTATTGCAGCAGTAGTCACTCCGACTCCGGATGCTTTCTCAATGATGTGCGTGTGGATTCCAATGATGGTGCTTTATGAGATCGGGATTCTTGGCGTGGCCTTGATCGTCCACCCATATCTTAAGCGTAAGCACATTGATGAGAACGTTCAGCTCGCTTCGAAATCATAATCATCAAGATCAATTTCCCAGACCTGCTCTTCTATATTGCCGCCGTCTCTCGCTCCTTCTCTGTCACCGAGATAGGTAATGTGGTCAGAGTTAAAGCTCCAGTTATCGAGATCTCCGGAAATATAAAAGCCATGAAGACTCTTTCTAAAATCATGAATAAGACCTTCGACCATTCCGGCATTGAAATCTGATCCATCGGTTTTACATAACCACCCAGTCAAACGAATCTCATACCCCGCAACACTGTACTGACAGTAAGACAGGTCGACACCGTTGCGGTTAAGCACACGTCTTACTTCCTTACTGGACTCCATGCGGGTCATTTTCTTCATCTGGGGGATCCTTTTCTCCCATGATATTACGGCAGATACGCACCTAAACTTGAGTAAAAAAGTTAAGTGACTTGAATCGGGAATGGGAAAAAAATTTCAGAGGGTTTTAAAGTGGGGCCGCCCAGATTTATGGGCGGCCTTCAAGAGAATTACTTGTTCATGGCGAGGATGACTTCGCGGGTGACTTTCGAGGCAAAACACGAGGAATTATTGGTCGGATCAATCATCGGAGCAAGCTCCACGACATCAGCACCAACAAAATTTTTCTGATTTAAAATCTTAAGGATTCTCATGAAGCCGTGGAAGTCTTCTCCACCTGCTTCCGGTGTTCCGGTTCCTGGAAAGTATGCTGGATCAAAGAAATCAAAGTCGAGTGTCAGATAAATCGGACGATCATTCGGGATCGCTTCCAGCCATTCACAGCATTCTTTGAGAGATGTCGCGAGTGTTTTATTTTCTTTCATCCATTGGAATTCCTGGCGAGGTCCAGAGCGGATTCCGTATTGGATAAGGCGATTCTTGGGCGTAAAGTGATCGAGCACGCGACGAATAATCGATGCGTGTGAGTATTTTTCTTCCAGATAACCATCACGAAGATCCGTGTGAGCATCGAGATGGAGAATCACCAGATCCGGATAACTCTCGAGATATTTTTTGATTGGCCCGTAAGAGATTGAATGCTCACCACCGATCGTGAGGAACTTCACTTTGTCTTTTACGAGGTCAATGTCTTTCACCATATCGAGAAAGAAGTCATTGGTGATGTGCCACTTCGAAGGATAAACCGGAAGATCTCCCATCGTAACGATGTTGTAATCCTGGGTGTCCTTATCGAGGTAAGGAGAATAGTCCTCTAGCCCGTATGAAGCCTCACGGATCGCCTGTGGGGCAAAGCGGGCACCTGGACGAAAGCTTGTCGTTCCATCAAAGCAGAAGCCGATCAAGTGAGTGGTATCGGAGAAAATCGCAGCTGCGAATTCTGTACCGATGAAAGCTTTCCCGTGCTCGAGGCCTTCAACTTCTTTTAAAAGTCTTTTTTCATTCATAATTACTCCTGACCAATCATTCTCTTGTGGAAGTTCGAAATGGAGAAGGTACCCTTGTGCCAGTCCATATTGTACCACTTGAGAGATCGCTGCAATGTATGCATGTGCTGAAGTTTGTCCGGGTTAAGATCTGTCGGACGATATTTTTTCGATGAGAATCCAAAGGTCCAGAATACTCCCGGATAAATAAGCATCGGAGCATTGAAAGAAGAAACCTGCGGGAATACTTTTCTCATGTTGTTGTAGATGTTTTTGATTCCCCATTCATCGAGAAAAGGATTCTCTGTCTGGTTCATCATGATTCCATCCTCGGTCAGAGCGTTGTATACGTCCTGATAGAACTCATCAGTGAAAAGTCCCGAAGCAAAATCCACCGGGTCAGTTGAATCGACTACGATGATGTCGTATTCATTTTTGGCGCGCTTGATGAAAGCAAAGCCATCTTCCGGAAGAACGCGGACTCGCGGATCAGATAGACCCGAAGTACAGTCAGGGAAATATTTTTTTGAAACTTCAATCACGCGCTCATCAATCTCGACGAGATCAACACGCTCGATATCCGGGTGCTTAACAAACTCGCGAACAACGCCGCCGTCACCACCACCGATGATAAGAACTTTCTTGCATGAACGAGAAACCATATAGGGAATGTGAGACACGACTTCGTGATAAACGAATTCGTCCTTGTCTGAAACCATGGTCTTGCCATCGAGAAGAAGCATGCGACCAACAGATTCTGTCTCATAGACATCAATCTTCTGGTACTTGGTCTGTTCCGAATGAAGGTGAGCTTTCACCTTGAAACCCATAGAGTATTTCTGATGAAAAGACTCTTCAGTGAGCCATCCGCCGGTATTAATCATGGTGTTCTCCTTGAGAGCTGATTTTTTAACTCAAAAGATACCCATTTCCAAGCATTTTGACGGTGTGCACACGCTTTTCCCCCGACATGTTTTAACGTATGATGAGAGAGTCCCAATCGAAGGAAATTGCATGATTCTCATTACCGGCGCCGCTGGATTCATCGGCTCAGTTATTGTTCACGAGCTCAATGGCAGAGGCGAAGAAGACCTTCTCCTCTGTGATCATTTTGAAGCTGGCGAGAAATGGAAGAACCTTCGGAGTCTGAAGTATGACTCTTTTGTGACAGTGGAAAACCTTTTCACTCACCCGATCTGGAAGAAACCAGGGGGCCTCAAGGCCATTTACCACATGGGTGCGTGCTCAGATACGACTGAGCTCAATATGGATTTTCTCTACCAGAACAATACTGAGTTCACTAATCGCCTGCTGACACTGGCGGCGATGAAAAACATTCCTATCATGTATGCCTCAAGTGCTGCCACTTATGGAGCCGGTGAGCAGGGTTATTCCGATGATCACAAAGGCATTCCGAAATTAAGGCCCATGAATAAGTACGGCTACTCGAAGCAACTTTCTGATGAGTGGATCCTGAAGCAAACCAAAAAACCAAAAGTCTGGTTTGGCGTGAAGTTCTTCAATGTCTTCGGGCCGCAGGAATATCACAAAGGAAAGATGAGCTCGGTGGTTTACCAGTCTTTCAATCAGATTAAAGATGGTGGCGAGGTGAAACTCTTCAAGTCACATCGACCCGACTTCAAGGATGGAGAGCAGCTCCGGGACTTCGTTTATGTAAAAGATGTTGTTCGCGCGATGATTGAACTCATCTCTGCCGGAAAAAAGAAACCCTCGCTTTCAGGAATCTATAATCTCGGAACCGGTGAAGCGAGAAGTTTTCATGATCTGGTGAAAGCAACTTTCGCGGGCATGGATAAAGAACCGAATATCAGATTTATCGACATGCCAGCTGAACTCAGAAATCAGTACCAATATTTTACTCAGGCAGACATGACGAAACTCAAAAAAGCTCTGCCGAAGTTTAAATTCATGAAGCTCGAAGATGCTGTTACAGACTATGTAAAAAATCATCTCTCAGCAGAGGATCAGTTTCTAAGTGTATGAGTAAAATCAAAGTCGATGGATTTAAACAGGCCATTGAAATGCTCCAGGGATTGGATCTTGCTCAACAACAATCTTTGATTGCAGAGATTGCGAGAAAGGATCCGGAGATGGCAATCAAGTTAAGTCGCAGCCTTGTGACATTTGACGACCTGAAATATCTTACTGTCACCATGATGAAGCGCCTGCTTGAGGATATTCAGCTCGATGATTTTGGACTCGCTCTTCGCGGAGCTAATAGAGAGGTCACTGATCATCTGCTCAATATGTTCTCTACGAACATGAAGCGCGACATTGAAGATATTCTCAAAGGAAAGCCACGTCCTTTATCGGATGTGATGGAAGCCCAGAAGAAGATCATGGATGTTGTTCACAAGCTGCGTGAGAAGGGAGAGATCGTTCTCTCCAAGGAAAAGTCTGAACGTTACGTGTGAAATAAATTCGAGCCGCGTGCATGAATGCACTCCGCTCGCGCAAACCCTCACATTCTCACACTTCATTACAAACGAGGCCCAAAAAGACCCTATGCGCGGAGCTAAAGTGGCCTCAGTCAGACTAATTTGCCCCCGTATCGTCATGTTTCCAACATGTGGTCAAAACATAAACCCCTCAAATTTTGAAAGACTAAAGTTGGCACGGTTCATGCTTTAAGTGCTTCGCGAGAGCGGAGGATCTACTCAAGGATGAGTAACCCAGAAACGGAATTCACCTCCCTCTCACATATGGCCAGGATGGCCGCCAGTTTTGAAGGATTAAAACTGTATTAACATCACGGATGGCGACACTTTTAAGGAGTGCTTTATGGACAAAGCGACAATCGGACACTTTAAGAACCTCTTTATGGAAATCCTTTCTGAAGAAGAGATTTTTGAAGGTGCATTACTTCAGCCGGCATCTGCTGAAGGCGATGAAGTAGATATCGTTTCTGTTGAAAAAGAAAACCAGATGGATTTTCGCCTTAAAGCACGAAACGCTGTTTATATGAAGAAGATCCGCAAATCACTCCAGAAGATCGACGATGGAACTTTTGGTGAGTGCGAAGATTGTGGAATGGAAATTTCCAATAATCGCCTGATGGCGCGTCCGACTGCTGATCTGTGCATTCACTGCAAAGAATTAGAAGAAAAAGAAGAGAACCAGCTCGTTCACAAGAACCGCACTTCCGTTAAGCATGGCGGCCGCGTTCTTCCGATCGAGCATCTTGAAAAAGGGTTCCACCGTGATGAAACATCTACTTCTGACTTTCATGTAAATCACATGGATTATCAGGATATTGTCTCTTAATTGGTTGTGTGTTGGAAAAGCAAAGAAGGCTCTCGAAAGGGAGCCTTTTTTTATTGGAGATACCGGGATTGCATCTGTGGCCCTGAGTAATTGAAGATAAGCGAGCCCGGAAGATCCTGACGGAGGTTTTCCAGCTGGGTTTGATTTCGTCCGCGTTGATCCAGATGACTCATATTCACTTTCGGCACGCCCAAACAACCCTCTGTCGGCTGAAGATATTTCGGAATCCAGGTTGAGCTTCGGACAAAACGTAGTGCATCCTGTAGTTGATCGTCTGCCGCAGTAGATGGATTAATCATTGAAAGAGTTTTCACCGGATCCTGAGGCGGAGCATAGGTGCCAGAGCTCGGCTCAAAGAGTGAAACACCATTTGTAAAATCATCCATGGGTGCGCCCCAGCCGTGAAGGATCACTGAGCGCGAAGCGAGATTAGTGTTCGCCTGATCAATCCCACGAAGAATGACATTAGGCCCAAAGCGGGCACCGTGCGAAGGCTGACCGGCAATCACAAATCCATCAGAAGAAAGATTTGATCCATTCACATTCGACATTGCGGGAGAACTCCCTAATCCATCTGCACCCGGACCGTTACCATCACCACCACCATGAGCGACCCAGGTGTTGTGAAGAACTTTCTGGGAATTGAGATCAATGACAAACATCCTGCGCTCATTAGATGGGCGGGTGTAATCAACAATCGTCAGCTGATCTTGCTTCGGCAGAGATCGCCTGTGCTGGGAAAGAACCCGTGCGCGTCCTTCCATCGCTTTGATGAAAGCGTCTTTGGTGATGAAGGGACAGGAAACTGATCCATCACTTTCTTTGCGGAAGATATGATTCTCAGCGAGTTTAGAGCGGACT
This sequence comes from Bacteriovoracaceae bacterium, assembly GCA_046595005.1. Taxonomy (GTDB): domain Bacteria; phylum Bdellovibrionota; class Bacteriovoracia; order Bacteriovoracales; family Bacteriovoracaceae; genus Peredibacter. Next base: position 135,494 of record JBKJPL010000054.1, on the reverse strand, counting down.
GTTTCTTTCATCTGGTTTTGAGCGGATCCATCGCGGGAGAAATCCTGAAGAATCTGCGTACGCATTTCGAGGATGGCCCTTGTCCGATCTGGAGAATTAAGTCCATTTGACGTTACTCTCGGAAGAAGGGCCCTGATTCGTGACTGGGCTTCACTATTTAAACGATAGCGTGAAATAAGCTGATTCATCCGCGTATCAGAACTCAAAGATCTATTGAATGGAAGTAGCTCAAAGAATGTCATATCCCGGAAAAGTTCAGCGAGGAGAAACGGATTTGGTCTTTCAGCAGGATTACTTACGACCTTCATCGGATCGCAGAAGGCCGACCGCTCGAAGTTTTGCTTCATCGACTCATACATTTCATCGTAGTTTCTGGAACTGATTTGCTGAAGGGAAGATTCTTCCGGCTCAGCTTCCACACAGGAGATTATCGGTTCTTCCTCGGGAACTATGGCCGCTCCAGGTACAGGAGCTTCAGCGGTCACGCGCGTACTTTCTCTCCAACCGCGGTCAATAGACGTGAGGCCGTCATCTATTTTGTTCAAAAGCTCGCGACACATAGGTGTATTTTTTTTGCAGATATCTCCGGCGAGAACAGAAAGCTCGCGAAGATCTTCGAGATCACGCGGACCGAGATTTCTCAGGTACTCATAATTGCCGCCGGCATTCTGGAATTTTTTTTCGCAACTGCTGAAAGCGGTTTGCATGTCCTGTTTGTCAGCAAAAGGTGCGCAAAGAGAAGGACCGAAAAGAAGTGGCTGACACTTGAGCTCCCTCTCTGAACAGGGATTATTCTGGAAATCACTCCGGGATTTTGGAGAAGAGCAAAGCCGTTTTCCCTCATGAGATACCAGCGTACTGGGCCAGCCTCCGTAAATGCAATCAAAGCGCGAATCTGCCCAGGCTTTTTTAAAAAGAGAGAAGTCGCGAAGGAAGCGTTTTTCTTCCACAGAGAGTTTAAGATTTCGTGATTCTTTTTTTTCAAGAGTGGAGAGGAATACTTTAAGAGTTTTAATCCAGCTCACGCGCATTTCATAATCGTGATCAAATGCTATGGCAGTTTGAAAACACATCACAAGAAGTGAGAGAATGGTGAAGAAGCGAAAAACCATAGGCTTCTTATCGGATAAGGTCGTGGATTCCTGAAGCTCCAGAGATATTAAAGGGATAGGCGCATAAATGCGGACCTGCTATCATTTTCACATGAATATTTTCATTACGGGTTCAGGCGGCTTTATTGGTAAGCACCTGACAAAGCGATTGGAAAAACATCACCGGTTATTTACACCGGGGCGTGATTTTTTTAAGAAGACCAGCGACCGTGAGCTAAACCAATTCTTCCGCGATCACCAGATTGAAATCGTAATTCATCTTGCAACTTATTTTGTCCGTGATCACACATCGAGTGACCTTGCTCCAATGATCGATTCGAATATTCTTCTCGGGACGCGCATTCTTGAAGCAATGAAAGAAAGTCCAATCTGGTTTATAAATACAGGCACGGCCCTTCAGCACACGGGACCGAATCATGACCAGCCATTTAACCTTTATGCTGCAACTAAAGAGTCTTTTGAATTCATTCTTAAGTCATTCAAGAGTCCATACGTGACTCTGAAACTTTTCGAGACATACGGACCCTTTGATCCCAGAGATAAAGTTTTGAATCTCATCCATCGTTCTGCAAAAAAAGGTGAACCACTTAATTTATCACCCGGATATCAGGAACTGGAGCTTGCTTACATTGATGACGTAGTAGCAGCTTATGAAAGAATCCTTGAGCTCACGAAGAATCCTGAGCTAATCAGAAACAAGTGTTTTGCGGTAACGGGAACCCGGGTTAATCTCCGGGAATTAGTTACCATTTACGAATCTGTCTCGGGTGGAAAAGTTCCTGCGCATTGGGGTACAATCCCTTATCGGGACAACGAGGTCATGGTGCCGTGGACTGGATTTGAAAGAGTACCGGGATTTCAGACCCAATTTTCACTAGAGCAGGGAATTCTGAGAACATTTTTTTCTGAGGAAAACTTATGAGCCGGATTATTGAAGAAAGGTTATCCGGACTTCTATATCTTGAAGGGTCTTCTCATGAAGATGAGCGGGGAAGAATTTCGAAACCTTTATGGAACTCGATCATCCCGGATTTCAAAGCCGATGAAGCTTATTACACGATTTCAAACAAAGACGTAGTGCGGGGGATGCATTTCCAGGTTTCTCCTTTTGAACAAGGAAAGTTAATATATGTGTCCCGAGGAAAAGTTCTTGATGTCGTAGTTGATCTGAGGATCTCTTCTACGAGCTACGGAGAACATGCCTCATATTTCCTCTCAGATAGAGATAATCGAGCACTCTTTATTCCTCCTGGGTTTGCCCACGGATTTCTAACGCTGGAAGAGGGGAGTTCGATTCATTACGTGCAGTCAGGGAAATTTTCGAGAGAACACGAGTTCGGAATTCGCTTCGACAGTTTTGGATTTGAGTGGCCAGTGAAGAATCCTGTTTTGTCAGAAAAAGATTCAAACCTTCCTGCGTTTTCTGAGTTTAAATTACCATCTTCTTAACGTGTGATGTGATGGAACTTCTCGCTTTGAAGTTCTAAGAAGGTTTTATCTGAAATCCGGAGTGCCAGAGCGATGTATTGACCGTTTCTTTCGAAGATCAGTTTCTCCCGGGATAAATCCAGAAGTATTTTCTCAATCTGTACACGACTTAAGAAAGTTTTTTCGATGATCTGGTCCAGAGTGACTGGTGAATGGCAATTCCCATATACGAGCGCGGCTGCGTCCTCGAGAATTATGACTTTTTCCTCTCCCGTGCGTGCGTCGCGAATCCGGTTTCCCTCTATTATGAGGTAATGCCGGGTCCAGTGATCCGGCGGAACTGCGTCGTACCACTTCACTAGTTTCTTCCAATCTCGAAAGGCTTCCGGACTCGGCGCTAGTTCGGGAGGATTCTCGAGATAGAAATGCACACTCAACTCTTCACGCGAACGAGGCATGGCACTGGCGTAACTTGAAGTCACATGAAGACTTTGCTGCGTTTCCCTTGAAAGGCTTTGATACAAAGGCGAATCCACTCCGAGAGCGAAGCCACCAATATCAAATCGAGGCATATGGAGAAGAAGCTCGAGCATGTCGCGGGTTTTAAAAACCTCTCCGGCAGTGCTCTTTGGATAGTAGGTGATAAGTTGTCGGGATCCTCTGAAGATCAGCTTCTCCGTGAGAATCTTCTGATTGAAAACAATATCCATGACCGTTGTGCCTTTCTTCACTCGAAGTAGGATGTCTTCATCGAGTCCTTCCACACCAATCTGGCACTCGCGCAGACCGCTGGCACGGAGAGCTTCCCAGAAGTCCTCGTTGTGCTTTGGACGAAGTTCCATCATCGATGAGATTGAATTTCCTGTCCGGAGAAGTTCTTCAGCATAGTCCTTTGCCCAGCCGTCGCAGAGGTTATCCACGAACCTGACTCTTGCTACTCCGTAACGACGGGTAAGTTCCACGGCCCTCAGAGCAATCTCTTCACCGGGACGTTTGCGGTATCCGTCCCAGAATCGGTTCAGATTACAGAACTCACATGAGAAGACACAACCTCGGCTTCCTTCAAGTGGTAATTCAACTTTTTTGCGCATTTGTGCCCAGTTCTGGGTGCCGAAACGCTGATCCAGAGTATCGAAATATTCTTTGTAATCAGGATCAGGAAGTTCAGAAAACGACTTCACCTGCGAGCGATGCCAGTCATCGTTCCAGATCGTGAGATCCACCGATTCCGTTAGCGAGAATACTCCAGAAGCTGTGTCCGCAAGATTTTCACCCAATTCAAAACGACGGATGAATTCCAGAAGTTTCTTCTCACCTTCACCGACTATGATATGCGCCTTGATACCCAGACGGGAAAGTGTGGAGACTACTTGAGGGTAACTTACAGATGAGCCGCCTAAAACGAAGGCAATGTCCTTATCCTTTAATCGTTCTTCAAGGTAAGCGTAGGCATAAACATTGGCATAGGTCTGGAGAAAATTAGTGGTCATCCCTATAAGGATTTTTGATGCCGATCGTCCCGGCGTCACTACAGTTTCCTCGAGGATTTTGTCAGTTGCCTGGCCTAGCTTTTCGAGATCATTGATTGAGAGAAACTCGAATTCCATTCGTCCTGATTCGGCATGACGTCGAAGATCTTCGTAGAGAACTTCAGGGGGCGGGAGGGAAAACCGATGTCCAAAACGCCATGAGAGAAGATAAAGGTAGAAGGCTTCGTTAAAATTCTTCGCTATCGAAGACCAGTAACGATCCTCTGAAAAAACTTCACTGGGAATTGAAAGATGCAGGTGATGAGCGCTCACGGAGAGAGTCGGACGATGTCGCAGAAGGTATGCCTTGAGGCTTCCAATCTGAATGCTCGGAATATGTTTCACACCCCAGGGAAGACTGAGAAGATGAACTTGTAACATCAGACAACCATAGCATATGGGGAAGAGATCTTAGGAATCAGTTTCTTTTTTGATCGCGTAGACTGGGACGTCATCAATCGGAGAGATTTCAAGAACTTTCAGTTCTCCGAAGCCTTTGTATTCTTTTTTTGATTCGTCACTCATGGGTGATGTTATTATAATATATTCAATCTTTTAGGCGAAAATTTATCCTTCAAATTAAACCATTACGTGATTTCAGACAGATGATCACTTAATCCCGAGAATTTATGGTTAATGTGAGTTTTATCGTACCCTGTCTCAACTCTGCCAAGACCCTCGCGGCAACTCTTGAGGGCATTCTCGCCTCTCATCTCCCGTCGAACCAGCGTGAGATCATTGTCGTGGATAATGGCTCTGATGATGACACCGTTAAGATTGCGAGTCGCTATCCGGTCATTGTCACCTCATGTGTGCGTCGCTGCGCCGGAGCCGCTCGCAATCACGGCTCCCAGATTGCTCAGGGAGAATTTCTCGCATTCGTCGACAGCGATGTTGTCGTGGAACCTGACTGGGCCAGGGAACTTCTCAGTCTTTTTGATTCAGGTTTCTATTCGGCAGCCCTGGGTCGCGTTATCCCAGCAGGACCAAAAATATTTCTCAATGAATATCGACGCGCCTTAAACTCACGGCGGTATGTCGGAACGAACATTTCTCTTTTTCATCCGGAAGGCATTGGCCCGGTGATCAACACTGCTGCCTGCATGTACCGGAAAAGTATTTTCCTCGCCATGGGTGGATTCGACGAACGTATGCATCGTCTCGAGGACACCGAGCTCTCCTGCCGTCTTTTCTCGCTCGGTGGAACTATTCACGCAAGCAGCAGGGCCCGTGCGCATGTCACGTATGCGGATGGAACCTTCTCCTACGTTCAGCGTTCATTCAAACTTGGCAGGGCGAAGTTCCTGATGATCGGCCTGGCCAGGGCACGGAAACGGGATGCTTTGAGAGAGCTCACGGACGAACTGGTCAAGAATAATGTCTCCATGTTCACACCTCCGCAGAAATTATTTTTCTGGGTCAACACGATAGTAAGTTACCTGAGTTTCTTAACTTCGCTGACCGGGACAGGGATTTCCCCAGGTAAGCCTCCGCTTCACCTTGGAGGAAAGCTTATTAAGCAGTTTTCACTGCCCACGAATCAAGGTGCCTACGGCCTGACTCAGGAAGGTCGATTAATCCGAGTCGATGAAAAATTTTATTTCTTTTCAATGAAGTCTGGAGAGTGGCAAGATTTTACGGAAGAGAACATTCCCTGGAAAAAGCTCGAAGAATTGCGCATTGTTCACCTAAGGTAGCTCGCATGTTACACAGATTTACTGCCGTTCTTTGTGGGCCCGTCAGAACCAGAACGCTGGTTTATAATCCATTTCTCATGGGCGAAGTTCAGAATGCTCGAAAACTTCTCGAAGAAAATCAGGGAAGCCAAACCACTCAGACAATCGTAAATAAGTTTCGTCATTCATCACTCCCGGATGTACTCGAAGGCAAAGAAGCCGATTGGAAAAACTGGCTTGAGAATCTTACTATGACTCCGGTGGAAGTCCCGAAGTTCAGCGACCCCGAGGACTATGAAGCCTTTGTTAATAAAAACCATCTTCTTCTCACTGAGATCTTCTCACCAAGTTGGGATCGTACTCTCGGGGGCGCGCGAAATCTTCTGATTGGCGGAATCCAGATGAAAGGCTGCGGACTCACATTGCCACCGCCAGTGTACAACCATGTTAATGGCTCGGGCGTCTGTGCGCTAAGCCTCGCGCTGAAAGCTTTTATTTTCTCCGGGCTCATGGATTCTACAATTCCACTGGGGAGTAATCGCTCCATTTCTGTTCAGTGGGTTCATTGGGGCTCCGAAAACCGTCCTCTTGGAATCTATCTTCGCGAGCTGAAGGTACTTCGAATGATTCAAGTGGGACCCGAGCTTTCTCAGGAAGAAGTGTCAAACCTTCGCGAAGAGATCAATTCCCAGCTGGGAATTAATTCTGCCAGAGAGTTTTTTGAACTTATTACTTCGCAACTCGCGGCGATGGTCGTAATCGGTGTCAGGGCGAATTGTTCTCCGGATAATATTCTCATTAATGGCCATTTTCTGGACGAAGAGACCTGGTTCTGGCCTAAAGATCTTGGTTCAATGAGAATCTACTTTGAGTCCGAGGGACAAGGTTCGTTTGACTGGGAAAAAGAAGTCAATTTTTCGACGTCGACTTTTCTCCTTTTGCGGAACGCTATTTACCACGTTCATAAATTTGCCCAATTCATTTTTAATCCAAAAGAATTTCCTCCAGTAAGTGACGTTGAAGAGATGTTTCACTCACACATTAGGGTAGCAATTCCTGAGTGGGATCCCAGGACCCTGTGGAAGGAAGGTCTTGAACTGAGCGAGAATTTTACCACTGAAAAATTTCGTGCCTGGCTCAAGAATCTCGAGAATGATGGCTGGAGCCACGAGGTCGAGCACTTCAAAGACAAGGGCTTCGGCTTAAATCTTACGAAACCGAGAACTAAATCTTCCGGACTGGCCGAGCGCTTTAACAGTCAGGGCCGGCCTGATTTCTGGAAGATTGCCGTTAAGCTCTCGAAGCTCGATTCAGAAAAAACGGATCCGGAAGATTTAAATAATATGCTCCAACGTTTCATCGGTGCATCCGGTTTTGTTCTGCCTTTCCGTTTTGTTCGGGGACAGGGAATCGTAAAAAATACATTCGGGCTGAGTGAATTTCTTGGGCTCACTTTCGAAAAGTGGCCACAGCTCAAAGATAAAATAATGGACCTGACAGTCTGGGACGGGAACACCGAAGTCATTTATCCTGAAGTGAAGTCGACAACGAAGCTCGTAAATGATTGTGTTCCACTTTCTTTCACTGTGCGTGGATTCGGTGATAAGGACTGTGTTCTTCCTTGCTTAAAAACAATTCTGAGGAGTGCGATATGAACACTGGCAAATTGACTGATACTGATGGCGTTTACAAGCTTCAGGATGATGTTTATCTCTCTTATAACGAAGTTTCGGAATGCAGTCGTATTCTGAAGTTCAATGACGATGACTATTTTTACGAAGCGAATCTTGTTGCCTGTGAAATCGTAAGAAAAATAAACGGAAAGGAAACTTTTCGTCAGATCGTTGAAAATGTTGCTGCGGCTTACGAACCCGCGCATCTGGAGGACATCTGGAATGGCGCCAATAATCTTTTAAGCAAGCTTCTTGACGAAAAGCTTATATACAAGGTGAAGTAAGATCGCATGAAATTTGCGATTTATATCCCGGCCAGAAATGTCGCGGAGACTCTGAGAAGCGTCGTTACTCGTCTTCCGAATGATGTTCGGAGTTCTGCCGAAGAAATAATCATCGTGGATAATGCCAGTACAGACCGGACCCGGGAGTTTGCCGAAGATCTCGTTAAAGAAATTGACGTCACCTATATTCGATCGGATAAAAATTTGGGGTACGGTGGAAGCCAGAAGCTGGCCTACGCTCACTGCCTGAAAAAAGGTTATGATGCTGTCATCATGGTTCACGGTGACGGTCAGTATGCTCCCGAACTCGCGGGGAAATTTGTCACAGCATTGGAAAAGGGTGATTGCGGAATGGTCTACGGTTCACGGATGAGCGGAAGTCCACTCACTGGTGGAATGCCGCGCTACAGGTACTTAGCTAATATACTTCTCACTAAGATAGAAAATCTTTTTTTGGGAACAAAGCTCTCCGAATTTCACTCCGGCTACCGTGCCTATACACTGGAGGCGTTGAGGGCATCAGGATTTGAAAAATGCTCAAATGATTTTCACTTCGATACAGAGATCATCGTTGGTCTCGTTAAAGCTGGCTTCCGGATCAACGAGTTTACAATCCCCACCCACTACGGAAAAGAATCAACAAGCATCAGCTTTCCCCATAGTGTCTGGTACGGATTGAATGGAATCCGGTCGGTCTTCATTTACAAGCTTAGCAAGATATTCTCTCGCTAATGAGTGAGTTTAATCAAAAAAGGGGCCTTGCGGCCCCCTTCCTTTAAACAATATAATTTGATAATTCCTGAACCAGATTCTGGGATCTTCCCACAAACTTCTCTTTTTCTTCCGGAGTAAGTCCTTCGGAAGAAAGATTCGCGAGGTCCTGCACATAAAGGGCAATTTTTCCGGCGAGTTCTTTTTTCTCACCCTTTTCCCATATCTTCAGTGCATTTTGTACGAGAGCGTTCTGAGGATTCACCACCAGAGTCTTCTTGATCGGCAGAGCGAACGCGGTGTTACCCATTTGCTTAGTCATTTCACGGAAGCGCTTCATCTGCTCATCAACCTTGAAGTATGCTGAAGATGTAGCACCTTTCAGAGATTTCACTTCAACACCGAGAGTTGCCTTGGTGCTGTCATTCACAAGTACTGACTCGAAAAATTCCTTAACTTTCACATCGTCTGGAGTGGTCTCACCGCTATGGAGAAGATTTTCGACTTCAGTATCAACCGAAGTGAATTTAAATTCTTCTTCACCAAGCTTCTTCATCTCAGCGTGCTGAGTGAAATGCGGATCGATGTAATTATCGATTTCCAGAACATGAATGCCTTCAGCGTGAAGTTGCTTTCTCAAAGACTCATCACCAGTCGCTTTATCGAAGGTAATGTATCTGTTTTTGAGTTTCTCTTTGTACGCTTCAGGAATAGATGCCTGATAATCTTCGAGAGTCACGAGCTTTCCATCAGTATTACGGAAGAGAACAAATCTTCTCATCATCTCGTCAAACTTCGTATCCTGCATACATCCGTACTTAACGAAAAGTCCGATATCATCCCAGACTTTTTCATAACGTTCGCGATCAGTGTTGAAGAGTTTCTTCAGTGACTCGCCGACTTTCTTGATGATGTAGTTTGAAATCTTCTTGATATTAGGGTCACCCTGAAGGGCAGAGCGCGAAACGTTCAGAGGAATATCCACTGAATCGATAGCACCTTTTAATAGTCCCAGAAAATCCGGCACAACGTTTTTTACGTTGCTTGATACAAACACCTGTTTGGAGTAGAGCTTGATTCCATTTTCAGTAAGAGGCTTACTCTTATCAATCTTAGGGAAATAAAGCACACCCTGGAGAGTGAAAGGATGATCCACATTCAGATGGAGCCAGAAAAGAGGTTCTTCATCATATGGGAACATCTTCCGGAAGAAATCTTTATAGTCCTGATCATTGAGAGTTGTGGGATCTTTTTTCCAGAGGGGAGTGGTTTCGTTAATCTGCTCGCCGTTTAATTCTTTGGCTTCGGTGCTCGACGCATCTTTGAGTGTGATCGCATAAGGCATGAAGTCGCAGTAATGCGTGAGAGTTTCTTTTAATTTCCAGTGATCAAGAAATTCTTCTCCATCGGCGGAGATATAAAGTTTGATAGTCGTACCGACATCAGTCTTTTGTGATTCGGAAAATTCGTAATCAGTATCGCCGAGACAGGTCCACTTCGTAGGCTGAGATCCGGGAACCCATGAAAGAGATTCAACTTCCACTTTTTCAGCAACCATGAAAGAAGAATAAAAACCAAGACCGAATTTTCCGATGATATCGTTCTTCGAATCTGTGTTACCCATTTCTTTCATCTTCTGAACGAATTCTTCGGCACCAGAGAAGGCGAGCTGAGCGATATACTTTTCAACTTCCTGCTCAGTCATCCCGAGGCCATTATCCGAAATAGTGATGAGTCGACTTGCCTTATTGACCTCAATTTTGACACTTCCCTCGGGAGTTTCATGGCCTTGGGACCGGGCGAGAGTAGACCTTTTAGTGATGGCATCACAGGCGTTAGAAACCAGCTCACGGATGAAAATATCGTGCTCTGAGTAGAGCCACTTCTTGATAATCGGGAAAATGTCATTGGTCTTTACTGAAATCGAGCCCTTACGAACGCTCATAAACCCTCCAAAAAGGTAACGGTGTCACATTGTCGTCTGTTAAACATGCTAAATATCTCGTAAAAGATAGGCACTGAATGACAGACGTCAAGGGTCCTGGTTGAAATGAGTAATATTAAAACTCCGCTCTACATCCTCGCGACGGGCGGAACGATCGAAAAAATCTACGACGAGTTTGAAGGGAATCTTCAGAACCGCGACACTATTGTCAAAAATAAGATTGTCGAGAAGCTCCGTCTTCCGTGGACCGAAATTACGGTGAAGCAGATCATGTCGAAAGACTCACTTGTGATGGATGACAACGATCGAGACTTTATCGCCAATTCCATCATCGCTCATGAGAAAGGCAATAATCCAATTGTCGTTCTTCACGGAACCGACACCATGGATCTTACTTCAAAACATTGTTTCGAAAAACATCCAGAAGTGAAAGTGCCGGTTGTATTCACTGGTGCCATGAAGCCTTTGGGATTTGATGATTCCGATGCTGCTCAGAATGTGATTGAAGCAATCTTTGCTGCTCGCATTCTGAATCCCGGTTACTACGTTACTTTTCACGGAAAACTTTTTACTGTACCAAATTTTAGAAAAAATAAGACGAAGGGAACCTTCGAGGAGATCACATGAAAGCATTCATCGTGAGCGCACTTTTAATTTCAACTTCTGCATTTGCATGGGGACCAACAGGTCATCGCGCAGTAGGCGAGATCGCAGAGAGGATGATGGAGCCAAAGGCCCTTCTCGCTGCGAGAACCATTCTTCAGGGGCACACTCTTGCAAGAGCTTCGACCTGGCCGGATGAAATCAAATCAGATCCTGCACGTTATCAGCATACATATGTGTGGCACTATACTGACTGGGCAGAAGAAGCTCATGATCACGATGAAACAAATTCTGTCGGTAAGCTCATGGGTTCAATTAATACTCAACTCGCGGTTCTCAAGAATCCGGATGCAACCCGCGAACAAAAAGAATTTTCAATCAGATTCATCGTTCACCTGATTGGAGACCTGCATATGCCTCTTCATGTGGGTAATGGTCTGGATCAGGGTGGTAATCTTTGTAAGGTAACTTACATGGGTCAATCAACAAATCTTCATGCTCTCTGGGATGAAGGGATGATCAATTTTACAAATCTCTCATACACTGAGCTGGCAAAATTTGTGACTGTCGGTAAAACACGTGAGCAAATGATTGCTGCACGTTCAGGAACACCATTGGACTGGGCACGTGAATCCAAAAATATCCGCGGATCAATTTATCCAGCAAACGTGATCGAGCCACAGGCGCCGATGTCAGTGAAGAGCTATTGCCGGAAAGAGGCGACTGTCGAAGAAACTCCTAAGCTCTCATACGACTATGCATATAAGTTCATGCCGGTTGTGGAGCAAAGAATCTTCCTCGCCGGCGTACGTCTCGCTGTTCTTCTCAACGAAGCACTAAAGTAATTACGGTTTTCTCACTTCTTCCGGGGCCAATGGCTTCGGAAGTGTGAGCTGCCAATAGCCCACGTCCCACCACTTTCCGTTTTTATATCCCACTTCCGGAAATCTTCCCACGAATGTAAATCCCATTTTCTCATGAAGAAAAACACTCGCTTCATTCGGAAGGGTGATCCCTCCAATTACGTTGAGAATGCCGATGGCCCCGAGCTTTTGAATGAGTTCTGTATAAAGTCTTTTTCCATACCCTTTTCCCGCGTGGTCCTTGTGAACGTAAACCGAGCTTTCGACAGACCAGCGGTAAGCAGCGCGGGTTTTGAAAGTCGTCGCATACGCGTAAGCGATAACCTTTCCATTTACTTCGGTAACGAGCCAGGGATAGAGAGCAGTGTAATCTTTGATACGCGAACTCATTTCTTCATTTGTAGGAACTGCGATTTCGAAAGTGATCGGAGTGGGAAGATAGTCCGAATAAATGTCACGAATCGCGTGCGCATCTGAAAGAGTAACCGGTCTTATTTTTTCCATGAGGTAGTCTAACACCTAAGTTTTTTACTCGGGAAGCCCAAGTAACCACCTGAGTTTACGGGAATTTATTCCCCTTAAAGATAGTTCTTAGAAATTCAGGGATTTGTGCCGATATAAACTATGAGGTCTATGACCATGGATGTACGGAATTTCGGGAAGAAAAATCTAAGCCTATTGCTTGTGATGATATTCATCATCACAGCTTGTAATCCCATGGCGGCCCCGGTCTCCAAGCGCGGACTTGCGACTGCCGATGGTTCAATTTCTACAACAGGCGGTTCAACATCTGGTGGAACAAATGACGACACTGTTCTCGAAGACGGATCAAAGCTTCCTCCCAAAGTAGAAATCAGACATCTCATTGAACCAAATCTTTCTGCTGATCCAAACTATCAGACCGGCACAGGCCTCGCGTCCGGTGGTAGCTATGTGAAGAAGCTCACACTTCCAAAAAACTTTGCCGGTAAGCTTTATGTTGCTGGTATTAACGTTGGAACTCTTTCCAATAGAATTGTCCGCGTAAGATTCAAGTGGGGCCTTAACCGCAAAGCAATTCCGGAAGAGGGAATTCCTGCGACAATTATTCAGGCACCAGGAATCACTCCGCAAACTCCGATCAGCGTTCTTGTTCTTGATCTCAAGTCAGAACCTTTCCGTAGTGTGCGCCTTCCTTACGATCTTTTCGATTACAATGATTATGACTTTTCTGCCGGAGACACTCCTGTGCAGGATAACCGCAACACTGGTCTTTATTGTCGCGGGCTGCAGGTCGCCGACGATCCTTCATTTGTTGGCGTCGGCGCCTGCGATGGAGTTCAGTCAAATCCCGACCAGCCGGAAGAAGAATGTCTTTATGCTTACGCTAAAGTTGCTGACCAGGGATTAGTTCGTCAGAATACTATTTCGGGAGCAAAACTCCCGATGACTCCGAATCTCACGCAGACAATGAGCTTCACAAGCACGAGCTATTATCAGGATTTTCTCGCAAAATCTCTCGTGAAGCCTCTGCCTGATACAATGGCAACTGCTTCATCGTTTACTGCAGGCACATTTCTTTTCAGCCAGTCAAATGCCACTACCCTGAGCCCGGCACTTTCATTTCCTGCATCGACTATATGGGATCCACTTCCAGCTGGGGCAACTTATCCGAAATATTTTTATCGCGGTCCTTACCGCATGATGGATTCAATGAACTGGCAATTCCGCTTCTCACGCCTCGATGGAGCAAAACGCCTCTTCAAAGAAAACTCTTACGTGAACTTTGATCTCACGAAGGGTGCTCTTCCGGATAATCCGGTTTATGCAACTGTCGACAGCGACGGAAATATTTCCTATACCCAGCAGGATAAGATTTACTACAATTCTTATCTTTTCCCTCTCGCGACTAAGATCAAGATCGGGGCTGGTGTCGGATATCTCGGTTCTTCCGGTGTAGAAGGATCGCGCTCAGTAACATCGCTTCCATCTTCTGGTGAAACTCTATGGATGGATGGCGCAAATGCCCGTGCTCAGAGTAAGGATTCAGAACTCAATCACGTGGGTTCATGTAACGTAACTTCTTCTATTGAAATCATCGCTAAAGACGACAACGGAGTTGAATTTACCATTTCACAGGCAATCGATGTGAAACTCCAGCTTGTCCGTCCGACCGTATATCGCACAGACATTGGAAACGAAGTTCTTTATTCAAACTTCCGTTCATGTTCATCTAATTCAAGCTGCGGAAGTGCTGAGTGTTGTCTGAATGGACGCTGTTGGGATGAAAGCCTTGTTTCTCAGTGCTTCGATGAAAATGAAGTGCAGGGAAATAAATCAATCGGATCAACCTGCGTCTCTGATCTCGAGTGCTCAAGCCTGTGTTGTGGCGCTACCAATGGTCAGTGTGCTCCTCACAATACTACTTTGAATCCGGCCGTCCTTTGTTCAAAACCTGTGGGCTCATTCTGTATTGCTAAAGACTGGTGTGCAAAATCACCGATCACAAAATGTGTTGTTGTCTCTCAGCCGAATGATCCCGTCACCGGCGAGGCCCGTTGTACTCAGACTTGTTATACTGTTAATGAGTTCGGAGACTGTAAAAACGGCGCCTGTACACCTGCTACCCAGCCTCCAATACCTGTATTTAATCCAGCTGATCCAAATCGCTGCGATGGCGCTGTGCCCGCACCCGACTTTTCAAATTGATCTAGATCACGTCTTGGCTTAATATTACGCCTATGTCATTACCCGACTTAAAAGACTGCATTCTTGATCATATTGCTATTGCTGTGAAAGACATCTCTTCCGCCAAAAAAATCTGGGAAGATATGGGACTTACTTTCTCACCTGAACTTGAAGAAGTGAAAGATCAGAAAGTCATCACGGCCTTCGCTCATGTTGATGTGAATGCTCACATCGAGCTGCTTGAACCAACGTCTGAGGAAAGTACGATCCATAAATTTATCGAACAGAAAGGTGAGGGCATCCATCACCTGTGTTTCAAAGTTCCTGACGTAAAAAAGAAAACTGCTGAGCTCACGGCAAAGGGTTACCGTTTTATTTACCCTGAACCAAGAATCGGTGCAGGCGGATGTCTGGTCAATTTCATGCATCCAAAATCCACCGGTGGAATTCTCATTGAGCTTTCACAGAGGCCTGTAAAATGAATCAAATGCAATTCCAGGCACCACGCCTGACTCCGGTGAATAAAGTAATTCTCATCACGACGGGAGTTCTTTTTATTCTTCACTCAATCCTTAAGGCCGTGGGAGCTTTTTCGGTTGTTTCATTCGTGGGACTTTCCGGCGCAGGTGTATTTTCGGGTCTGATTTATCAGTTTTTAACTTATCCCTTCGTTGAAACTCAGATCATGAGTGCGATCTTCAATTCACTTCTCATCTGGTTTATTGGATCAGAGCTTGAAACACTCTGGGGCAAGAAAGTTTATATACGTTTTCTTCTTCTCACGGTTCTTGGAGTGGGACTTTTTTATTTTCTCGTGAGCTCACTTTTCTTCCATGGCACACATGTTTTTGAGACAAGTCTTCATGGGCTCAATGGAATTAACTTCGCTCTGCTTATTGCGTACGCAACTCTTTACCCTGATCGCCAATTATCTCTCATGATGATCTTTCCGATGCGGGCCCAGACCTTCTGCTGGATCCTCGCCGGGATTGAGGCCTACATGGCCCTTTTCTCGAATATCACCACATCCTGGGCGCATCTTCTCGCGATGGGATTATCGTGGCTCATCATCCGCTTTCAGCAGACTCCCTTTCTTCACAAGGTCCTGAATAAGGAATTCCAGAGGGTAAAACCCAAAAAAGGGCATCTCTATGTCGTTAAAGATGATGACCAAAAACCTCCAAAATACTGGCAATAGTTGACTCGTAGCAATATTTCTTGCCAGAGAACGCCCTTGAGTGTTACAAAGAATTTCGTTTTAAAAGAGAGGATCTATGAAGTTAAGACTCGCACTTGAAGAGAAGCTGATGGATGTACGTGTTCGTGACCGCCTTGTAGCTGAAGGTAAGATCCCGAAGGAAGAGCTGAAGAAATATACTGATGCACTTCCTGATGATGGAAAAAACGCTATTCCGCTTGATCACGACGACGCTCAAAAAATGCAGTAATTAAAAGCCCTCGAAAGAGGGCTTTTTTTATTGAACTACGAAAGTAGAAAAGTAGATTTGCTTAATCACCGGCTGACCCAATCTTTCATTCACCATTTTTTTCACACGGCTCTCAAAAGTAAGCTTCCCTGTCATACTATCGAGATCACCCGCATTCATCTGCGATGAAACCTGGATCACAACATCTTTCAAAAGATGCTCGGAGTTTTTGATGAGTTCTTTCTGGTCATTGTGGAAAGTGAGAACGTTCATCTCAAGATCAAGATAGCGAAGGCGCGAAGAACCGGAGTGAAGATTCACAACGAACTTTTTAATTGCTACCGGCTCAATCTTTGATTTTTCTGAGGCCTCTTTTTTAAGCTTATCTTCTTCAGCTGCCTGATTAGTTGGCTCGGGTTTAATCACGAAGTGTGAGTAATAAACAAGGCCCGCGCCCAGGAGGACAACCGTAAGGTTCACAATGATGAGGATCTTCTGCATGGATTTATTCTAGCATGCTCGGAAATTTACGCAATGTTACCTCCGCTGCGGAGGTCACAGAGCACAAAAAAAAGGGGTCCCGAAGGACCCCTGAGTATTAAAGATATTTATCGAGAGCTAGCGGAGTGTAAGGGAGATCGAGGTCATTAGCGACCTGCTCATAAACGAGTTTCCCTTTGTAGATATTCACACCAAGGCGGAGTGGCTTATCTTTCATGATCGCGCGATCAACACCGTCACGAGCAAGCATACGAGCGTACTTCAGAGTTACGTTAGTGAGAGCGAAAGTACTCGTCCTGGCCACTGCACCCGGCATGTTAGCAACACAGTAGTGAACTACGCCATCAACTACGAAAGTTGGATTCTCGTGAGTCGTTGCCTTACAGGTTTCAATACATCCACCCTGGTCAACTGCGATATCCACAACTACTGAACCTTTGCCCATTTTAGAAATCATGTCGCGTGTAACTAGCTTCGGAGCTTTTGCACCCGGAACGAGAACTGCACCGATAACGAGATCAGAGTTGATGACTGATTCTTCGATATTCTGAGAATTAGAGAAGATCGTGTGAACTTTGTTTTCGAAAAGCTGATCGAGTTCAGCAAGACGCTTAGTCGAGAGATCGATCAGAGTTACGTCAGCACCAAGACCAACCGCCATTTGAGCAGCGTTTGTACCAGCGATACCGCAACCGATGATTGTAACTTTCGCACGACGAACACCCGGAACGCCTCCGAGAAGAATTCCTTTACCGCCCTTATCGAGCTGAAGGTAAGTAGCACCAACTTGAACTGACATACGACCAGCAACTTCCGACATAGGAACGAGAAGTGGAAGTGATCCGTCTTCTGCCTGGATAGTTTCGTAAGCAATACAAGTTGCTCCAGACTTCATGAGGCCTTCCGTCTGCGGCTTATCAGCAGCAAGGTGAAGATACGTGTAAAGAATGTGATGAGGCTTGAGAAGAGCGATTTCATTCGGCTGCGGCTCTTTTACTTTGATGATCATTTCACCTGTAGCAAAACAGTCTTCAAGAGTCGGAACGATTTTAGCACCGGCCTTGATGTATTCCTCGTCAGTGATACCGATACCCATACCGGCATTTTTCTGAACGAAAACTTCGTGACCGTCCTGAACGAGCTGACGAGCACCTGCTGGTGTTAAACCAACGCGGTTTTCATTGTTTTTAATTTCCTTAGGTACAGCAATTTTCATAGGGGTCTCCCATTGAGGCTAAACATTGAAGTGGTGGCAAAAAATTTAGCTAATCTTACACGGTTTTTGCGTTTAAGAATAGAGGAAGGTAGCCCCGTCTGTACCAATTACAACGTTTTTGGCCCCCCGTGCCTTAAGCTCCCGGAGAAGTTCAAGGTGTTCCATCTCGTGCCCCATGTGGGTAAGAATGGCGAGTTTGGGACGGATTTTTTCGATGTATTCCAGCGATAATTCCAGATGAAGATGGGTGGAATGTTTTTTCATACGGAGGCAGTCAATAATCAGGACTTCGAGCTGGGCGTCACGCAGGCGGTCTGAAATTTTTTCAGGGATTTCCCGGCAGTCCACCACATAGGCGCACTTCCCATGAAGAACGGCATAGGTGTCTTCATGACCATGGGGGAGGGGAAGAAGTTCAAAGTTTTCTCCCGCCAGGATATGGCTTCCCTCATTTAATTCTTCGAGGTCCAGCAGGGGAATCCCGCCCCCAAGAACGGCCTTGTCCTTGAAGTAAGAATCTCGTTCAAAAATATAACGGAATTTCCGGCGAAGATCTTTGGCAGCCTCGGGTGCGGTATAAACCGGAATCGATTTTCCGGTGATAAATCCGAAAGGCCTGAGATCATCCATTCCATGAGTATGATCAGCATGATCATGAGTAATGATCACAGCATCAAGCGAATCAACATTACTGTTTAGTAACTGAGTTCTTATATCAGGCGGCACGTCGATCAGAATTTTCTTACCACTATCTGTTTCAATCAGTGCAGCTGCGCGAAGACGTTTATTTCTCACATCCGTTGATCGACAAACATGGCACTTGCAACCTAGAATAGGTACTCCCGTACTCGTACCAGTGCCCAATAAGGTGATCTTGTTCATGCGAAGGATCTTACTATGAGATTTGTTTTTCTTCTCGCTTTAATATTTTTGGTTTTTGTGGGTTGCTCCAGTCAAGCGCCCAAAAAAGCCTCTAATCTTTCCGATAGTATTCATCTCGAAGTCGAAGAGCTGAAGCTCGATAATGGAATGACTGCGCTCATTGTTCCCAATCACAAACTTCCGATCTTCAGCCTTTATATGTTTTATAAAGTCGGTGGAAAGAATGAAGTGAAGGGCATCACAGGTGCTTCGCATTTTCTTGAGCACATGATGTTCAAGGGAGCTAAGAAGTACGGGCCCAACCGTATCGACTTCCTGATTGAAGGTTCCGGTGGGCAGACCAATGCGTACACTACTAATGATCAGACTGTTTATTACGAGAATCTTCCGACAACTGAGCTCGAGACAATTCTTGATGTCGAATCAGACCGCATGGATAACCTTCTTCTTGACCCGGAAGCCTTTGAGAAAGAGCGCCAGGTTGTTCTTGAAGAAAGAAAAATGCGCTATGAGAATTCTCCAAGAGGTCAGCTTTATCTTGAGCTCATGCAGACATTATTCAAGGGAACTCCCTATGGTACTTCGGTCATCGGTGACATTCCGGATCTGAAGAGTGTGAGTCGTGATCAGATTCAGGCATACTTCAAGCGCTTCTACGCCCCTAATAATCTCACTCTTGTTCTGACGGGTGATGTGGATCCGAAAAAAGCAAAACAAATTATTCGCGAAAGATTCGGAGCAATTCCATCTTCTCCGGCAGTGAAAGAATCTCACGATTCACTCAAGGAAGAGATGTTTACGCCTAAACTCACTGAAGATCTGGTTGTTGCTAAAAAAGGTGAATCACCATCGCCGATGTTCATGCTTTCATACCCAACGGTTAAGGCAGGACATGCGAAGGGATATGCTCTCGATGTTCTTTCATCCATTCTCGGTTCAGGAAAAAGTTCCGCTCTCATTAATCAATACATTCTTATACCTAAGCCAATTGCGACCTCTATGTATGCGGCCCACCAGCAGCTGGAAAAAGCTGGGTTTTTCTTTATCGGCGGCGAACTCGTCAGGGGTGTGAAACTCTCTGAGTTCCGTAAGGATCTCATGGGAAGAATGAAGGCATTTTGCGACACCGAAGTGACTGAGAGAAATATCCAGAAGATTAAAAACAATTATCTCGTTGATCTATATTCAGGGCTCGACAGCAATGCCGGTCTTGCTCAGTTCCTCGGCGAGAGACAACTTCTCTTTGGTGACTGGAAAAAGTATCAGGAAGAGCTTGGTCTCTACGAGAAAGTGACTGTGAATGATGTGAAAAGCGTCTGCCATGAAATCACATCCGGGAAAAGTGTCTTTGTATCTGTCTGGAGTAAACACAAATGAAAAAATATCTCTTATTGTTCTTTCTCGCCACTCAGGCCCTTGCAACTCCATCATTTCTCGACAGCGTGAAACGCACGAAATGGGGAGATCTGGATGTGGTGTGGGTTCAGGATGATAAATTCCCGCGCTTCACCGCCTCTCTTTATCTTGAAGACGGTGCTCTGAAAGACAAGAGTCCCGGAATTACTCAGGGCACTTTTGATCAGTTCACCGCAGGAACCAGCAAGGAAACTCAAAGGCAGATATCAGAATTCTTTGATTTCTATGGTGCTAATCTTAAACATTCAGTGACTCATGAATACTCAGTGATGAGTGTTCAGGCACTCACCCGCGATATCGCTCCCGTGATGGGAAAATTCTGTGAGATCTGGAAAGATGCTCAGTATCCTGATAGCGAGCTGCGTTCGTATATCAGTCGTTCGAAAAGCCAGCTTAAAAATCTCGTCACTTCGCACAGCTCACTCGCTGACCGTGTCTTCCGTAAAATTTCGCTCGAAGAAAGTCCGTATGTGAATCCAGTAGAAGGAACTCTCGCAGGCTATGATCTTCTGAATTCAGCCGCTCTGAAAACACGCCTGGCAGAACTTCGTGGAGCAAGAAAAGTTCTTTATCTGGCCGGCCCGAAAGATGTTCTCTCGATGGAAAAAGTTATTTCCGGTTGCGGTTGGACAGCAGGCAAGAAAATGGCTGAGCTCGATCTGAAAAAGCCTGGTCTTCAGTCTGCGATTTATCTGGTTCCTGTTCCAGGTGCAAACCAGGCGCAGATCAGAATCGGAAGATACGTCACTAAGAGTGAAGTTGAAGGGAAGTATGATCAGTTTCAGTTTCTTTCATCTTACTTAGGAGGAAGTTTCACCTCGAAGCTTGTTCAGGAACTAAGAGTAAAAAGAGGTCTTACATATTCAGCGGGCGCTTATGTTTCTATCCAGAAAGAATATGGTCGCGCCGGTGTGACAACTTTTTCTAAGACTGAGACAGCTGCTGAAGCGATCTCAATTATTCGTGATGTGTTCGCAGAGGTTTCTCAGGGTGGTGTGACTCCGGATGAATTCAAACATCAGCAGGGCCACATGATTGGTGGTTACGCGTTTGGTTTTGAAGAAACAGGTGCCTTTATCGGGCAGCTCATGCTTTATGATCACCAACAGAGACCCCTCATTGAGCTTCAGGAATTTCCTGAAAGAATCTCACGGCTCAAGGCCAATGATCTTTCACGCGCCAATCTCGAAGTCTTCCCTTGGGAAAAGCTAACTATTATTGTGGTAGGGGATAAGAGTTTAGAGAAGTCGCTCTCGAAAATTCGTCCGGTCCGTATTCTTAATTACCAGGATTTTCTGTAGAGATATCAGTTTCAATGATGGCGCCTGGATAAACTACCAGGCGTCCGGATTTGAGAGTACCGGTGATTCTTGCTGAAGAACGAACCGATACAAGCCCTGAACACTCAATCTCACCTTCAACTGTTCCAAAAATCTCAAGATCGATCGCTTTGATTCTTCCTTTCACGAATGATCCACGTTCCAGAACAAGTTTTCCCTGTTCATGGACTTCGATACTTCCGTAAATTTCTGAAGTGATGATGGCATCACCGGAAAGTATAATGTCTCCGGTCACTTTTGAGCGGGAACCAAGAACATTATAATTAAAATCATGGAAATCCTGATCGCTCTTCATCCCTTCGCTCCGACTTTAAATGATTCAGTTTCTTTTACGAGAAGAAGATCTCCTTCCCGGCTGAAAATGTAGACCACAAACTTCACTGATTCACCCACAAGATTATGGAGAAATTCAGCGTTTGTCGGACGAAGACGTGAAACTGAGAAGGGTTCACCGGCAGAATATTTGATTCCTTCAGAGAAGGTCGCATTGGCTTCCTGAGGATAGGCCATCATGCCTGATTCAGAAATCATGAAAACTAAGACATGGCCCATGACTTTCGTCTCTGGGCTCGAGCTTACAATAGAAAATTTGAGAGTTACCTTATTGCTATCCTGCTCAAGAGCAAACTGATCCAGGCTCACGCGCTTTTCATTCACGAAGTTCTGCATTCCGTATGGACGCTTTATGGCCAGAAGATAGGGTTCTTCTGCCCCAGCTGCAGTTGTCGGAGTTGAGGAGAGTTTAGTGGCGATATCGTCATTACTTTTCTTCAGGGCCTCAACTTCATTCCGGAGAGTGATGACTTCAGAATCATGTTCAGAAAGAACATCGGGCATGGTCGGAACGGGTGCAGTCTGAACTCGAGTGCCTAGTCCCCAGAGGAAAAGCCCACCGAGAAGAAAAAGAAAAACTAGTGGAACTGTGACGAACAGAGTGCGGATGAATTTTTTTGAGAAGCGGAAATAGCGTGGAGGCAGGGGAGCATCGTAAATTACGATTGAAACTTCGCCTCCTGCCTGTTGGATGGCTTCTTTCATGCCTATTCTTTAAAGTATCTGTTCTGGGGAGTGAACGCTACGTCACGCTGTGAAACAGACTTATCAAACTGCTCACCCACAATCTTCCAGTCATAGTTCTCATTCTTCATGAGATAGAGAGTTTTCTTACCAGTATCGTTGATGATATTTGAACGATAGTCCTGACGAAGGTGAACGACAGCATACTGTTCATTTGCCATGATCGAAATGAAATCAAACTGGATGGTTGGCTTATCCGGGCGCGAGAAAACTGCTTTCTTGTAATTCTTGAAAGCGTTGTAATTACCCTTACTGTTATCGTAGAAGCGTTCCTGATGGTAAGCCCCGATGTAATTATCAAAATCTTTGTTCTGCCACGCCGTTGACCATTTTTGAACAGCATCGTTGATATCTTTGCGGTTTCTTTCCCATGTTTTCTTATTCAGGTGATAGATATCCTGAACAACAATAATCGGTGTGTGTTGAAGTTCAATATACTGACCGATATCTTTCAGGTCCGCATTCTGAACAACTACGCATCCGCGGGAATCAAGCCCTTTTGAAATACGATTGTCATCATCAGTAGAGTGAAGCCAGATTCCTCCGCCACTTTTCTTCGCACGCTGATCCATGAAATTCGGATAATCAGTCGGGAAGGCACCTGCTCCGTAGATCTTGGCGTAATCACCGTGACGACGTTTGAGCTCTCCCTGTGAGAGAAATTCCTGGAGAGTGTAGATACCTTCAGGAGTTTTGTGATCTCCATTCTCGGTCTTGTCACCCTTCATTTTACCGCTGGCTATATTGTAGGTCTTAAGAAGTTTTGGATACGAGTTATCGTTTTCAAAAACATGAAGCTGATGGGTGGCCTTTTCTACCAGAATCACGTGGTGAGCGAACCTTTCATCCATCATTAAAATATTGGAAGGAAGGAAGTTTTCTTCAGCTCGGACGTTTCCGATCAATACAGTCAACATCGTGGCCACGATGGCAATAATGTTTTTCAAGAGTCCTCCAGTTTGGGAAGCAACTCGATTGTATTATGGGCCCCTCTGGGAATCAACAGTTCATTGAGAGGAGTAACGTGCAATCTTTGCCCGTAGATCGTTGTCTTCCCAAGTAAGTTATCATTATCAGGAGGACAATATAATGACCTACTATTTTATTAGCTTTGATAGTGCAAAGTTTGAAGAATTCCCTGAGCGTTTTCCCGCATTGAGCGATGGCGTGTGGGTAAACAGAGAAGAGGATCTGAAAAACATCCTTAAGACGGAAGATGACGTCCGATGTTTTTTCATCGATTTCTCTAAAAGCACGAAAGAAATCGATAAATGGGTCATGATCATCCGGGGCACGAGTCCTGAAGCAAAAATCATTTATGTTACTGGCGACCAGAAACCTCAGGACCTGAAAGCGCATCAGCTTTCTCCGGTTGGAGGGGATGCTTATATTTCCCGGCAGGTAAGTGTCGAAAATCTTCAGCGCATTTTAGGTGGCTTCAGTAATGAGCTCTCCAATGTTCGCGGAAATAAGCTCGAAGCCTCCGGAATTCGTAGAGTCGCTGAACAATTTGAAATGAGTTCTCTCATTCATCTGAAAAGCCACAAGCTAAGCATGGAACTTGATGAACTGTTTGCAGAAGCAGCTCCCCAAAAGCAGCAAAAACCCAAATATCAAAGCTTATCTAATTTCGCAGCCGCGGAAGACGAAGAATCCGGAGACGGTATGAGTAACAAAGATCAGGAATTTTCCCTCGATGATATGGAGGAGCTGGAAATTTCTGAAACTCCTGATCTGCCGGAAGATGCCTCTGAAGATCAGGGCATGGATATGGAACTCGATTCGGGTGTGGACCTCGAGCTTGGCGATGACATGGATCTTGGGTCAGACCTGAAAGAAGATGGTCACCTTGAAAACCTGGGTGAACTCGATCTGGGAAGTGTTGAAGATTTTTCACTGGAAAGTACCTCAACTTCAAACAATAAAGCTGTTCCAGCTTTAGCTGAAGATGCTGAAGAGCCGTCAGGACTCTTTCTCTCTGAAGTTGACAATGATGATAAGCTTGATTTTTCTCTGGATGGGGGAGATCTCTCTTCGGATGTAAAAGATAAACTCGCTGAAATTGATGCCATCATGGATGAAGATTCCAAGGTTAATCACGCATTACCGGATGAGCTGAATTTTGTGGAAGATGACTCTGACATAATGATCGGAACAGGTAAACCTGAAGCTCCGGAAGCAGAAGCAGATGCCCTGGATTTCGGTGGTATTGATGATAGTCTAGCTTTAAGTTCAGACGATAAAGAGGTTGAGCTTAATCTGGCAGATGAAGGCTTTTCCATTGCTGATGTTACTGCTGGCGCGGGTGAAGAAACTCTCGACAGTGATCTTGACCAGCCACTTGTAAGTGATGATCTCGATCTTGGGAATCTTGATTTTGGAACAGAAGCTTCGACTGAAGAAAAGCCTGCTGTTGTAGCTTCTCCAGCGAAAGAAGAGAAGACTTCGACTAAGATCAGAAAAGAAAGAAAAGAAAAAACAGAGAAAGAAGAATCGCGCGCAGTTGAGGCCCAGAGACCAATGGGTCAGGAGCTGCGGGAAATTTCTGGTGCATATTCAGCTGAACTTGAAAGAATGCAGGCGACTCTTTCTAATCTGAGATCTGATCGTGAGGAACTCCTGACGAAGATTCAGAACATGGATGAAGAGAAGCTTCTCCATAATCGCCAGACTCTTACCATGAGAGCTGAGCTTGATGAGAAGAAGATTGAACTTTCAATTGTGCGCAAGAAACTCAATGAAGATATATCTGAGCTAAAGGATCGTGTTCGTCTTGAGGAGGAGCGTCGTCTCATCCTCGAGGAGAAAAACAGAATCCTTCGCGAAGAGCTTGATAAATCTGCACAAAAGAACCGTATTGATGTGAAGAAGGTTCAGCTCCGTGAACGTGAGCTCGAGGGAAAACTCGAACTCTTAAAGTCAGATGCTGAAACACAGATTCGAAATCGTGATTTGAAAATTCTCGAGCTGAAGCGTAAGATCGACGCCATGGAGTTTGATATGGAATCGATCCAGACTCAGGAGAAGCGTACCGTCGAATCGAGATTTGAACTCGAGGATAAACTTGAGAAAGCTATCAAGACTCTGAGAGGTGCGATCTCTGTATTGGAAGATGAGACTGATAAGGGTGCTGCACTCGAGGCCCTCAAGAAAAATATTGATATGTAATGACAAAGAAAAACGGACAGCTCGAAATCATCTGCATCGGTCTTGATTCATTTTCAATTGAAGCGATTAAAAAATCCTTCCGCGAAAACAAGGTCAACTATCATTTCTCCTATATTCAGGAGGTAGGGGATCTCCTTGCCTTCGGAAAGAGAGAAGCGGATGCTGTTTTCTTCCAGTCAAATCGCCAGAGTCAGAAGACGATTGATGATATCCGCAGGATCAGGCATATCATTCCACGGGCAGCGATTACTCTATTATCTCCGCGACCGGACATTTACGGCATCGTCGGCTCTTTCCGCGCGGGCCTCTTTGATTTTTTGAGTCTGCCTGTTGATTCAAACGAAATCCGTACTGTCATTTATCGATTAAAACTTTTCGGAAGCGTTCATACCGGCCAATGGAATCCTGAGCGTGCCGTTCTTCATTTGTTTTCACGTCCTGAGAGTTTCTCGTCGGTAAAAGATATTTCTCAAAGCCTTAACCAGTATCTGAATCTATTCTTCGAACGAGAGAAAGAAATCCAGTTTCACTCTGATGAAAAGCGACTCTTCTCACTCCAGAAACGTCTTAAGCTCACAGACCGTCAGCTTAAGAGAATCTGCCGCTTCCTGGCAGATGAAACCGGACTTGTCTTCGGTCTTCGCTACTGGAATAGCAGATTCTATTTTCTGGTAAAAGACGGTGAGGGAAATCTCACTTATCTCGTCGTGAAAAATACTTCTCCCTATACAATTAAAGAAATTCTCTCTGATTACCTCTCGAATGTTCTGAAGACCTCAGTGACTATTCTTACTGAATCGAAGAAGCGTGAAGAGATGAGACTTCTCTCTCTCACTGACGAAATTACGGGTCTTTTCAATCAGCGGAAGCTCGTTGAAGATCTTGATCTCTACATCAGCCGCTTTCAGCATGACCGGAATGGTTTTGCTCTTCTCTTTGTTGATATCGACTACTTTAAGAACGTAAACGATCAGTTCGGCCACGTAGTAGGCTCGCAACTTCTCATTGATATGGCCAAGGTCGTGAAGAACCAGCTTCGTTCAACTGATCTCGTGTACCGCTACGGTGGGGATGAATTCATAGTCCTTCTTCCAAGAACGACAATTGAAGAATCTAAGATGATTGCACTTCGTATCTCAGATGCAGTGAAAGCTGCTGAATTTGATATTGATCGCGAAAAGAAGTACCGCCTGTCACTTTCAATCGGCATTGCGGAGTATCCATCGGACGCAGAAACTGCGAAGTCGATTATCGAATTCGCTGATAAGATGATGTATCTAAGTAAGAAGAATGGACGCGGGAAGGTCTTCCACGTCAGCGAAGTCGTCGCTTAAAAATCCTTAAATGAGGCATCTCCTTCGTTAAAGATTCACTCGCTTGTGCGACGTACTTGAACGTACGTCTCCGCCCTCATTCATCTTTGCCTAGGACCTGCACTCATTTAAGAATTTTTATAAAAAAAAGCCCTCCGAAGAGGGCTTTTTTTTATTACTTTTTCTTAGCAACTTTCTTTTTCGTAGCAGCTTTCTTCGCCGTAGTTTTCTTGGCAGGAGAAACTTTTACACTCTTAGCCGACTTAACGAGCTTGTCGATTTTCGCCTGAAGAGAATTTAATTCTTTCTTGTGATCCTGGAGGAATTTCTTCGCTTTCACTTCCACTTCAGTTTTTTCTTTCTGAAGTTTCTTCTTCATATCCTGGAGATCGCGGTCTACGAGCTTGTTCCAGTCTTTCTGAGCTTCTTTCATTTTGGCATTGAAAGATGCTTTGATGTCAGCAACGTTCACATCATTGATGAATGTCTGAACATTGGATTTGAGTTCGTTGATCTTGCCCATAACCTTAGTTTTGGTATCAGACGACTCAGTGTTATTTTCTTCGATCATTTTTTTCTCCCTAAGAAAGGTGGTATTTCAGATTTTTACTTATCGGTATTCTGTACCCAAACCCGAAACTTTTCGCCTTAATTTTCAGGATCGGACAGAACTGAGCTCTTTTATACTCTGATTTCAGGTAGAGGTTAAGGGTTTTCATGATTTCTTCCTCGGTAAAACCTAATCCTGACAATTCCTTTTTCCCGTAGCGGTAAGAAAGAATCCCTTCAAGCATCGGGTCCAGACGCGCATAAGGGGGAAGAGAATCCTGGTCCAGCTGGTTCTGACGAAGCTCGGCCGAGGGCCCGCGATCGATAATGCCCGAAGGTATTGGTTCTCCGTGTTTCTCATTCACGTAATGAGCAAGTCGATAAACCTCTGTTTTATAAAGATCGCCGAGAAGAGAAATCGCACCGACTGAATCCCCGTACTGGGTGGAATAG
This sequence comes from Bacteriovoracaceae bacterium, assembly GCA_046595005.1. GTDB lineage: Bacteria > Bdellovibrionota > Bacteriovoracia > Bacteriovoracales > Bacteriovoracaceae > Peredibacter. The sequence goes on along the minus strand of JBKJPL010000054.1, from coordinate 107,661 downwards.
CCCACAGCGAGCTCAGATTTGTTTGAGGTGTTGATAACCATCGCCCCGGTCTGATTGGAGCGCGTGTAAAGAAGCGCTCCTCTCAGGCGACTCTGGATGTTTTCATCCACGAGCCCGTCAAATTTCTCCACAAAGGTCGTGGTAAATGTGTTTTTAACTGCCGCGTGCAGAAATTTAATCGGCAGATGATGAAGGGGAACCTTGATACGGCGGCACATATCCTCACACAGCTGAGTCGACAGGCTCGCCGAATAGATACTTGGCATGTAAACCGCTTCCAGTTCCTGGCCAGGTGTAAGGGACAGTTTCACGATTGCCAGCACCAGGGCAGAATCCATCCCGCCGGAGAGTGCTACGAGGAATTTCTTAAAGCCGGATTTGCGCGCGTATTCCTGAAGCCCGAATTTAAGTGCCTTGAGAACATCTTCGCACTCATCATCATTCCAGGTTCGCATGGTCGCCGGTTTTGTATCGAGGAGAAGCTGGGGCGAAAAAAGTCCTTCCCAGGTGTTTTCTTCCCTAAAGACTGGTTCATGCTCAAATAGCCCCTGGATTTTTTCGAGCTGGATCTCCTGGAGATCCTTTTCAAAAGTCTTCATGCCAAGAACGAGGTTTTCACCGGCCACAATAAAGCTCGAACCATCAAAAAGGATTTCGTCCTCTCCACCCACGCGGTTGATATATGCGAAAGGACACTTGAACCTGAGACTGATCGCTTTAGCGCGCTCAACTCTCTTTCGCTTTTTTGCCACATCGAAGGGTGATCCTGAAACATTGATTATTATGTTGAGCTTGAGATTCTTTTCTTTCATCTCTTTGTACATGAGGTCGCATGGATCATCCTTGTGAAAGGAGCTTGCCCACATATCCTCACATACGAGAATGCCAAAGAGATTGCCCTGAAACTCATAGAAACAATTTTCAGAGCCAGGAATAAAATATTTTTTCTCATCGAAGATGTCGTAATTCGGAAGAAGACGTTTGGTATAAATCTTTTTAAGACCTACACCTGGCACAGCTTCAAAAACCACATTCTCAATTTTTTTCGGAAGCCCACTCTCAGCGAGATCGTAATCGAGTCCCGGAATAAGTGCGCGCCACTTATCAGCCTTGGAACATTTCTTTACCCACTCATCGATATTTTTAAAATGCTCGTGATATTTATCTATAAAGGCCCGCTGTAGACAAAGATCCTGCAGGGGATATCCCGTAAGAAAAAGCTCGGGAAAAAGATGAAGTCCGTCACCTTTAAGCCGCTCTTTTAAAGTAGCGGCAATATTCTCAAAATCAGCGAGAGTGTGATGAGTTTGATGGAGGGCCAGCTTGGTAGACATAGGTGCCTCTTTACTTGACACATTGCAGATAAAAGCGGTATGAGAACGGTCTCATTATAGCAAAATTTTTTCATCAAAGAGAGTGTTTATGGGCCTGAAACGAGTTCTCGTGATTGGCGCTGGTCTCGCCGGTTCAGAAGCAGCGATGTTTCTTGCACGGAACAATGTTCAGGTGGTGCTGGTCGAGGGAAAAACCATCCAGCTTAACCCGGCCCAGAAGATCCCGACTTTTGCTGAGCTCGTCTGCACTAATTCTCTCAAGTCCATGGAACCCACCTCGGGTCACGGCATCCTGAAAAATGAAATGAAGGCGATGGGCTCTCTCATTCTCGAATGCGGTGCCATTCACGCTGTTCCTGCCGGCGACGCTCTTGCCGTTGATCGCGAAAAGTTTTCTGCTGAAATTACGAATCGTTTATCCCAGCATCCGAATATCCGTGTTGTCTCGCTTGAGGCGGATGATCCGATTGCGCTCATGAAGCAATTTGAGTGTCAGTATGTGATCGTTGCTACCGGTCCCCTTACAACAACAAAACTCGAAACATGGATTAAGGAGATGTCGGGAGATGATTTCTATTTTTACGATGCGATTGCCCCGGTAGTAGACGCCGATTCGCTCGATCTCACTAAAATGTATTTCAAGGATCGTCATAAAGAAATGGAAGAGGGCGGGGACTATCTCAACTCTCAGATGAATAAAGAGCAGTACTACGCTTTCGTCGAGGAACTTGCTAAAGCTGAGAAAGTTCCACAGAAAGATTTCGAAGACTGGAAATTTTTCGAGTCATGTCTTCCGATTGATCTCATGGCCGAAAGAGGAAAAGATACTGCACGCTTTTCGTGCATGAAGCCTGTGGGACTCGAGCCCGACATCAAAGGCAAGTGGCCCTATGCTGTCGTTCAGCTCCGGAAAGAAAATCTTCTCGGTTCTGCTTACAATCTCGTCGGTTTTCAGACCCGTCTCACTTACAAAGAACAAGTTCGTGTATTCCGGATGATTCCAGGGCTTGAAAACGCAAGCTTCATCCATCTGGGATCTTGTCACCGGAACTCATTTCTCAATGCCAGAAAACTTCTGAATCAGGATCTCTCTTCAAAAAAACATCCGGAACTCTATTTTGCCGGCCAGATAACCGGTGTTGAAGGCTATACCGAATCGGCGAGCATGGGACTTTACGCAGGCTTTCAGGTTCTTCGCCGGATCAAGGGTCAGGAACCTGTCGCTTTCCCGGTCGAAACCGCTATGGGAGCTCTCGTTAATTACATCATGACTATTGAGAAGCCTTGTCCATCCAATATCAATTTCGGACTTCTTCCCACAGTCGATCTTACTAAAGAGCAGAGAAAAGGTGACCGAAAGCGGATCAAGAAAGAACTCGTGTCGAAGCGCGCCCATGAGGTTTTCCAAAACTTCTATTCCGGGACTATGGTTTCCACGCTAAACTAAGGCATGGGCGGAACTTTTCTCATTCTCATCGCTTGCTTCTTCTGGGCACTGGATACGCTCATTCGGTATCCACTTGTTGAAAGCGGACTCTCTCCGGTAACGATCGTTTTTTACGAACACGCCATTCTCACACTCTTTTTCAGCTGGACTCTCTTCGGTGCTTTAAAGCGCATTGGTGATCTCAAAATATCCGACATGTTTTCCTTCTTCATTGTTGGTTGTATCGGTTCGGGACTTGCTACAGTTGCTTTCACCGAATCGTTTAACTTCCTTAATCCATCGCTTGTGATTCTCCTTCAGAAACTCCAGCCGGTAATAGCGATATCTTTAGCGGCGCTGGTTTTGAAAGAGCCGATTGATAAGAAATTTCTGATCTGGGCAGCAGTCTGTATGATCGGGGGCCTGCTTGTTTCTTCGCCGGATATTGAGCGTTTTTACCAGCTCATGGTGAAAGACTTTAATCTTGTTAAATCTGACGCCGCGATGGGCGGCTATATGCTGGTACTGATTTCCATTATTGGATGGGGAAGTGCCACAGTGTATGGAAAAAAACTGAGTCTTGCCGGATTCGATACGCGCGCCATTCTCTCCGGTCGTTTTCTGACAGGACTTATCGCTCTCATTCCCTTTGTTCAGTGGGACCGGAGTTTAATTCTTCCGCACGGAGACGATTATCTTCGCATCTTCATCATGGTTCTCATTTCTGGTGGTCTTGCGATGTGGTTCTATTACCAGGGACTTAAGCGCATTTCGGCCAAGGCAACAGCTATCGGTGAAATGTTTTTTCCCTTCTTTGCGATTATCGTGAACTGGATTTTTCTCGGAGTTCAGCTGACTGATCTCCAGCTCGCCGGAGGAGCAATCCTCATCTTCGGCTCACTTGTTATTCAGTTTAAAAAGTACTGACATGAATACCGCCATCTGTATTGATTCACTTCTTCTTCGTGATGATTCAACTTTTCTTCTCGAACTCGTCCTCATGATTTATCCCAACTCTGAGCTCTACACCATTGTTCACAAACAAGGTTCTATCCTCGGTCAGATTGAAACTCGTTCCATTGTTTCAAGCTATCTCACCCACAAGGTTGAGAAGGGCGATGTCTTTAAAAAGCATTTCTGGATTCTTCCCTCCGCCGTAAAAGGCATCCCGGTTCATCCTTCGATCAATAAAGTGATTGTCCTCTCGCGCGGGTATATCCATGGGATGAATCTTCCAGCGCATGTGGAGAAAGAACTCTACATCATGGAATGGGATTCACTGGATCAGACTAAAACTGGTTGGCAGAAAATGTTCGCTCCCTTCGTGAACGATTGGCGCGAAAAGGCCCTGAGACAATTCCCACGGATTGCGGTGAGCTCGGAAGCACTTAAGAAGAAACTCGAACTACCGAATGCTGAAGTCATCGCTCCCACTTACCGCACGGAAGAATATCCTTTCGTGAGAGATGAAGATCATAACTTTTCCTTTGAACATCATCTGGTTTATACCCACGGACTTTCAGAAAAAGATTTTCGCACAATTATGAAAGTGCTTCTTAGTCACAATGAAACGGTCAGGGTCATGGGGCCTTTTGAACATCTCCTCAAAGTGAAAGAAGAATATCCTCAGATTGATTTTGCAGGTGATCACTGCGAGGCCACTTCAGCATTGTATTCTCATCAGGCAAAGGCCATCTGGGACTTCACTCCGGGATTCTTTCCAGCGAAGGGATTCGGTGCTCTTGCGACCGGAAGACCGGTTGTGGTGGCCGATACGGAAGTGAATCGTGAATATCTCAAGGAAGGGGCTTACTTTCTGGGATCATTTTCAGCACCTGAAATTGAAGCTCTCTATCAGCATGTGAAAAATACATATCTATCATTTGACCGCAAAATTTTGAGACGCCTGGGACTTAAGTGGAATGAGCGGCTCTTTAAATCCAGAATGGTAAAATTCCTCGGGAGGAATCGTGATCTACACCAACCTGAATGAAACTGAGATCGAAAAAATCATCGTTATCCTGAATCAGTGCAAGGTTCAGTACAAAGTTTCTGAAAATGAACATGTTCTCAAATCTCTTCAGGAAGGAGATACCTATAAGCAGGCCCAGAAGATGGGTCGCCGGGGTCTTCCGATCATGCAGATTGAGATCGAAGACACCGAGTGGACGAAAATCCCTGAGAACATGAAAGGTCGCCTCCACGGATTAGGTGTCTTTGAAGATATCGAAAATCCATTCTCAGAAGAAGAGATGGTTCAGATCGCCAATCACAAGCCGGAAGATAAGAAAGAAGAAGTAGAAGATCCGAGAGAGAAGATGAAGCAGTTCGTGATCATCATCGGGATCATCGCAATCGGGCTCCTCTACCTCATTGCTAAGGAGAAGGGCTGGATTTAACCGATGATTTTTGTGAAAGGTGGATTAAAGGAGCACAGGAAAAAAGTTTATTTCGATAGAAGTAAATTTCTTTGTAATACTTTTTGGCCGCTAGGCTTATTACTCCTGATCCCTACCATTCAATTGTTCTATTTGTCCAGGATCAGCATTACTCAGATCACAAGCGTTTTTCTCGTTTGCTTGTGCTTGGGTTTAATTCTCAGTGGTTCTAAATTAATGAGCAGTCTTAGAGATATTCGCCGATGGGAATCAATGGCATATGTCGAAGCTGAAGTTATAGAAAATCTTGCTTATGGATGGAGAGTCCCTAAATATCACCCAAATCTACGGGTGCTTTATCAGAACGGTAAGATTGAATTCACTGCTGTCAAAATCTCTAGATCGGTAACATTTCTTAAAGGTTCAAAAATTCCGATTTTTTTTGATCCGGAAAAACCTCAAGAAAGTTTTGATCTCGAAAGTAGTTTATTTCTTTCTCTCAAAGATTAGCTTTCAAAGAGCGCTTCACTTTTTTCATTTCTGAATAATGCAGAGCTTCGACGGCGGCGTAAATCTTAAGAAGGGCTGGATTTAACCGGCCCTACCGCTGGTGGCTTCTCGTCCTGAAATTTCATTCCATAGTAAATGATGATTGGCATGGGAAACGCGATCATGAAAATCGTGATCCACATGATAATTTTCTTCTGACGAGGAGTAATTTTTAACATTACGGCTTCTTCCCTGGTGGATTTTCTTGTTTAGCTTTTTCAAGCATCTCAGATATACGCTTACTCACTTCACTTTGAATTTTACTACCGAGTTCTTCGAACTTGTTTGAGTTCTTCATCACTTTTATTTCCTGAGCAGTGAAAGGTGTATCCAAGCGACGGATGAGGGGAAGTAATTGGTGAAGGTTGCTGGCAGTATCGCGGACGATAATAAGTCCTCCACTTCTTTCATCAATCACTCTTCCATAGCGGCTCATAAAGGGACGGAGATTCCTTGCAATTTCCGAAGGACGTTGTGGACCGTTTTTTGAATGATATACGAGTTCGACCGGATCTGCGGCATTGGCCGTAGGAAGTGGATCATTCGTTTCTTTGGTCGCTGAAAATGATTTGATTCCTGCGGTGTATCTGACGTCAATGGCATTGATAAGCTTATAAACTTTCTTTCCCATATCCAGACGGTAGTATCCAGCCGAGGCAAGAAGCTCCCCGATAAGAAGATCTGCATTTTCCTTATCCCATGTCACTTTTCCGATTGACCCGACTTTTTCATTTAACTTCATTTCATCAAAAAGATAACTGTTACCTGTTAAAGACGATGAAAGCTTCAGGCATTCTCCCAAAGTGCTACATTGGCCGGAATCTTTCTTTTCATGAGCGCAGGAACTAACCAGAGCGAACAGCATTAGAGTGAATAAAGCTTTCATAATCCTTTTTCTCCCATTCATCCTGGAATGCTATCACTTGAGGCAACAACTTCGTATTGTCACACCCATAAGTTTATCTAAAGAAGAATTTCAGTTCATGTTCATGCAAGGCAAAAAAATCTAAGCTCCTTTATCCATATATTTCGGGGGAAGAAATGAATACACACCATCTTGAGCTTAGCGAACAAATCAATCAAATGGGACTCGGTGACCATATTTGTCTTATTTACCGCAATATGGATGATCAGATGAAAGCTCTCATCCCCTATATGCATCAGGGACTCGAGCGCAATGAATGCTGTGTTTATATTGTTGATGATCACACTGTGGAAGAGACTCGTGCGGGGCTTAAGCAGGGTGGGATTGATGTCGATCTTCATGAGGCGAATGGTGCTTTGACCTTTGCTACGAAAAGAAATGCATATCTTAACTCAGGTGAGTTTGATCCTTCAGCTATGTTAGTTTTCCTGGAAAGTGCCATGGAAGGTGCTCTTCAGAAAGGTTTTTCCGGTTTCAGGGTCACGGGTGAAATGACCTGGGCATTGGGAAGCGAGTGCGGATGTGACCGCTTGATTGAATACGAAGCCCTTCTCAATAGATTTTTTCCCGACAGCAAGGCGACTGCGATTTGTCAGTATAATATCAACAGATTTAGTCCTGAGATGATCAGAGATGTTCTGAGAACTCATCCCACCGCGATCATTGATAGTCAGGTTTGCCCGAACATATACTACGAAGCTCCCGAACTGGTGCTTAATGAACAAAGTGCAGAGACAAAATTAAACTGGATGATAGGGCAACTGAAAAATTTTCATAAAATCCATGTTGATCTGAAGCATGCTGTCCAGACTCGCGATGAATTTCTATCTATCGCAAGTCACGAGCTTAAAACTCCTCTTACGTCTCTGAAGCTCAACTCACAAAATATAGGGAAGAAAATTGAGAATGAAGCTCTGGAGCCAAAATTCAAAGGACTTCTTAAGAGAGCGATGCAATCCAATAGCAGACAAGTAGACAGACTTTCCAAGCTTGTCGAGGACCTTCTTGATGTATCCCAGATCAATTATGGGAAACTGAATATCTGTAAAGAAGAAGCAGATCTTTATGAAATCACAGAAGAAGTCACAACAAGATTTCTGGAATCAGGTGCCAATATCGAACTCAATGCTGATCTGATGTTATCTTCCGTTCCGGCGGACAAATTCAGAATAGAGCAGGTGATAGCGAACCTTCTCACTAATGCTGTTAAGTACGGCCTTGGGAAAAAGATCATAGTCAACGTATCTGAAAATGACGGACACGCAGAAATTTCAGTCAAAGATTTCGGAATCGGAATTTCTGAAGAAAACAAAACCAAGATCTTTGATCGTTTTGAAAGGGCGGTAAATCGGAATGAAGTGAGTGGTATGGGGCTTGGCCTTTACATCTCTAAGGAAATCATCGAGGCGCATGGTGGCTCTATTATTGTGGAAAGCGGGAAAGGTTCTGGCTCTCTCTTCACAATGAAATTACCGCTGGCAGATTAAACTGCTTCGAGCGTTTGAAGGATTTCTTCCACTTTCTTCACCGACTTTGCGATCACTGCTTCCGTGGTCTCGCCCGGGCCTTTAGTGATAATGGTCGCCGCAGAATGCGAATGTCCGCCACCACCAAGAGCGAGGGCTATGGTTCCCACGTCAAATTCTCCTGAAGACCTGAGACTCATTTTGACTACCGGACCATCGTCCCGGAACATGATTGCAACCTTGATGTTATTGAGAACGAGAAGGTTATTAATGAAGGCGTGCGTGTCTTCCACGTCTCCCGCAAAATTATCAATATCAACTTTCCGCAGAAGCATCCAGGCAATGCTTTCATCAGCATTAGTTGAAGCTGTTTCAAGAATTTTTCCCAGAAGATGCATGTGATGAACGCGTTTCGTTCCGTAGATCCCGTTATAGGCCTCTGGCGGATTGATTCCTGTCGACATGAGCCTTGCTACGAGCCTGTGAGTGCTCGCTGAAACAGTAGGATAGCGGAATGAACTCGTATCAATAATGATCGCGGTATAAATCGGCAGTGCGATTTTCGTTGAGAACTCAACACCCAGGTGCTCGATCATTTCACCGACCATCTGTCCGGTTGCAGCTGCAGTGACATCGATACAGTGATTCGAAAGATCTCTTCCCCGGCAGGGATGATGATCTATGTAAAGGACTTTGAATTTTCTTTCATCAATGTAGTTTGCTAATTCTTTTCCGGTTCTCGCGTGAGTGTTGGTGTCGACCACAATCACGAGATCAGGAACAAATCCGCCGTGTTTTTTACTGAAATCCTGAAAACCAAGGACACAGTGATCAGGATCAAGATACTGATATCTATCCAGAAGAGGCTCTTCGTTCACGCACCAGGCATCTTTTCCGAATTCACGAAGGGCAAGGCAGAGTGAAATCTCTGAACCAATGCCATCGGCATCGGGATATTCGTGAGTCGTGATAAGAATCCGCTGTGCTACTTGAATTCTTGATTTGAAAGTATCTAAAATAGTCATAGTCCTGTTTAGACCTTTTCGGAGCTTATGAAGTGAAGCTACAGCTCTATAATAATTTATTGTGAGTAGAAATGGATAATATCCTTATAGTTGATAGCGTTACTAAGGAATATCCCGGCCGGGTGGCGGTGGATACAGTTAGCTTCAATGTGAAAAAGGGTTCCATTCATGGATTCCTCGGCCCTAATGGCGCCGGAAAAAGTACAACCATGCGCATGATCGCCGGACTTCTTCCGCCGACATCCGGAACTATCAGTCTTTTTGGGGAGATCGTCACACCGGGCTCGCATAAACTCAAAAATATGCTGGGCCTTCTGCCGGAAAATGCACCCCTCTATCCCGATATGACGGTTGAAGATTATTTGCGCTTTGTCGGAAAGCTTCACAAAGTGAAGGATATCCCGGGAAGACTTGATCGCATGATCACTGAGCTATCTTTAAAAGATGTGAGAAAGCGTCTCATTGGAAATCTCAGTAAAGGCTATCGTCAGCGGGTAGGACTTGCTCAGGCACTTTTCTACGATGCTCCATTTCTTATTCTCGATGAACCGACGAATGGTCTCGATCCTCAGTCAGTGGTTGAGCTTCGCGAATTTATCCGCGGACTCGCGAAAGAAAAAACAATTCTCTTCTCGTCCCATATTCTCTCTGAAGTTGAGCAGATCTGTGATCACATCACGATCATTCATCAGGGGAAAGTGCGTGCCTCCGGAAATCTTTCTGAAATTCACAGGAAGTTTCGTCAGGGGCTCGTCGTCAGGCTTGGTCTCGCCTCTGGCGAGATGTTACCGGATTTAACTTCATTCGGAAAATTTGAAATGGGACAGGTTCAGCACGTGGGAAGTGAGGATCAGTATCATCTTTCATTTGAAAGTGACCGTGATATTCGTCCGGAACTCGTTCAGTACCTCGTGAATAAAGGAACAAAAGTTCATACCATTATGGTGGAGTCACCTGAGCTCGAAGATATCTTCCTTCACATGACGGAGAACCGCAAATGATCTGGACCCTCTGGAAAAAAGAATCACAGTCGTACTTCTCTTCACCACTTGCATATATCCTGATCGGGCTTTTTTCGCTGATTTCAGGGATCATGTTCTTTAATCTTCTCGTGACTTATTCTGATGGAATCCAATCCATTCCGCAGAACATGACTCAGACGATTTCTTTTGTGGACGAAGTTGTGCTCCGGCTTTTTGCCAATATCAATTTCCTCTTCCTGGTTTTTATTCCGCTCATTACGATGAGACTTTTCTCAGAGGAGAAGCGACAGGAAACCCTGGAAGTGTATTGGCTGGCCCCGGTAAATGACTGGCAGGTCATTCTTGCTAAGGGTCTCGCGGCATTCACACTAATTCTGGCGATGCTCCTGATGACCGGACTTTTCCCGCTCATCATCTGGGGAATCGGAATTCATGATACTTCGATTCTTTTTTCAGCTTATCTCTCGGTGATTCTGAATTCTCTGGCGTATATCAGCCTCGGGATTTTCTGTTCTTCTATTTCCGGAAATCAGATCATCGCGGCCCTTCTTTCAATTCTGGGGATTATGTTCCTCTGGATGATTACCTGGGGCGGGAATCTCAACTCAAATTATCTTGTGGCAGAGATCTTTAATTACATTGGAATCACTTCACACTTCGAAAGAGTGCTTAGAGGTGTGATCGGAACTCAGGACATGATCTATTACGCTACTTTTATACTCTTCTTCGGTTTTCTCACTGCTAAGTCCCTCGACCGGAGAAACTGGTAATGAAAACCTGGCTTTTCCCTTTATGGGTAATCATCGATGTTCTCGTGGCCCTCTCATCAATAGCTCTGTGGATTGCTGCTCCGGAATTCGGTGTTCTTAATGTTTGCCTTTCAGCTTTTGCGATCGCGCTGGCGGGTCTTCTTGTTATCGTGAAAATTGATGACCTGAAAGTTTTTGTGAAATCAAAATATTTTCACAAAGTCCTTCATCATGGGATCAATGCTGTCCTCGTGATTTCTATCCTGGGGCTTGTTAACTACCTTGGTAACAAAAACTTCCGTGAGTTTGATCTCACTAAGGATAAGAAAAACAGCCTTACTGAGCAAACGGTAAAAGTCCTCGATATGGTGAAGACCCCTCTCAAGATGACTTTGTTTTCCAAGAGAGAAGAGTGGGGAGGAATTCTTAATATCCTGAAGATGTATCAGGCAAATAATCTTAAAATTAAGGTTGATGCTATTGATACCGATCTCAGGCCTGACCTGGTGAAGTCTAAAGGCATCACCACTAATGGCACAGTCATCATCAATTACAATAATCAGGATACATCTTTTCTTATCTCGGATGAATTATCAGTCACCAATGCCGTTCTCAAGGCAATTCGTGAGGAAAAAACTAATCTTTATTTTGTGACCGGTCACCAGGAATTATCCTGTGATGATACCAGTGCTGAGGGAATTTCTGTTCTATGCGAGAAGCTCGCGGCCCAGAACTATATTGTAAAAACTCTGAACCTCGCCGAAGTAAAAGAAGTTCCCAAAGACGCAACTGCGGTATTTGTCCTGGGACCGATTGCTTCTTATTTTGATGATGAGACAAAGAGGCTTGAAACTTATCTCGCTCAGGGCGGAAGTATCTTTCTCGCTCTCGCTCCGGCATTCAAGGCCGAGTTATATGGAAATCTCACACTCCTTGGTAGGCCCTATGGTTTAACGATGGGGAATGATGTCGTCGTTGATCGCGTTTCCACTGTTCAGGGTGGAGAAGCGACCATTCCGATAGTTTCTCAGTATGATGAAGGGCACCCGGTTACTGCTGGCTTTAATTTCCGCACGGTCTTTCCTCTCAGCTCTTCTGTTTCAACTCTTGAAGGAAACGATTCAGCAACCCTTCTCGCACTCACGAGTCCATTTCCCGGATCATGGGCCGAATTAGATCTGAAAGCTGTAACCGAAGGAACTGCGAAGTTTGATGAAAAGAAAGACAGGAAAGGTCCTATTGGTCTTCTTGGCGTCGGTGAGAAAGTGGGGCAGGCAGGAAATTCTGATTCCCGATTTGTTCTTTTGGGATCGAGTTCATTTCTGGTTAATGCTTATCAGGCACAAAGTGGGAACACTACTCTGTTTCTTAATTCAACTTCCTGGTTACTGAATGATGAGGGAATTATTTCTTTCAATCGTCCCGGGACTGAAGAATATCCAGTGATCCTTTCGGCCCAGCATATTCAGCTCATCTTTGTGATCTCAATACTTCTTGTACCCATCATCTTTTTTGGCGCCGGGATCTTTGTGTATCGCCGCCGTCGACTCCTATGAAAAAAAATCTTGGTCTTCTCGCCATTCTCATCGCTCTTCTCGGGCTCACATATTTCTTTCAGGAGAAAAACACTGAGAAAAAATACGAAGCAAATCTGGTTAAGGATAAGCTTTACCCGGGGGAGATTACTCAACTGACGATCTCAAATCTCAGTGCTGGAAAGCTCGGTGGAAAGTGGAAGGCCGGAGAAATGCTCCTGTCTCATAATCTCCTGAAGCTCATTGAAGAAAAAATTCACCAGTTGAAGAAAGTGAAGACTGTTACCGGCGAAAAGAAAGATTTCTTCTCATCTCCCGTGATATTCACCGTAAACAACGAAGAAATTATCCTGGGCGAGCTCTCGCTTGACCGGCAGGGCTTTTATATCTCGCGAAACGGGGAAATGATGCTTGCCGTTCTTGAAGGCAGTAGTCAGGAAATCCTGTCGGATGAAAAAGATATTCAGGCAAGAAAGCTTCAGGAGCTGAAAGTTCTCGCGACCAAAAGACCGGAAGAACTTTACGAGACCCAGCTCTTCCGATTTTATCCCGATCTTCCACTCGAGAAAGTCACGATCAAGGTTCCGGAGACTCTGCCTTTTGAGCTTGATCTGAAAAGCAATACGACAACACCCCCGCCTTTTCCCGGAATTACAGTTCATGAAAAACTTCCGGCCAAGTTTATGTCGCTTCTTTCACAGGTCACATTGAAAGAAGAAATTCCTTACGATAAATTCAGCACAAAACTTGGGCAGATCACTTTTTCGGGAGCAGGGAAGGGTGTCATGTGGGAGCTCTATACGAGAAATCCTAAAACCGCCGATGCTGTCCTGGTTGATCCCGTGAGACAGAAAGCTTGGCTCATGATCGGTGGGACACTCAAAGTTTTCTTTATCCAGCTTCAGGATTATTGGGACAAGAAGACTATTCCACCAGAACAATTCCGCTCTTTTGATCGCACACCACTGACTCTGACCGAGGGTAATCTCCGCACGATAGTGACTCTTGTAAATAAGGAGCCGCTGGAATTTGAAAGCTCCGGATTCAAGGTGAATAAAGAGAAGATGCTGGAGCTTGTGAGCTATGCCTTAAATCTTGGTCCACTTGATCAACCTACCAGAGTTTCACTACTTTCAAATTCTGAAAGAAAGCAGGTCCTCTCAGGAAAATTTCTCCAGATGGAGATCTTTGGCCAGGAGCTTCTCTTCTGGGTAAAGGCCGAAGAAATCATAATTGTGAATTTAACTCAGGGATATAAATCACACTTCCCACGGGTGGACATTGCCGGGGGATTTCATTTTAAGGACGTGTTAAACTAATCCTATGATTCTCTGGAAAAACCTTGGCGATATTTTCGAAACCTATCTGATGACTCTTGTTCATCCTTTCCGCATTCATCATCAGTTCCGTCACCATCTTCCACTTCCGGATCAGGACGGCCATCTTTACGAACCTCTGACTCTTGCTGAAAGTATTGGTCTCTCATGGGTCTTTGCTGTCGTGAGAGGTCTTTTTAAAATCGTGATCCTGAATTTTTTCCTGCAATCGTTTCTTTCTTTTCAGAGTCCGGAATTCGGAATTCTCCAGGATTTTGTCAGAACATCCGGCTTTTCTACCTATTACTTTTTCCTGTTCTCTGCTGCTCTCGATATTATTTTCTTTCCCGTAGGCGCGATTGTTATGACTGAAGTGTGGTCATGGATGATCAAGCTCTATGCGAAGTGGCTCAATCCTGAACTTCCCGCTGATGAGATCGCGAGTCAGATAACAGTTGGTGCTCTTTCATCCAATCTCTTCAATATCGTTCCTTTCGTAGGGGACATTATTCAGTTCTTTCTCTATCTCTTTCTTCTCTATGCCGGCCTTCGCGCGAACCTGGGCGCTTCCCGGACACTGGCCGTGGTCATTCTTTTAACCCCAACGATTCTCTTCCTGATGGCCCTTTCCCTCATTTTCTTTGTGCTTTTTTATTTAGTATCCGTGTAGTTCGGGCCGATATTTACTTACGGCCATGGGAAATCAAACTGATGGGAAAATCATAGATTTGTCAGGCATCAGGATTTCTGGAAAACTCCTCTTACACACACATGTTTTTGTATTTCGAGGAGACCTATTTCGTGATGCACCAATCTTTCCATGGTTCTATTGAAGTTGTTTGTGGCCCTATGTTTTCGGGAAAAACTGAGGAGCTTATCCGCCGGGTAAAGCGCGCTCAAATCGCCAAGCAAAGAGTTCAGATCTTCAAGCCAGCTGTTGATGTTCGCTATCATGAAGAAGATGTCGTTTCTCACAACTCTCAGGCGATTAAGTCTGAGCCGGTTGAGAAGGCTATCGATATCCTGATCAAGCTCAAAGACTCTACTCGTATTGTTGCAATCGACGAAATCCAGTTCTTTGACGATGCCATCATCACTGTCGTGACTAAGCTTGCTGCCCGCGGTTACCGTGTGATCTGCGCAGGTCTTGATCTTGATTACAGAGCTGTACCATTCGGACCAATGCCGATGCTTCTTGCGATTGCGGACGAAGTCATGAAAATTCATGCCATTTGTACCGTATGCGGAGCACCTGCCACCCGTTCTCAGCGTCTCTCGAAGTCTAAAGAGCAATTTCTCCTCGGCGAAACTGATGCCTATGAGGCGCGTTGCCGTGGACACTTCCACTTCGATGACATGGAAGAGCAGGCAATGCTCCCGTTGCATGAAGAGATCAAGACTCTTCCCAACGGACTCCGTAATTAAGAGGCAGAATCCCTAATTTTTTGTTAATCTTTCCTGCATGTTTCAGGAACATTTCTATGGGAAAAACGTTCACATCGTTGCATCCCCCCTCATGCATTCGTGGCTGGCCCAGTTGGGTTCGCCAGCAACGGAACAACCTCTCATTGATGAGCTGGTGACGATGCTTTACCAGCATCTTTTTGATGTTGTTGTTGATTCAGAGTTTCCGAAAAAAAGACAACAAATCGATACGCGCATGAAGACGGCACATCCTGAAGCCGTGCTCGATGAGTATTTGATCGATCGTGAAACTCCTGCAGTCACTGTGGGACTCGCCCGCGCAGGAACTCTTCCCTCTCAACTCTGTTATCGGAAGATGAATGTTCTTCTGAATCCGAAAACGGTCCGTCAGGATCATTTTTATATTTCGCGTTCAGTGAATGAAAAGAATGAAGTCACAGGTGTTACGGTAGCGGGCTCAAAGATAGGTGGGGGAGTGGATAGTGCTGTTGTTATTTTCCCGGATCCCATGGGAGCAACGGGTGGTACGATTGTCGAAGCAGTTCGTCACTACCAGACACTCGGAAAACCGAGGACAATGATCGCGCTTCATTTGATCGTGACACCGGAATATCTGGCGAAGATCACAAAGCTTTGTCCTGATCTGCAAGTTTACACTTTGAGATTAGACCGCGGTTTGTCTTCTGCAGATGTTTTAAAAGAAATCCCAGGCAAGCGCTGGAACGAAGAGAAAGGTCTTAACCAAAATCATTATATTGTCCCAGGAGCGGGTGGCTTAGGTGAAATCCTGAACAACTCGTACTGTTAACGGATATCCAGGAGAAACATGGAACTTTATACACCGGAGACACTCATCTCCGAAGAAGAAATCGGCCAGAGAATTGAAGCTCTCGGTAAAGCAATCACTCAGGACTTTGATGGAGAAGACCTTGTTGTCATTTGTGTTCTAAAAGGTGCTTTCATGTTCTGCTCAGATCTGATTAAGAGAATCAATCTCCCGCTAAAGCTCGAGTTTATTTCTCTTTCGAGTTACGGCGATAATACCCAGAGCTCAGGCAGCGTTCGGCTTGAGATGGACATCACCGCCAACATCGAAGGAAAGAATGTTCTCATCGTTGAAGATATTGTGGACTCTGGTCTGACTATCAAGACACTTCTTGAGATCATGTCTGTGAGAAAACCAAAACAAGTAAAACTCGCAAGTCTTCTCTTCAAGCCATCAAAGCTTAAGCACAGAGTGAATATCGATTATCTCGGCTTTGAAATCGAAGATAAATTCGTCATTGGTTACGGTCTGGATTATGCCGGTCGCTACCGTGAGCTTCCTTACATCGGAGTTTTGAATGCAGGTAACTAACCAGGGATCAGTCCGCGTAGACCTGGTCGGCGGAACTCTCGATATCGAGCCGATTAATCTTATCATTAAGAATGTCGTCACTCTGAACGTGGCAACTGGTCTCAAAGCTTCAGTAACTCTTTCTAAGATTGCCTTTAAGGGAATTGAGATTTACTCGAAGGACTACAACAAGAATTATAAGTACGCGGCCGAAGAGCTCACTGAAGAAAATGTTGTGTACTCAAGAAAGTTCGAAGAGATGAGTTTTGTTCTTCAGATCCTTCGTCTCTTTAACATTAATTCCGGGCTTCGTATGGAACTCTCTTCGGGTGCTCCAGCTGGTTCAGGTCTTGGTGGATCTTCCGCGATGGGTGTTACTCTCTATCGCGCTCTCTGTAACTTCACCGGCGAAAACTATGATCGACTGAAAACTGTTCTTCGCGTGAAGGCAGTTGAATCAAGAATTCTCAATCAGGGGATGGCAGGTTATCAGGATTATTTTCCGGCACTCACCGGTGGCGTTTTAGCTATCAGAGGAATGGAAGGCGAAATCAAAGTTGAGCAGCTCTTCACTGATGAGCTTAAGCTTGTTCTCGAGAGTCACCTGGTTCTCATTTCATCCGGTCAGTCCCGTCAGTCAGGAATTAATAATTGGGAAGTTTATAAGGCCTTCTTTGATAAGAAACCGGAAGTGGTTGCGGGGCTTACCCGTATCGCAGAAATATCACACGCGACTTATGAAGCACTCAAGGCCCGTGAGTGGGACAAGATGCTTACCCTGATTGCAAAAGAGGGGATGGAAAGAGAGAAGCTCTTCCCTGGAATCACAACTGAAAAGATCCGAAATTTCACCACAGAACTCAAAAAGAACGGAAATGTGCTAGGATTAAAGATGTGTGGTGCCGGAGGCGGTGGCTGCTTTATTCTCGTTCACAAGGGCATTGATCCGCTCCTGATTGAAGAGAAAGTCCGGGAACATGGTATGACCATCCTTCCCTTCAAGGTAGAGTCTCCGCTTTAAGGAGTGACCGTGGGAACTGCTGTAAAAAATGTCGCGGGCATGAGCCTCGGGGGAGGACGAAGAGAAAACTTTTTCTTTTCACTCCTCGAGTATTTTCCTGAAAAAAAACGCTGGTTCCTTGCATCTCTTCACCAGGTGAAGGATGAAGATATCAGTGACCGGGATGAAATCATTGCGGCCTGGATCACTCAATATGGCCTCACTCAACTTGTAGTCGATTTCCCGCTATCAAAACCCCCCTGTGAAGAATCCTGCCTTCCGGATTGCAAGGGCGCAAATATGTGTCCACGGGAGAGTGTCGTGGAAGTCAGAGACGAAATGCAAAGTCTCCTTGAAGAAGATGCCCGTCTTCATGATGAGAATCCGAAAAAATATGAACAGAATCGCCTCACGGCTACTGAGATTGATTATTCCAAAAATCTTCTTAAGAAAAATACCGACGAACACATGCTGTCTCGCTCATTTAAGAGAAAGCTCCGGAAAGGATTCACTCCTTACTGGCACCGTCCGATTGATTTCTGGGTGTGGAAAAATTATTACGACCAGCTTCTCGAAGTATTCAAGATCTCCTATGAGTCTTTCGGGAATGTTTCCGTCATGCTTTTGTCAAAACTCAATTACCTCGTGAGACATCTTCCTAAAGATCTGACGATGTATGAATCCAATGTTCAGATCTGTCTCATTGAACTTTACCGGGCGAAAGTGGTAAGTAAGTCAGTACTATTCCAGCTCTTTGATCTGGATCTCACTTCGGCCGCTCGCGAGCAGATCATTCAAAATATCGAAGAGCACATGGGTATTTTTATCTACGAGAAAGATCTCGATACGATCATGAAGAACTCCCATGCTTTCGATTCGTTCATTCTTTCTGTCGTTGGACAAAGAATGCTGATGAATGAGCTGAGAACAATTCCCGCATGGGGAAATGCTGATGGCGGAAACTTTATTGTTCCGACCTTTCACGTTCAGGGATAATTATTTTTTAGGCAGATCGACCGTCTCTTCCTTGAGTGATTTCACACCCAGGAAGATGTAGAGATATACCGGCACCATCAGCAGATTGTAGATGTACCAGCCACTTCCAAGTCCTGCATTATCAAACAAAAACGCACCAGAGAGTCCGGCAGCTGTCAGCGCGTAGAATAAAACAAAACCCTGCGCCCAAAGTTTGCGTCTCAAATAAAAAGCGTAGAAGAAAAGATTGTTCGCCAGAATGATGAAAAGAAAAAAGTAAAAGCTGTTATCAAAAAAATCACTAATTTCCCGGATACTGTCCGGACCAAGTTCAGAGAGGGGAACACCACTTCTTTCGGAAGATTGAGCGAGAAGAAGCTTGGACATGTCTTTAGAGACCCACCACAGGCGGAGATACCAGGAGTTAAGGAGATCGGTCGCGATCAGAAGCAAAACCGTACAGATTACAAATTTGCGTGGCCCAAATTTTCTGAAGTGTGCGAGAAGCTTCTCTTTCATGGACATGATTTTACTCCAACCCCGTGGTTCATGCTACAATAAGTAGAATGGAAGATTATATCCGGCGCAGCCAGGCCTTCCAGAAACGCCTGGAATTTCATCCTGTTCCCCGAAAAGAGGCACGTTACCTCTTATTTCGGATGGCCTGCCCTCTCATGCAGGCGAAGCTCCCTAAGCTCATCGATGTGTCCAAAATCCCTGTCACCTTTGTTCATGGCAATCCTCATCTGGATAATTACGTGAAAACTTCGCGTGGCTCGGCCATGATGGATTTCGACCGCTCCCGCATGGGACCTTACGCCTGGGACATTATCCGCTTTCTCGCAAGTCTTTCACTCAAGCGTGAAGACGAGAGGGGATTTCTCTATCCGGAAGTTGTTCAGCACTTTATCGATTCCTATATCGTGCATTTTCTGAATCCTGAAATTCCTTCCAAGCAACTGAAGCTTTTGAAAAGTGTAAAGCCTGAGGAATGGCAACTAAGTACCAAAAACTACCTCGAGGCAGACAAACGTTGGGCCAAGAAAATGCGCGAGCATTCTCTTAATCCGAAATCAGAATTCGTTGTCCAGCTATTAAATGCCTTTCTTCAATCAAGAAATGATCTGACTCTTCTGAAAGATTATAAGATCAGCGAAGTAGGGCACACACCGGGAACCCTCGGTAAAAAGCATTTTATTTATTCGCTTGTACCCAAGGATCCTGACTCTCATATGGACGCTATCCTTCTTGATATCAAGGAAGTCTATGCCGAGAAAAGTAACCGCTACTTCTATACTCCTGTTCCTCATCATGGTCTTCGAATGATCGATGCCGCAAATATCTATGCTCCAGGAATGGAAGAACGCCTCGGATACTGCACGATTGGTAATCGTCAGTATTGGGGCAGACAAGTTCCGCCATTTGCCGTGAAGGTTAAGAAAGATCTCGATAAAAATGAACAAATGGATTTTGCTCACTCTGTTGGTTCAGAGCTAGGAAAGGGCCATAGAAAGGGTCTCAAGGATCCGAAACAAGCAGAGCTCGTTGAGAGAGACTTCACTCAAAATTTTGATAAGTACTATAAGGTCAGCAAGCTTCTTTGTTACGAATTAAAACTCGCCTTCGAGGCCATTCAATTGAAGGGCAAACTTTATCGGGAATACAGGACTTGGTAGTTCTCTTTCTCCTCGTAACATTCGGGTCACTACTCACAAGTTTAACCGGTCTCGGTGGCGGAACTCTTATCCTCGCAGGACTCTTACTCGTATATCCGCCCGAGCTTGCTCTCCCACTTCACAGCTTCACGCAATTTACTGCCAATGCGATGAGAGCAGGCATTTATTATAAAAAAGTAAGCTGGAAGACAGTCGGCGCTTACGCTCTTCTCATGCTTCCCGCTGCATGGTTCGGTGCTGAGCTCTTTGAGCACATAAATTCAAGCATCCTAAAAATCATCGTAGGAACTTTGATCCTTGCTTCCGTCATTCCCTGGAAATACAAATTGAAGTCGGAACCAAAGACCAGTACCTTCGTTGTCGCCGGTGCTCTCTCAGGCTTCCTGGGAATTTTTGTTGGGGCCGTGGGACCGATGGTGACACCACTTTTTAACCGTCTTCCGCTCGGTCGCGAGGGAAATCTTTCGACGAAGAGTGCGGGACAAATGTGTCTTCAGCTTTCAAAGATCATTGCCTTCGGCGGCGCGGCCGGAGTGAATTTCGTAGCCCTCAAAGATAATATTGGAATTCTCATTGCGGGTTCTATTATCGGAGTGGGAATTTCCATCCCCCTGGGAAGAAAGATCTCGGACCAGAAGTTTGACCTTGCGGTCAATATTCTCCTGGCCTTGATCTCTATTAAGATTCTCTTTGAAGGTGTCAGTGAGTTTTTGGTACTATCTTGATAAACTCATTCCTTAGATCGTTTCGTTCGAGAATGCCTTTCATTGTGGCGCTTCCGGTTTCTTCTAAGTATTTCTTTCCGAGTTCCTGAAGAATGGATTCATCATCCCGAGATACCGGAACCCGGGACACAGAATCAAGGTTCAGGTGACTTAGAGAATCGATACGAACGAAGCCAATTCCGCCAGTCATTCCTGCGCCGATATTTCTTTTCGTCTTTCCGAGAATCCACACAAGTCCTCCGGACATATATTCGCACGAATGAAGACCAACACCTTCAACAACAGCAGTGGCGCCACTGTTTCTGACTGCGAACCTGTCACCCGCATATCCTGTTACAAAAAGTTTTCCTCCGGTAGCGCCATACAAAGCGCAATTTCCGATTATTGAGTACTGCTCTTTTCCGTTTGAGTATGGAGTGATCACAATTGTCCCGCCGGACATGCCCTTACCAACAGAATCATTCGCCTCACCCTGAAGCCTGATATTAATCTGCGGTACATTGAACACACCAAAGCCCTGACCTGCTGAACCTTTAAAACTCAGGTTCACTGATTCAGGAAGCTCTGATTTTTTTAAAGCATATAGCCCTGAAAGAGTCGCGGGAATTGCACGGTCATGATTTCTGATTTTATATTCATGATTATCACGAATTGATTTTATGATTTCCAGATTGAGCGGAGACACTTTCTCATGTACCAGCGCACCTGTTTCCGGTGAAGGTGCGTACTCCCGGGTGAAGATATTAAGATCAAGCTTGCGCTTCTTAATAAGTTCCTGATGGCGCGGTTCCGGAATGAGTAAGTGATTCTTCCCGATAATATCATTAAGAGATGCGACTCCCATATCTTTGAGATGTTCTCTCACTTCACGAGCCAGTGCTGTCAGGAGCCGCACCACTTTTTCAGGTTCACCTTTGTAGAGAGCTTTGAATTTCGGGTTATGAGTCGCAATTCCGGCAGGGCAAGTATTCTTTTCACAAACCCGTGCCATGATACAACCTTCACCAACAAGTACGAGCTTCCCGAAATCAAACTGATCAGCACCCATCATGGCGGCGACCATCAGGTCTTTACCCGTGAAGAATCCACCATCGGCACGGAGTGTGACTTTAGATCTCAAGCCATTATCAGTAAGTGCGCGATGAACTTCGAGGAGTCCTGGCTCAAGTGGAAGGCCTGCGTGTTTCATTGAGAGTAGTGATGCTGCTCCGGTTCCGCCGTCACCACCGGAAATCTGAATAATGTCAGCGCCTGCTTTCGCCACTCCAACAGCAATGGCACCAACATTATCTCCCGAGACAAGTTTCACAGAAACTTTCACGTGAGGAGCAAGTGCCCTGATTTCGTGGATGAGCTCTTTCAGGTCTTCAATACTGTAAATATCATGTTGGGGTGCCGGGGAGATGAGATCAACACCCGGACTCGTGTAACGTGCCTTCGCGATTTCCTCAGTGACCTTAACTCCCATGAGCTGGCCACCTTCACCCGGTTTTGCTCCCTGTGCGATCTTGATCTGAACTTCTTCGCTGTTCACGAGATATTCTGCGGTCACTCCAAATCTGCCTGAGGCGATCTGTTTAATGGTGGCCGCGATTCCTTCTTTTTCAAAATAAGGATTTTCTCCACCCTCACCACTGTTACTTCTTCCCTGGATCGTACGGAAAGCAAGGATGAGGTCTTTTTGTGATTCAGCGCTGATGGCACCGAAAGACATAGCACCACTACCAAAGCGAGTGAGGATATTTGCAACGGATTCTACTTCTTTTGCCGGTGAATTCTCATTCTTACGGAAGCCCAGAAGATGACGAATTACTATCGGTGTTGTTTCGATCTCCTGAGAGAATTGCCGGAAAAGTGCATAAGCTTCATCAGCGTCTTCGGTTGATACGAGCTTATGAATAAGCTTTGCTCTTCTTGATGTCAGAGTATGAAGTTCGCCCTCTTTCATCGCCGCATGTTCTTTATAAATATAGCTTGGTGCTGGTTCAGCTGAGCCGGAAGGTGTTTTATGAATGAGTTCAACTAATCCCTCAAGATCCATACCTCCCAGGAGCGAAGACTTTCCACGGAAGAATGTTTTCAGTAATTCTTCACCAAGCCCGATGGGAGTGAAGAGTCTGGAACCCTGATAGGAGCGGAAAACTGAGATTCCCCGTTTCGCCATAATCCGCAGGACTCCATCATGAAGCGCTTTAATGAGATTAAGTTCTCTTTCATGCGGGAAAAGTTCGGCGAGGCCTGGGTCCTTACTTTCAACAGCACTTTCGAGTGTCAGGTAAGGGCAAACTGTTGATGCTCCATAACTTAACAGGCATGCGAGGTGATGAGGATTTTTTACGTCTCCGACTTCCATGATGAGAGACGCTCTTAGTCTCTGGCCCGTTTCGTTCAGGCCCACATTGATGTACGCCATGGCAATGAGCGAAGGAATGGGAAGATTTTCTTCATCAGCATTCCGGTCTGAAAGGATGAGTAAGCTGTATCCCTTTTTCAGAGCATGGATCGCTTCTTTTTTCATTTCCTCGAGTCGTTCCAGAAACTGAGTGACATTACTTCCGCGCTTGAAAGTTAGATCAATCTTGCATGATCTCAAATCATAGCTCAGGGGATTTATACTTAACGACTTGAGGTATTCCATCTGTCCGAGG
Source organism: Bacteriovoracaceae bacterium (assembly GCA_046595005.1). Lineage (GTDB taxonomy): Bacteria > Bdellovibrionota > Bacteriovoracia > Bacteriovoracales > Bacteriovoracaceae > Peredibacter. The sequence continues at coordinate 84,190 of JBKJPL010000054.1, read as the reverse complement.
GAAATCACCGGACCTTTGAGTTCAAGGCACGCCTTGAGAGGAATGAATTCCTTTGGCTCGAAAATATTCGGCTTTCTTCCGAGAAATACCCGCATGTCGGTTACAATTTTTTCGCGGATGTAATCGATCGGAGGATTGGTGACCTGGGCAAAGTCCTGATAAAAGAAATCAAAGATTGATCTCGGTTTTTCTGAAAGGAAGGGGAGTGCAGCAGTGTCTCCCATTGATCCCAGAGGCTCTTTCTTATCTCTTGTCATTGGAACAATGATTTTATCTACATCTTCTTTTGAATAACCAAAAAGTGCCTGACGTTTCCCAAGTCCATCTGCGACCTGAGGTGGTTTCGTGTATTCAAGTGGAATTGCCTGAGCATCAAACCTAGCGTTTTTATTTTCAGGAAAATTCTGAGGGTCATCGAAGAATATCTGTCCTGAGAGAACGTTTACGGTCACTGATTCACCTGAAGAAAGGGCGCCTTTTTCTAAGACATCGTCTTCAGGAACATCAAACACACCGGCTTCAGATGCGAGGAAAAAGTGTTCATTTGTTTTTTGCCACCGGCATGGACGGAATCCATTACGGTCTAAGCGCGCGCCGATATATTTTCCGTCACTATAGGTGACCATCGCGGGCCCATCCCAAGGTTCCATTCCACGCGACCAGAATTTATAGTAATTACTCTCAGAGTCTGCCGGAGGAATGAGAATCGCCATGACTTCGGAAAGCTTTGGAATGGAACTTCGATAACGAAGTCCTTCGGCAACCATATTGAGATTCCCTGAATCGCTCATCCCTTTATGGGTGATGAGTTCCTCGGCCTGAAGGCCAAGATCTTTTTCACGGGTGATTGCCCAAGCCTTGTTTCCCTCAATCGTATTGATCTCACCATTGTGAGCTATTAAGCGGAAGGGCTGAACCTTATCCCATGTGGAAATTGTATTCGTGCTGAAGCGGCGATGGATGAGCGCAAAGTTTGTCTGGTATTTTTTATCCTGAAGATCGACATAGAACTTTCTCAGATCTCCACTCTTCGCCAGAGCTTTGTAGACGATGCTACGTGGGGAAAGTGAGCTGAAATAGAACTGCTGGTAAATTCCATGTTCTTTTTCCTTAGTCCTCGTTGCCATCCGCGCGTGATAAAGAAGGCGCTCAAATGAATACAGTGTACGACAGTGCTGAGGTCTTTCGATAATGGCCTGAGTGATGTATGGCATGTTCCGGACAGATTCTTCAGTGAGAGCATCTTTATTCACTTTCACTTCGCGGTAACCGGAAACCTTGAGTCCAAATTGCCAGAACGTTTCTTCAAAGACTTTAAGTGATAGATCAGTTTTTTCTTTTTCAGGTGGAGCATAAAGAAATGCGACGGCAAATGTTCCTGGTTCCCTGCCGAAAAGCTCGTAGGGAATTGCGGTCATAATTCCCGCACCATCGCCGATAGATCCAGGGCCCGTTCCACCCCGGTGTTCCATGCACTCGAGAGCGTGAAGGCCTTGTTTTAAAATATGATGGGTCCTTTCACCTTTCAGTGAAACGACAAACCCTACGCCACAGCCGTCTTTTTCCAAGGGAACCTCTTACTTGATTGCAGAATATATGGTGTTTTTCTGTTCACCAAAGAAGAGGGAATATCACAGGATCACTGGTGGATTAACAAACAATCGCTTACTTTCTTTTCTTCAGGAGAATTAAAGGTAGGAGTATGAAGAGGGTACCCGAAAAGAGTACCCTCGATTTAAAGGATTATTTCAATTCAATAGAAACAACTTCGCCTTTGAGATTATAACGGGTGTCCACACGGCCTTTCATTTCGATCTCAGAGTTAACATAGCCGTCGATTGTGAGAATTCCCACAGTCGCACCGTTTTTATCGTTCAGGTACTTGGTGTATGAATAAATGCTGCTAGTATCAGCATCGGGGATTACTCCGAGTTCGATTGGTCCCAAAGGGGAGAAGTCGAGCATGGCGTATTCTTCGGAAGTAAGTGTTGCTCCAACTTTCGCGGCCAGAATTCTTTTCGAGTCCTTGGCAGTGCAGGTAGCAATCTCTTTGTTGTAGTCGATTTTGATGTTTTTGCAGACTTCATCAGGAACACTTTCGAGAACAGAGCTGCCTGCGATGGCAGACAAAGCAGAAAAGAGAAGAGCTGATGCGAGGATAATTTTCATAAAGACCCCTTTTCAGGAGTCATACCCCGGGCAAATCAGGGAATCATAATAAGACGGAAATCCAGGTAAAAATTACCCGAAAACTAGTTCATGAACAGGCGTTTTTCAGGATATTCCCAGAGATACTGAGATTCCTCGCCCGGAATGCGAACTTTACAGAGAGAAACTGGAATCGCACCCAGACGACGGATTTTGTCCGACCAGCCTTGAAGCGTTGTATTGATTTTTTCCTGAATGGACTGCGCCTTTTCAGAATTAGTCTTTAAGAATGAAAGCTGGGAATTGAGAACATTGAGTTCGCGCTTAGTTTTAGCTGAAATAAGCATGAGAAGCGGGATTAGATCCAGTGCTTCTTCATGACTGAAGGTCCTCGTCTGATTAAGAGGAGTAATATGGCGGATATTTTCGAAATTCGTTTCCATTACTCGTACTGACCCTGTCTAAGTTTACGCTCTACGTCCTTTTTAGCAGCATCATCACGCTTATCAAAGAGCTTTTTCCCCTTCGCTAGAGCTATTTCACACTTAACTAGTGAATCTTTAAAGTAAAGCCCCAGGGGGATGACGGTATAACCTTTAGTGCTCATCTTCTTTTCAATCTGTTGGATCTCTAACCGGTTCAACAACAGTTTCCGTTTACGGACTTCGGGATGGTTATTTATGTTCCCGAATTCATAGTGGGGGATCGTCGCGTTCTGGAGCCAGGCCTCTCCCTTGGAATCAATAGTAACAAAGGCTTCGTTGATCTGGCCTTTGCCCGCGCGGAGGGATTTGACCTCGGTCCCTACGAGGACAAGACCACACTCGTACTTTTCTTCGAGGAAGTAGTCATAGCCGGCGCGCTGGTTTTTACAAATGATTTTGATACCCATGGAGACCCACAATAGCCCATTTAAAGCGGTTTGAGGACAGTTAAGTTCCCCTATGAGAGGACCGATAAGTCGCCTATGAAGATCATTCTTTTTTTCATCATATTTGCCTCCTTTTCCGCGTTCGCTCAGACCCCGGAAGAAGCAGCAAGACGACTTGAAGCACTTCAAAATCCGTCGCCGGAAGTTAATTGTGACAAGCATCTGATTACGCCCGAAGAAGCACTCGCTGAACTCAATTCATCGTCGAAAACTTTTCTTGGCCGGAAGAATCTCCCGGGCCATGACCAGAATTACACCTGTGTTTATAAAACCAGCAAGGCCTATGTTCTGTATCACAACTGTATGGGGAGCAAGCGAGAGTACAATGCCCTCGATTTTGAAGTGATTCCTTTTGATGGAAATATCATCGGGTTCTCAATGGAGAACAACAATATCGGTTTACCAAGCACGCTCAAAAGATCTCAGTACAATATGAACTGGGCGGTGAGCTTCCAGTTATCAAATCCTCCCGGTGGAAATCTCTCAATCGATCAATTACATACTTATCTTTCTTCTAATTCCTTACTTGGTTCTTGTTTCGTCGGGGGCACATATAAGGCACAGGACATGAAACAAGAAGCTCAGTGTAGCGAACGGATTAAAAATGCTGACACTGCCCAATGGGTACAAAAAGCTACTGCCTTTTGGCGCGAGCCCGGAGATGACTGGTACCGTGCAATCAGCGAGTCGCGCAGGCGCATGACGTCTTTCTAAAAATAACTCTTCCTGCAATAATCTGCGGATGAAAAAACTCCAGACATGTCTTTGGTTCAACGGTAAGGCTGAAGAAGCCGCTAACTTTTATCTCTCCGTTTTTGAGAAGGGAAAAGTTAACTCGATTAATTATTACGGAAAGGCGGGACAGGCCCAGCACGGGCAGAAAGAAGGAACGGTGATGACCGTCGACTTCGAAGTGAATGGCATGAGCTTCCTGGCACTGAATGGCGGTTCGAAATTTAAATTCAATGAATCCACTTCATTCATGATCATGTGTGAAAATCAGAAAGAGATAGATCATTTCTGGTCAAAGCTCACAGCAGACGGTGGTGAGGAAGGTCCCTGTGGCTGGTGCAAGGATAAGTACGGTCTCTCGTGGCAGGTGGTGCCTGAGAGTCTGATGAAAATGCAGCAAAGCCCGGATCAGGCAAAACGCGATCGGGTGATGACAGCTTTCATGAAAATGAAGAAGTTCGACATTAATACTTTAGAGAAAGCGTTTCATAGCAGCGTACAGGGCTAACACCTGATTCATCGTCAGTGCTTCTGCTCTGATTGTCAGCGGGATTACAGCTTCCCGGAAACATGTTTCCGTTTTTTCTGCTCCCCACTCAGCTCTGAGAATTCCTCCGAGTTGTTTTCTTCTCTGTCCGAAAGAAAGCCTCAGGAACTTTTCATACTGATCGATCTCCGAGAGAGGAACCAATGGCATTTCTCTCCGCCTGAATCCCAGAACCTGTGAATCCACTTTCGGCGGGGGGACAAAAGCACCCGGTGGAGCATGAACAACGTGGGAAACATGAAATTGTGAACTGCACATTGCAAATAATGAGCCCATGCTGTTTCTCTGATCGCGTGGGAAAATTTTCTCCGCTACTTCCTTCTGGTACATGAGAGTCATGTCATGGATCTCAGGAATTCTCAGAAACGAAAGTGTGAGCGGCACACTCACGTTGTAGGGAAGATTACTCACCAGCCAGATATTTTTAAAATTCGTATCTTTAAGAAAGTTTTGCCAGTTAAATTCCAGCGCATCACCCATGTGGATATTTTTCTCACCCACAACGGGAGCAAGAAGCTCGATAAATCTCTGGTCCATCTCAAGCACATGAACCGGAAGTCCATGTTTCACGAGATGGGGAGTAAGAACCGCCGGGCCTGGACCCACTTCAACTATGGCATCGGCATTTTCGGGTTTTGGCTGGGTGATCTTTGAGATGACGTTTGAGCTGGTAAGAAAATGCTGACCGAAACTTTTATTAGCCTCAGGGAAACGACTCATTTTTTCTCCACGAAACGCGGCTTCGCGTCCAGAGAGAGGCATTCCGGAAAATTCACTTTATTCTGGGGAACCAGTGCCGCGTAGTGAGCAATCATTCCGGCATTGTCAGTGCAGTAGATGGGCTTCACGACATGAACATTCTTAAATCGTGCTTTCATGACTTCACTGAGTCTTGAATTGCAGGCAACTCCGCCACCGATAACGATCGGCATTTCAAACTTACGCAAATCCTCATTCAGAATCTTGGTAATTATTTCTTCGCATTTGATTCTGAGAGTTTCAACAATTGCTTCCTGATAGGAGGCACAGATATCGTAAAGTGAAGCCTTCATTTCTTCCGGCGACATTTTTTCAAGCCTCACGCGAAGTGAAGTCTTGAGTCCGGAGAAGCTCATTTTTCCCGGACGATCGCGCATATAGCTTATCGGGAATTCAAATTTTTTCCGGTCACCTTTTTTTGCGAGATCATCGATGATTCTCCCCGCTGGATAGCCCACACCCATGAGCTTTCCGCCCTTATCAAAAGCTTCACCGGCAGCATCATCCAGAGTTGAGCCCAAAACTTCCATCTCCGTTGATGACTTCACCATCATGAAAGCGGTGTGACCTCCGCTTACAAGTAAACCGAGGTACGGATACGATACTTTCTCTGTGAGATGAATCGCTTCAAGGTGAGCAAAAAGATGATTTACCGGATTGATTGGAAGCTCTTTAAAGAGCGCAAAAGTTTTTGCGAGATTAATTCCCGTGAGAAGAGAACCTACCAGACCCGGATGAGTCGTCACTGCAACTTCTGTTATGTCGTCGGGAGAAATTCCTGCTTCATCAAAGCTGACTTTTAAAAGCGGTGGGATGGCCTTCACATGTGAGCGGGCAGCGAGTTCGGGAACTACACCACCCCATTTCTCCAGAATAAAATCCTGTGAATAGCTATTGAGGGAAAGAATCCGCGGAGCTTCACCACCTGTTTCCAGAATACAGATTGAGGTATCGTCGCAGCTGGTTTCAATTCCGAGGATAATTCGTTTCAGATTTCCTTCTTCGCCTCTGCCGCTTCATTGGAACCCGGATAGTCATCCACACAACGCTGGAAGGCTTCCTTCGCTTCATCTTTCTTACCTAGTTTCTTGAGAGACTTAGCAATATAGAGAAGTGAATTTGGAGCGAGGCTTGCCTTCGGGTACTTCGTATAGACCTTACTAAAGTACACCAGGGCCTTGTCATAGTTTTTTGTATAGTACTCAACGCGGCCAAGAGCGTGCAGGAGCTTGTTATTGTCACCGGGAGAAAGTTCCTCATCATCAACCAGAGCTTCGAGTTCTGATTTAGCCTTTAAGTATTCTCCAACTTTAACGAGATACAGAGCGCCGCTTAGTTCCGACTTAGCGCTTTTTTTTTCGATGAAGAGCGTGGCTTCTCGTTACCCATGGATGAAAGACTGTTTGTTACTTTCTCGAGGAAAGCTCTTTGTTCTTTCAGCTCGGCCTGAATTTTTGTGAGCTGCTCAGAATCAGACTGCTGCTGAGTCTGAAGGAGTGTCATGTTCTCATTCATTTTCTTGATAGAGTCAGGATCGATCTGCTTATTGCGATGTTCGATCTCTTCCACACGGCCATTGATCTTATCGATCTGAGACTGCATGTCTTTTAATTGGGAGACCATGTCAGTGAGAAGACCCCGGGAGTCTTTCATGTTTTCAGACATCGCTTCGAAACGCTTTTCGCGATTCACCTGATCTGCTGTCTTGATACAAGAAGTTGAGAAAAGGATAAGGGCAAGTAATGGAAAAATTTTAGTCATAGCAATCACCTCGATAATGAGATGAGTTTACTATTATTCTGCGTTCCCTTCGAGGGCTTTTTTCCGGACAGCGGCGTATTCCGCCTGTTCAGAGAACTTTTTTGAAAGAAGAGCGTATTCCTGGGCTTTGTTGAAGTATTTTCTCCGGTAAGCAGACTTGGCCTTGAGGTAATAATCTTCTGCCTGACGGTAGAGATTTGAGGCATGGATGTCAGCTTCAGCTTCCTTTGCTGCAAGAAAGGCTGCCTGGGCAAGGCTCATTTCCACTTTAGGGCGTGTGGTAGTTAAACCACACGACCCAAGAGTGAAAAGAATAAGTGAGATAAGGAAGATTCTCACGTTTCCCGATTACTTCGCAGTTACAACGAAGTTTGCGCGACGGTTTTTTGACCATGAAGATTCGTCAGAACCCTCAGCAGACGGACGCTCAGAACCGTAAGAAACGATAGAGATTCTTTTTGCAGGAACACCCATAGCAACAAGCATGTCACGAACAGCTTTTGCACGACGCTCGCCAAGAGCGAGATTGTACTGACGTCCACCGCGCTCATCGCAGTGACCTTCAACCTGGATATCAACTGATGCCATTTTCTTCAGGAATTCAGCATTCGCTGTGATTGTTTCTTTTGTATCGCCTTCAACAGCTGATGAATCGAAAGGGAAGTAAACAGTCTGAAGACCGCCAGCTTTACCTGTATCAGATGAGCCATTGAGCTCTAGTGAAAGACCAGCATTATCTCCATCAGATCCAACAGCAGAGCCGTCGTCCTGAGAATTTTTTGGCTTATTAGAAGAACATCCTACAGCGAGGAAAAGTGCCACGAGAGACGTGGTAAGCGCGCGAGCGAACATCGAGTACTCCTTTGAAGTATTGAAAAAAAACAAATAGTTGTATGCTTCGACATTATGCAGATTTTAATGTGAATTTTGAAGAATTTTATCTGATTGGGGCACTAAGAATTAATCGAAAAGCGTCAGGGCCATGACGCATTTTTTCCCGAAGTGTTGGAACGATGACATGCATAATGTATGCGTCGTGCGTCTTGTATCCGAAAACATTCATCGAGAAAAGATTTGCCGAACCGAAATAAATGGCTCAGAATTTGCATAGATAAAGTTTGTGTGTGTGTGTTGGAGTTAAAGAAAGGATTTTTTTAGCTTCTCCAAGTCTCTCGAAAAAAAGCCCGGTGTAAATCGGGCTTTTTTTATGCTCACGAAGCAAGCGAAGCTTGCGATGAGCGGTATGCCGACGGCGGCATGGATGCCGAGGAGTCGGCGATGTCCAAAAATCAATCCCGTAAAGTTACATAGAGAAAATTCGACATGAATCGCATGCTCATTCCTGAGAGCGTGTCGTAAACAGGATTTAATTCATAAATTCCCATGATCGGTTCATGTTTCATTGGGAGAGAACGGTACATTTGCCAGGCCTGAAAGAGTTCATTGGTTTTCAAACCAAGGCCATTCACAGCACTAACACCTGGTACGAGCTCACCGGATATTGCATCAGCATCGAGAGAAAAGATCACTACCGTTTGATCATCGATGAGTTTTTTCAGATCAAGGAAAAATTCTCCCCATTTACTCTGGTCCATCAGGTCTTTTCTCCAGAGAATATGCATCTTTCCGTTAGGAAGAACTGAAAGTGTGGATTCGGAATTTGCGAAGGCATGAAGACCAAGTTGAAAGAGATGAAATTCGCCGGCGTACTCGGCAGCAAATTGACGGAAGGGAGTTCCGGAATGGGATTCGTCATCAGTTCTCGTATCCGCGTGAGCGTCAAGATTCAGGACAATGATTTTCTTTTTATGAGAAAAACTTTTTAAGAGGGGATAGATATGATCGTGGCCACCACCCAGGTGGATAATGCGGGAGTTTTCAAGGCTTGCGAAGGCAGTTTTGATTCTCAGAGCTTCTTTTTCCTGCGCAGAGGAGAAATCGTTTTTTTCTTCTTCCATTGAAGAGACTTCCAGCTCGCGAAAGGAAAACTCTTTTGCTTTTTGGTCGAGAGCTAGTTTTTTGAAATAAGAGAGGAGGGATTGCGGAGCAAGTCTCGCACCGTTTCTGCCGCCGTTCCGGATTACTCCGATATCAGAAGAACTCTTGATGAAAAGAACAGTTTTACCATCTGTCGTGCCAAAGCGAACACCAATGGACTCCTGATAGCGCTTTTCAGATTGAGTGTTAGGGGTCTTCGTCATAAGATTGTCCTATCCCTCTTACGGTGAAAAAATTGTTTAACGATAGCAACTGGACCGATAAAAAAGCTCCTCTCTGGTTTATCATGCTCCCTGCAGGACATGAAGGGCCTTATTCGCTTGAGACCCTGGAAAAACGACTGGCGGATAATAAATTACCGTTGGATGTTCAGGTCTGGAGAGAAGGTCTTCCTGTGGCCATTTCACTGCAGGATGTTCTTTCAGAAATTAATGATCCTTCAGATGATCTGCCGCCTCCGCTTCCGCCACTTCCCGAAGATGATCTTCCGGAAATTCCTTTTGAAGATGAAGAGTACGTAGTTTCAGCTCCTAAAACTTCTCGGAAAATCCCGGCGATTGTGGCAACGGCAGTGGCACTCCTTCTTATCTTTGGAATTTTTCAGTGGATGAGTGATCAGGAAAAGTTTGAGATCCGCCGTTATCCGAAGATGTCTCTTGAGATTCATAAAAAAATACTGGCGGGCCAGAACTTCGAAGGCTTTGATAAAAAGATCTTCTTTCGAGAATATGCTTCTCCCGACCTCACTCATATCTGGCTCGTAACAACTGGCTATCAGCGCTGTGATGTGGAAGCTGTATTCCATTCTGTAAAAGACCGGCTTCTCACCATGAGCGACGAAGAGGTCGAGCTTGTTACTCGTGGAAAATTATCCAATCATGTTGCGGAATTTAATGTGTTTGAATTCCGAAAGGGGATGCGGATTATTCCCGGGCTGTATGAAATGGATATCAAGGCCCTGAGATGTGAATGGGACGGAATTATTCCCCGGATTCGTAATCTCTTCACTTCTCCTGAGAAGGAATATGAGGCGACAACACGAGTTGTTCTCTATCCTCGTGGTGCCGAAGAATTCCAGGAAGTTCTCTCTCAGCTCATGAAGAAAAAAGAAGAAATGAAAAAGCAGACTGACAGTCAGGAGCAGCTTTTCTGGGATGATCTTCAGATGAAGTTTCAGACCATCCATGCAATGGCACTTCAGATTGAACAGCATCTTCTCGATTTCCTCGATAAGGGAGATCGTGATTTTAACTCTCGACTCAAGGTCATGATTGCGCAGTATACGAAAAAATATGGCAATGCTCTCACCGAATTTGTCGTCGCCAATGAAGGCTACTTTGATGGACTTAGCGAAACAGATCTCAGGTCACTGGTTAAGACGAAAGACTATGAAGGAATGGTTCGTACTGCCAGTAAGTCAGTTGGAATGGAGAGTATGAAAGTAATCGAAAAACTTCAGACGATGAAAAAGCCCAAGCCGGCCGAGATCAAAGCACTTCGCGCTCAGGTTCTGAAAAACTTTGAGCAACTGAAAATCTCTCTTACGAAATTACTGCTTGAAATGACTGCGGATCGGTCGAGGTCACCTTAAATCTCTCAGCAACTTCGTAATCAGCACCTTTTGGCCTTACTTTACCGCCCCAGAATTCCATATCATGCTCAAAAATCATCGTGAGATCATTTTTGACAATGAACTCATAGAAAGCTTTTTTATTTTCGGTCGTGATGCCGGGAGAGATGTCATAACCCATGACCCAGGGAATGGGCACATGATGGCTCGTCGGAACAAGGTCGGCCATGTAGATGAATTTCTCATCATAGGGATGTAGAAGCCATGGAGTATGGCCATGAGAGCAGCGGAAGCGAATAACATCTTCTCCGTCACGAAAAACTTCTCCCTCTTCCCCATCCACCCAGTGAATGCGGCCGGTTTTATCTGCTGCTTCAATCATGGGACGGAAATATTGTGAATGAAATGAACCCGTATCACGTGCGGTGGGTTTCAAGGCATAGGCATAATGTTTTTTGTGAATGTGCAGAGTCGCTTTCGGGAAAATAATTTCATGCTTTTCATGATCACCGGTACCAAGTCCTCCGACATGATCAAAGTGTAAATGAGTGACAATGAGATCAGTGATGTCCTCTGGAAGAAGACCAAAGTTCTTCCGAAGGTTTTCAGTCAAAGGATTTTTTTCGCCTTTTACCCCAAAACGATCTTCAAACTTTTCTCCGTGATAATCACCAATCCCGGTGTCCACCAGAATATTCCGCTTACCGGTCTGAATCAGCATGACACGCAGACTCATGAGAATCCGGTTTTGCTCGTCAGCGGGAATTGCCTTGGACCATAAGGGTTTAGGAATGATTCCGAACATGGCGCCACCATCGAGTTTAAAAACGGCAGGATGAAGGACAGAATATTTCTTCATAATCACTCTCTTTCTTGACCGGATGCGCTGACTAAATTCCAACTATCTTGCCTCTTCAAAACCATGTTTTTCAAGACCTTTTCATTGTCTGACTTTGCAAAATGCCTATAATCACCCTTATCCAAATATTGTCTCTAAGGAGAGTTCATGAACGTCCATGAGTACCAGGCGAAAGACCTGATGCGACAGTTTAACATTGCCGTACTGAAAGGTGGTGTGGCCGATACTCCAGCTCAAGCTGTAGAAGTTGCCAAAAAATTAGGCGGGAAAATCTGGGTCGTAAAAGCACAGATTCACGCTGGCGGACGCGGAAAAGGCGGCGGGGTAAAACTCGCACGCTCTCTCGAAGAAGTTGAAACACACGCGAAGGCCATCCTTGGCATGCAGCTTGTAACTCATCAGACTGGTCCCGAAGGTAAGAAGGTCCTCAAGATACTTATCGAGGAAGGTTGTGATATTGAACACGAGTACTACTGTGGTATCGTTCTCGATCGTTCAGTTGGAAAAGTAGCAATGATGGTATCGCTCGAAGGCGGTATGGAAATCGAAAAAGTTGCTCATGATTCTCCGGAAAAAATCATCAAAGCGCACATTAATCCAGCTACAGGTTTTACACCAGCACTTGGACGTAAGCTTGGATACGCGCTTGGACTCAAGGGCGATTCTCTGAAGAAAGCTCAATCTTTCTTTGAAGGTCTTTATAAGCTCTATGTAGAAAAAGATTGTTCTATCGCTGAGATCAACCCACTTGTGATTTCTAAAACAGGTGACGTCCTTGCTCTCGATGGAAAACTTAACTTTGATGACAACGCTCTTTTTCGTCATCCGGATATTGAAGCAATGAGAGATGTGACTGAAGAGTCAGCTCAGGAACTCGAAGCTAGTAAGTTTGGTCTCTCTTATATTTCTCTCGAAGGTAATATTGGCTGTCTCGTTAATGGTGCCGGACTTGCTATGGCAACTCTCGACATCCTGAAACTTGCCGGTGGAACTCCTGCTAACTTCCTCGACGTGGGCGGTGGAGCAACGAAAGAAACAGTTCAGAAGGCATTCTCGATCATCCTTCAGGATAAAAACGTGAAAGCAATTCTCGTTAACATCTTCGGCGGGATCATGAAATGTGACATTATCGCTAACGGTGTTGTTGACGCTGCCAAGGAACTCCAGCTTAAAGTTCCTCTGGTTGTTCGCCTTGAAGGAACAAACGTTGCTCTCGGTAAGAAAATTCTCGCTGAATCCGGACTGAAAATCACTCCGGCCGGTGACCTCGCTGATGCTGCTCAAAAAGCAGTAGCGGCCGCTAAGGGAGGAAAATAATATGGCCATTCTCATTAACAGAAACACTCGTCTCATCACTGTCGGGCTTACAGGTAAGCAGGGGACGTTTCATACTCTTCAATCACGTGACTACGGAACAAACGTTGTCGGTGGTGTGACTCCCGGTAAGGGCGGCACAATTCACGAAGGGATTCCTGTCTTCAATACAGTTTTTGAAGCTGTGAAAGAAACACGTGCTAATGCCGCGATGATTTTCGTTCCACCTGCATTTGCTGCTGATTCAATCCTCGAGTGTATCGATGCAGATATGCCTCTCATCATTGCCATCACGGAAGGAATTCCGGTAATGGACATGATCAAAGTGAAGTCTGCTCTTCAGGGATCTAAGTCACGTCTTATCGGTCCGAACTGTCCGGGTGTTATCACTCCGGGTGAGTGTAAGATCGGAATTATGCCAGGCCATATTCATATGCCAGGGCGCGTGGGAGTTATTTCTCGTTCAGGTACTCTGACATATGAAGCTGTTTATCAGCTCACTCAGCGTGAAATCGGCCAGTCAACTTGCGTTGGTATCGGCGGAGATCCTGTAAACGGAACAAACTTCATCGACTGTCTTGAAATGTTCGAGAAAGATGCTGATACAGATGCAGTCATCATGATCGGAGAGATCGGCGGAACTGCTGAAACAGAAGCTGCCCGTTGGATCAAGAAGCATATGACTAAGCCGGTTGTCAGTTTCATTGCTGGTGCTGCTGCTCCGGTTGGAAAACGCATGGGTCATGCTGGTGCCATCATTTCAGGTGCTGATGATTCTGCAGAAGCAAAATTCCGTATTCTCCAGGAATGTGGAGTAACGATTGCAAGATCACCTGCTGAGCTTGGACAAAAAGTTGCTGAAGTACTTAAAAAATAATTTTTGATTTCTTACAAGGAGAAATAACATGGCCATTGAAAAAACACTCTCTATCGTAAAGCCGAACTCTACACTCGATAACAACATCGGAAACATCATTGCTGTTTTCGAAAAAAACGGCCTTCGTGTTTCTGGAGCTAAATTCGCTCGTCTCTCTAAAGAGAAAGCTGAAGGTTTCTATATCGAGCACAAAGAGCGTCCATTCTTTGGCGAACTCGTAAACTTTATGACTTCTGGTCCGGTTCTCCTCATGGTTCTCGAAGGCGAAAACGCTGTTGCTAAGAACCGCGAACTCATGGGTGCTACTAACCCGGCGAACGCTGCTGAAGGCACAATCCGTAAGCTCTACGCTAAGTCTGTTGGCGAGAACTCAGTTCACGGATCAGATTCTGCTACAGCTGCAGAAAGAGAGATCGCTTATTTCTTCGAAAGAAATGAAGTTATCAACCGTTTTTAATTTTCATGAAAGCCCCGCGCAAGCGGGGCTTTTTTTTGCTCTCTTTCCTGATAATTTTATTTCTAAGCAATTCACTATTAATCAATTTTAAATTTCTAACTCCCACAAATCTCGATTCACACTGAGCAAAACTTGCAGAGCAACGGCTCAGGTAAAAACATTGTCTAACGATATATCGATGACATGACCCGAGTCGCCTCTGAATACTTTCTCTTAAGAATGTTTCTATTACAGAAACCAAATCCAATAAAAGGGGAAAATATGAAGACAATTATGGCCCTGGCGACAGTTCTTCTGATGGGTTCCGCATATGCGCAATCTGATTTTGATTCTGCTCCAAGTGATTATGAAGCAACAGACTCATGGGGATCCGGTATGGGTACAGGTGAAGGCGCAAGTGGTGCTACCGACCAGCACATGATTGAATCGAACGTAGACTCACTCGTAAGGGGGGGTTACTCATTTGATAAAACTAAAACTCGTGGAAGTTCTGCTGATAATGATTCACAGCTGGATCTCGTTATGAATTACGCTGTGAAATTTAAAGACAATTGGCAGGGTGGTGTTCGTCTGAATTATCTGAAGGATACTTCTAGTGCCGGCGATCAGGAAGATTATGGTTTCCAGGTCGGTGCTTTTTATAACTTCAGTGAAAATCTGATGGAGAGTATGTATCTTTCACTCTTCACTGGTCTGGAATGGAGACACACTTATGGAAGTGGAAATCCTAATGACGAGGTTTGGAAAACAACATTTGCCTTTGGTAAGCGCTTTGGACTTGCCCGCTGGAATATTGCCCACCTAGTTTATAGTCCGGAGATCGCACTAGTGTCTGCAAACTCAACTACTGGAACAGTAGTCGAGTACAGCCAGAACGTGCAGCTTCGATTCCTCCAGTTTTCGCTCTTTTTCTAAACAAACCTTGAAGGACCCCCTCTTAGGGGGTCTTTTCATACCCCTAAATTGTCATTAACCACCTTAAATCCCTGTAAAAATTTCAAAACCGTAGTTCCAATAGCCAGTACGCGTTATATTTCGATAGTTCATATTTTCCGATAGGAAGGAGTTCACATGTTTAATCTTGGTGATCACGTCGTCTGCCCGGGCCATGGTGTCGGTCAGATATGTAGCGTGGAAACAAAAGAGCAAAATGGTGAGTCAAAAAGCTTCTACATTATCAAAGTCATTTCTAACGGGATGAAGGTAATGATCCCCGTCGATTCAAAGGATGGTGTTCGTGCACTCATCCCATCGAATGAAATCGGCGGCGTTTTTGAGCTGCTACAAGACCAGACAGTGAAGGTGGATATGTCTACCTGGAACCGTCGTCATCGCGAATATTCACTGAAAGTAAAAACTGGCTCACTTCTCGAGATCGCTGATGTTCTTCGTCAGCTTCTTCTTCTCAAGACGACCAAGAAATTATCTTTCGGCGAAAGAAAGATGCTTGATCAGTGTAAGGATCTTCTGGTGAAAGAAATCGCTCTCTCAACCGGTACTCCTGAGGGTGATGTTTCAAGCAAAATCGACTCCCTTTACGCCTGAGATTGGTGTATCTTTTTCCTCAATCCGTTGATTGAGGAGCTCTATCATGTCTGTACGCGTAAGATTCGCGCCTTCTCCTACTGGGTATCTCCATATCGGAGGCGCCCGTACCGCTCTCTATAATTATCTTTATGCCAAAGCTGTCGGCGGGACTTTCGTTCTAAGGATTGAAGACACTGATGTTGAACGCTCCAACGCTGAATACGAAAAACTCCAGATTGATGACCTGAAATGGCTCGGGATTTTCCACGACGAAGGTCCTGATAAACCAAATCCAAAATACGCGCCTTATCGCCAGTCAGAGCGTGCAGAGATCTATCAGAAATACGCTCTCGAGCTCATTGATCGCAATCTCGCTTACTATGATTTCTGTACCGAAGAAGAACTCGAGGCGATGAAGGCGAAAGCCGAAGCTGAAGGTCGTGATCCGATCTACGAAGGAAAATGGAAAGATCCTGCTAACAAAGCAGAGGCCATGGCGCGTGTGAAAGCAGGAGAGAAAACGGCGATCCGTTTTCGCGCTCCGAAAAAAGCCTATACCTTGAAAGACAAAGTGAAAGGCGATGTTACTTATCCTGCCAACATGGTGGGTGACTTTGTGATCGTGAGATCCAATGGTCTTCCGGTGTATAACTACTGTTGTGTGATTGATGACATGCTGATGGAAATCACTCACGTGATCCGCGGCGAAGATCATCTCAACAATACTGTTCGCCAGCTCATGATTTACGAAGCACTGGGAGCGAAGCTTCCGGAGTTTGCTCACGTATCTCTTCTCATCGGATCTGATCGCCAGAAATTATCAAAGCGCCATGGAGCAACTTCTGTGAACCTCTACCGGAATGAAAATTATCTTCCGGAGGCCATGTGCAATTATCTCACTCTTCTCGGCTGGTCTCATCCAAGTGAGACGGACATTTTCGCTAAAGAGGAGATCGTGAGTGTATTTGGTCTTGAAAGATTCTCTGCTCATGCAGCAATGTATGATCTTGAGAAATTGAAATGGGTGAATGGTCAGCATCTGAAGAAGATGAATAACGAAGATATTATCAAAATGCTTTCAGGCATGTCTGAAGCCGAAACATTTAATAAGCAGGATGCTGCCTGGAAAAATACTGCCGTGACACTCCTGAAGCAGTATGCGGATTTCGTCAGCGATATTCCGAAGAAAGCTGATGAGATGATCTTTGGTGAACACATTGAAATGAAAAATGAGCTGATGGAAATTCTTGGCTGGGAAACGACACCGAAAATTATTGATTATCTCTGTGGTGAAATGAATAAGATAAGCACACCGTTTGTGACTGAAGCTGAACTTACAGGATGGATGGATTTTGCAAAGAAAGATCTGGCAATCAAAGGGAAGCCTTTATTCCAGGGAATTCGTGCTGCCCTGACAGGTCAGGAACACGGAGCGGATCTGAAACTTCTGATTCCGCTCACACCTGTGAGCATAATCAAGAAGAGACTTTCACTCTTAAGTAAAACAAAACAGGAAAAAGATGGCTAAGGAAATCAGAATCCATAACAATCTGACCCGGAAAAAAGAAAACTTCCAGCCGATTACTCCCGGTGAAGTTAAGTATTATTCCTGTGGGCCCACAACTTACGATTTTCTCCATATCGGAAATGCTCGCGCATTAGTAGTTGGAGATCTCTTTCACAGGGTATTGAAAGGTTTTGGTTACAAAGTAAACTTCGTCAGGAACTACACTGACGTTGACGATAAGATTATCGATCGCGCAAAAGAACTGGGTCGTGATCCGATTGAGCACTCAGCACTATTTGTGAAAGAGTGTGAGCAGGATATGAATTCTCTGGGGATGATTCCTGCTACTCATACGCCGAAAGTTTCTGAAACGATGCCTGAGATCATTAAAATGATCGAAGAGATCATCGCCAATAAAAAAGCTTATGTGGTTGAAGGCGAAGTCTTTTTCGACGTCCCTTCTTTTTCGGATTACGGGAAACTTTCAAAAAAAGATCTCGATTCTCTTCAGCACGGAATCCGTGTTGATGTTGATGTCAGGAAGAAAAATCCTGCGGACTTCGTTTTATGGAAACCTTGTAAAGAGGGTGAACCATATTGGGAATCGCCATGGGGGAAAGGTCGTCCCGGCTGGCATATTGAATGTTCGGCGATGGCGAAGAAATTTCTCGGCAAAACTCTCGATCTGCACCATGGTGGAGTTGATCTCATGTTTCCTCATCATGAAAATGAGATTGCTCAATCAGAAGCTGCCAATAACTGTGCCTTCTGTAATAACTGGGCCCATAACGAATTTCTGAATTTCGGCACAGAGAAAATGAGTAAGTCCCTGGGGAATGTTGTGAAGATCCGGGACTTCGTAAATAAATACGGCGGGCAGGTTCTCCGGCACATTCTACTTACTGTTCATTATCGTGCTCGTCTCGAGTGGAGTGATGAAGTTGTCCAGAAGGGGATTGATGAAGTGAGACGCCTTCACGATTTCGTTCAGGAAATTAAATCCTACAAGACGACAGGATCGGGTCTTGATCCTGAAGTTTCAGTTTGTCTTCCCAAGATGGAAGAGGAACTTTCCAACGACTTCAACTCAGCAGGTGCACTCGGGCACTTTTTCTCGCTTCTGCGCTATGTGAAGGGGAAGAGAGACCAGCTGAGTGCTGAGAGCATGAAAGCGGTTTTTGAGGCCGTGAAATACGTCCAGGATACAATGGGACTTATTAACCAGGATCCGGAAGCGGTTCTGAAAGAGCTCGCAAAACTTGATCATGATACTGGATCATCTGATGTCGACGCTGCCTGGATTGAGGGACTTCTCGAAGAAAGAAAGACTGCGAAGGCACAGAAGAACTGGGGCCGCGCTGATGAGATCAGGAAGGAGCTGACTGCGAAGAATATTGTTCTGAAGGATAATCCGGATGGATCGACCACCTGGAAAATCGAATAAAGAAGTTACGCTCACTGATCTGAATAAATAATAGTTTTTTGTATCCTCACTATCTTTCAATTATCCGAACTTAGATTTTGATTCATAAGACTCAAGAAAGTTGAGCGGATTGGTGCGGAAAAATTCTCCTTCCTCCCAATATTAAGAAAAAATGTACAATAGGTTTTGGAGGATCCTATGTCATTAAAAGGCCTGCTCTTTTTAGTCATGCTCGTCTCGAGCACTTCCTGCTTAATCAGCAGCGATTCCCCAGTCGAAACTTCCAGTAATGATGTGAACCTCATTCAGCAAGGAGACATTATTATTTCCAACGTGAATACAGATTCGATTGTGCTTCTTGATTCGGAAGGAAATTTCAAAGACACTTTACTCGATTATCCGATCGACAACACACTCCTGCTGTCGGGCCTTCATTGGGACAGCACAAACAAAGAAATTATTTTCCTGTATGATTCAACCACGAATACACTCGATGCCGTGAAAGCACTGAATCCATATGATGGTTCAGTCAGAACTGTTCTCGCCAACGGCCAGTTGGGAGCTGTCCTTCCTGCGGTTGCTCGCCTTTCAGGGGGAGACCTTCTGGTTGTCGAACAGGCCAGTACGGCCGAAAAATTTAACTCAAGTGGAGTGAGACAGGGCACACCTTTTATCGCCACACTCACTGCCACCGTAGCGGATCTCGCTCCTCTGAACAATGGAGGATTTGTTGCGTGCTCAAGTGGTACCGCCAATACAGTCAGAACATATGATCTCGCAGGTACAGTTCAGGCCACTGCAACGTCTGCAGCTCCAGTTCCTTCTCTCGGAGCTCTTGCATCTACTTCATGTGTCCAGAATCAGAGCGCGGGCACAATCTATGTTGCTTACTCGGGCGCCACAGATGCCGTCAGGGCCTATGACTCAACTCTTACTACCACTTTGTGGACATTCACCGATACCAATGTGCTCACGACACCCGGAAAAATATCTCTAAGACCCAATGGAAATATTCTCGTCACAGATACTGGTTTTCACCATATCGTAGAAATTGACACCAATGGTGCTCTGGTGCAGGTTCTTGGTGGAACGGTGTTGAATAACCCCGCGCACATTACAGTGGTGAAATGAAAAAATATTTTATTCTCTTCATTCTCTCTATTATAGTTTCTGGGAATGTTTTGGCGGGGGCCTATATCGGAGGAAACTACGGCTATAGTTCTTTCGGCTCTGAAGAAGTTGATGAGTATAAGCTCAGTCAAAAGGGACCAGCGTACGGCGGTTTTCTCGGTATTGGGAAAGATTTTGTAGGTCTCGAAGGATTCTATCAAAAGTTTACGACATCAGGAAAGATCAAGCACGATGGCGGCTCTCACGATTACGTGACGAATGCGACTGCAATCGGAGCTGCACTCCGTTTCAGCTTCAATGTTTTCTACGCCAGACTTGGATTCGGAAGATATAAGCTTGAGCAGGAAATTGACATCGAAGATAAGTCTTCTAGTTTAGCAGCAAACGACATCTATAATGTTCAGGACGGAGAAAGTAAAAACGGAGTTCTCTTTGGTCTTGGCGCTCACAAGAACTTCAGAAGCTTTGTGACTTTTATTGATTATTCACGCCACCAGATAACCGGTGCAGGGAATTACGATGTTATCTCTGTAGGGCTTTCTTTCAATCTTCCTGAGCGCCTATTTGGCTTCGGAAAGCTCTAAAGAAGTTCTTCGTACTTCTGCGGCTTATTCACCACTTTCAATTCTTTATTCTTCTTAACCAGTAATTCCAGCGGACGACCGCGCAGATTGTAATTTGATCCCATGCTGTAACCGTAGGCGCCGGTATCAGCGAGAACGAGATGATCTCCTGACTTGAGTTTAGGAAGGGCGCGGTCTGAGGCAAAGCAATCAGTCGTTTCGCAGATCGGACCCACGACGTGACAGCGAACTTCATTCTTTGCTTCCTTCACGGGATGGAGTCCATGATAGGCGCCGTAGATTGCCGGACGCATGAAATCGTTCATCCCACCGTCGACGATGAGAAAATGATTATTCTCGGAAACTTTGTTCCGGAGGACACTCATGACAAAAATCCCTGCCTTCGCCACAATTCTGCGACCAGGTTCAAAGACGACGCGCGGACGAAGTTCAGTCTTCGAATAAAAATGCTGTTGCAGGTGTTTAGCCACAAGATTCATGTACTCTGAAATTTGAGGGAGATTCTTGGATTCATCGGGATGGTAATCAACACCAAGACCACCGCCCACGTCGAGAAACTCGAGAGGAATATTGGTTTTAAGTGCGATCTCCGAGAGGCGCTTAATGGCCTTGACGGTCGCACTGAGATCAAGAAGCTGAGAACCAATATGAATGGAAAGGCCTACCAGTCGGCTGTTGGTCCAGAGTGATTTGTTCTTGAGAGAATTAAGAACATCTTTTTCCAGGATACCAAACTTATGAGTTTTATTTCCGGTTGAGATGAATTTGTGAGTCTTAGGTTTTACCACCGGATTTAAACGGAAGCAGATTCTCGCTTTTGTCTTTTGTTTCCGAGCGAGTTTATTAATGAGCTCGAGCTCTTCGATTGATTCGACGTTAAATGAGTAGATATCTTTTTTTAAAGCGAACTCGATTTCATCTGCTGTCTTACCGACACCTGAGAAAACGATTTTCTTTGCAGGAATGCCAGCTTCCAGCGCGCGTTTCAATTCACCACCAGAGACAATGTCGGCCCCCGAACCAAGTTTCGCGAGAATTTTCACGAGTTCGCGGTTTGGATTGGATTTCATCGCAAAGCATACTAGTGGCTTAATGAGACCTGCGGCCTTGGCACCTTCGCTGAAAGTTTCATAATTCCTGCTCAGAATTTCTTCTGAATAAAGAAAGAACGGAGTTTTAAATTTCCGTGCGACAGAGGAAATATCGGTCTTGGAGAAGACCAGCTTTTTATTTTTATAGGAGAGATCTTTCATAGGAAGGTAACACTCTTTCTCCAGCTGAGAACTTGATCTAAAGTCGCCTTATCCAGCTGATGATCATCAAAAGCGACCTGAGCAAGGATATCAAAATTCGTCAGCGACTGATAGGCAAAACCGGCATCGTCGAAGACCTTATCTGCTTCAGCAAACCCATAGGTAAAAAGCGAGAAGATTTTAACAACTTCTACACCTTCTTCCTGAAGTTTCTGTCCGGCAGCAATTGAACTCTTTCCAGTCGAGATCAGATCTTCCATTAAGACAGTCCTCATTCCCTTTGAGACTTTTCCTTCAATAGCATTCTGGCGTCCGTGATCTTTGGAAGAACTCCTCACATAGACCATCGGTAAGCCAAGTTTTTGGGCAACAAATGCGGCCCAGGGAATTCCTGCAGTCGCAGTTCCGGATATCACATCAACATTGAGTTTTTTTATTTCTGTACAGAAAGCATCCACGATCATTTCTCTTGGTGTAACTGTCGAGATAAGAAGTCGATTGTCACAATAAACCGGTGATTTGATTCCCGAGGTCCAGGTAAAGGGATCATCAGGTCTCAGGAATACAGCTTTTTCCTTGAGGAGAGTGCGGGCGATTTCACGGGAGATCATTCACTACCTTTCGTAATATTCATGAGAGCAAGCGCAGGGCTGGAAGCTTCAGTAATTGGACGACCAATTACCATAAGATCTGAACCCGCACGGAATGCATCCATTGGAGTCATAACCCGCGCCTGATCATTAACAGCAATTCCTAGTGGACGGATTCCAGGTGTCACACAAATAAAGCGTGAGCCGCAGATGAGTTTAATGGTCTGAACTTCAAATGGCGAACATACAACTCCATCACATCCAGAATCCTTCGCGAGAGAAGCATAGTGGGCAACGCTCTGAAGGAGATCACCTTCAACTCTCTGCTCATTTTTCATCTGATCCTGAGTAGTACTCGTGAGCTGAGTGACTGCAATAAGGAGTGGACGATTTGGCATTGCCTTAATTACAGCTGCAGCACGTTTCATCATTTCTGATCCGCCCATGGCATGAACATTGATCATATCGATGGGAAGTTTTGTTAATACTTTGAGAGACTTTTCTACCGTTGTCGGGATGTCATGAAGTTTCAGATCGAGAAATACGCGGAAGCCCTCTTTCTTGGCATCGAGAATGATCTTCGACCCAAAACAGTAGAAGGATTCCATGCCGATCTTGATCCAGACATTATGACCCTTAAGTGCTGAAAAAATGCGAGTTACCTGGTCTTTATCCATTGTATCGACGGCAACAACGATTTTTTCCTCAGGAATCATGCAAGGGGCTCCATGGTGAAGGAATTCCTCTCAATAGTTTTGAGAAGTGCTTCCGTAGTATCAAGTGAGGTCATGCAGAGAATTCCGCGTTCAACTGCGACCCGTCTCATCTTAAATCCATCCGATTCGACATTCTTGCCTTTCGAGATGGTGTTCACGATGAGAGCAACTTTTCCTGATTTAATCTCTCTTAATAAATCATTCTGCGATTGTCCGATTCTGTCTACTGTTCTTACCGGAATGCCTGCATTCTTAAGCATGCGGGCGGTTCCCTCTGTTGCGAGGAAGTCGAATCCGACCTGATAAAATCGTTTGAAGATCGGAAGCGCTTCTTCCTTATCCTGGTCACTGATTGTCGCTAGAATGGTTCCAGATTCAGGAATAATGACACCCGCAGCAACAAACGCTTTATGAAGAGCTTTCTCAAAAACTTTATCTTTCCCCATGACTTCACCGGTAGATTTCATCTCCGGGCCTAAGGCAATTTCCACGTCCGAGAGTTTCGCAAAAGAGAAGACCGGTGCCTTCACCGCCACTTCATCTTTGGGTGGAAGAACACCATGATAATAGCCCTGAGAAAGGAGCGATTCACCCATGATAGCTTTCGTAGCAATCTTCGCCATCGGCACATTGGTTACTTTCGAAAGAAACGGAACTGTTCTTGATGATCTTGGATTTACCTCGATCACAAAAACCTCCCCGCGATTGATCACAAACTGAAGATTCAGCAGACCCTTGATGTTAAGAGCGCGGGTAATCGAGAGTGTCACTTCAACGAGTTTATCGAGAATTTCTTTTGAAACTGTCTGTGGGGGATAAACCGCTATCGAGTCACCGGAATGGACTCCGGCCTTTTCAATATGCTCCATGATCCCTGGAATGAAGACAGTTTCACCATCTGAGATGGCGTCGACTTCCATTTCTCTTCCGATCATGTAGCGATCAATGAGAACCGGATGCTCAGGATTTATCTGAACTGCACGCTTCATATAATCCATGAGCTCAATTTCGTTATAAACAATCTCCATGGCACGACCACCGAGAACATACGAAGGTCTGACCATTACCGGGAATCCAAGATGTGCTGATTTCTCAACCGCTTCATTGATGGATGTCACGGTACAGCCAAGTGGCTGCGCGATTTCGAGGCTTCGTAAGAGAGCTTCAAAGCGCTGGCGATCTTCGGCGCGATCAATGTCATCAACCGAAGTTCCGAGAATACGAACTCCTCTTTCAGCGAGTGGTTCAGCAAGATTGATTGCTGTCTGACCGCCAAACTGAACAATCACTCCAACTGGTTTTTCACGTTCAATTACATGCATAACATCTTCAACAGTCAGTGGTTCGAAGTAGAGGCGATCGGATGTACTGAAGTCAGTCGATACTGTTTCAGGATTGTTATTGATAACGATCGCTTCAAATCCCATCGAGCGGATTGCATCGATGGCGTGGCAGGTAGCATAGTCAAATTCAATTCCCTGGCCGATTCTAATCGGGCCAGAACCGAGGACAATAACTTTTTTCTTCGCTGATTCGAGGACTTCGTCCTCACGACCATAAGTAGAGTAGTAGTAAGGAGTAGTGGATTCAAATTCTCCGGCACATGTATCAACCATCTTGAAGACTGGTACGATGCCGTGTTTTTTTCTCCAGTCAAAAATTTCTCTTTCAGATTTCTTCCAGACGCGTGCGAGATATTCATCACAAAAACCGAGCTTCTTAGCGGCCATGGCTGTTTCAACATCCATGCCTTTTTCTTCAACCAGCTTCTCCATCCGGATAATATTCTGGATTTTTGCGAGAAAGAAGAAATCCATGGCAGTAAGATCATTAATTTCTTTTTCAGTAACTCCGGCCCTCATTGCTTCTGAGATGGCAAAGAGACGCTCATCATCCTGCTTCATGATCTTAGCGATCATTTCTTCTTTCGATTTACCTTTGAGATAAGGAAGCTCAAGGTGACAAAGTCCGACTTCGAGAGAGCGAACGGCCTTGAGAATTGATTCCTCAAATGTTCTCCCTAATGCCATAACTTCGCCAGTTGCCTTCATCTGAGTTCCGAGTCTCCGATTAGCGGTGATAAACTTATCAAACGGAAAGCGCGGGATTTTAGTCACAACATAATCAAGTGCCGGTTCAAAACAGGCGTAAGTTTTCTTGGTAATCGGGTTAATGATTTCATCGAGTGTTAACCCGAGTGATATTTTTGCTGCGATCTTGGCAATCGGATATCCTGTAGCTTTCGAAGCAAGTGCTGACGAACGGGATACGCGTGGGTTCACTTCGATCACGTAATACTGGAAGGAGTGTGGATCAAGCGCGTACTGAACGTTACATCCACCTTCGATTTTGAGAGAGCGGATGATCTTGAGCGCTGATGATCTCAGCATCTGATATTCTTTGTCTGAAAGTGTCTGGCTGGGAGCTACGACGATTGAGTCACCGGTGTGAACTCCAACGGGGTCGATATTTTCCATGTTACAGACGATGATACAGTTGTCATTACAGTCACGGATGACTTCGTATTCAACTTCCTTGAAACCAGCGATAGATCTTTCAAGAAGACATTGAGTAATCGGAGAAGCCGAGAGTCCTGAGTGAACAGTAGCAATGAGTTCCTCTTCATTAAGTGCAATACCACCACCTGTTCCCCCGAGTGTGAAAGCAGGACGGATAATGACCGGATAACCAATGCGATTGACGAATTCGTGTGCTTCTTCAAGGTTCGTGATGATCCGGCTTTCAGGAACAGGTTCACCGATTTCGATCATGAGATTTTTAAATAAGCTTCTATCTTCAGCTTTCTGGATTGTTTCCACCCGGCAACCGAGGAGCTGAACTCCCAGACGGCGAAGATGGCCTCCTTCTTCCAGTTTCACTGCGAGGTTCAGAGCTGTCTGTCCTCCAAGAGTAGGAAGAAGACCATCTGGTTTTTCTTTATGAAGGATTTTAAGAAGAAATTCTACGGTGAGTGGTTCAATATAAACTTTATGGGCAGTTTCCTTATCCGTCATGATCGTTGCCGGATTGGAATTTACCAGCACCACTTCAACTCCCTCTTCGATGAGAGACTTGACCGCCTGGGTTCCCGAGTAGTCGAATTCAGCGGCTTGACCGATTACGATCGGACCGGAACCAATGACCAAAACTTTTTTCATTTCAGGGTTTCTAGGCATATTAGTTCCTTATGCTCGAGAGGAAAGTATCAAAGAGCCATCCTGTATCTTCCGGGCCCGGACATGCTTCCGGGTGATATTGCACAGAAAATGCGGGATAGGTCTTATGCTTCAGTCCCTCGACAGTTTTATCATTGATATTGATCTGAGTGATTTCAAGTTGTGAGTTATTCACGGATTCATTAGTCACGGAGTATCCGTGATTCTGAGAACTCATGAAAACTTTTCCAAGAGCTAAGTCTTTCACCGGATGATTCCCACCGCGATGGCCGAACTTTAATTTTTCAGTATCTGCACCATTGGCGAGAGCAAAGAGCTGATGACCCATACAGATTGAGAACATGGGATATTTTTTCTGGAGGTAGCGGATTACCGGAAGTACTTCTGGTACGTCTTTCGGATTTCCCGGACCGTTTGAAAGAAGAACTCCATGGGGACGGTATGATTCAATGACTTCCACTGATGCATTCCAGGGAACAATCACTACATCGCAGTTTCTCTTAGTCAGGGACCTGAGAATATTTTTCTTATATCCGAAATCCATTAGAACAATTCTTTTTCCTTCGCCAGGAAAATGAATCGGACTCTTCGTTGAAACGCGAGCAATCTGATCAGAACCCAGATTCTTTGCAAGAACTGTCTGAGCTGCCTGAACAGGATAATTCACCGGAACGAGTACCGCTTTCATGACACCTTTCTCCCGGATCTTTTTAGTAAGCTCGCGTGTATCGAGTCCTGCAATTCCAGGAATCTTGAACTTCATAAGAAATTCGCGGAGTGAATATTCATTTCTCCAGTTTGATCCTTCCATCGGGCACTCATGAACGACGAGCCCTTTCAGTGCGGGAGTGAGAGATTCAAAATCATCCTTATTCACACCGTAGTTTCCGATCAGTGGATAAGTCATAAGAACAATCTGATCGCAATATGAAGGATCAGAGATGATTTCCTGATAACCAGTCATACTGGTATTGAAAACCAGTTCTCCGAGAGAAAAAGTATTATCGATATCGTAGCCGATCGATTCGCCTACAAACTCTTCACCAGTCTCGAGGATTAGTTTAATCTTTTTCATATTGCCTTCTCTTTCATGGCCCACTCGAGAATTGCCATTCTCGCGTAGACGCCGTTTTCCATCTGTTTGAAGATTCTTGATTGTGGATGCTCAACGAGCTCGTCAGAAATCTCGACTCCGCGATTAAACGGTCCCGGATGAAGAATGATGGCATTCTTTTTCATCGTCGCTAGTCGCGCTGGAGTCAATCCGTAGTCGCGATGATAGCTGGCCTGGTTAAGTTCCAGGGTCTCGTGACGTTCGAGCTGAATTCTGAGCATCATCACAGCATCGACTGTAGTGAGTGCTTCGTCAAAGGGAGTTTCCCTGACAAAAGACTTCTGAGTTTGTGGAATAAGTGTCGGTGGACCTGAGAGATAAATCTCCATTCCGAACTTCTCAGCAGCAACCATGAGTGATCCTGCCACCCGCGAGTGTTTTACATCTCCGCAGATTGCGACTTTTAATCCTTCGAGTCTTTTGAATTCTTCTCTAAGCGTGAACAAATCCAGTAGCCCCTGTGAGGGATGCTCGTGTTTACCAGCGCCTGCATTTAGTAATGGCAGATGTAGTCTGTCTTTCAGCTGATCGAAAACATTGTCATCAGAATGACGGAAAACAATCCCATCCACTCCGAGGCTCTCCAGGGTCCTTAGAGTATCGTAGACGGTCTCTCCCTTCTTCACACTTGAGTTTTCCGGAACGAAATTCACAACCTCTGCGCCCAGACGTTTTGCTGCAATTTCAAACGAGCATCTGGTGCGGGTACTCGGCTCATAAAAAGCATTGGCTATAATTTTATGGCGGAGAATGTGATGAACTTTTTCGGGGTTTCGGTGATTCAGGGAAAAGAAATGGGACCTATCTAACAGAGAGCTGATTTCAGAGGAGGAAAGACTAGAGAGCGATAGGAAATGCTTGATCATTATCCTCCTGAGAGCAGCTGAAATTTGAAGTTAAAGTGAATGAAATAGGGTAGTGTCTTAAATTGAAGATTTGAAAAAATGACTTGATGCGAAGAAGCATCATATTCATATGAATCCCTACGTGGTTTAGAATCAATTTATTAAATTTGCCATATCTTTGGCAATGGAAATACTCGAATGAAAGCGAAATTCCTCCTCGAATCGAAATTTGAACCTATGGGTGATCAACCCGAGGCGATCCGACAAATTACTGACGGTTTTAACTCCGGAAAACAGTTCCAAACTCTACTTGGTGTCACTGGATCCGGTAAGACCTTCGCCATGGCCAATGTCATCCGTAATCTCGGAAAGAAAACTCTCGTCCTCGCTCCCAATAAAACTCTCGCGGCCCAGCTCTTCGCGGAGATGAAAGAGTTTTTTCCTCAAAATGCCGTCGAGTATTTTGTTTCTTTTTACGATTATTATCAGCCGGAAGCGTATGTTCCGGGATCTGATACTTATATCGAAAAAGATTCAGCTATCAACGAAGAGATTGAAAAGCTACGGCACTCAAGTACCCGCTCTCTCTTTGCCCGCGATGATGTGATCGTCGTCGCCTCGGTTTCCTGCATCTATGGTATCGGGGCCCCGGATGAATATTTTGATCAGAGGATCATGCTCTTCGTTCAGGACAAGATGGATCGGGATGCATTTCTCCGCCGTCTGGTGGACATTCAGTATCAACGAAACGATATGGATTTCCATCGTGGTACCTTCCGCGTTCGCGGTGACATTGTAGAAGTGTTCCCTGCCTATGAAGATTCTCAGATCGTGCGGGTGGAATTCTTTGATGATGTGATAGATGGGATTTTTATCGTTGATCCACTTCGCGGGAAAGTCCTCCAGCCGCTCAATCGTGTCGATATTTATCCTAAGTCTCACTATGTGGTCGG
Organism: Bacteriovoracaceae bacterium; assembly: GCA_046595005.1. GTDB lineage: Bacteria > Bdellovibrionota > Bacteriovoracia > Bacteriovoracales > Bacteriovoracaceae > Peredibacter. Next base: position 55,418 of record JBKJPL010000054.1, on the reverse strand, counting down.
TAAGGATAAACTGAAAGCTGCGATTGAATCGATTAAAATTGAGCTTCGTGAAAGACTGGTTGAGCTTAAGTCTCAGAATAAACTTATCGAAGTCCAGCGCCTACAGCAAAGAACGTTGCTGGATCTGGAAATGATGGAAGAAATGGGTTTCTGCCCCGGGATTGAGAACTATTCGCGACATCTCACCGGCATTAAGCCGGGTGAGCCGCCATATACACTTATTGATTATTTTAAAAAAGATTTTCTTTTGATCGCTGATGAATCTCACGTGAGTATTCCTCAAGTTGGAGGAATGTATAAAGGTGACCGCGCGAGAAAGACGACACTGGTGGATTTCGGATTCCGCCTCCCTTCGGCCCTCGATAACAGACCTCTTAATTTTCCGGAATTCGAAACTAAGTACAGTCAGGTGCTTTTTGTTTCGGCGACACCGGCTAATTACGAGCTCGAAAAAGTAAATGGAGAATACGCCGAACAGATTATCCGGCCAACCGGACTTCTCGATCCACTCATTGAATTTAAGGACGCAAAAAATCAGGTTGATGACATGCTGGTGGAAGCAAAGAAAGTCATTGCCCAAGGGTTCCGCGTTCTCATTACAACACTTACAAAGCGCCTCGCTGAAGAACTGACGACCTTTTATAGAGGTGTCGGTATGCGGATTAAATATCTGCATTCGGACATCGATACTTTAGAGAGGATGGAAATTCTCCGGGATCTTCGCCTTGGTGAATTTGATATCCTGGTTGGCATTAATCTTCTCCGTGAGGGCCTCGATCTCCCGGAAGTTGCTCTGGTCGGTATCCTCGATGCGGACAAGGAGGGTTTTCTTCGTTCTACCCGCTCTTTGGTTCAGACAATTGGTAGGGCCGCCCGGAATTCAGAAGGGAGAGTTATCCTTTATGGTTTCAGGAAAACTCCCAGTATTGAAGAGGCGATGAAGGTTACGGCCGAAAGACGTATCAAGCAGATTGCCTACAATGAGAAAAATGGAATGACTCCGACGACAATTAATAAGAAAGTCAGCGGGGGAGTGATTGAAGTCCTGAGAGGAACGAAGAAGTCCGACAAAAAAGCTCGGAAGGAAATTCATCAAGAGAATCTCTCACCAGAAGCAATTGATGCTAAAATCAAAGAGTTGAAGCAGATGATGAAAGAGGCGGCTAGTGCTCTTCAGTTTGAAGAGGCCGCGCGTCTCCGTGATGAAGTTAAAAAGCTTTCTGAATTAAGGTTCATGCTATGAAGTTCATTCTTCTTTTATTACCGATGCTGGCCTTTGCGGCCCCGCAAACAGAAGTATTCATCATCCAGGTGATGGACCGGAAGATGACTGTAATTTCTCCTGATACTCAGAGAAAGCTTTTCTCAGTCATCGTTGAAAACCGTTCACTCTCAGATCAAGTCGCACGCTTCCAGGTGAAAGGAAAGCTCCTGAAATATGTTTCGATACCTTCTGGGAAATCAGAATCCGTGGAAATTGAAAACTCTTCCGGCTCGCCTGTCACGTTTGTACCAGTCAGCCCCGCTTTCCAGGAAGTGGAATTAACTTTCGGCAAAAAGGCCTATGAAGTCCCATCAAAAGAATAACGTACAGAAAGTTGTCCTGGTCATCTCTGACCTTCATCTTTCTGCAGGAAAAATGTTTAAAGGTAAGAGAAATCTCCTCGAAGATTTCCACTACGATCGTGAGCTCATCGATTTTCTGAATTACTACTCAACCGGTGATTACACTGAATTAGAAGTGGAACTCATTATCAATGGGGACTTCCTCGATTTCCTCGCGGTTCCTTACGTCGAATTTTATGATGATGAATTCTGGAGCGAGAAGGCCGCTCTGGCGAAGCTCCATATGATCATGTCCGCGCACAAGGGTGTGCTGGATGCCCTGAAGCGATTCCTCTCGCATCATGGGAAGAGTATTGTTTATATCATCGGTAACCACGATGCTGAGTTTGTCTTTGATTCAGTAAAAGAAGAATTCCTGACTTACTTCGGTCCTCTTCGCGACCGGCTGACACTTTCAAATCAGATCAGTACTTATAAGCCGGTGAAGGGTGTTTCCATTCTTCATGGTCACCAATATGAAGTCGCCCATGATTTTGACCAGGAAAACGCTGTTGTTGAAACTTTGAATGGTGAGAAATATTTCATACCACCCTGGGGCTCATACTACGTTACGAATGTGATCAATAAGTACAAGCAGGAGCGGAGCTATATCAATGCTGTCCGCCCGATCAAGCACTTCATGATCCATGGTCTGATCTTTGATACATTCTTCACTCTGAGATTCTTGCTCTCAAACTTCTACTATTTCATCATGGTAAGGTTCTGGCATTACTACCTGATGAAGAGAAGTCTCAGGAAAGTAATTGGTGATCTTCTGCGCGAGCTCGAGCTCTTTCAGGATTTCGAAACACTCACAAGGCAGTATTTTGAAAATCATCCCGACACCAAGGTTCTCATCGTTGGTCATACTCACAATCCGACTCTCAGGATCTTCAATGACGGAACGATGTTTATTAACACCGGTACCTGGACACGGATGGTGAATCTCGATCTCGCTCACTGGAATAATGGTAACGTGCTTACTTACGCCAAGATTCTGGTGAAGAACAAAGATTATGCTGTGGAAGATTTCGATGAAAATGTAGAAGTGGATCTCAAGCACTGGTCAGGAATGAATCAGTTTCCTTACTCCGAATATCATTAACAACTACTGAGTAATTTTTTCGATTTTATCCATGAGATGTCTCGAAGAAAATGGGAACGAGAGAAAGTGATCTACGCCGAGAATCGCCGCTTTTACGATGTTTTCATCTGTCTCTGATTGAGACAAAACAATAAATTGACGATTTTTTTTCAGGCTACTTGATACATCATCATCGAGAAGTTCAATCTGTATGATCGTGAGAGCATTTTGACCTTGTCCCTTCAGCAAATCCTTCGTTTCATCGCGATTTCCCGCTTCCAGAACATGGAAGAAACCATTTTTTCCAAGCATCTCACGGATGAGCGAACGAAAATCTTCATTCGAACTGCAAAGAAGTATGGGGCGAGAGTGTTTCATTAATCCACTATACCAGTCAGAGATTGACTTGAAAACGATGTATCTGTCTGATTTTGGCCAAAACCGCCTCTGCAATTGAGGTGTTTTGTCGGGCAAAAATTTCCGCTTTTTCCTGCGAAAGGCCCTTAAGTTGCTTTGAGCTTCTCCGAGAAGAGCATTGTCTGTCACATGTAGTGTTAGACATAAAAAATTCACTTAAGCACGGAAGCTTATAAAGTATCTCAAGGTTGGGAACTGATCATCATGGATTTGATGAGGACAAACCAAGGAGGATTTCATGGGTTTCCGTATTAACACGAACATTGCTTCAATTTCTGCTCAGCGCTCACTCAGTGCTACTAACAGAGAATCTGAAGGTGTTCTTTCTAAACTCTCATCTGGATCAAGAATCACGAAAGCTGCAGACGATGCTGCTGGACTCGCGATTTCTGAGAAGATGAAAGCAGACATCCGTTCAATGAGACAAGCTGACCGTAACGCCAACGACGGTATCTCGATGGTTCAGACTGCAGAAGGTGGATTGAACGAAGTATCTTCAATCCTTACTCGTATGCGTGAACTCGCGATCCAGACATCTTCTGATACAGTAGGTGACGTTGAGCGCGGTATGACGAATATGGAATATCAAAACCTGAAGCTCGAACTCGAGCGTATTTCCCAGGTAACTGAATTCAACGGTAAGAAGCTTCTTAACGGCGAAGGCGAAATGTACGATTTCCAGGTTGGTAAAGGAAACGACGCTTTCAATGACAGAATTTCTTATAACGCTGGTCAGGCCAACTCACGTGTTGAGAACCTCGGTGTTTCTGAACTCGAAGTTGGAACGAAAGAAGGTTCACAAGATTCACTTGGTGCTCTCGATTCAGCGATTGAAAAAGTTTCTGGTCAGCGCGCTTACCTCGGTGCTATCCAGAACCGTTTGACATCGACATCGAACAACTTACAGATCGCAACTGAGAACCTTTCTGCTGCTAACTCACGTATCCGTGATGTTGACTACGCAGAAGCAACTGCTCAGAAAGCTAAGCTTGATATCCTGAATGCCGCTGGTACTTCAGTTCTTGCTCAGGCGAACATGAACAGCCAGAACGCTCTCAAGCTCATTGGCTAATCTGCTTTAAAGATCTACCTGCGAGAGGCCCGCTGAATAGCGGGCCTCTTTTATGGTCAGGAAGCGCGAAGCGCGGGATCGGTATGTCGACGAGAGGCAGAAGCCGTAGTCGACGATATAAAAGGTCATCATGCATTTTTTTCTTCTTTCTCTGATCTTTTCTTTTTCCGCAATTGCATCAGAAACTCATCTCTTCAAATATGATTTTGATGAATTTGAAGTTTCTACAGCTGAATATCCCGAAGGACCTACGGGAATGACTCTATTCCATTTTCCGAAAGGGGCGAAGGGGGCCATTGATATTCGCGGAGGCTCTGCAGCCGTCAGAGAATCGTCATCTCTTTCAGAAGAAAATAACTGGGGTTTAGTGGATGCCATCGTTCTTTCAGGTGGATCTTCCTACGGTCTGGAAGCATCTTCCGGAGTGATGTCAGCAATTCTTAAGACTAGAAAGACTACTGACTTCGGAACAATTCCTTCAGTACCTCAGGCAATCGTTTTTGATTTCGCGGGAAGAAAGACTCTTATTTACCCGGATAAGGCCCTTGGAGAAAAAGCATTCTCACTTCTTAAGAAAAATGAAGTGAAAGTCGGCGAAGCTGGTGGGGGAGTTCACGTTAAAGTGGGCAAATATATGTCTCTCGAAAAAGCGGAAAGCGCAGGTCAGGGGGCAGCTTTCAGAAATATTTTTAAGGGAATCAAAGTTTTTGTTCTGACCATAAACAATGCTGTTGGTGCCATTCATGGTCGTGATGGTCAGGTTGTTCGTGGAAATAAAGACCCGAAGACAGGAAAACGGGAACCGATTTATGATTCGTTTGGTGTGAACAAATCACAAAAATTCAAAGACAAGCAGAACACAACTATTACTATTGTTATCACGAATGCGGATATTGATCGCTCGGACATGAAGAGACTTTCCATCATGACGCATACTTCGATGGCGTCTACCATCAGGCCATTTCATACTCCTTGGGATGGCGACACGCTTTTTGTCGTTTCGACCCAGACTCAGAAAATGCCAAAAGATTTTACCGTATCTGATCTCGGTGTTGTCACCAGTGAGTTACTTACGCAAGCTCTACTAAGATCGGTAAACGCTGAAGCTTATATTAAAGATTAATCTGCTCGAGAAAAAAATCTCTCAGTGTTATCCCGGCAACTTTCAGTTGCTGAGGAATGAAAGACGCTTTCGACATACCCGGCAGAGTATTAATCTCCAGAAGAACCGGGCCCTTCTCAGTGAGAATCATATCTGTTCTTGAATAGCCCTTGCAGCCGATTGCTGAGTGAAGCTTGAGTGCCATCTTCTGGCAGGCCTCACTTTCTTCAGCTGTCAGTGGTGCTGGAGTAAGTTCTTCCACACCCGAGCCCAGATATTTTCCCTGGTAATCGAAATTTCTTCCCTGGACAACTCTCACTTCCGAGCATGGAAGGGATGATAGCTTATGCGAAGAATCTTCTCTCACTCCAACTGTGATTTCACGGCCGGTAATAAAAGGTTCACTGACATAGGGAAGGTAGCCGCTGATCTTGATGGCCTTAATCGCTTTATCAAGTTCCTGAATGTCACTCACGATATGAAGCCCTACGCTTGAACCGTTGGCGAGAGGTTTAAGGACAATTTTTTTGCTTTGAAAGAGAAGCTCTTCCAGTTTTTTTACTGTTGTAGGTTCAAGATTATCAACGATCACTTCATCAGCGACAGAAATACCGTTCTCTTTGGCGATTTTTTTCGTGATTGCTTTATTGAATGCTTTCTCACTGGCAAGAGCACCTGTTCCCGTGAATGGAATCTTGAGAGTCTCAAGAAGCTTCTGAAGAGTTCCATCCTCGCCCTCCGTACCGTGTAGAGCGATAACCAAAGTTTTCCCGCGGAGAATGGTGAGAGCTGTTTCGAGAGTACCGGCCATGCCAAGAGATTTCGGCTGGAATTCTTTCGTGAATGCTTCCGCATGTCCCGCCAGATCCTGCGCTGCAACCTCATGAACTCTGCCTTCCTTCGTCCAGAACCAGAGTTTAGCCTCGGGAATGACACCTGCAATGTTCTGGGCCGAAGCAACGGACACCAGGCGTTCCTCAGAGCTGCCACCAAAAAGAATTACACAATCATTAAATGTTTTCATATTAGAAGATCGCATCGAACCATGGTTTTTTGTCACGGGTATCACAATCAGAAACCCACAGATGTTTTACTTCAAGATATGCCTTGAGTCCTTCTTCTCCCATCTCACGACCAAGACCTGATTGCTTGTATCCACCGAAAGGCATTCCTGGATTCAGGAGATGATATTCGTTAATCCACACGGTACCTGTTTCAAGTTGTCTTGCTACATTCTTCGCGCGTTCAGGATTTTTCGACCATACAGCTCCAGCGAGACCATAAATGGATTTGTTAGCGAGCCGAATGGCTTCGTCTTCATTCTTCACAGGAGTGATTGCAAGCACCGGCCCGAAGATTTCTTCATTGAAGATTGTATTATCGGGAGTTACCTCAAAAAGCGTTGGCTCAATGTAATGACCCTTGGCCATGTCACCGGTTGTGATCTTGTTTCCGCCAAAGAGAAGCTTTCCGCCTTCTTTCTTGGTGGTCTCGATATAAGCGAGAATACTATCGGCTTGTTTTTTGTTAACTACCGGCCCGTATCCTGTGGCCGGATCTGTTGGAAGACCAACTTTGACATCGGCAATTCTTTTCACCAGCGCTTCTTTAAAGGCTGGATAAATTTTCTCTTCAACAAATAATCTGGTTCCTGAATCACAGGCCTGGCCTGAATGATAGAGGAAAGCGTATAGAGCGCCATCAACAGCGATGCCCAGATCAGCATCATCGAGAACGATGTTGGCCGACTTCCCGCCAAGCTCAAGTGAAAGACGCTGAAGATTTCTTCCTGCACCTTCCATAATTTTTCTTCCAATAGCTGTAGAGCCGGTGAAAGCAACTTTTCTCACTTTCGGGTTTTTAAGAAGATACTGACCTTCGGATGCACCTCCGGTAATGATGTTCACCACACCAGCAGGAACTCCGACATCACGGATAATTTCTGCGAGGATTGATGCTGTCACAGGAGTTTCCTGGGCAGACTTGAGAACTGTCGTACATCCTGAAGCGATAACCGGTCCGATCTTCCATGCGGCCATAACGAGTGGGAAGTTCCACGGAATAATCTGAGCGCAGACACCAACCGGTTCATAGATCTTGTAGTTATGAGAAAAGCCAGGGCGAGATGCGCCTTCGTCTTTAATTTCGAAAGCAAATTTGCGAAGCTGGCCCGCGAGAACTTTGAAATAAGAAGCAGCATTGGCAACGTCGGCCTTAGCTTTTCTGAGTGCTGAACCTGAATCAGCAACTTCAAGGTCTGTGATTTCATTTCTTCTTTCTTTGATTTTTTCTGAGATTTTCTCGAGAAGTTCTGCACGCTTCAGGTGATCCATCGCTCTCCATTCTTTCGAATAAAAGGCTTTCTCAGCAGAGTCGACAGCCTGATCAATGTCTTTCTCAGAAGGGATGTAGACCTTTGCCACAGCTTCGCCATTAGCTGGATTCTCAGTAACGAAACTTTTATCAGAGGTGCGGAACTCACCATTGATGAACAGTTTTATCTCTCTCATGGAAACTCCTTAAATATCTTTCAGCTTTAATGTAATAATTGAATTGGGCTGGCCAGTTTCACCTTTGGCCATAATTTCGCGACTCTTATTAAGCTCGATCTCTTCTTCTTCACCTTTTGTGATCAAGGTAAGAGACGCTCCCTTTTTTTCTTCTACTTTATATCTTACGACATAACCTTTATCAGGATAAATGTATGTCATCGCTATGATGTAGGGGCCGGCCTGAAATGAATCTTCCTTGCCTATGCCCCGAAGCTTATGGCCGAACTTCCAGGTTTGTCCGTCGACGGCCAGAGTTCCTTCAACAAATAAGTTCGTGCAGGAGAAAGCTGGCAGTGAAATAAGAACGAAAATGAAAACGATAAACTTCAACATCTTTCTACTGACAGGGCGATCCCTTGTCCTACGCCGATACACATGGTGGCGAGTCCTTTTTTAAGTGATGGGTCATTAATCATCTGGTGAACGAGAGTCGTGAGAATGCGGGTGCCGGATGCTCCTAACGGATGTCCGATAGCAATTGATCCGCCATTCTTGTTTATCTTTGATGGATCCAGTTCGAGTTCCTTAATACATCCAAGTGCCTGCGCCGCGAATGCCTCATTGAGTTCAATGACATCGAAATTAGAAATCTTATATCCAAACTTGTCGCAGAGTTTTTTCGTTGCACCCACCGGGCCAAGGCCCATAACATTCGGATGAAGCCCATGAACTGCTCCGCCGGTTATCATCGCCAGAGGTTTCAGGTTATGACGCTTCAGAAATTCTTCAGAACATACAACAACCATACTTGCGCCATCATTGATTGATGAACTGTTTCCGGCAGTGACTGTTCCGTCTTTCCGGAATGCTGGTTTTAATCTGGCGAGCTTCTCCAAAGAAGTATCGGCGCGAGGGCCTTCATCTTTTTCAACAACAACAGATTCTTTTTTACCTTCCACTGTTATCGAAACAATCTCGTTTTTGAATTTACCCGCAGTCTGTGCGGCTATAGCTTTCGTATGAGAGGCGAGAGCAAACTTATCCTGATCTTCGCGGGAAATATTATGAAGCTTCTGAACTTCTTCAGCAGTTTCACCCATACCGATAAGTGGAAACATGGCGGCCATCTTGGGATTTTCAAAACGCCAGCCAATAGAGGTGTCCCACATTTTCTGAGTGCGATCGAATGGTGACTGAGATTTTGACATCACATAAGGTGCACGAGACATGCTTTCACCACCACCAGCAATAAAGCATTCTCCAATTCCTGCCTGAATTCTTGAGTGAGCATCTATCACGGCATCAAGTGATGATCCGCAGAGGCGATTGATCGTTGTACCTGTTACTTCATGGGGATAACCCGCCAGGATGAGCGACATGCGGGCGAGGTTACGATTATCTTCTCCGGCCTGGTTAGCACATCCAATGATTGTATCGCTGATTTCTTTTAGATCATGTTTTGCCGATCGGGCGTAATCTTTGAAAAGTTCCGCTAAAAGATCATCGATCCGGACATTCGAAAGTGCTCCTCCGAACGATCCAACTGGTGTCCTTTTGGCATGGACGATGTAAGAAATTTTCTTCATAAAAAAGGCCTTTTTGTGAGTGAAAACATCCTATCAACAAAGAGATGGAATGAGAAAAAAAAGACAGTGTTGTCGCTGAGTGTAAGTGTAAGTTTTCAAGCAAGGAGTTCCGGGATTGAAAACATTACAGGAACCCTCCTTAAGATCGCTGGAAAACAATTAATACCCTGTAAACATCACCGCAAAGTTGGTAGAAGAACCCCGTTTTGCGGCCTATGGGCTACATTCAAGACAAATAATTTCGGAGCCAAGGATTCTCTATGAAAAAGACCCTGCTTCTCGCAACGATATCCCTCATTTCAAGCGCTTATGCTTATGAGGCGAAAATCACCAAGGGGACAATGAGTCCTGACCTTGATGCCCTCCTCGAAAAGGCCCGCACTGAAACAGGTGTTGCCTTCGCAAAAGAGAACATCGCTATTATTGAAGATCGTGAACTCGCAACCAGCAATTATAAATTCTACGTTCAGACGAGCCAGTTCATTCCGGTAGAAAAGACTGCGGTCCGGATCTGGTCTGACAAGAAAACGGGCGAGCTGATTCTTGCCGAAATGCATCTCGATGAAAAATCGAAAAAAGAAGAAGCTGAGATGGCCGCAAAATATAAGCGCGCTAAATTTTCTCCGGGTGCTTTAAAGTCTAAGCAGCTCAATTTGGCGATTAACAAAATCGCATCAGAACAAGTTTCAAAACATGATACTGATAAACGTATCCTTGGATTAAAATCTAAGGATGTCTGGAGTAACGGTGACCTCGTTCGTGTGGTTGAAGTTCGCGGCCGTCGTGGTGTTCACACCATTAGAGTCTCGCTACTCAGAAATAAAGTTATTTCTAAAACGTATATGGAATTCCCACAATCGGAAGCTTTCCATACTGTTAAAGCGAATATCTTCCCGATGTATGAAGAAGTAGAAGGTACTGGTCAAAAGCTTCCTTACGAAGTGAAAGAACTTAAGTACATCAATACTGTCGTTCCTGATTCAGCGAACCCTTTGGGAGATCTCGCGAGAAAAGTCTACGCTGGCAATCGTTACCATGGCCTGCTGGCTGAAACAGCTATCGGGCAGGAGTATAATTTCTGGTCACAGGCCTCTATGAGAAGAGATGCTGAAGGTGTCATTGCTAAAATTGCGACCCGTGCAAATGATATGTCTTCCGGTCTTCTTCTTCAGGGGAAATACGCTACGATCAACATTCACCCTGATGTTAAAGAGAAAATTTCAGGCGTAGATTTTGATCTTAAAAACGGTCATAACCATATTATGGGTATTGCTCAGAATGGTGACTGTAACCGCGATGGTCAGGTTGCTGAAGGTGAAGCAGCTTCATGCGGCCAGGAAGCAGACGGAAACGTATATGGATATGTTCGCCCGGGTCTTCTTGGGAAAGCGATTACTTCTCAGGAAGAAGTTCTTGGCCGGATTCCGGTTCGTCATCCTGAACACGATACAACGAAGTATATTAACTCAGGTGTCGACGAGCTTCAGGTTTATTGGTCTGTAACTGTCCTCATGGAAGCTCTTGCTGAAATGGGATTCACTGATAAAGAGCTTTCAACCCGTCCATTCCACGCGTTCCTCTTCGATCCGGATATCGGAATGAGAGATAATGCTTATTACACTGACGATACTATTAACTTCACAACTTACAATCCAGGTTCACCAAACCTCGCTCGTGACAATCCAACTATCTGGCACGAACTTGGTCACGGAGTAATGGATCGTCTGATGGGTGCTCATCTTGGATTTGCCGGTACTGCAGGCGGATACGGTGGACTTTCAGAAGGTATGGCAGACTTTATTGCGAAACTCGTAGTTGAGCACCAGACAGATGGTGCAGATTTCCCTGGAAAGAACGATTTCCGTATTGAGAACACTACTGGCTTTGATCTCACCAACGAATTCCATGACGAAGGTGAGGCGTACGGTGGAGCAATGAAAGACATGCTCGCTGTAGTGGTTGCTGAACAGGGCCGCCTCGGTCTCGTAGCTTTCACTGACCTCACGCTTGAAGCAATGAGACTTACCCGTAACCATCCAGCTCTTTCTGCTGCCGGCTGGTTTGAACACATGCTCTATGCTGACGAGCTAGGTTCTGCAGTTCGAGAAAGTGGTGAGTATAAAGACATTATCGTAAACTCACTTGCTGCCCGTAACTTTGCTTTTGCAAGTTCTTTCCGACCCGCGGAAATGAACGTGAAGTTTAATGATACAGTTCTCACTTCAGCTTCTGATGCGAGCCGCGAGAAGCCACTCACTCCATGCGATGCTTCTGGTATTGTTTCTTACGATCTCAAAGTTTCACTTACTGAGGGTGACTCTGGATTTATCTCTTTTCCTGCGACTGTAAAAGTTGAGTATAAGAAAGGTGCTCTCCAGGGGGCAATTAAGTGGATTGGCGAAGAAACTAATCCGCATGTTTACACAGTAAATTCTGCTGAAGAGATTCTTTCCATCCCGGTGAAAGCATCTATGACTTGCGATACAGTCAACCAACCTGATGGTTCATGTAAGGACTATGCTTACGTCCAGATTTTCACTGAAGGTGGAGAGAAGCCAGTTGCTAAAAAGCGTTTCTACTTAAAGATTCAGGATAAAGCGACCTGCAAATAAAAATGAAAGGCCCCTTCTGGGGCCTTTCATTATTCCAGCAACTTACTCATTCTGTATCGTTTATCGCCTGTTTTCTCCAGAAGCTCAGTGAGAAGCGTTCTCACCATTAACTCTTTACCATTCAGCCATTCAAATGGACCTTTCGGATAATTCACTCCGAATTTCATAGCGCGATCAATGTCATCTTTCGATGCCACGGCTTCTTCGAGGGCAAAGCATGCTTCATTGATAATCTGGACGATAGTCCTGGGAAAAATGAATCCACAAGAAACAATGCTTGTTTCCACTGGATGGAAGCCCAGCTCTTTTAACTTGCCCAAAACTTCCTCAGAACGCTCTTTGAAGTGGATCTCAGTCCTCTTACTTTCGTCTGCAAATAAGGCAGCGAAGCTGCCGATGAGATGCGGAAATTCCCTGTAAAATTCAGCAGGATCATAACAAGTGAGATCCATCACAACTTTCTTATCAGAGTTCTTTTTCAGGACTTCTTTTTTTTCTTCCTTGTTGCCAAAGCCAAAACTCAGAAGATATTTCCCGAAGGTGACATTAGTCATACTTGTAGTAACCCCGCTTGGACTTTCTTCCGAATCGTTTCTCATCCACCATCTTCTTCTGAAGAGCATGAGGAGCAAAGCGTGGTTCTTTATCGTAAGCTTCCCAGACGGAGCAGGTAACCGAATAGTTCACGTCGATACCAATGAGATCCATGAGCTCAAACGGGCCCATCTTAAAGCCACCAACTTCTTTTAAAATGCGATCAACTTCCTTCATCTTCTCTTCGTTATCCTCACCGACAATTCTCAGTGGCTCACCGTAAAAGTTTCTTGCAACCCGGTTCACAATAAAACCTGGTGAATCCTTGCACATCGCAGGTTTTTTGCCATGTGAGTCAAACCAGGCATAAAGTTCGCGGCAAAGACTTTCACTCGAGTCTTTACCTTGGATCACTTCCACCAACTTCATGATGGTGGCAGGATTAAAGAAGTGTAAACCTAAGAATCTTTCTTTGCGTTTCGTTGAAACTGCTTCCGCCATAAGATGGATTGGGAAGCTCGAAGTATTACTGGAAAGTATTGTGTGTTCCGAAAAATAGTTATCTAGTTTATTGAAAAGATCTTTCTTGATGTCGAGGTTCTCAATTATGGCCTCGACCACGAGATCAGCATTCTTTGAAACACTATCTAGAGATTTGAATTCGATGAGCTTTTTCATCTGCTCGACTTTGCAGGATGTAAGCTTTTCTTTTTCTACGAGCTTGTTCCAGGATTCAAATATCGATTTTTTCGCACGCTCAAGCTGTTCAGTCGAACTGTCGACAAGCTCCACCAAGCACATTTCCTGGGCAAACCATTGTGCGATACCGGAACCCATGGTTCCGGCACCTATCACAACAATACGTTCTAATTTCATTGAACAGGATATTCAGTAGGCTGGGCGCTTTCGTTATATTCAGGAACTTTTATTCCCCATTCAGCACACTTGTCAGTTATCTCTTTAACGAAGGCCGCACGGACGTCAGCATTCGCGCGATTTTTAAGTCCCAGGCGCTGATAGATATCATTTCCCTGACCAGTCGATTTACCAAAAGTATTCATCACTCGTGGCCACCAAAGATTCAGGCGCTCCTGGAGAAAGGCTTTTTTCTCAGGATCTTGGGCCATTGTCCTTACAGTCTTGTCACCGTGAGCGAGATGCATGTGTTCTTCTTTAACAATTGGTCCGATAGCAGTTTTCCACGGATTGTAAGAGGAATTAAGAGTGTCCTCAAGTACGTGGCCGGCAGCGCGGTCCATGAGAAAGTTAAAGAGACAAAAATCTTCCCAGTGAATGATAGGGTAGTAAAAAATATTTACGCGCTTATCTTTTTTTGCACGAGAGAAACCGATATTGGCCACATCGTCCGGAAGTCGCCAGTCGAATTCATGCTGGAGCATATGATCGTGAGTCTTCTGCCCGAGATTCTCGAGAAGATTATAGATCACATGCGCGTGTCTCATTTCGTCTTTCACGATCTGAGCGACGAGAACTCTTTCGTGCGCGTTTGGAGCTTTTGCAATCCAGGGCATATAGCCAAGGCCACCGGCATATTCTGAATCGGCCTGCATCCAGAGAAGATTCAGGAGATTCTTACGGTAAATTTCCGGCATCTCATCAGTCGCTTCAAAAGTGCGACCATTTTTGATTTCTTCGAATAATTTTAAATCCTCGTTTGTGTATTCACGCATGGGATTCACTCCTTATTGACCTTTAAATTGTGGTTTTCTTTTCTCAAGGAATGCACCAACGCCTTCCTTGTAGTCCTGAGAAAAGCCCAGAAATCTCTGCGCATATTTCTCGCGCTCAAGAACGGCACCCAGCTCTTTTTCAGCAGCAAACTGGAAGTTCTTCTTCACCATCTTTACCGACAGTGGAGGAAGAACATTTATCTCAGCTGCAAGTTCCAGAGCTTTTACCAGTGGATTCTCTGCAATCTCAGTAACAAAATTATACTTCAGCATATCTTCTGAAAGAAGTGGCTTACCTAAGAGAGCGAATTGTAGGGCCTTTGTATAACCCATTTGTCTCACGAGCATGAAGCTCATGCCTGCATCCGGTGCCAGTCCGATTTGACTAAAGCCCGAGATGAAACGCACTCCGGGAGCAGCAATTTTCAGATCGCATGCGAGTGCAATTGAAAGACCAGCACCAGCAGCAACACCATTGATAGCAGCGATAATTAATTTTTCAGAAGAACGAATAGCTTCAATGAGTGGGTTCCATTCTGTTTCAATGGTGTGACCAATATCAACGGGACCCTTGTTGGCATCAACCGTGCGGTCATTCAGATCCTGGCCGGAACAGAAAGCTTTACCTTCTGCAGTCAGAACAATTGATCTCACAAGAGGATTCTTATTTGCTTCTTTAATGCCGGAGATGATGTCGAGCTTACCCTGAACATTCAGGGCATTGTAAACCAGCGGTCGATTAATTGTGATGACCGCAGTTGCATCCTTCACTTCGTACTTAATCGTTTCAAAGTTCATGCTTACCATCCGGTCTGAATTTTAGATTTTTTTCGATCGGTCCGCTTTTGCCTTCCATATGGAAAGGACGACCAGCACCCATCACTACGTAAGACAGACAGGCATTGAAGTTTGCATCTTTTTCAGAGGAACTTATAACTTTTGCACTCAACACTATCCCCATTTCAGAGACATTGATGCTCATCTTCGCATCGATAGGTTTCTTCTCCATATAGGTATCACTTTCAAGATAGCACTGAATAAGTTGTCTCTCCTGGAGAGGACGTTCTTTGTGAGAACAAGCAACCAATACGACAAGAAGACTAATTGCCTTCATATTTCGGCTCCCGCTTTTCCATGAAGGCTTTCATTCCTTCCTTCTGATCTTTCGACGAGAAAGTGAGATAGAAATTTCTTCTCTCAAACTCCATTCCTTCACGAAGGGGAGTTTCAAACGCCATGTTGACTGCTTCTTTTGCGAGCTTCACCGCAACCGGCGCGCGATTTGAGATTACTTTTGCGATTTCAAAAACTTCCTGCATGAGAGTCTCTGCGGGAACAACTCTCGCAACCAGACCCGCTTTCTCAGCCGCGTACGCATCCATCATGTCACCGGTAAGTACTGCCAGCATGGCCTTGGATTTTCCAATAGCACGTGTCAGTCTCTGAGTTCCACCGGCACCGGGAATAGTTCCGATCTTGATTTCAGGCTGACCGAACATCGCCTTGTCACCAGCGATGATAAAATCGCAAGACATAGCTAATTCACATCCACCACCAAGAGCGAAGCCATTTACGGCACCAATTATTGGCTTGGAAATAAGATGTAGCTGCTTCCACGTGCGGAAGCGGTTGTCGTTAATCTGATCGATAGGTGAGTTTTCCATCATCTGACCGATATCAGCTCCGGCCGCGAAGGCACGATCATTACCAGTGAGGATAATGACTCTTACATTCTGGTCTTCATCGAGAGCGAAGAGAGCATCTACAACATCTCTCATGAGATCAGTTGAAAGAGCATTGAGGACCTTCGGACGATTTAGCTGAATGAGGGCTACGTGAGCATGCTCACGATAATTCTTTGTGACTAAAATATTCTCGTAGGTTTTCATTAAGCTTTTAGGATATTTTCTTCAGCGAAGTGAACCGATACGAGATCACCGGCAAACTTCATGGCGTCTTTTCCTGACTCCATCATCTCAGGAGTTTTCATTGCTGCTTTCCACGCATCTTTGTTTTCAAAACACATTTCTGCAACCATGTGGAGGTTCGATGCTCCAGTTGGTCCGCCGAAAATTTTATTTGTACGAAGTTCTTTGATTCCAGGAATGCGAAGGCAGATTGGTGTGTGAACAGATTTGTAATGTTCTTCGAACTTTGCTTTGGCAGTATCGTCAGAAGGAACGCGATAAACGGCTATTACTTTGTACATTTTGACTCCAGGTGTCTTATTAGAAAGAGTATCGAGGACCAACGATAATCTTCCGCCTGCAGGAATGTCAAAATGAGGGAGTGATTTAGCCGAATCTTCCTTCGATATAAGCAGCGGTTTTCGCCTCTTTAGGTGACTCAAACAAGGTTTTTGTATGACTCATCTCAATAAGCTCACCCATATACATGAAAATTGTCTCGTCAGAGACGCGTTTCGCCTGGCTCATAGAGTGAGTGACGATGATGATTGAGTAGTCACGCTTGAGATCTCTGATGAGTATTTCGATGGCCTCAATTCCTGCAGGATCAAGTGCCGAACAAGGTTCATCGAGAAGAAGGAGTTTTGGTTTAAGCGGAAGAAGACGAGCAATACAAAGTCGCTGCTGCTTCTCGAGTGACAGACCAATGCCTGGTTTGTGGAGTTTATCTTTCAGATCATCCCACATGCCCACACGAGTAAGTGCAGACTCAACCATAGTATCGAGCTCAGAGCTTTTAACTTTCTTCATGTGAGTGCGGGCACCGAAGATTACGTTTTCATAAATTGAAAGAGGAATGGGATTTGGTTTCTGGAAAACCATACCCACCTGACGACGAAGTTCAGGCAGAGCTACGGTTGGGTGATAGATATCATGACCAAAAACCTGAATACTTCCCTCATGAGAAACTTCATTACCTCTTTCGTTGATACGATTAAGGCATTTGAGGAAAGTACTTTTTCCGCAACCTGAAGGACCAATGAGTGCGGTGATATTATGAGCATGGATATTGAAGGTCAGCTTATTCAGCGCCTGAAAGTTCCCATACCAGAATGAAAAATCATTTGTATTAACTGCAAAACTCATCCGAAAAGCCCTTCGATGTAATCTTTCGTTCGCACATCAGTCGTATGACCGCCAAAGATTCTTTCGTTAGAATCGAGATCGAGAATCTTACCGTTCAACATCATAGCAGTACGATTGCCAAGACGCTTGGCCTGGCTGATGACGTTTGTGACCATGACGATGGTCATTGATTTTTTTAGCTCATGAAGAACAGCTTCAATCTTCATTGTTGTCACAGGGTCGATCGCAATCGAGAACTCGTCAAGGCAGAGAACTTCAGGATGATGTGAAAGAGCTCTCGCAATCGTAAGACGCTGTTGCTGGCCACCAGAAAGTTTTGTAGCGAGTCCATTCAAACGATCTTTTACTTCATCCCAGAGAGCAGCTTTTTTCAGGCAGTCTTCCATGATGTGGTCGAGTTCTCTCGGATCTTTACAGCCGGCCATCCTAGGAGCGTAGGTCACGTTTTCTTTGATCGTCATCGGAAGTCCAACAGGAAGTGGAGATACCATTCCGATTCTTCTTCTTAGAAATGTTGAATCTTCGTCATTATAGATGCTCTCCCCATCGAGAAGGATTTCACCAGAAACACGGACTTCGCTGTTAAAGTCCGTCATGCGGTTTAGACTTCTGAGAAGTGAGCTTTTACCCGAATTTGCGGGACCGATAATTGCAAGTACTTCATTATGAAAGATATCAAGATTCAGATTCTCAATAATGTTCTTATTGTTATACCCAACATTCAAATTCTTAATTTCAATTTTCTTTTTCATTACCATTTTCTTCTCGTCCGGAAATAATAACGTAAAACAACTGAGACCGAGTTTACAGAGAGGATGAGAAGAATGAGAACGAGTGCCGTCGCGTATGGATAGGCTTCAGGAACACCTACCACCTGAGTAGAGATCGTAAAGAGATGCATTGAAAGCGACATACATTGATCGAATACAGATTGTGGCAGAAACGGCAGATAAAAAGCTACACCAGTGAAAAGGATCGCTGCTGTCTCTCCGGCAGATCTTCCCACCGCAAATACCACTCCAGTGAGAATTCCCGGAATGGAATTCGGGAGAACAATATAACGGATAGTTTGAAGTTTACTCGCACCAACGTTCCATGAAGCTTCACGAAACGAATGGGGGACGGCCTTCAATGATTCAAGAGTTGATGTGATGATAACCGGAAGATTCATTACTGCGAGTGTAAATGAAGCTGCGAGAATACTTGTTCCCATATGTAGGAAGAGTACAAATGCTCCAAGACCAAAGAGCGCATGAACAATACTTGGAACTCCGGCAAGATTCAGGATTGCCAGACGAATGATACGTGTACGGCGGCCATCTTTGGCATATTCAGAAAGATAAAGTGCAGCGAGAACTCCCAGAGGACATGAAACCAGAACACTAATGATGACGAGCCAGAATGTCCCAACGATTGTCGGGAAAATACCCCCGGCAGTCATTCCACGAATTGGATCCTGAAGCAGGAAATCAAGGGAGAGAACCGAAAAGCCCTTAATAAAAAGCCAGAACATGATGATGAGGGCAGGAAGGAACATGAAAAACGACATAAGGCTCAAGGCACCCTTGAAGTTATTCTGCTTAATTTCTTTATTGAGGAGGTGCTGGCTTGGTTTAAACATTTTACTTCTTCCTGCCACGGATGAGGTGATCAGCTGTGACATTCACAATAAGTGAGATGATAAAAAGAACCAGCCCGATCGCAAACAAGGACTGGTAATGTTCTCCGCCTTTTGGAGATTCACCGAGTTCGGCTGCGATAGTGGCAGTAAGAGTTCTGGCCGGATCAAAGAATGATTTTGGAATCTGAACAGAGTGCCCTGTTGCCATAAGTACTGCCATTGTTTCACCAAGAGCACGACCCACACCAAGAAGTGCAGCAGCAAGAAGACCATTTTTTGCTGCAGGAAGAAGAACTCGCGTTGCGACTTCCCACTTTGTTGCTCCCATAGCTTCAGCTGCTTCTCTGTAAGTGTCTGGAACAGCTCTCAGAGCATCTTCGCCGACTGAAACAATGAGTGGCAGTGACATGAGAGCAAGAATGATCGAAGCATTCAGGATATTGAGACCGATAGGAACATTGAAAGTAGTGATGATGAGAGGATTGATCATCATGATTGCGACAAATCCCCAGACAACAGAAGGAATCGCAGCAAGAAACTCAATCAGGATCTTATAAGTTTCTCTGAGACGGGGAGAGCAGAATTCTGAAATATAAAAGGCAGTCGCAAGTCCAAGAGGAACAGCGATGAGCATCGAAAGAAAGGTTACACACAGAGTTCCAACGATCAGAGCGAGAATACCGTAGCTCACGTTATTCACGGAAGCTGGGTTCCAGTTTGTCGATAAGAAGAAGTTGTTAAAATCAAAAGCGTTCAAAAGAAATGGGAACGCTTCTTTGAGAATAAAAAATAAGATAGCCGTAATTAGAACAATAGAACTGTAGCCACCAGCTTTGATGATACCTTCCATGATCTTTTCTGATCTTGGTTTAGAGCTCTTCTTTTGACGCCACTCCATTGCAAGTGGAGCGCTTTCGGTGGTGGCTTTTGTTTCCATATTACTTCTTAGGTACCGGGACGTAGCCTGACTTAATAGTGACTTCCCGGGCCTTATCTGTTTGCGTCCAATCGATAAATGCTTTTACCTCTTCTGAAGGGGTTCCAGAAGTGTACATGTAAAGTTCTCTCGCAATTGGATAAGATTTATCTGTTGCTGTTTCCAAAGTAGGAGCAATACAAGTGGCATCTTTTGTTTTCGAAATACAAAGTGCTTTCACTTCTTTGTTCAAATAACCCATACCAGAGTAACCAATGGCACATGGAGTTTTTTGAACGAGATCAACAGCTTCTCTTGAACCATTGAGATCCATCGAGCCTTGTTTAAAATCTTTTTTCTCGCCAACAATAGCTTCACGGAAATACTGGTAAGTTCCAGAGTTAGACTGGCGTGAAATGCGGATAATTTTGTTTCCTTCGCAGCCAGGAACATTTGTTCCCGGACGAACATCACTCCAGAGATTGCATGTTCCATCCTGACCGTAGATACAAGCGACTTCTTCAATGGAGAGACCATTCAGCGGGTTTGAAGGGTGAACGAATACAGCAAGAGCATCAAGGCCAACAACGTTTTCTATTACTGGTTTACCAGAGTTCTTCAGAGCTTGAGCTTTTTCTTCTTCCTTCATCGGACGTGAAGAGTTTGCGATATCAACTGTTCCGTTAATGAGTGCAGCGATACCTGTACCAGAACCACCACCAGAAACTGCAATACCAACATTTGGTTTGATTACCT
The DNA here is from genome assembly GCA_046595005.1 of Bacteriovoracaceae bacterium. Classification (GTDB taxonomy): domain Bacteria; phylum Bdellovibrionota; class Bacteriovoracia; order Bacteriovoracales; family Bacteriovoracaceae; genus Peredibacter. Next base: position 34,877 of record JBKJPL010000054.1, on the reverse strand, counting down.
TATATTCTTCTGCCCACGACTGAGCGAGGTTAACGAAAGTATCAGATCCTTTATTTTGGATGAGAACCTGATCACGCTTGGAACAACCAACGAGAACGAGTGCCATGAGAACGAGAGTTTTCATTCGAAGAATCCTTTGTTTTAAGTGTTCGTATCATAGTTTTTCACGGGTAAAGTTTCGAGAGGGGAGTTGCGCCTTAACCTAGTCTTAACAATACAAATTTCTGGACTATTATGCAGCGAAGAATTATCGTGAATTCTCATATGCTTAGCTTTCAACTCATCATTCTTTGTTTGGCCTCTTTTAGTGCAGGATTTGTAGATTCTATAGTGGGTGGCGGTGGGCTGATTCAATTACCCGCCCTGATAATGGGACTGCCGGGTGTGCCATTGGTGACCGTTCTTGGGACTAACAAGATGGTTTCTGTTACCGGAACAGCTGTCTCGGCCTGGAGATTTTCGAAAACAATTCCGTATGTGAGGTCGCTTCTTTTTCCGGCGATGCTCACTGCTTTTGTCGCAAGTTTCTTTGGGGCATGGGTAGTCACAGTAGTTGATTCTCAGATTCTGAAACCAATCTTTACCGTTTTGTTGTTCGGAGTTTTTCTTATCACAATCAGAAACAAGAGTTTCGGGATGGAGAACCACGATCCGCATGTAAAAATCCCTCTCTGGAAGCCTTTAGTCCTCGGAGGAGTGATTGGTTTCTATGACGGCTTCTTTGGTCCCGGAACAGGAAGTCTTCTTATAATTGGATTTGTAGGTCTCATGTCGATGACTTTTGTACAAGGATCAGCTTACGCCAAGATGATTAATCTCACGACCAATGTGGCGGCCATACTTTTGTTTGTGATGAAAGGTGCTTTTCTGATTAACGTCGCACTTCCGCTGATGGTCTTTAATGTTCTCGGTGCATTTCTGGGAGTGAGATTTGCCCTTCTAAAAGGAAATGTTTTTGTGAGAGGGCTTCTCAGAGTAATGATCTTTCTCACGATCCTGAAGCTTGGTTATGAAGTTGCTAGAGACTACATTTTTTAGAGATAGCCTCTTCTCATCTGATCTCTTTCAATCGCATCAAAGAGCGCCTGGAAATTTCCATTCCCGAAGCCCCAATGATTTTTTCTCTGAATGTATTCAAAGAATAGAGGACCGATATAAGTATCAGAAAAAATCTGCAGGAGATATCCGTCCTGATCCCCATCAGCTAGTAAATTGAGCTTTTTCATGACCTCAACATCTTCAGTGACTTTAAACGGACGTTTCCCGAGATCTTCGTAATAAGTTCCCGGGATAGAAAGGAACTTCACATTGCGTTCACGAAGTTCACCGACAGTAGTAATAATATCCGGAGTCATGAGAGCAATGTGCTGAACTCCCGGACCCTTATGGAGATCGAGGAATTCCTGAATCTGAGACTTCCCATTTTCGATTTCTGGTTCGTTGATCGGAATGATGATTGAGTTATCGGCGAGCTGAACAACTTTCGAATTAAGTCCGGTCTTGGAACCTTTAATGTCAAAATATCTCGTTTCTACAAAACCATATGTTCGTTTATAGAACTCCACCCAATGTTCCATCTGTCCCTTCGGAACATTGTTGGTAAGGTGATCAATTCTAGAGACTTTCATCTTAAGCGGAAGAGCATCCGGATCGTTTTCGAATTTCTTGTAATCTGGCCGGAATTCAGTATCTGGTCTTTCAACAAACTCATTTACGACATCGCCGAAGCCCTGGATAGAAGCGGTTTTTGTAACTCCTGCAGCTGATTCCTCAACTTTGAGATCAGAGATGAGTTTCGCTCCATTCTTGAGAGTGACTTCGAGGGCCTTCTCTACATTTTCAACACGGAAAGAAATCTTACTCACACCTTCGCCGTGACTTCTGAAATATTTTCTCGCGAGATTATTCTCATCAGATGACGACTTTACAAGAAAGCGTACTTGTCCCTGAGTGTAGAGGTGAGAATCCCGGTTTTCAGCAGTCCGGGAAAATCCCAGAGTGCTGAAGAGTTTCACAGTAGGTGAACTGAACGAATCAACTGTGAACTCGAGATGATCAATGTTCTTTAGCCCTGCCGGATTCTGCGACATATTACTTACTCCTAACGACGATTCTGTTTTTTCTTATGCTGGCCCTGAGAAAGGGTGAAGCAATCTTCTTTGACGATGGGTTGAAAATAATCAGCTTCATCTTTCAGAACTTGAGCGGTGGTAGACTCGACCGCGCAAATTTCCACCCGGACACCTTCGTGTTTTAAGTGGCGAACTAGTTCTACATAATCCGAATCGCCTGAGAGAATAATAATGGAATCCACCTTACTCGCGATTTGTGTGGCACTGATGCTGAGGGGAATATCTGCAGACTTATGGCATGCTCTCACCATACCAAAATACTTGCTGTGAAGACGGTCCGCGAGTTTAGAGGAAATATTCTTTCCTTCGCGAAAGTAGATCAATCGGTTAAGACCCCGTCCCCTGAGGAGTTTCGGGATCAGAACATCGAAATTAATCATGATGTTCGAGCTTTTATGCTCGGATTCCAGTGAGCGCTCGATATTGTTACCATCCACCAGGATAGCGACGGTTTGAGCGATCTGAATATTTAGTTCTTTTTCTTCCATAAATTGGTCCTGATCTTATTTGCCCATGTGTTCGGGCGGGAGTATAAACGATATGTTAACCCCAGTGGTATCACAATGAGCTATAAGATTCTTAATGGCAATGAGTTACTAATTCAAGGCGCCCTGGAAGCAGGGTTTCAACTTTACACGGGTTATCCTGGATCTCCACTTGCCGATTTTTTTACCATTCTTCATGAGCGAAAAGACGAATTTCATACGAAGGGCGCACGTGTTGTCATTGCAAATTCTGAAGCTAATGCAGCTGCGATGGCTTCGGGTGCTAAGATGGCAGGACAGAATACTCTGGTTGCGATGAAATCCATGGGACTTCATGTTGCTTCTGATGCTCTCTCCGTAGGGAATTTCGCAAATCCTGGAAATGGAAAATCAGGAGTGGTCGTTGTTGTTGGCGATGATCCATGGTCCATTTCCACATCAACTCCAGCTGATTCACGTTATCTTTTCAAGCATCTTCATATTCCTTTTCTCGAACCATCCACTCCGCAGGAACTCAAAGACTGGATGAAGAAAGCTCTCGAGCTTTCCCAGGAAAGTTCCGTCTATGCGGGACTTATCCTCACAACTTTCATGGCAGAGGGGGGAGGAAGAGTTGAAGTTTATTCTGAGAAAAAACTTCCTCAGGGAAAAGTTACGCTGGATCCTTCCGAGTTTAATCTCTCTAGCAATGTAATGGTTCCTCCCAACTCGCTTTTTGCTGACAAGGAAATGATTCTCAATCGCTTCCCGAAAGTTCAGGAAGTTTTGAGTCAGATGAAACTGGATGAATTTTTTGGAAATACTTCTTCAGAGACTGCTCTCATTTCCTCGGGAGCAATCTTTGAAACGCTCAAGCAGGTTTTGGAAGAGTCAGAACTGCTTTCAAATTTTGCGCTTTATAAAGCAGCTACCTCATATCCTTTCAATGAAGCTCAGCTTCTTCCTTTCCTCAAATCGAAGAAACACGTCATCGTCGTTGAAGAAAAACGCGGCTTCCTTGAAAACGAACTCCGCGCGCTGGTAATGAAATACAATCTACAGATTGAAATTTCCGGTAAAGAATTCAGAAACGGAGAAAAGTTTGTAGAAGGTTTTCCGGCCTATGGTGGTCTCAATTACGAACTTATTTATCAGAAGCTCAATATTCTTCTGAGCCTGAAAGAAGAAGCTGTCTGTTTGTCAGGAGCTGCCAGCCCGACAAAGCTTGATCTCATTGTTCCCAAGAGACTTCCCACTTTTTGTCCCGGTTGTCCTCATCGTGAAACACTTTCCATCATGAAAGATGTGAGATCGACCCTCTCAGAAAAAAACATCAATCTCATTTCTCACGGTGATGTGGGTTGCTATTCACTCTCATTCCTTGAACCATTTAAAGAGATGCACGATCTCTCGGCAATGGGGCAGGGGGGTGCACTTGGTGCAGGGACAGATCTCTTTACTACCAATCCCTCAGTCGTTCTCATGGGCGACTCTACTTTCTTCCATTCCGGGATGACTTCCATTTCGAATTCCGTTCAGATGGGTCACAATATTACTTATATTCTTCTCGATAACGATAATACGGCAATGACCGGCCATCAGATGACTCCTGTTAGTGGTCTCTCAGTTGAAGGTGACAAGCGTCCCCGCCAGAATATGCTCGATGTCGCTAAATCCCTCAGAGTTTCAGAAGCAATTGAAATCAATCCTTCTGATCGCTATTTCTATAAGAACCTTCTTCTTGATTATGTCGAGAAACCAGGTGTTAAAATCATTGTCTCTAATAAAGAATGCGGTCTTACTTTCCACGGCAGAAAAAAACGTGACGAGAGAAAACTCTTTGCTCAAGGCGAGACTGAAGCAGTCCGCGAGTTTTACCAGATCAATACTGACGCGTGCGAGGATTGTCGTGCATGTGTTGAGATGACGGGTTGCCCGGGTCTATCTCAGACTAATGATGCCTACGGAACCAAGGTCATGATTGATCCGCAGATTTGCGTCTCAGATTCCTATTGCACCAAGATCAAAGCTTGCCCTAGCTTTGAACTCGTTAAAGTTCATAACTATCACCCGACGAAATATAAAACGTCTCTTAAAGCACATGAGGCAAAAGTAATTCCTCTTCCTTTCGTTTCAAAGGATCTTGAGATAATTGCTGGCGGGAAAGATTTCCGTTCTGTTGTAATTGGGGTTGGCGGTTCAGGAGTGACTACAATTTCCCGCGTGCTCGCAGAAGCTTCAGAGAACATGAGCGGTCGTAGTGATCTTTCATTTAAGTTCGTTGACCAAAAGGGCCTTGCCCAGAGAAATGGTTCTGTGAGTTCTCACTTATCAATCTTCAATAAGAATAAATCTCATGGTCCTCTGGTTCCTTCAGGAACTGCCGACCTCGTACTTTCTCCGGATCTCTTGGAAGGAAGTCGAGCAGTCGAATTCCTGGCACCAAATGGACTTCTCATCGCGGACGAAGACTATCAGGTTCCGCTTTCTATTCTTCTTGATCGTGGAATTGATAATGAAATCATGACTCCTGCAAAACTTCAGGCTGAAATGAAAAATAAGCTCGGCGAGAGACTGATTCTGGCCCCCATGAAACGCATTTCATATGAGAGATTCGGAAGACCGGTTTATGCTTCGGCGATGGTTCTGGGGATTGCTTTTCAAAAGGGTAGAATCCCTTTTGATCTCTCCGACATGGAGAAAGCTTTCCGCGAATCAGTTCCCAAGGCAGAATTCCAGACCAACTGGGAGGCATTCGCTCTCGGACGTGAATGGGCCCTTTGTCTTCAGGCACCTGCTGTTGTGATTAAGCATCCGGAAAGACTTGAAAAGAGTGTAGGCATGGCGAGCTACCCTTGGCAGAGAAATGATCGCATGATCAATCTCTGGAAAGCTCACACTAAAACTATGCGCCTGCATTTTCCTGATATCGCAACTGAGTATCTTGCCCGCTATGTTCATGACTTAATAGTTTTTGATCAGGGGAAAAACTTTGCGGAGTTCCTTGAAGATGCCATTGTCATCAAAGATAAGTACTCATCGGACCAAGAGATTGCACTTCGCACTCTCGCGCGTACTTATTTTATTAAAGACGAAGTCTTCGTCTCTCACATCATGATTTCTCCTGTGAAAACAGAAACTGATCGCGAGAATTACTCATCTCTTGGTACTGGCTTTGAAATTGTGCATATTAATCGCCCTGCTTTCGATGTTGCTGGAAAGAAAATCGAATTTGATTTCTCTCCAAGACCGTGGATGCTCAGGATTATGCGCCACTTCCGTATTCTGAGAATGGTTCTCCCGGACTGGCATAAGAAAGAAAAAGAAATCGCAACGAATATCCGGAAAGAAATTCTCGAGGGTGCTTCTACCCGCCGCCTTCGTGAGCTTGATTCAGTAAAAGGCTACCGCGAAGTGCGGTACGCTTCCGCACGGAAATATGGTGTATGAATAAGATCATCGACGCTGTTTCCATCGTCATGACCTGCGGGGATGAGATCTTCGCCATTCAAAGACAAAACTTTCTCAAAGCATTTCCCGGATATTGGGCCCCACCCGGTGGAAAAGTTGAAAATGGTGATGAGAGTTTTTATCTTGATCATCCCCTCACTCAAGGCATTGATAAAAAATTGTTCGGTGCTGCCGTCAGAGAAGGGCAGGAAGAACTCGGTATTGATCTACGTGAGGAGATCAGTGCCGGAAGAATCGAGCGGGTGGACTTCCTGGGCCTGGCAGTTACTCCTGACTTCAATCCTTATCGCTTCGCTACTCACTTCTTCCGCTTTCACTTCAAAACCAAGGTCGCTTTCGTTGTCGATACGAATGAAGCAAGAGAAGCTCACTGGCTTACATGTCCGGAACTTGTGAAATGCTATGAAGAGGGAAAAATCCTCGCTGTTCCTCCGGTGATCAAGCTTATTGAGACTCTTGGGCGCAATCCAGGTCTCACAAAGATTGATGATCTGAACTTTGACTACGACAATTCAATACACGTTCCATTCATCGAAAACATGAGGGGGATTGTTCAGATCATGCCCCTCTCTCACACCTTGCCTCCCGCGACCCGAACAAATGCTTTTCTCATCGGTGGAATTCTCCTCGATCCATCTCCCAGAGATAATAGTGAGTATCAGAAATTTAAAAACACGCTAAGTCGTTTTGGCTTTTCTAAAATTCTCCTCACGCACCACCATCCCGACCATCATGAAAGATCAACCAAGCTTGCACTTGAATTCAATGTGCCGATGCTAATGTCACAGGATACTCACGACAGACTCTCAAAAAAGATCCCCGGATATTTCGAAAAGACTAAAACCATAATCGTGAAAGAGGGTGATGTGGTGACTTCATGGCTGGGTCAGGATGTGGTTGTCTATGAGGTTCCCGGACACGACAAGGGACAAATTGCTCTCGCAAGCCGTGATATGTCCTGGTTTATTGCCGGCGATCTCTTTCAGGGAGTAGGCACGGTTGTAATCGGAGATGACGAAGGGGATATGGCGGAATACTTCCGCACTCTTGAGAAAGTAATTATTCTGAATCCAAGAGTAGTCTTTCCCTCGCATGGAATCGGTCTGGGTGGAGTGAACATTCTTCAGAACACACTTGATCATCGTCGCACCCGTGAGAATCAGGTGATGACTATGCATAAGCAGGGAATGACATTGGATCAAATGCTCGAGGAAATTTATAAGGGTGTTGATAAAGGGCTCTGGCCTTACGCCAGGAAGACCATCGAAAAACATCTTATCAAATTGAAAGGTGAAAATAAAATCTAGATGGCTCGCACGACCTGCGAGCCTTTAAAAAGAAAAAAGGCTCCTTGCGGAGCCTTTTTTTAATTCAAATGTGTCTGATGAATGTAGAGACGGAAGATCTTGTCTTTGGTTCTTCTGATGGAGAAGTTACCAGTCTCTTTTTGATCTAACAGGAACTGATAAAATTCTGGTCTTGTGTCTGCGATTTCGAGAACTGATTTGCCTTCGAATTCGCCAAAATCAATCACCACTTTATCTTCTTCGATAATACCGGTGAGTGGACTCTGTTCCTGCGCCATTATTCCCTCCTTAGAATAGTCTGGTCAGTTTCTACCTTGAAACTTCTTATACTTTGATTATGGAAAATTAGTGAACGCTTTGAAAAGTCTTAGTTGCGGTAAAATTGCTTGAGGAAAACAACCAGAGCGCGGAATTCCTGAGGATAGTCGTCAGCCATAATCTTCTTTACCACTTCCAAAGTCTGGTACATGGATCTCTCAGATCGAAAGGGGCGCTTCGATGTCATAGCTACAATGATATCAAATACCGCTACCAGAGTGCTCTCAATACCTACGATGGTATCAGGCTCGACCGACTTTCTCTTAAGTGCGAGGTCCTTGATCTTATGATTGAGGAAGTGATGGTTTCTAACAATAGTCAGGTAATTCTTCGATAGGGGCACACGACCTTCCAGAAGGTCGTAGGAATAATCCGCATGGCTCGCGAACATATCCTTATCCCGGTCGGAAAGAGTCTTGAGGTCATACTTACTGTCGGGAATCATCGAGATCCCGATATCCTTCAGGTAACTCGAAAGAAAAAGATTCTCGACCTCTTTGTCGTGGAAGAGATGAATTGCCTGAAGAAATGACAACAACATAAGTGACGACAGCATCGGCTGTGCCAGCGTGAAGTGAAAATTTTCGTTCTGAAGGCTTTCATAGAACTGAGGCTGAAGTTTTCTATTCTCCATCAGAAACTTTGAAAGATTCTGTGAGCTTTGGAACTGAAGCATCAGAAGTTCATCATTATGGGGATTGCGATAAAGACCGCTGAGATTCAGCGAGAGAAGTTTGATGTCCTTCGTACCATTCTCAATCGGATCACCGACTGAGAGTGATCTCGTGATCTTGATAAGTGCGGCCTGAAGATTCTGTTTAATTTCTGCAAGATCTTCTTCAAAAACAAAAACCTCTAAGAAGGAATTCCGGATAAGGGTGTTGATGATATCTCGTGAAGGAGTAGAGCCTTCATTGATCACGGGAATGAAAACCCCGCCGCGAAAGATATAAGCGGGCTTAGCTAACTTTTTAGCAAGGTGAAGCTCTCCCACAAGAATTGGCTTAAGCTTCAGCGGAAGCTTGTGATGATCGACATAAGAGTGAATGGCGGTTTGACCCAGCATCCCCTTATTTTACTATAAGTTCCGGATGTGCTGGGAAAGAAAATCCTTAAAGGAGTGCCCATTAGCTTCCATCATCTTAGGAAACATGGAGATAGGAGTTAGTCCGGGAAAGGTATTAATCTCATTGAGATAAATCGTACCCTCATCCAGGAAGAAATCTATCCGCGAGAGGTGACGAAGTTTCAGGCCATGATAAAGCTTAGAGGAGTAGTCGGTGATTAAGCGTACCTGATCATTGGTCAGATCCTCAGCTTTTGTTGCTGTAGTTGTCTGACTTCCTTTCGAATATTTCTCTTCATATGAATAGAAAGACCCGGGACAGATAATTTCTCCCGGATAAGAGATCTGAAGTTTTCCGTCATACTCATAAACCGAAACTTCTATTTCTCTGGGCTTCATTCTTTTCTCAACCAGAACAAAAGAAGAAAATTTAAAAGCTTCTTTGACCGTTGGAACTGGATCTTTACCTTTCTCCACCATGAAGCAGCCAACAGATGAGCCCTGATTGGATGCCTTGATGACGATATCACCATAAAGCGCCTGAAAGCCTTTCACTCTTTCCATGGACTCAGTATTATCCTGGCCCAGAAAAATGTAAGGTGTATTCGGAACACCGAGAGCTGTGGCCCAAAGTTTTGTTGTGACCTTATTGAAACACATCTTGCTGGTTTCCGAGTTGCAACCCAGATAGGGAAGACCGATCATCTCGAAGTACGATTGGATATCACCGGTTTCTCCGGGATAACCATGGATACAGGGAATCGCGACATCCATCTTCATTCCTGAATCACCATCCTGCTCAAATGAGCGAAGATACTTTTTCGGGTCGAGTAAATATTTTTTCCCTTTCTCATCAACCCACGCACCAGACTTATCAATCTCAATCGTTGTGAGATTCACATGATCAAGCTTCTGGAGACATTCTTTTATATGCTTCACAGATACCAGAGAGACATCGTGCTCAGTACTTCCGCCGCCGCAAAGAAGTAAAACATTCTTCTTAGTCACGAAGTGCCTTTGGCATTTTCTCTTCATCCATTTGTGCGAATACTGAAAGCAGGTCCGCGTGCGGAAGAGTTTCTGATTTCATTTCTCCATACTTTCTCACACTCACAGTTCCGTTACTCATTTCGTTATCACCGATAACGAGCATATATGGAACTTTTCCAGTCTGCGCCTGACGAGTCTTGAGACCCATGGATTCATTTCTGTCGTCCACGCGAACCCGGTAACCCTTGCGCGAAAGTTCTTTCTGAAGTTTTTGAGCTGATTCAAGATGAAGCTCATTTTTTACCGGAATAACAATCGCCTGCTCTGGAGCAAGCCAGAATGGAAAAGCACCGCCAACGTGCTCAAGATAAACTCCGATAAATCTTTCAAGTGATCCGAGAAGAGCGCGGTGAATAACCACCGGTCTCTCCATCTCACCATTCTGATTCGTGAATTTAAGATCAAATCTTTCCGGAAGCTGGAAATCAAGCTGGATAGTACCCAACTGAAAAAAGCGTCCCAGAGCATCTGCTACCTGAATATCAATTTTTGGCCCGTAGAAAGCGCCATCACCTTCATTGATAAAATAATCTCTGCCGGAAGCATCGAGAGCAGCTTTAAGAGCGGCTTCAGCCTGATCCCAGACCTGATCACTTCCTACTCGTTTTTCCGGACGGGTTGAGAATCCGATTTTAATTTTCTTAAACCCGAAGTGCTCATAGCCCATGAAGAACATATCCATGAGATCTTTAATCTCCTGCTGAATACCTTCTGTCTGAATGAAAATGTGAGCATCGTCCTGGCAAAAAGTTCTTACACGGGTAAGACCAGCAACCACACCTGATTTCTCATAACGGTGAAGTCTTCCGAAATCAGCAAAGCGAAGTGGAAGATCACGATATGAGTAACGGTGATGAGAGAACATAAGCATGTGACACGGACAGTTCATCGGCTTGAGTGCAAACTCCCTGTCATCAATCTGAGTGAAGTACATGTTCTCGTGATATTTTTCGTAGTGGCCGGAAGTGTGCCAGAGATCCACGTCGAGAACTTGCGGAGTGATAACTTCCTGGTAACCAAATCGAGTGTAGATCCGCTTCATGAAGTCGACGAGACCATTGTAAACAATTGTCCCTTTCGGCATAAAAAACGGAGATGCAGGAGCGACCGGATCAAAAATAAAAAGCTCGAGCTCTTTACCGAGCTTTCTGTGATCGCGCTTCTTCGCTTCCTCGATCATCGTGAGATATTCTTTTAATTCTTCCTTAGAGCTGAAGCAGGCTGCATAAATCCGCTGAAGCATCGGACGGTTCTGATCTCCGCGCCAGTATGCTCCCGCGGTGTGAAGGAGTTTAAACCACGGAGTAAGGTCATTTGTTTTTTCAACATGCGGGCCGGTACAAAGATCAAAGAAATGATCACCCTGAGTGTAGTAACTGATGACTTCTCCATCAGGGATGTCACGGATCAGCTCACATTTCAGTGTCTGACCTTTATCACCAAAGATTTTTAAAGCTTCTTCACGCGAAACTTCATGGCGGACAACCGGCATATTTGTTTTTGTGAGCTCTTTCATGCGCTCTTCAATCTTCTTTAAATGCTCATCCGTGAGTTTCGTATTCATCTCGATATCGTAATAAAAACCGTTTTCAATCACGGGACCGATTCCAAGCTGAACATTGTCGTTTGGAAAAAGTTCCATGATTGCCTGGGCCATCAAATGCGCAGATGAGTGCCGAAGAGTATCGAGATCGTATTTCGCCATCGGAAGGGACCTTCGTGAAAGTTATTTAGGTGGGACACACCATATCAATAAAGGTCCCTTTAATCAATGAGTTAGGTTTCCCAAAGGTAAGAGAATGATGGGTGTAAGAAAGGTGATTCTTACAGCATGACAGAAGTCTCTTTATAGCAGGGTCATTTTGCAACCATGGAAAATCTTCTTACATGCTATAAGGCCACAATATCGTTGTAATAAATGCCTTTTTACCTACTCTTCGGGGAGACACCTTGCCTTTTAGTAAGGAATGGGGTTTAAGTACCCCACTCAAGAACTGTAAGATCAGAAATTTCTTACGCCCCTAGGAGGCCCTATGGATATCACCCAAACACCATCGATTGAAACTACGATGAGTCGTGCTGTGGTTGATCTCGCTAAAGATGATCGATTTCTCGCTCATCTCCCGAAAGACTCAAGCCGGATCGAAGGTCAGGGACATTATCGTCTCGCCAAGATCTATTATGACAAAGCTGATTTTGAAAAAGCTGAAGAGCATTTTCTTCAGGCCTTATCCCGCACAGAGCTTCCTCAGGATGCTTTCGCGGTATTCAAGATTTACGGATTTCTTATTCGTATCTATTCAGAGTCTCTGAACGAGAGAGAAGCTAATAAGTATATCCAGATGTCTGCTGATCTTATCGATCAGACAGTAGCAACTCTTCCTTCTCTTAATGGTGAGTACTTCTACAACGCTGCAGTCGTGAACACTTATAAGGGTGAATTCTCTGAAGCCCAGAAGAATTTTAACCAGGCCTATAGAAAAGCTCAGACTGAAAATGAGCCAGAACTCATGGCCAAGTCTCTTTATGCGATGGCGACGAACGCTTATCAAATGAAGAACTTCCAGGACACGATCACAAACCTTAATCAACTGAATGAACTCCTGAATATCCTCAAAAAGGGATACCTCAAAGGTTCAATGCACCTTCTCTGGGGTAATGCTCTCCGTGAACTCGGTGACTATACTTCAGCTCTTCCCCAGTACGATCTCGCAATGAAGCTTCTTCATTCGAAGCGCTGTTGGAACATGCATAACTACGTTCTTCTGAACAAGGGTGTTGCTCTTAAGAAGATGGGCGAGTTCTCAAAAGCTCTAATGCTTTTCGGCCTTGCTCAGAACTCACTTGATGATGAGTATTTCAAGCGCCTTCAACAGCTCATTATGATGGAAGTTGAAGATGTGAACGACTCAAGTGTCGATCTCTATCTTGACCGTCATAACCGTGTAATTCATGAAAAAACTCTCGGCATGATCGACTTTAAACATAGATTCGTTCTTCTCGAGATCCTTTTCCTTCTGGCACAGACTCCGGGAACTTACTATAATAAGGAAGACCTCGCGAAGATGATCTGGAAAGACGAGTACAATCCCCTTATCCACGATAAGCTGATTTACACATCTATCAGCCGTCTCCGTAAGCTCATCGAGCCTAAAGGAGTGAAGAGACAGTACATCCTCCGCGGTAAAGATGGTTATACCTTCAACCCGCGCGTGAATGCCCGTTTCCACAAAGAGAATGAAGTTGTTAAGCAAAAAAATATCGGAAATATCGAAATCAGTTCTCCTGTATAGTTTTCTCATTTCAGGGGTCAGCGCTCAAGCGCCGGCCCCTGTTTCTTCTGACCGCTTCCTCATGAAAATTCTCGACCGCACCGTATCCGTCCAGGATATAGGATTTCAATTAAGGAATTTGAATTCACTCTACTGCATTTACGACGACGCTTTCGTGGTGATGTATTTTCAAAAAAGTTTTCTTCCTGAGTTGAAGAAATTTCTGGCAGATCTTCCTGACGATACCAAAGCACTTAGGACGTATCTTCATGAGAGAGAAGCGACACTTAAAAAAGTCCGCACCTTTTTCAAAATGATGAGATATTCCGAGGACCAGAAGGGAAATGTTTCTCCGGAACTTCAGAAACTTATCCGGGAAGGAACAAAGGAAAACAAATGCGGAACGGCCGTATTGTATAAGGACACACTCAAAACAAACTTCATCGCACTTCTTCAGATGGAGCTTTATCTCAGGACCCGTTACGGAAATCAGATGAAAACCTCAAAGAACTTTGAAGAGGTACGCTCTTCGGTTGATCTTTTTGTCGAATCCCTCGATAAGCAGTTTCCCCATGAATACTACTGGTAAAATCCATCAGCTGACTTCCCGGACAACTTTCTGGGAAGAGATTATCGAACTTGATCAAATATTTTTTCCCAGACCCTGGAAGAAAAGTGACTGGGAAACTCTCAATCTTTCTCAACACGGTCTCTGGGTAATCGAAAAAGAAAACCGAGCGATAGGTTTTGCTCTTTTCGGCACCCCTCAGGATGAAACGGCGCATCTATTAAAGATCCTCATCATTCCGGAAGAAAGATCACCGGGTACGGCCCTCGGGTTCTGGAAGCACATCTCAAAAAATCTCCACTCTCTGGGATATTCAAAGGTTTATCTGGAGGTGGAAGAGTCCAATGAAAGGGCCCGGGCATTTTATGTGAAGCTCGGATTTCAGCTTCTGCGCAGAGTGAAATCCTATTACTCCGGTGGTGAAACGGGGATTATGATGCAGTTGACTATTTGAGTCACAGAGGGTTTAAATTGCTCTTTTGATTAGACTTTGTTAGAAATAGGCCTGCTCGTTTTTTAAGTTGGTCTCAGAGGATAGGGTGGTTTGTTTCCATCCTTTTTTTTTTGTATGGAAATTAGTCGCGAAAGAACTGGTGTGGAGAAGAAATTCTTTCACATGTGTGAACCGATCGTTCAGGAAGCTGGTTATCGTCTTTACGATATGGAGTACGTCTCCTCTTCCAAAGTTCTCCGTCTATTTATCCAGGACCCACGCACCGGTTCTGCTCTGATCGAAGATTGTGTGAAAGTTGATAACGCTCTTTCACCAGCATTTGAAAGTGAGACATGGATTCCCGAGGAAGTTGTCCTCGAAGTTTCCTCACCGGGTGTTTACCGTCAGCTCGCAAATCTTGAACATTTTAAGATGAGTGTCGGTGAGATCATCGGTGTCGTGATCATGGGACAGCTAACTGAAGAGCAGACAACTGGTGCCCCGAAGGGGATCAAGGGTGAGAAGAAGTTACGAGGGAAGCTCCTCGAATTAAATGATGAAGGATTTTCGATGGAAGTTAATAATTTCCCTCTGAAACTTACTTATAAACAGATTAAGAAAGCCAATTTAGACCCGGACTTGAAGTCAGTAAGGGAATAAGGAGAGTAGAGTGAATTTTTCAGAATTAGGACGCGTGATTGAGCAGCTCGGTAAAGACCGGGGTATCAAGAAGGAATTCATTGTAGGTGCTATAGAGCAGGCCTTCCTCGTCACTGCCCGTAAAAAATTCGGAATTCAGGGTGAATATGAGGCCCGTTATAACGAAAATGACGGTGAAGTTGAAATCTTCCAGTATAAGAACGTTGTAGAAAAAGTTCGCGATGCCATCAAAGAAATCGAATTCGAAGCTGCTAAGAAGCTCGATGAAGGTTGTGAAGTGGGCGATCAGCTCGGGCTCAAAATTGAGAACCCAGGCTTCTCACGCGTTGATATCCAGACTGCAAAGCAAATCATTTTCCAGAAAGTGCGCGATGCTGAAAGAGACATTCTCTTCGCAGAATTCAAGCACCGTGAAGGCGACCTCGTTACAGGTATTGCCCGTCGCTTTGAGAAAGGTAACGTCGTTATCGATCTCGGTAAGTCAGACGCGGTTCTCCCAAAGAAAGAAATTATTTTTGGTGAATCATTTAAGCCAGGTGACCGTATCCAGGCCTACCTCTCAGAAGTAGTAATGACTAACCGTGGACCAGAAATCCGCCTCACAAGAACATCACCAATGTTCCTCGTGAAACTCTTTGAAGTTGAAGTTCCGGAAATCGCAGATGGCACAATCGAAGTGAAAGCTGCTGCCCGTGAGCCAGGTCACCGCGCGAAGATCGCTGTTACTACTCGTGACCGTGATATTGATCCTGTCGGTGCCTGCGTAGGTATGAAAGGATCACGCGTTCAGAACATCGTGAATGAACTTCAAGGTGAAAAAATCGATATCGTTCGCTGGAATGAAGATACTGAGACATTTGCCCGTGCAGCTCTTGCTCCGGCAGAGATCCAGTCTGTCTCTCTTAACCACGAAGATCATACTCTCGACGTAATCGTTGAAGACGATCAACTTTCTCTCGCTATTGGCCGCCGCGGACAAAACGTTCGTCTCGCAGCGATGCTCACTGGCTGGAAAGTAAATATCATCTCGAAAGCAAAACTCCAGGAGCGCGTGAAGCTTGCTGTAGAAAATCTCGTTCAGTTACCTTCTATCTCAGAAGCTACTGCTCAGGTTCTCGTGCAGAAAGGAATCATGTCGATCGTGGATCTCTCTGGTGCAGAAGCTGAAGACGTTGCCCGTTACCTCGGGAAATCAGTTCCTGATGCTAAGATTATGGTTGAGGCCGCTCAGGGTGCTCTTGAAGATGAAACCATTAAGAAAGATCTTGATGAAAATGCAGAGATTATCTCCGCTTCAGCTGTTCCTAATCAGACTGGCTTTAAGCGCAGAGAATCTTCTGATGGTGCGAAGAAAGGCGATGATGTTACTAAGTTCTCCGAAGCTGAAAGAAGACTTCGTGAAGAGCTTGCCGCCTTCAAACTGAAGTAAGAAAGATAAGGATAAAGGGAAAATAGAATGGCGAAGAAAGTCTACGAACTAGCTAGCGAAATCGGAGTTCCTTCACTCGATCTCGTAGAAAAGCTAAAGACCATGGGTTTCAACGTAAGAAACCATATGGCATCTCTTACTGACGAAGAAGTCGCAAAGGCCAAGGCTGCTTATGAAGCGCCGAAAACCAATGCAGCTCCTGCTAAAAAAGCAGTCGTACGCAAAGTGGTCAAGAAGGAAGCTGCTCCGGTTGTTGCCGAAGTTGCTCCGAAGGCTCCTGAAGCTGTCGAAGAACCTGCTGCTCAAGCTGAGAAAGCTCCGGAAGTTTCTGCTGCTCCTGCTGCACCCGTTGCAAGTGAAGCTGCTCCTGTCGCAACTGAGGCGCCAAAAGTTGTTGTTACGGTAAAACGTAAGACCAAAGCTCAGAAAGACGAAGAAGATAAGAAAGCTGCAGAAGCTAAAGAAGTTGCCAGAGAAATCGCTGCCCGCGAGCAAGCGGCTCGTGAGAACACTGAGCCTCTGCCTGCTACTGCCTTTAATACTTCTAAGCGTGATCCGAAAAAAGATTACTTTGAAGAGAAGCGTCACGTTTTTACTCCCATTTTTACTCCTGAGGCTAAGAAGAAGGAAGAAGGAACGGAGAAGAAAACCTTCTCTGATGGTCGCCTTCAGCCCCGCGCTCCGGGTGAAGCAGAGATGTCTGATGATGACCGTGATAAGAAACGCATGGGTGACCTTGCCGCAATCATGGGCAAAAAGGCCGGTACTGGTAAGAAAGATCTGACCGTTATCCGTGCTGATGAAGAAATGAAATACGCCACTGCCCTCGTAGGTAAGGCGATTTATACACCAGCGAAAAAGAAGAAAATGTACTCTGGTCCAAAACAGCAAACTCTCATCACAACGATGAAAGAGTCTAAGCGAGTGATTGATGTTCACGGAATAATCACTGCAAATGATCTCGCACACAAGCTTGGTCAGCGTTTTGAAGCCTTTGCAAATAAGCTTCTCGATATCAATCTACTCGTAAGAGCAGATGACTATATCGGAGTTAAACTTGCCGGTATGATTGCTGCTGTTTGGGGGTTCCGCGTGGAAGACGTGGCTTTCAGTGAAGACGCTGTTCTTAACAAGAAAGAAGGCGAAGATAAGTCTCAGTATCCGGTACGTAGCTCGATCATCACGATCATGGGTCACGTGGATCACGGTAAGACTTCTCTTCTCGATTACATCCGCAAGGAAAAAGTCGCTTCTGGTGAAGCTGGTGGTATCACTCAGCACATCGGCGCTTATTCTGTTCAGGTTAACGATGCCACTCTTACGTTTCTCGATACTCCCGGTCACGCGGCCTTCGGAGCGATGAGACAGCGTGGAGCCAATGTTACAGATATCGTTGTTCTCGTTGTTGCTGCAGATGATGGGGTCATGCCTCAGACAGTTGAATCAATCAAATACTGTAAGAACGCAGGTGTTCCGATTATCGTTGCAGTTAACAAGATCGATAAGCCAGGTGCAAACCCGGATAAAGTTAAACAAGGCCTTACTGAACATGAACTCCTTCCAGAAGATTGGGGTGGTCAGACTCAGTACGTGAATCTTTCAGCTCTGACTGGTGAAGGTGTTGATAATCTCCTCGAAGCTATCGAGCTTCAGGCAGAGATCATGGATCTTCGTGAGAATGATAAGGGTCCTGCTGAAGGTGTTGTTATTGAATCGAAGATCGAAGTCGGTCGCGGTCCTGTTGCAACAATTCTCATTCAGAAAGGAACACTGACTAAGGGTGATGCTATCGTTGTCGGCGAAACTGCCGGTCGCGCGCGCTCACTCATGGATTTCTCAGGTAAAATGCTTAATGAAGCAGGACCTGCAACTCCAGTTCAAATCCTTGGTCTAGAATTTGTTCCTTCTCCAGGGGACATCCTGAACGTTGTGAAAAACGAACGTGAAGCCCAGAAGATTGTTGATAACCGCGTGAACGAAAGAAAGGCCCTTTTCAATACATCTGCTGAGAAGAAAACAGCCAGTCTTGAAGACTTCTTTGCGACAGCTCAGAACAACTCTGAAATTGAGAAAAAAGTTCTCAAACTCATTGTACGCTCTGATGTTCAAGGATCATTTGAAGCGATCAAGAATGCCGTTCAGGGTCTCGGTAACGACGAGGTTTCTGTTGAAGTTATTGCCGGTGGAGTTGGAGCCATCAACGATGGTGATGTCAACCTTGCTGCTAACTCTCAGGGTTACATCATGGGCTTCAATATGCGTCCGGTGACGACTGCTCGTCGTATTGCTGAAGAGAAAGGTGTTGAAATCAAAACCTACTCCATCATTTATGAGCTCATTAATGATGTGACGATGGCGCTTGAGGGAATGCTTACTCCGGAAAGAGTGGAGAAATATATCGGACGTGCTCAGGTTAAAGAAACTTTCAGCATTCCGAAAATTGGTACGATCGCTGGTACTTCCGTCATTGACGGTAAGATCGAGCGCGGTTGTAACATCCGTCTCCTCCGTGATGGTAGAATCCTTTACGACGGGAAACTCACGACACTGAAGCGCTTCAAAGACGAAGTGAAAGAAGTGAAAAATGGTTTCGAGTGCGGTATGGCGCTTGAAGACTTCAATGATATTAAGACCGACGATTTGATCGAGGCCTATATCATGGAAGAGAAAAAACGCACTCTCGCCGAGGTCCAAG
The DNA here is from genome assembly GCA_046595005.1 of Bacteriovoracaceae bacterium. Classification (GTDB taxonomy): domain Bacteria; phylum Bdellovibrionota; class Bacteriovoracia; order Bacteriovoracales; family Bacteriovoracaceae; genus Peredibacter. The sequence continues at coordinate 16,012 of JBKJPL010000054.1, read as the reverse complement.
TCTAATGGCCGGACAGCAGGGTAGAGGAAATAAATTTTCGAAACTTAAATACGAGGAGAAGGTCCGCGATTTCATCAATACGGCTTTACGCCGGGAATTCGCGGATCCTCGACTTGTTAATGTCTCCGTCACCCATGTTGAACTCACAATTGATTATTCTCACGCCAAAGTTTACTGGGATACTTTTGATGCCAGTAAGCGCGGTGACGCGAAAGAAGCGATCGAAGCAACTGCTGGTCGCATGAGAAAGCTTCTTTCGAGCAAGATGGAAGTCCGTCACACTCCCGAAATTCATTATCATTATGATTCTCAATACGAAGATGAGTTCAAAATCTCTAAGCTCTTAAGTAACGAATCTCCGGATGAAGAATAAGCATCCCGTTCTTTTTCCTCCCCTTATATTTAATGTCTATAAGCCGAAAGGTATTTCTTCGTACGATGTCGTAAGGCATTTCAAAAGAAATCTTCCCCAGGGCTTTGGAAAAATCGGTCATTTCGGAACTCTTGATCCATTTGCTGAAGGTGTGCTCATGATCGGGACTGGTGGAGCGGCAAGGCTCAATGATTTTATTCACGAGTTTCTCCCGAAAACTTATCTCGCAACAGGAAAACTTGGGGAAGAAACTCCGACGGGTGATCCAACTTCAGAAATTATCCAGAAAGATGAATCACCTTATTTTTCGCAGGAGATTTCGAAGTTTCCGAAAGAATTTATCCATGAACGTGCCCGAAATCGTTTTCTTGGTGAATATCTCCAGACTCCGCACAAATATTCCGCAACAAAGTTCATGGGAAAAAACCTTCATGAATGGGCCAGAGAAGGAATTGATGTAAAAAAAGAGGCAGTCGCGAGAACCATTCATTCTATCGAAGTGGTGAGCTACGAATTTCCTCTTCTCACTATCCGCTCATGTGTGAGCTCCGGTACATACATCAGGACTCTCTTTACAGAACTTGCTCATGACCTCGGAACCCTGGGGCACCTTCTGACACTTAAGCGTGAGAGTGTCGGGCATATAGATGCTGACAAGGCGTTGTTGGAAAATGACTGGCCCAAAGATAGAAATCCGGCATTTATGGAGATGGGACTTTCTGTGAATGAAGTTCTTTCATTCGGTCAGATCTCTTTGAATGAGGAGGAAGTGAAGCTATTCCGGAATGGCGGCTTTCTAAAAAAGGTCACTGATGCAAAAGGTGAAATCGATTCACCTTACCGGTGGCTCGTTGATTCCTCAGGTGAATTGTTGGGTCTGGGTGAATGGAAGTCCGAAACTGAACTCAGACCGAAGATAAACTTTTGTTCAGAGGCTCCATCCGGGCCCTCATCCGGTCATAACCCTCAATAACTTTTCCCCAGCAGGCGACAGCGAATTCTTCTGAAGTGGCGTAGTCTTCCGGACGAATTTCTTTGTGAACAATAATTCCTGCGTGACGGCCCGGCTGGACAGCACCCTTACGAGAAAGAACACCGCGGGTTCCATAAACACTGGTCGGGATAACAGGAATTTTTTCATTCCATGCAAAAACCATCAACGTGCGCTTAATTTCTTCCATCGTTTTCGGATGAGCAGTTTTTGATCTTGTTCCTTCAGGGTAAACCTGAACACCGATTCTCTCGTTCAGAATTCGTTCTTTAGTCTGGATGAAAACTCTCTTTCTTGAACCCTGTTGCGAACGGGAAACCGGCATTGCTCCACAAATCCATCCGAGAAGCCCGACAAAAGGAATGTAGAGCACTTCTTTTTTCATTATGGGTGGAACCTGATAGATCGTAATAATCATCGGAATATCTATGTAACTCTGGTGATTTGCCACATAGAGTCCATAGGCCGGCACACCTTTAAACTCAGGTGAACGGTGATCTTCTGAGACGTCGATTTTCATCTCACACGCGTATCGCAGCATGATATTGCTTCCCCATTGCCAGACCGGACATGTGATTTTTAAACGCCTTGGCAGGCTGAATGGGATCACCAGAAAGCACAGGGGAATGAAGAACGTAAAGAGTACTACGGCGATTAAAATAGCTTTTATTTGAGTAAAAAAAACACGCATGGCCCATGATACTTAAAAACATCTCTTTCGAGAAGGAAGCCGCGCACCTTTTTGTTCTCTTTTATCGATGATTTAGGCTATAATCTGGAAGATTAATCGGCTTATAGGAGTCATCTGTGTCTACCAGCTTAATCGCCATGGGCGTCGCTATTTTTATGGTTATCAATCTTGTGGTTGGCCTTGCCGCCCTTTCGCTCCTCTTTGGAACGTTTGACACCCTTTTTGGTAAGCCTAAACTCACAGTTCTTCGTGCGACAAAAAACGGAAATTTCTTTGCCTTTGGATTCAAGTGGAATCCAGCTAAGGAACCTGCTGCGATTGATACGATTAAACTTCGTCTCTTCAATCCATGGGGAACACCAACTCAGGTTGAACTTGCTCAGGCCTTTGAAAGCAAACGTTCAAGCTTTGCTCTCGAAGCAAACATGGGCCCGGCCTTCATTGATTTTCTCGGTGCTAAGAACTTTGAACTCGCAATTGTTCAGGTTGAAGTTCTCTCTGCTCGTGATGGTGTGACTTTCGCTTTCGAGATGAAAGGTCCTAAGTTCCGTCGCATGATTGAAGATGCAAATCTCACTGTTGATGAGTTCATCAAAGAGAACAAGCTCGATTCAGCAAAAACTTCCAAGCCACCAATTGAAATTCCAATCAGAAGCTTTATTGCAGATACCGTTCCAGGTCGCGGACCAATGCTGAAAGTTGCAACAAACCCTCAGTTTGCCGGTGACTTCTCAGCAGCTCCTACATCTACTGGTGGGGCCGGTGGTGCTGCCGCAGCTGCCGTTCCTAACTTTGCTGTTGCGAAGGTCTGGATTGAGCCAGGTTGTATCGTTTGTAACGCTTGCGAAGATATCTACAAGGATGTTTTCGAGGTTCTCGCGGACACTTGTATCATTCGTCCAAATGCTCCCCTCGATGATGGTCTTCGCATGCAGGAAGCCGCCGAGGCGTGCCCAGTCGAAGTCATCAAATTCACTAAAGCATCTTAAGCTCGATCTTTTGTTCATCTTCGTCGTCGCAGTCGCGAATGGCGAAAGTGACGACGAAGACAGCCAAAAGCAAACGATCACTTGAGCTTGTTCCAGATAAGGTCGGACTGAAAGAGTCCCTTGAGGCCCTTCTCATTTTCCACCCAAATTTCTTTCAAGGTTTCCTTATGCTTTCTGAGTTCAGGACACTCAAAAGTCAGGACACCAGATTTGTATTTCTCAACACCAAATGTGCCGAGAGAACCAGGAGTAGGGTAACCGATATCAGAAGCGATTTCGTAATTATTGAAACCTGAAAGGTACTCAGCGATGTCTTTACAGTCACCGTTGTAGTTCAGGATAGGTTTCCATGTGTGGAATGAAATAATGATACCCGGCTTATACTTATCGAGAAGCTTTACCAGAAACTGATTCTCAGGCTCTGAGAGAGCTTTGGGGCCCGGATTGTAGCGAGGCTTCGCATGAACCGTGGACCAGTCTTTCGTTGGAAGATTGCGGTTAAGATCAACAAGATGAGCGTTCACTCGTGAATTTGAACGATATCCATCCACGTTCAGGATCGGAAGAACAATCATCGGAAGATCTTTCAGTGAATGTTCGTTTTTCAGCCACTGGAAAAGTTCTTTTAAAACATAAACACCCTCTACTTCATCACCGTGAACGCCACCAATGAGATAAAGGTATTTGGATGCCTTGATTTCTGTTTTAAAGACCGGGATGTCGTGTCCCTCTAGAGATTTGCCGCTTTCAATTTCTGAAAAGATCATAATTCCTCGCGGTGAACATAAACCGCTGACTGTCCTGGGGTCTCTTCAACTTCAACCTCAAGGCTATTGAATGCAAAACCAAAGCGGACCTTGACCAGTCTTCTGATCTCATCGCAGATATAAACTGCGATCCGCTCAGCACTGGTATTGAGAATCGGAAGAAGAAGAACATCACTCATCGGAATCGAGAAAATACTCTCATCTGGTGTCGTAATAACGTAATTCTTATTTTCAGTGTGGATCTTGAGCTTGTCGTTGTCTTTCGGGATCAGAAGCTTGTGATCAAGAGAATCACAGACTTCTCTCACGATGGGCTTGATATCGAGAAAATCAAAAACCATATCTCCAGCAAGCTGAGGAGCCTCACCTTTCACCTGCACACGATAGTTATGACCGTGCAGAGGCTCGCGGGTGCCGTTTTCGAAAATCATGAAATGCGAAGATGCAAAATTAAAGTATTGCTTATAGACTTTAATTGAAAATGGCAGACCCAAAAAGAACTCCCTGAGGATTTCTGGAAAAGATACTTCGCTGTCCCAAACTTGGCAAAGGGAAACGCTTTTTCGCACCCTGCTAGAGAAAAAACATGAAGAAGAAACATTTAACTAATCTCAAGTCTCTCGAAAAATGGCTTAGCTCAGAAGAGATTTCGAGCGAAGTCCTTGAAAAGGCCATCTCAACCCTCAAAGCGGCGGTCGAATCCGTAGAGGAAATCCCGGAAGAAGAAAGGCCCCTGCCGCTTCCGCTCGAAATAGCTTCAGAACCGGAAATGATTGCTATTTATTCCGATGGTGGTTGCCGTGGAAATCCAGGCCCCGGCGCCTATGCCTATCTGGTTCAGGCCCATAATGGGGAAGTCATCGCTGAAGGTGTGGATTACGAGTCCCTCACGACAAATAATAAAATGGAACTTCAGGGCCCCATCATGGCCTTGCAAAAACTCACTGAGCTTTTGCCTCAAAAAGGCCGCGATCCTCTTCTGACCAGAATCAAGGTACTCACTGATTCAAAGTATGTTGTGGATGGCATGAAATCCTGGATTCCGGGATGGAAAGCAAGAGGCTGGAAAAAAGCAGATAACAAAGCACCTGAGAATCTTTCTTTCTGGCAGGAGCTGGATGAGATTCGTACGCACTTCATGGAAGTTCAATGGGAGTGGGTGAAAGGTCATGCCGGTCATCCGCAGAATGAATATTGTGACCGCAAGGCCAATGAAGCGATGGATGAAAACTCTCGTTAGTCTTATTCTTTTTTGGGCAGCAACTACAGAGGCTGCCTGTCGTTTTCATTCCTCATACAGGAAGATCTATTCACTTTCCGGTCCCGTCTCTCAAATTTTTGAAGAATTCAATCTCCTTCATGCAAGTGAGCTGAAGGGTCTATCAATCTTTTATCCAATCCCGGAAAGTTTTCGGGGAGAGAAGATTCCTGGTGGGGTTTTTCTTTCACCGTCAAAACTTGATGAGATGAAAGATGCGGTCGTCTTTTTTGATGAGAGTCAGGAATTGAGAAAACTTTTCCGCGCGAGAAGTATCAATGCTCTCGAAATACGCAGCCGGAATCAGACACCTGGTGAAGTCACTGAAACAGTTCTTACTGTCCTTGGTAAATATGTCTCCGAATGTGACGCGGAAAAAGTCCGTGAAAAATACAAAGAGCTTGAAAAAAGAATTACTCAAAAGATGAAAGGTAAGCTTGAAATCGTTTTCTTTCTCGGTGAAGTCAGGAAGGAAAAAGTGCCTGAGCTTGTTATAGCGAATGATGGATTGGTTCTTTGGCTGAGAAAGATGAAACTGATAACGAGTTACCCTTCGGAATTAGGCTATGTGAATTGGGCCGGATCAATCCTTGAGGATATGAAAAAGAAAGCTCTCTTTCTGGGGCTCAAGGAAGGTGATACTCCGCAAGTCATTGGCGACCGCAAGCGGGCCAATCTCATTTATCCCGGAGCTCTCATACCGGGGATGGGCCAACTCGAGGCCTGGAATTACTTTCTGGATCATCAACCCCGTTAACGGTTAAACTTCAGTTATGTATCAACTGCTCGCGCATCTTAAAACTGATCTCAATATTATCCTCTCACCAGGACGTCCGGTCGTTCTGACGGGTGAGAATGGAATCGGCAAGTCGACTTTTCTCAGACACTTCCATGAAAAAAATAGTGGAGTATTTTGCGATCAGAAGCCACTGGATATTTTCTTTGACCGTAAAGTCCTGAGGTATCGAGAGATTCTTCAAAGTTCATCTTCGGTGATTGATAATGAGTTCTTCGATCAGTTCTGGAAAGCATCAGGTCTTTCAGAAAAAGAGGACAGAAGTCTCTCGCATTTATCAGGCGGCGAGGCCCAGCTTCTGAAACTTATCAGTGTTTGTTCAGCAGTTAGTGATGTGTATCTATTGGATGAACCTGGACAATATCTTGATCGTGAGAAGAAAAAACTCCTGGGGCAATTGGTGGCAAACCTCACTCTGAAGAAGAAATCATTACTGATTGTTGAGCATGATTGCTCGTGGTTACCCGCTGGGGTGATGGTAAAAGAATTACAGATTGATCAGGATGTCCTGAAAGAGAAGTCATCATGGACTACCTGACATTGAGACTTGTCTCGAGCTTTCTTTGCGGACTCATCTTATCCCAGGCCGGAAGCTTCATTCAGACCGGAACACGAAATATTCTGGCGAGCCCATCGACATTGGGAATCGAAGGACTTTCAGTCCTCTGGATTCTATTCATTTATTCATTCGCTATGTTTACCGGAGTTGAGTCGGAATGGCTGGGACTTACTGGTCTTCCGGTGTTTGCACTTATCGGATATTTTCTTTCGGGACTTGCAGGCAGGGAACTGAAGCTTGAGCGGATTCTCTTCGCTGGTCTCACTTTCAATCTTCTGGTGGGTGCGATCTTTTCTTTGTGGCAGTTTTTCTTTCTCGCGTATAACCTGCCTTTTCCGGTTGAAATCTGGTTTGGCCATTTTCGGTTTGTGAAAGCGGAAGCGGTTTACATTCTGGTGATTTTTGAAATCGCACTTTTATACTTTCTTAGAAAGCATTGGAGAAATCTTCAGCTCTTTTCGCTCGGACCTCTTCTTTCGCGCGTCCATTCCGGAAATGTAAGTGGGCTTTATACCTTCTTCTTTATTTTTTCCGTGGCAGGTACATTTCTCGTCATATCTCTTTTTGGTGCATTTTCTTTTCTTGGCCTCATCCTGCCTCTTATCGCGAGAAAGATCTGGTTTCGGAGATATGACATGAAAGGCGAGATTATTTTTGGAAGTGTGTGTAATGGGGTTTTCTTCATGACCATGGATTTTATTTGTTACCGTTACCCCGTCATGGGTGCAGAAATACCCGTCGGATTGATCGCTTCCGTGCTGGGTGCACTGTGTCTTATAACCCTGATGTGGAGACCTTCTCAAGGTCCGGAATTCTTGGCAAACGCCAGAAAATAGAGCTATTCTTTACCAGCATTCATTTAAACAAAGGAATTCCACGCATGAAAAAGCACGCGCTTTTACTTAGTCTCGCTCTCGTTCTGACTTTCGTTGGTTGTAGCAAAAATGATCCTAAGAGCATCAAGCTTGAGTCGGAAGATGATAAAACTTTCTACGCAATGGGATACATGCTCGGTGGAAATCTTCAGAGACTTTCACTCTCTGAAAAAGAACTCGCTGCTCTTTATAAGGGTATCGCGATGGCATCTAAGAATGAAAAATCTGAAGTCGATATGGCCAAGTACCAGAACCGCATTCAGGAAGTTTTCAAGTCTCGTATGGATAAAGTAGCAGCTAAAGAAAAAGAAGCTGGTAACAAGTTCATCGAGGATTTCGTTACTAAAGACGGAGCTACTAAGACAGCTTCTGGTCTCGCATACAAAGCTATTAAAGAAGGTACAGGAGCAACTCCTGCTGCTGAAGACGTTGTTGAAGTTCACTACCACGGTACACTTACTGACGGGACAGTTTTCGATTCTTCAAAAGAAAGAGGGAAGACAATTTCTTTCCCACTTAATCGCGTAATCAAAGGTTGGACTGAAGGCCTCCAGACTATGAAGGAAGGCGGAGTTTCTAAATTTGTTATACCTGCTGACCTCGCTTACGGCGATGCTGGTGCTCCTCCGAAAATTCCAGGTGGCGCAACTCTCATGTTCGAAGTTGAGCTCTTCAAGGTAACAAAAGCTGCTGACGCTAACAAAGCTGCTGCTCCAGCTGCCGCTCCTAAGAAAAAGAAATAATCAGAGAATTCATTCTGATAAAATAGAGGGGCCGCGGAAGCGGCCCTTTTTATTGAGGCTTGTACCAGCAAGAGGGACGAAGACCGACAGTGTATCCCTGCTCTTCGTGACAAGTGCCCTTCATTTCATTCACCTGTGATAGTGGTCTCAGCGAAGATACCGGACAAAGAGATCCCTGATAGTAAGTATTGAGTCGACACTGAGGAATGGGATGACCGTTCTGAGTTGTGGTCGCAATACTCGAATCAACAACGTCTATATCTGGTGCCGGAAATCTTCTGATCGAAGCATTCACTTTTCCAACTGAAATTCCTGCCACTGCAGTTCGTATGCAGATTGCGGCTTCTGACTTATCTGGAAATGATTTTGAACATTCACTGCGGATAGTTTCGGGAACTTTCAAAGTCCGGTTAATTTCTTCATTACTGTCACTGGCAAGAACTCTGCGCATGCATTTCAGCGTTGCAAAGTAATCTGACTGACCTTCAGTTGATGCCCAATGATGACCGCCGCTTTCTAATCTTTTTTTCGGGGCACCACCGATATGATGACCGAGTTCATGACAGACCACGAGCATGTAGCCATCAGGAGTGATAGCAGGATGACGTGCGAATCCACCGTAGAGATTCAGCACCCAGATATCACCTTCGTTTCTTCTGAGTGTCCCGGCATTTACTGTTTCACTATCCCATAATCTTTCAATCTGGAGGCGGGCCCCACGATTTCTTGCGATGGGAGAATAGACGTTAACAACTTTATCAATGACAGCATCATACTGCTCTCGTGAGAGACCAGTGGTCTTGAGATAAGACGGATACTTCAGATTATTTTCCGGGAGAAAGCCAGTACCTGGTTCAGTGCAGGCAAGAGCTTCCAGTGAAATGAGAGACAAGCACAATAAGAGTCTGATCATCTTGATTCCCCTTTATGTCGGCTTAATTCTTATTGTCCAAAGCAAGCATGTCTAGACGAAGAGCAAGCGACATAAAAAAAGGGCAGCAAGTGCCACCCTTTCAGAAAGAGGTCAAAAATTTATTGCTTAGGCTTGAACCAGCAAAGTGGACGAAGACCGATCTTGTGCCCGAGAGTTGGGTGACAAGTACCTTTAACTTCATCAGTCTGAGAAACATCTTCGTTGAAGCTGATTTCGCAGAGTGAACCCTGGAAGTATGTGTCGAGGCGACACTGTGCTTTCGGGTGAGAATCATTTGTTGAAGCTACAACATTCGAAGCAGGAGTTTCAAACTTTGTGTCAGGGAGTTTGGAAAGAACTGAGAAGAGGTTCGCAACAGATTTTCCTGCCATACCAGTACGAACACAAAGAGCTGAATCTTCTTTGTTGTTCTTATTAGCTTTTGCACAAGCTTTGGTCAGAGACTCAGGAGCATTAAGTGTTCTTACGATTGCAGCGTTGTCGTCGTTAAGAAATGCTTTACGGAGACACTTAACAGTAGCGAAGTAATCTGACTGGCCTTCGTTTGATGCCCAGTTATTTGAACTTGCTCCGCCGCCCCACCAGCCGCCGCCAGTAGAAGTTCCGCCGATCTTAGGAGCACCACCGATGTGGTGACCGATTTCGTGACATACTACGAGAGACATACCGTCTTCAGTGATTGTTTCGTGACGAGCGAGTCCGCCGAACATAGAAATCTTCCATGTTTTACCAGACTGCTGAGCGTATGCGTTTACAGTTCCATCAGTCCATTTTCTTTCAACAACGAGCTTTGCACCCATGCTTGAAATGATTGGCTCATAAATAGAAACAACGCGATCAATAGAGTTAGTGAATTCGGCTTCAGAGATTCCGCCGAGTGCTTTTCCTACTGGAATGTTGAGATTGTTTTCCGGCACGATTCCGCTTTTTCCATCTTCAGAACAAGCGAGAGCTGAACCAGCGAGCACTAAACCAACGGTCAATGCTGCGATTTTAAAAGTTACCATTGTATCCTCCATGATCATCAAAACACTTACATGTGTTAGATTTGTTAACTGAGATCAATTGTTTCGTTTCTCTTAAAGAACTGTCTACAAAGTTTTCTTTCGGTTAAAAGAGTGTAAGTTTTTGTTGGGTCGAGATTAAGGAGTGTTCATGATTCACATTAGTTTTTACGTGCCGGTGAAAGATGCGGATAGAGTTAAGGACGCCATGTTTCAAGCCGGTGCCGGCAGGATCGGTAACTATGATCATTGCTCCTATGAAAGCAGGGGGTATGGGCAGTTCCGGCCGCTGGCCGGAAGTAACCCCACAATAGGCTCCGAAAACAAGCTGGAGATAGTAGAAGAACTCAAAGTCGAGATGGTCTGTGAGGACCATTTGGCACATGCAGTTGTAGAGGCCTTAAAGAAATCCCACCCTTATGAGACACCTGCATATTATGCGATCAAATCGCTCGGCTACTAGAGAGATTATCTTCGATCACATTTAAATCTCCCGGCGATTGAACCGATAAGCTCTTGAGAGAACAAAGAGGGTCTTATGAAGTTCATTCTGCTTTTCGTTTTTATCCCACTGTTTGCGATGGCGGTAGAAGGTCCAAAGACCCAACCGACCCGTGAAATTTCCATCATTGTCACGAAAGAAGGGTATTACCCGAAAAGTCTTTCAGTGTTTGAAGGAGAGAAAGTGAAGTTCTATGTGACTTCAACTCTTGATGAACCTCACTGCATGATTGTTGAAGGTCACAAAGTGTTTCTTGCCGCTAATAAAGGCAAAGTGACTGAAGCAGAAGCAACGTTTGATAAGGCCGGTGAATTTGCTTTCTATTGTCCTAGCTCGAAGAGTGACGGAAAGATTGTAGTAATGAAGAAGCATGTTCCTAAGCGCGAAATCGCCTCGGAGAAATCTGAAGGCATGCTTTGGACCCCGAAGGAATACTAAGAAATGAGTACTGTTTTTCAAGATGCCATTGCAAACCTCCTGTCTCCAATAGGTGATTTGCTCAAAGATCCTTCGGTCTCCGAAGTCATGATCAATGGTCCCTTTGAAATTTTTATTGAACGCAAAGGACTCATATATCGGGTCCCTAATAAGTTTGCGGATGATGAGTCTCTGATGGCGTCTATGCGTGCCGTAGCGCAATCAGTGGGTCGGGTTATTGACGCCGACAATCCACGCCTGGATGCTCGTCTCCCTGACGGCTCACGTATCGCCGTGGTGATTCCACCAATGGCAAAGTGTGGGGTGACGGTCGCTATCCGGAAATTCTCCGAGGAAAAACTGGGATTGAAAGATCTCATTAACTTCGGCTCTCTCTCTCCGGATGGCGCCCGCTTTCTTGATTGCTGTATGTATCTCGGAAAGAACACGCTTGTTGCCGGCGGTACCGGCTCAGGAAAAACAACCATGCTAAACGTTCTGGGTTCGAGAATGCCGAAGTCCCAGCGTCTTCTCATTATCGAGGATGCAGCAGAACTTCAGATTAAAGCAGAACACGTTGTTCGTTTTGAAACCAGAAAAGCAAATCCTGATCGCGGTATCAAAGAAATAACGATTCGTGATCTCATGGAATCTGCTCTTCGTCTTCGTCCTGACAGAATTATCGTCGGGGAAGTAAGAGGTCCAGAAGCGCTCGATCTTCTAAACGCCATGAGTACCGGTCACGATGGATCAATGGGAACTGTTCACGCGAACAGTCCGGATGGTGCGTGTACTCGTATCGAGACACTTTGCCTTATGGGTGACACCCGGGTTCCGCCTGATGTGATTAAAAAAATGGTTGGTGATACGATTCAGCTTATCGTTCAATGTGCGCGCTATCACGATGGCGGAAGAAGAACCTCTCATATCTCAGAAGTCCTTGGTGTAGACATTAACGGCCGCTATGTAGTGAAAGACATTTTCCGCTGGATCCAGACCGGAAAAGAAGCCGACGGGAAGCTTACTGGTGAGATGGTTGCGACCGGATATGTACCAGGCTTCTTTGAGGAATTTGTTGCTAACAAGCTTCCGTTCCCCAAGACGAACTTCAAGCCACCGGAATGGGCAACGACTCACTTCAAGAAAGCTGCCTGATTCTCTTTTGATTCACATCGTCGTCACGAGTTAAATTTTGCCAAAAATGCAGGGCCCGAGTAACCTTTTCACGAATTGAAAAGGAGTTCCCATGAGTACTATCAAAAAAGTTCACGCACGTCAGATTATGGATTCCCGTGGAAATCCCACAATCGAAGTTGATGTCTTCACTGAAAATGGTTTGATGGGACGAGCTTCTGTTCCGTCCGGAGCATCTACTGGTAGCCGTGAGGCACTTGAACTTCGTGATGGCGATAAATCCATCTTCATGGGGAAGGGTGTTCTCAAGGCAGTTGATAACGTTAATAAAATCATTGCTCCGAAACTCATAGGGAAAAATGTTTTCGAACAGCGTTCAATCGATAGTCTTATGCTTGAACTCGATGGAACTGAAAATAAAGATAAGCTGGGGGCCAATGCTATTCTTGGTGTTTCAATGGCAGTTTGTCGTGCCGGTGCTCTAGAGAAGAAAAAACCACTTTATCGTTATATGTCTGAGGATCTCAAGTGTCCTAATCCGGTTGGGAAACTGAGACTTCCGACTCCGCTCATGAACATCATCAATGGTGGTCAGCATGCTTCAAACAATCTTGATATCCAGGAATTCATGATTGTTCCTCATATGAAGAAAAGTTTTTCTGAAAACTTCCGCGCTGGTGTCGAAGTCTTTCACCATCTGAAAAAAGTTCTTCATGATAAAGGTCACTCAACCAACGTCGGAGATGAAGGTGGATTTGCTCCATCTCTTCGTGATCATGGTGAAGCAATTGAATGTATTCTCGATGCGATTAAAAAAGCCGGCTACAAGGCTGGAACTGATATCTCTATCTCTCTTGATTGCGCGGCTTCTGAGTTTTACGACGAAGCTTCGAAAAAATATAAGATGGGTGGGGGAGAGTTCACTAATGATCAGATGATCGCTTATTACGAAAGTCTCATGTCTTCAGCTCCGATCTACTCAATTGAAGATGGATTTGATGAAAGTGATCGCGATGGATTCATGAAGTTCCAGAAGCAACTTGGTGATAAGGTTGTAAACGTTGGTGACGATCTTTTTGTGACAAACGCCAAGATCCTCAAGCGGGGAATTGATAATAAAGAGGCCAATGCCATTCTCGTGAAAGTGAACCAGATCGGCTCACTCTCTGAGACATTCGATACGCTTAAACTCGCTTTTGATAATGGCTACAAGGCAATCATCTCTCACCGTTCAGGAGAAACAGCTGACTCTTTCATCGCTGATCTCGCTGTTGCAAGTGGGGCCGGTCATATCAAAACCGGATCAGCATCGCGCTCTGACCGTATGGAGAAATACAATCAACTTCTTCGGATTGAAGAGGAACTTGGCACTTCTGCAGTCTTTGAACCCGTAAAATAATGATTTTAAACGCGGGGATCAATATTTGCTCCTTCAGGGCAATTATTGATCCCTGCGTTTTTCCTTTGTTTCGTACCTATACTCACCGTAAAATAGACCTAAGCTCGGACCCATTTCCCTCGGGGGCCTTATGAAGTCGAAGCTTTTTCTTGGTCTAACTTTTTATCCTGAAAATAGCTTTGCGAAAAATATCGAAAGTTTCAGGGCACGTTTTGATACCAAGTATCAGAGTAATCCCTATCTGCATCTTCCCATCGTCCCCCCATTTGAAATCGAAGTAGAAGAGCTGAAACCACTTCAGCAGGAGCTGGTGGAAGAACTCGAATCTTTTTACTTCGAGAATATTCAGAATCACTCATTAAAGTTCAGTGGGATTGATGTTCAGGAGCATAAGAAGAATAAGCTTCTTTTCCTCAACCCGGTCCTCGGCGAAGAGCTGTCTTTTTGCCAGGAATCTCTTTTTTCAATCTGCCAGTCGTATATCCATGAGCGCGAAAAAAAGCTCAAGGAAAATAAGAAGACCTTTCTCACTATCGGCCGCTATGTAGGAGACATGGATCTTCATTCAGCGATCGATCTTGCCCGTCGGGAGTTTCAGGAGTTCACATCTCTTCCTTTTGCGTCCATTTGCCTGTTCTCCAAGAACAACGGCAATTGGTACCGGGAAGCTGATCTCATAAGCTTTGAGAAACCTGTCGACACTCTTTTGCAAAGTAGCCTCGTTTCCATATAATGGAACAATGAATCTCTTTTTCCTTCTGTTACTTCTGGGAACAACTTCCGTGTGGGGGCAGACGAGTTATGTTCCACCGACAAAAGTTCTGAAAGAGCGTGGCTCTCAGCTTTCTTTCGGTGTGGACTCATTCACTACTTCCTCAGTCGTTGATAAGGATGGAAAAAAGGTAAAGCTCTCTAATGGTGAAAACTTCGGCCGCTACCAAGGTGAAGTAAATGGGCTCTTCGGTCTCACTGATTCATTCAATGCCGGTATCGGCGTCAGGTTTCGTCACCAGACTTCATCATTTCTTTCAGGCACAGATGATATCAATGCTAAGGCCACCGGTGTTCAGTCTATCTCCGGAAGATTTCTCTTTGCTTTCGATCCGGTCAGCAAAACCCAATTCACGTTCGAAGGTTTGTTCCGTTATGCTCCCTATACAAATGAAGACATCGATACTCTCAATCCGGATCTCAATAAGCTCGCACTTGGTGATGAAGGAAATGAATACTCATTAGGTCTTGGAGTTACTCATTCAACACTTTCAAATAATCACTACACTCTGAGAGGGGGCTGGAGAAGACCAGGCAATGACCTCTCAACAGAATTATTCTGGAATGGTGAAGTTGCCCTTCAGTTCAGATACGTCACGCCACTTGCTGGTGTTGATGGAGTCACGTCTCTCAAAAACTCAATCTATGAGAATGACCCTGCTGAAAGACCAAAATGGAATACCGGCGCCACGGGACTTTATAATTCCATCAACCGCGAATACATTGCTCCTTACGTTGGACTTAATCTTGGTTTTGCTCAGGTCTGGAGAGTAGAGTTTAAGGCCTCTCAAGTCATCGCCGGTAGATCAACTGATCTTGGTACCGGCTTTGGACTGACACTCGTAAGACGCCTCGATGAATCTGAGGAGAAGCTCGTTGATTCTCAGTTCAAGACTTACGATCTCGAGGCCACAGTCACAAAAATCTCAGATAAAAAAACCTATGTCGTGATCGATAAAGGTCTCAGCGACGATATCGAGAAGGGCATGAAATTCGACTTCTACGAATACGACTATGTCGGCGGCAATACTCTCGTCGCTAGAGGCGTAGTCATAAAGGCCTCTGCAGACAAGGCCATCGTAAAACTCACTCATCGATTCAACATGGCCCGGGAACTCAAGGAAGGTCTGGTTGGCAGGGCCTCTTTAAAGTAGTTTCCACTCAGTTCCCCTAAGCTATGAAGAACAAAAGTGGAGTTCACTTGTCGGGCAAGGGCAGAATTTTAGCTAGTTGTAAGCATATCAACATAGGTTAGAATTTTAGAAAGACTTTATTCCAAGGAAAGCTCATGAAGCTAAGATCACTCCTACTCATATCTACACTACTTATTGCAAGCGAAGCTTTCGCAAAAAGATTTGCGAGTAAGTATTGTGAGTTCGAGCTTCCACCACAGTGGGAATGCGCACTCGAAGGTTCTGAATACGTTTGTCAGTCTGAAAACGCTGATCGTAAAAAAGAAGCGATCATCATTCTTGCTGCAAAAATTCGGGGTGAGCAAGACAGTATCGACGAGTACATGGCGTACCTGAAAAAATCAAAAGAATACAATCTCCCTGGTGGAAAAAAGCAAATCTCTGAGCCGAAAAATACTAAGCTCAGTACGATCAGTAGTCACCAGTGGGTAGATGCTCTTCACCTTGCTTCAGAAGTTCCTGGTTTCTACACAAGATATCTCGCGACAGTAAAAGAAGATCTTGGTGTGGCAGTTACGTTCTCTGTTACTAAGGATCTCTATCAGTCTTATCTTCCGATCATCGATAAACTTGTTTCTACCCTCAGAGTATTCCGTCAGAAAAAAGAAGGCATGGC
>JBKJPL010000065.1:0-13691 GCA_046595005.1 Bacteriovoracaceae bacterium | reverse complement strand
ATGGTGCCCGGGACTGGACTCGAACCAGCATGCTTTTAAAGGCGCCGCCGTCTGAAGACGGTATGTCTACCAATTTCACCACCCGGGCATTAGGACCACATATTAGTCATTTTTGTGCTTATTGTAAATCGCTTTTAGGAGGAAGAAGCTTGCGGACTTTTACGCATCTGTTCAGTTCATCCTGTGCTTCTTTCCAGCTTCTCCGGGCAATAGATGTGAGATTCCTGGCACGATCAAGATAGCGACTACTCATCTTCTGAAGCTCTTCACTGCAGTTTACGTGAGGAAAGAATGACTCAAAATATATATCCACTTTATCATCGTTATCCTTCCAGTTGATCGTGCTCACTTTTTTAAAATAGGCTTCAAAAAATGGTTTTGAGAGTTCCGGATGATTAGGATTGGCCATCTGGATTCCAGCTTCTTCCAGATCGCTGTGAGTGAGCTCGCGATTATTGAAGAGATCTTTCCAGATCATTTCTTTCTGAGATTTAAGCGGGAAAGCGGCCCTGGCGGAATACGCATTCCGTTTAGCGATAGTTGATTGATCGCGCTTCTTCTCTTCATCAACGAGCTTCATTGCCTCAGTATGCCCATTAACAGAGAGATTAAGGATAATCGCCCAACGTCTGTCCTGATCAAGAGTAATCCCTTTTGGCGGCTCATTTTTCAACAGCATGTCGAATAGCCTTGAAACCGACATTTGCGACTGAGCAACTGAAACAAAAAAATCAAAAAAAGACATCTGAAGTGATGAACCATGTTTAGCAAGTTCCATACGGTTCCAGATCAAAGCTTCGAATTCTGTAGAGAGTTTCGCTCTTTCTTCCTTATCCAGATAAGTAAGATAGAGAGCTTTGAGATTACTTCTTCGGCCAAGAATATTTCCGAGAAGAAGGTCATCATTTTCTTCTTTCAAGGCTTCCATCGCGATTTTCATAAAAAGCGTGGGAGAGAGTTCTGAATCTCTCGTCATCTGATAGAGCATATTCCAGATCATCAGACGTGAAAGAGGTTCTGGCAGGTCTGTGATTGCTGCTTTCGCCTTCTCAAGAGATTTCTCATCGAGTGAATAAAGTGCGTAATCAAAATCATTCATATTCGGGAGAAGGAAATCAGGACATACCTTCCCTTTCATTCCCGGAACTTCTGTGGATTCTCCGGTATAGAGAACATCTTCCTGGAAATTCAGGTCAAGCTCGTCATCATCGGCATCATAAAACCCCAAACGCGTGCGATGAGGAGAAAGTGTTCCTGAAATACTTGGAGACTGTTTCACAGTGACTTTAGTAAGCTTTTTATTATCGCATTCAGGAATGATCATCACACGATTGGGACCTGCGGTCTGAAGCCATTTTTCTGTCCATGAAGTGAGATCAGTTTTTGAGGCCATGGCAATGGCACCCACAAAATCCTGGCGTTTTGTATTTGAGAAAGCAAATCGCTTGAAATAATCACGAAGGCCTTTCTTAAATCCTTCTTCACCAACAAAGAAGTGAAGCTGCTTTAAACTCGCAGCTCCTTTAGCATAAGTAATGCCGTCAAAATTTCCTTTTGCTGTTCTCACATCAGGAACATCTGTTTCAATCGGGTGAGTAGTAACCAGCTGATCCTGCCAGTATCCCCAGGTCTTACCCGAGAAAAACTCGAGCCAGGTCGCCTTGGAATCAAGCGCTCGCTCTTGCGCGACAGAGGCGAGATAAGTAGCAAAGCTCTCATTTAACCAGAGGTCATTCCACCACTCCATCGTGACTAGATCACCGAACCACATGTGCGCCATTTCATGAAGGATGAGATTATTTCTTTTTTCAAACTTAGACTGGGGAACCGGACCACGGAAAATGTTTCTCTCATTAAGAGTAACGGCCCCTGGATTCTCCATGCCTCCCCAGGCAAACTCCGGAATGAAGACATGCGCGTATTTTGAAAAGGGATAGGGATATCCGAAATAATCATTGAAGAATGCCAGACCCTCTTTCGTGGTTTTCATTATCTTGTCGACGTCGACATACTTCGCAAGAGATTTTCTGGCGTAGAGATAAATCGGAAGATCTCCCAAATTATCCTTCCATTCCACAAACGGTCCGGCCCCAAGGAAGAAGAGATAAGTGGAAATGGGTTTAGTCTTCATGAAGGTAGTGAGAGTTTTACTTTCAACCACCTCTTCTTTTTCGATAAGTTCATTGTGAATGACCTTCCATTCAGAAGGTGCAGTGACCGTCACATGAAAGATCCCTTTCATGTCTGGTTGATCAAAACAGGGAAAAAGCGAGTGAGCGTAATAAGGTTCAAAGTCAGTGAAGAGATATTCGGAACCATCTTCGGGATCTTTGGCATGCTGAAATCCCGAGGCTTCTTTGGAAAACTCACCAGTATAAGTAATTTCCACCGACATCTTCTGGGAAAGATTTTTTACCGGGATATCAAAGCTTCCCCGTCTTTTTGAAAAGCTCTTCAGTACAACACCATTCACTTTTACTTCTTCGATATTTTTGATGAGAAAATCTACTGAAAGCGGAGACTTCATGTGAAGGAGCTCGATTTCGAGGTTTGCCTGTCCCGTGAATGTATCTTTCCCCTTCTCGAGGTTGAAATGAAGAAAGTACTCCACACTTTTTACCTGGGCCTTTCTTTCGCGGGCGAGAGTGAGAGTCAGGTTGTCGTCGTTCTTTCTCGTTTCAGCGAATGCTGTCGAGATGAGAAGTAAAAGGATAAGAAACAATTTCATTATGGCTCCGGGGATTTAAACCAACAAAGAGGACGAGGTCTTTTCTTGAACCCAGCGATCATCGTATCGAAACGGCATTGAGGTGTCGGGTGCGTGCGAAGATTTGTTTCTACAACCTGAGTATCAGGAGTTGAAAGTTTGGGATGGGGAAGGCTTCTGTTGTCAGCAAAATGCGCCGTGACTGTCAGAAATGCGTCGACTGCCCTGGCACAGGTAATTTCCCCTTTGCAATATTTCAGGGAGCTAATAGATGGTGTCCGTGCTGACAGCAATGGAAGAATTTCTGGCAGGCACTCACCTGCTCCCCAGTAATCGGCCTGCCCTTCAAGCGAGAGTTTATTGTATTCATCCGAGAAAGGTCTTCCGCCATAAAGATGACCGGTCTCATGGCAAAGAATAAGTGCAAAGGTATCTTCTGATCCATTGTTAAGGGCAGCGATTCCACCGTAAACAATCACCTGATCGGTTTCCCAGCGTCTTGCGAATGCCTGGGCCCAGTCTTCCTCATAATCAGTCATGAATACAATCGACGAAAATTTTGTTTCGAAAATTTTAATGACTCTCTCAAATGTTTTTCTCGGGAGCTTTTCGCCCATTGAACGGAAGGGAAATTCGTCCACGGATGCGAACAAAGGGGTTGAGAAAATAAGGAGGAGAAGTAGTGCTTTCACAGGGAAATGATATTCGTAAAGAAGAGCTTTTGTCTAAGACATTCTGGCCCGGCGCTTGCGAGACAGGTGTCAGGAGCTTACATGAAAAAGAAACCTCTTCTGACAATGTGCTTACTGACTCTTCTTGTTGGGTGCGGAAGTGACAATGATGACAATGCCGACGACGACAGAGAAAACGAGAAAGACATTAACCAGGAAACACAGGGCTTCTATGAGGCCAATCTCGTCCCCCTAAATACTGGTATCGCGGGCAGCACAGTAGGGAATTTCAAGATAAGAATTCTTGGTGACGAAGTCCGTGTACGCGGTGAAGTTCAAAACTCGCCGGGAGTTTTTCACCGACAATTCATTCATACAGGGGCCAATTGTCCGGGCCCAGGTGCAGATACAAATATTGACGGGAATCTTGATTACAATGAATCAGTAAGAATCACAGGTGCTGCATTCATTCCCCTTGATCGTAATCTCTCCACTCAAAAAGCGGGCCCTATTTTCCCGATACCGGGAGTACTTGGTGCCTATACCTATTTTGAAAAGACATCACTCGTGAGGATGATGGCCGATCTTCATTCTGAAGATCCTGATCCAAACGATGCTCTTACAAAACTCGCCCCCGATGAAGGGCCAAACCTTTCGGGAAGAACGATTGTCATTTACGGTGTGAGAAGTAACAGTAGCCTTCCGATTGCATGCGGAACAATGGCCCGGTCAGTGGAACCACTCCCGGATGAAGCTCCCCTTCCTCCGATCGTTCCCTGGGAAGATTATTTCGCCACCACACTCTCACCTGATCTCAAGATCTCTGGCCTTAAATGTTATGGAGGCGAAAGAACCTATGACAACTGGATCTGTCGCACAAATCAGTGGATGGTAACAATTGATAATGAGACTGACGTCGGGCGATTTGTTGCGAATCTTGTGTTGCAATCAGCAGTAAGTACCAATCAGACAGCGTACTATACGATTCGTCCGGTGAGTATAATTGATGATGAAACTTTTGTGGATGCTCAAAATCACTGGGTGAGATTTGAGCGGAGCGGGGTTCCGGTTGTTCTCCGGAAACCCCAAAGGTAATTATCTTCTGTTGCGGTTGAACTTATCACATTCAGAACCAGGATTTTCCTGTGAAAGACATTTTACTTTCAGGTTGTAATTGGCGATTTCTTCCTGAACAGCACGTTTTTCAATAAGCATCTCTTCAGTAGTTTCTGAAAGCTGCTCAGTTGATTTCCCGAGCTCTTTAAACTTCTGAGCTTTTACTTTATTTAGAACGATTTCTTTTTTCTGTTTCTGGATTTCAGTCTTGATGGTCTGAAGTTCTGAATCAGTTACTGGCCGCTCTTTTGCTCTTAAATATCCATCGACGTCAATCGGCTCAGATTGAAGAACTGTATCGTTAACAACTGTATCGTTCACAGCAGTCGTGGGAACGATCACTTCATTTGAGGGTTCCACCGCAAGAGCTTGCTCATCAGCGGCATCGTCACCGATAACGGGAAGTTCTTCATCGGCACAAACACTAAAACTTAGAACGAGCATTGAGATCAAAATGATAACTTTCATAGGTCCTCCAGAGAGAGAGGCCACACCATAACCCATGCGGATCATTTCCCCTAGGAGCCAAGGAAGAATTTACACACTCAAGGCCACAGGAAATCAGCGGGATATAACGCTCAAAGCCTATTCTTCCAGCGTCTCCATACTTTAAGCTTTTGGTATGGGAATACGCTGGAGAGTTTGCGCTTTATTATTTTTTGCGACCACCATTAATTACATGGACCGCCAGATCTTCGGGATCCTGGGTCCGACACTTCAGGAAGAAATTGGCTGGACGGAAAGTCAGTACGGAATCATCGTCGCGTGCTTTACCTTTGCGTACGCCTTTGGATATCTCTTCTCCGGAAGATTCATGGACTGGATCGGAGTTAAAAAAGGTTTTGCCTGGTCTGTTGGTGGATGGAGTCTTGCGGCCATGGCGCACGCTCTGGCCTCAACACCTGTTGGTTTCGGAATCGCACGAGTTTTCCTGGGAATCACTGAGGGCGGAATGTTTCCTGGTGCTGTAAAAACCACAACGGAATGGTTTCCTAAAAAAGAAAGATCGCTCGCCACCGGAATTTTTAATTCAGGGTCAAACGTTGGTGTAGTTGCCGCCGCAATCCTTGCTCCCTTCCTCACCCTTCGCTATGGCTGGAGAACAGCTTTCATTGTTCAAGGTGCAATTGGTTTTGTGTGGCTTATCTTCTGGATGAAATACAAAACTCCGTCTGAGCATCCGACGATCACAAAAGAAGAGCTAGCTCTTATTCAAAGTGATAATGAAATTGTAGCGAAAGATATGATCCCGTTTAAAACTCTCCTCGGCCAAAAAAGAGCATGGGCCTGTGCCATCGGAAAAATGATGACCGATCCGGTGTGGTGGTTCTATCTCTATTGGCTTCCGAAATATCTTTCAAGCGAGCACGGAATAACTCTGGGAACACTCGCCCTTCCACTTATCATTATTTATGTCGTGGCCGATGTGGGGTCTGTTGCCGGTGGATGGCTTTCGCGCTGGTTTGTGAATCGCGGAAAATCTCATGCTGAAGCAAGACGTCTCGCGATGCTTGTGTGCGCACTTTGCGTTCTACCAACGGCACTTCTTCCACTCGTAACTTCAGTGTGGCAGGCAGTAGCACTCGTAAGCTTGGCAGCTGCAGCTCACCAGGGTTGGTCAGCGAACGTTTACAGTCTTCCTTCTGATATGTATCCCTCAAGCTCAGTGGGAAGCCTCGTGGGCTTTGCTGGATTCGTCGGATCCATGATGAGCATGCTCTTTCAGGTGGGAACCGGATATTATCTCGAGTGGAGCGGAAACAATTATGCTCCCGTCTTCATCCTTTGCGGAGTGGCCTATATTTCTGCGTGGTTTGTTGTGAAGTGGACCGTAGGATCACTCCGACCTGACAAAGATTTCATCCATGCAGGCTCTCACTAGCTCTGAGCCTTTGAGATCATATTTTGTGCATTCAAATTTCTCGGATTTTTGTTTTCCCCGCCATTCAATCTGAACGCCAGAATTAGCGGGTGTGATGATAAGTCCTGATCCGGACATCCGCTTAGAATTTTCCATCGTACGCATGATAATTTTAGTGACCAAATGCCCGATTACCGCTCCCCCCATCACATCAGATGCCCAATGCTTATTTTCATGAACGCGGGAGTAAGCGACTACAGTCGCCAGACCATACGCCAAGTACGGAACAAGTGGCTTATCCTTATAAACTTCAGAGATCACCGTTGCCATGGCAAAAGCCCCTGAAGCATGGCCAGAGAACATGGACATGCCATCACTTCCGAATTCATAGGGATCATCACTGCCATTGGGACGCGATCGCTTTAAAGACTTCTTGAAAGCATCCGTAACAATCTGAGTAGCAATTCCGGTGTACACCGAAATGATTCCGATATTTTTCAATTTTCCATTCTTTAAAACGGCACCCATGAAATAGGCACCTCCGGCAATAAGTGGTATCCCCTGGCGTCCTCCTAAGAAGAAACCAAAGTCGCCAAGACCTTCGGGCATAAGAGTTTTCTGATCTTGAACAAAGTCCATGATCTTTCTGTCGTTCTCAAAAACAACTGTGCCTAAAGATAAAGCTCCAGCGAGAATCGCGAGGTCTGAGCCGTTGATGTCTACGGGAATAAAATATTCAGATCCTGTCTTGCCGACGATTTTCCTGAACTCATTTTCATTTAAAACTGGAGTGTCGGAGGGAATCGAAGCGAGTTCTAAATCTCTGGTGTACTTTGGCTTGAGGTCGATGATCTTTCCCTCATACTCAAAGCATGACTTATCGGCGAGACAAGAAGGTCCTGCCTCTGCGGCTAAAGCTTGAAATAGAATAAATAAAACGATTAGGTTTCGCATGAGACGATCAGTTCATATCGCAATCAACAGGAACGTTCACAAGACGGATACCTTCACCTGGAAGAACCATTCTTGTAAGAATTCCGGCACCGCTCATCAGATTATTGAGACGGCCTTCAACGACATCACCGCGATTATTTCTGATCGTGAATGATTTCGTGAAAAAATTAATCCGGGCATAGTCACCATCAAACTGAGCGACAACTCTTCCGTTAATTTTTACGTGCCCAACTCCATCGTTCTTATTCATCAGGCTGCCCCTAGCATGAAAGAAGAGTCTGGCGCCTCTTACATTACCGGTACAGCTGGCACTTGCCGCTGAAGCCTGGAAAGAGAAAAGAGCTGAAGTAAGAACACTGAGAACTAGTAAAATACGGATCATATTGACCTCCGGGATAACTATGGCGGAACGATAACATGCTTTGAGAGGTGTGCTCGGGACCCTGTAAAAATCTCTTACCGTTAAATCCTCTGTAGTTAGGCCTCTCTTAGGGGATAATTCCTACCAATTTGATTCCTAGGGAAACTCCGCGCGTTTTCAATCGCTTCATTCCTGTTCACAGTCTACCTATGAATAAGACGATCAATCTCCAGGAGCATATTACTGAGTTGGTCAAAGAGGGTCGTGCACTCTCTTATCAGCTTGAAAGCCATTTCAATACAAAGCTCGTTCATAACCTCCGAGTTTGTATGAGACGTCTCCGGACTATGATAAATCTCATAGATGATAATTCTATTCTTCCCGACCCAGAAAGAACGCAAATGAAAAATATCTGGCGCCAGCTGAGTAAAGTACGTGACCTCGACGTCGGGCGTGAGCTTTCTGATAAGTATTCATTTGATGTGAGTAAGCTCAAAGGCAAAAGGACTCAGACGAGGAGAAAACTTCGTACCAAGCTCTCTGACGATAAAACCCAGAAGCTTTTTGATGAGCTGGAGAAGCTGGGATTCCGTTCGAGCACCTCCCGGGTCGATCCACTTCCTTTGCTTAGAAAACTGCGCCTTAAGCTTATCCGGACCCCTGGAGGAGCGGAACATCTGCATGAGCTCCGGATCGTTTTAAAGCAGATCAGATATCTTGAAGAGGCGCTGGGATTTGATGTGGAGGCATTCAAGGAGTATCAGGATGCTCTGGGTGAATTTCACGACCTGGAAGTTTTTCAGGAAAAGCATCCTCATTCCATGACCATCCGGAGAGCACTTAATAACAAAAAGGCGAAAGCTCTGGGCATGTCGAGAACTGCTGTTCAGCTGGGAATTCGCACTCTCGGAGATGTGGAAAATCAGTTTGAAAGAGAAATGGCGGTCAAAGCCTCATAAGTTCCACTACTACATATCTTTCCAGATCCTCGATTGAATTCAAACGATCGAGACCCGCTATCTCTTTTGCATAATATGGCCAGAGAGCTTTCGGAATCATTGCCTCTCCCCCATCCTTCATGGCCGACTACATAATGTGGGTATTTAAGAAAAAAATTAATCAGAACTTTTCTGTATGATTATGAAGAAAATCTGCACTCAGGCCACAGCATGGGCCGGAAAATATTCATCGATAATGATGGGAAGAGCACCAAAACTCAGAGTTACAACCAGTGGACCAATGAAGAGTCCTGGTAGGCCGAACATAATCACTCCTCCGATAACCGCGAGAAGCCCAATGAAAGGATGAACCTTAACCTCACCCATTGATCCCATTAGAGGTCTCAGGACATTATCCGAAATCCCGGCAATAGCGGCCACGACCATGAGTCCGGCACCTGCGCCCAGACGAGCATCCATAAAACATATAACACCCAGAAGAGCTGCAATAGGAGCTGCTCCGATAACCGGGATGAAGGAACAGACAAAAGTGATAAAGAATACCAGGAAGAAATCTCCCACTCCGAAGATGAGAGCACCGGCGGAAACAATAATCGCCTGGACAACACCTGTGATGATGTTTGCGAAGAAAACTTCGCGACAGCAGACTTTAAACATGTGGACGAATTTGTTGCTATTGTCGACGTTGAGATAAAAATATCGGTCAAAGAGCTTACGGATTTTATCCGACTCACGTAAAAAACAATACACCGAAAGTGTCGTAATTGCGCCCATCATGAGAATCATCGGAGTTTCGCCCACAAAGTCATTAAAGCTCTTCGACAGAGAATTACTTCCATAGAGAATAAGGGAGGCGAACTTTGCTTTTACCGCTTTATTGTCCAGCCCATAAAGAGTGCTGAGATAATCGACGAATTTATAACTCGAACGACTAAGCCTGTCTGTAAATTGAGTCATGTTTGATTCGTGCAAGAGCTGAGAGATAACCCGTGATCCATGGATGAAAAATGCAATTACTGGAATTAAACCAATGGAACCTGAAATCAAGGAAAAGATCAGAACACTAGTATGTCGCTTAAATCCCCTCCGGATGAAGTAGTCCACACAAGGAATCAGTGCCAGCGCCAGAATTCCACCAAGAAGAATTGCAATGATAAATGGCTGCATGATGTAGAAGAAAACAGCGAGGATTAAAAAGCTGAACGCGAATTTGAAGAAGTTCTTCAGGATCGAACTCACCATGGCATCTGACATTTAGTACTCTTAGTTGTTATGTGTGCAAAACGAAATCTACAATCACTATAGCACTGTCAGTGCCCAATAAAGTTTGTAGATTTTTACACATATCAGCGATGCTTAGGAAGCTTGATGATGAAGGTAGTCCCTGTCGACTGCGAGCTTTCAACCTGAATGGTGCCGTTATGGGCATCAACCATGCCTTTCACGACCGCCAGTCCAATACCCCAGCCAATTTTTGTTTCTGATGAGCTCAGTCTCTTAAATTTTGTAAAGAGATTCGCATGCTGATTTTCAGGAATAGGATTTCCGAAATTATGAACTTTTAAAACTGCTTCAGTGGAATCTTGAGTGACGGTCAAAGTGACGGATTTTTTATCATCACCATATTTGATAGCATTGGTGGTCAGGTTTTCGGTCAAACGACGAAGATAGTTCTCATTCCATTTTCCGACACATTTACCAGAAGACTGTACCTGGAAGCGACCTTTGTGGCTGATATTTTGTTCCTCAGCGATATCCCTTACAAGCCAATCCAGATCGCAATCTTTGAATTCAATATCCTCCCTATCACTAGCTTTAATTCTGCTTTCATCCAGCAGCTCTTGGATCATGTCATCAATCCGGTCCGCGGCCTTGATGATGCGTGAGATATTTTTGATATGGTCCGGATCGGTTAAAAGTAATTTCATCAATTGAGCGGTGGCCTTAACTGTCGTCAGTGGATTCCGGAGATCATGTGCGAGCGTATGAGATAAGTGATCCTGAAAGTCTCTAGTCGTGTCACT
This sequence comes from Bacteriovoracaceae bacterium, assembly GCA_046595005.1. Lineage (GTDB taxonomy): Bacteria > Bdellovibrionota > Bacteriovoracia > Bacteriovoracales > Bacteriovoracaceae > Peredibacter. Next base: position 3,038 of record JBKJPL010000065.1, on the reverse strand, counting down.
AAACTGAGTAGCGGCATCATTAACTGCCTGCTCGACTGAACAAACAATAACTTCCCTCTCAATAGGAGTAAGAAGCTCTTCTTCTTCCATCACATCACAGATAACTTGTCTTAAAATATGATATTCAAGAATCATCTGGTCCATGGTGTATGCGTGAGCAGTAGCTCTTTCTCTTCCATGCTTTTTACCGATGCGGGTACTATCTTTAAGGTCTGCTTTTTTTCTGGCAGTGGTTCGGTCGATAGAATTAGAAAGTGCATCAACCAATTGAGAAAGATAAATCGGCAGCGAGTTTTTTAAGGCCAGAGTTTCCTGAAGATTGGCTGCTCTCACTTCTTCCAATGTTCGTTCCACCCAGATATCCATAATCCGGGGACTGAGTCTTTGAAGCCTATCTGAAGTCTTGTTTGACATAATTATGTTCTCTCTATTCCAAAATAAATGGATGGTATCAGAATAATATCCATAATTCCTGTTGATGCATAAACGCATAGGGGCATAAGAGATAAAGTTCAAGAAAAACACCTCTTTTGCCGACAAGTGAGGATTCCCATTTATAGGAGGGTCAATTTCATGAAATCCACGAAAAATTTTTATCCAGTACTTCTAGGCCTTTGTATCCTTGCTTCTTGCGGAAAAGACGTTACCCCTCCCCCAAGTAGCTCCGGTATTTCCAGCCTTGAAAGTCTCAGACCAGCTTCAGGAAATTTTCGTCTCATCGCTACTGATGCCCCCTTCTCTTATTTGAAGGTCTCTTCAGCGAAAGTTACTGTGAATCGGATTGAAGTAAAATCTTCTTCAGACGTTTCTATTTCTCTGGTAGGTCAGCCACTGGTGCTTGATCTGGTGAAACTTACTAATGGTCTCGTGACCCCGATCATTGATCTCAATCTTCCTCCCGGAGAGTATAAGGAACTTAACCTTATTATTGAGACTGGATCTATCGATCTCGTCTCAGGTGCTCATTACAATCTTAAGATCCCAAGCGGGGAAAGTTCGGGATTAAAAATTAAAATTGATCCACCTGTGACCATTACTACCCAGGCAAGTACAGATATCATTCTGGACTTTGATCTTTCTAAGTCTTTTAACCCTCAAGGTGATTCTAAAGACGAAAGCACCATTAATGGGTTTCACTTTAAGCCAACTCTTCGGGCCGCTAACCGCACCACTGCGGGATCAGTCTCGGGTAAAGTTATGACAGACATGGGAACAGCAAGTTCAGCAGACGATGTTGCTCTAGGTGGAGCGGTTGTAACTGTTAAACAGAACGGAATTGACGTCTCAACAGGTATCAGCGACGCCCAGGGTGCTTTCAAGATAATCGCACTTCCTGCAGGGGCTTATACTCTTGAGATTTCTTCTGCTGGATATACAACTTCTTCTCCTATCAATGTTTCAATTGTTGCAGGAAATCTTGCAGCGGCGGGAGAAACTCTTCTTGTTCTGGAACCAGTTCCAGTGACTGTGACACCGTAGGACTGTGTGAAGAAAATGGTTAGACTTACTGTTCTGGTCCTTCCATTACTTATCGTCGCATGCGGTGGAAATCCCGGTGGATTGAAAAAGTTGGGCGAATCCTTAAACGGTTCGCCCATCACTCAGCCGGTAGCTTCAGTATCAACGACTTTTACTCCGGGTTCTTACTTCAAAGTGATGAAAGAAGTCGGATCAAATAAAGACACCCGTGTCTATGAATTTCAGTTTCTCTCCGATAAAAGATTTATTCTGACCCAGACCAGCTTCATGGGAGGAGATCTCACGAAGGTCTTCTCTCACAAGAAGACTGGAACCTACACTGAATCGAAGGGCTTCATTAACTACACAAGTACCTACGACACTTGCGGAGACCTGAGGGGCCAGTCTACTTATCTCAGTGGAGACAGGAACAATGTCATTACTGTGGTGTGGAACGGAAATACCAGTCGATTTTATAGTTACTATTTCTGGACGCTACCGTCAGACATCAGTTCCAACATTGTGAATGCAGTTGAAGATATTGGCTGCGCAGCTTTTCAGGATTAATCATAGAAGATGCATCTTGAAATACAGGCGAACGCGATCCCATGAGCTAAGACGAGGTAATGGATCAATTCCGTAACGCCGGAATAGATCGATCGCTTGTTTTCTGACTGTATGAGAGATTTCATAGTTTTCGAGAATAAGTCTTAAACTGTTCTTCCCCTCTTTATTTTGAACATTCGGGGAAGATCCACTCTTCAATAGAAATTGAATGATCTTAATATCGGGGTACCTTGCGGCGAGGATCATCGTCGGTTCAGCGCCTCCGAAGTTTGCTTCATCCGCATTGGGATCTGCACCATCTGCAAAGAGCTGTATTACTTCCTCCAATTCAAGATCCCCTCTCAAAAGTCCTTGTGAAAGCCGGAGCATGCAACTTAGCGTTGAGGTAATCATCCTCATCGGAGCAGTACCAATATTCGCGATCAGCCTTTTCGAAGGGATGGGAGAAATGTTCGCAGCAGAGCCATTTTTTATGAGCATCGCTTCGGTGATTTTTCTTCTATGCCTTCTGCCCGGATACTACGGAATCCGGTTACTAAGATCGCACATCAGAGAAATGCAAATCCTACGTTTAAAATTGAAACGAGCCGATTCCACTCTGGGAACGTTCATTCTTCATTTAGAATTTTTAGCTCCTTCAACGGTTGCCCGCGCGCACACTGTTTTGCATGGTGTATCAGATGAAAGGAACTCAAAACTTTCCGAACATCACTACGAAAGAATTGGAGTGGCCAACAGACTGACTTACGAAAAATACGATCTGAAAGTTTCAGGGACACTGTATGCGTTTGAAGGAAAACCTGTGGTCCTCGTCTTCCCTCAGGGTAGAATCTGGTTTGCGCAGATTCATAAACATTCTTCGATCTAGAATGGTCTCTTTAGGAATGAGCGTGTTCTTTTTTGTATGGGATCGAGGAAAGCGACGTCTTTCTGGGCATTGATGAAGAGCTGAGCTGATCCTAAAAAAAAGGGAACCCTTACGGATTCCCTATTAAATTCAAAAATGGTGCCCG
>JBKJPL010000040.1:0-56978 GCA_046595005.1 Bacteriovoracaceae bacterium | reverse complement strand
TCTTCCGTGAGAGAGGCCATGGCACAAATAAAACCTGGCGTGCAGAATCCGCACTGAGCTCCCTGGTTTTCTACCATCGCTTTCTGCACAGGATGAAGCTCATCATTTTTCTTAAGCCCTTCTACCGTGATGAGATGGGACTTATCGAGCAGGTACATGAATGAGATGCACGAATTAATCGCTTTGTATGGCGAGAAAGTATTCTCGCCCATTCGAGCGACTAAAATTGTACAGGCACCACAATCACCTTCAGAGCAGACAACCTTTGTACCAGTGAGACCTTTTTTATAGCGAAGGTACTCGGCCACGGTCATAAAAGCTGATTCACCAGAAAGTTCTTCCCGGACCCCATTTACAAACAAAATGACACTATTTCTCATCAGGCTTTTATATCAGGCCAACCTGCTCTGGGTAAAGCAGAGATCTCCAAAGAATAACTGAGCTTTTTACACCTTGCACCAGAGTGAAAACCATAGGCACATTACTTCAGGCTTCGTAGAATAAATAAACCCCCCGAAGGAGCCATTCATGTCTAAGCAACTCTCCGCCGTTGATCCTGACGTATTCAAATTCATTAATTTAGAACAAGAAAGACAGGAAATGGGGCTCGAGCTCATTGCCTCGGAAAACTATTGCTCAAAGGCCGTCATGGAGGCCCAGGGGTCATGCCTCACTAATAAATATGCCGAAGGGTATCCTAAGAAGCGTTATTACAATGGATGTGAATTTGTAGACGAAATCGAGCAGCTGGCGATTGATCGTCTTAAGAAAATCTTCAACGCTGGGTACGCAAACGTGCAACCGCACTCAGGTTCTGGGGCGAACATGGCCGTCTATATGGCCTTGATGAATCACGGTGAATCTTTTCTCGGGATGGATCTTTCTCAGGGTGGACATCTTACTCATGGTTCTCCGGTCAACTTCTCCGGGAAACTCTACAAAGCACTTCATTACGGACTAGATCCGAAGACTGAAACTATCGACTACAACCGCCTCGAAGATCTCGCAAAAAAAGAACGTCCGCGCATGATTATTGCCGGAGCTTCTGCTTATCCAAGAATAATTGATTTTGAAAAGTTCAGCCAGATCGCAAAATCTATCGATGCTGTTCTCATGGTTGATATGGCCCACATCGCGGGTCTTATCGCTGCCGGACTACATCCAACTCCCATGGGTCTTGCTGATGTTGTGACATCTACCACTCATAAAACACTTCGCGGTCCACGCGGAGGAATTATTCTCTCGAACTCTGAAGAGCTCGGAAAGAAATTCAACTCTCTCATCTTCCCTGGTATTCAGGGCGGACCACTTGAGCACGTGATCGCTGCGAAAGCTGTCGCTTTCAAAGAAGCCCTCGAGCCGGAATTTAAAACTTACCAGCAGCAGGTTGTGAAGAATGCCAAAGTACTTGCTGAAACACTGATGAAGTACGGAATTGAACTCGTTTCCGGTGGAACAGATAATCACCTTATCCTTTTAAAAACTGATTCTGTGAACATGTCAGGGAAAGAGGCCGGGGAAGTGCTTGAGAAAGTAGCGATCACTTGTAATAAGAACATGGTGCCGAACGATAAGCGCTCTCCATTTGTCACTTCCGGGGTCCGTCTCGGAACTCCGGCGGTGACCTCGCGTGGATTCAAAGAAAACGAAACGAAGATCATGGCTGAACTCATTGTGAAGGCTCTCCAGAATCCAGGGGACGAGAAAAATCTCAAGGACGTGAAACATTCAGTAATGGATCTTTGTAAAAAATTTCCGGTTTACGGATAAGGACATCTTATGAAGTTTCTTCTTCTTCTCGCTCTTGTTGCCTGCTCGACTCCCGAAAAAAAAGCGACTGATCAAGCTGCGAGTGAAAATTCGGCTGGCGAAAGTGATGCCCAACAAGTGAGTCCGTATACCGTGAAGCCATGCTACTGCATGAAGATCTTCCAGCCGGTGTGTGCCGGTGGACAGAATTACGGGAACTCATGTGAGGCCGAATGTAATGGCCACAAGAGCTGGACCGAGGGGAATTGTGCCAGTAAAAAGAAATAGTTAGTCGCTTTTACTATCGCATAGTCTTTCAGCTATTTAGCTTTATCTCTGGTAGCTAAGATGGTAGATATGGCGGCATCAACCACTATATCTAGTATGGGTACAATATGAAATGTCCTTACTGTTCGGCCGCTGATACCAAAGTCCTCGATTCTCGAAATCTGGAAGAAGGGTCAACGATCAGACGTCGCAGAAAATGCGATACCTGCCAGAAGCGATTCACGACCTTTGAAACAGTCGAACTTTCCATGCCGATGGTGATGAAGCGTGATGGAAGACGTGAACCTTATCGCCAGGAAAAGATCAAAACCGGTATTGAGAAGGCCTGTGAGAAGAGAAACATTTCCACTGCTCAGGTTGACCGGATTATCCACAATATCGAAAGATCAATTCTTGATATCTCAGATAAGGAAGTTCAGACTTCGGATATCGGAAATCTTGTGATGATGCACCTTCGTCATCTTGATCCGGTTGCATATATCCGCTTCGCAGCTGTTTACAGAAAGTTCCAGGACGTTGAAGAGTTCGTGAATGAGCTTAAGCACGACGAGCATAATCAGTTTAAGATTCATCCCCAGACTTCCAAGGAAGATACTAATCGTGAGTACTAAGACCGAGGCACGCGAATTTTGCCTGCAATTTCTTTATCATTTTCAACTCCCCGCTTTTCAGGATCTGAAGAAAGGTCTTGAGACATCATCACTCTTTGAGCGCATCCAGGAATTTAAGGAAACACTCGGGCGTGAGCTCAATAGCGATGGCCAGGCCTATGTCACTTCGACGGTGAAAGGGATCCTCAAGACTCATGAGGAACTCGAGACAATACTTGTGAAGTATCTCAAGAACTGGAAACTCTCCCGTATCTCTAAGATCGAACATACGATTTTCATGCTCGCTATCTATGAGCTTAAGTACACTCCCACTGTTCCGGCCAAAGTTGTGATCAACGAGGCCCTTGAACTTGGGAAAAAATATTCAACCAAAGAATCGTCATCATTTCTGAATGGTATTCTCGACAGCGTCATGAAGCAGGAACTCGGCCGTCATGAATGATCTCGTTCAGGAAGTTTCTCCCCTCACACGGGCCATTGTCTGGCTAAAGACTGCTGAAGTTTCTCAGAACGATGTTCATTACAAATCTATCGACTATCTTCTTGATGGACTCCTGACAGCTACATTGAAAGAAAATGCGAATGCAACAGCACTTCTTGTCGGAAGAAATTTCGATCGTAAAATCTATGTGTTTGCGACCACGAAAGATCCGAAGAAGCCGGAGCTGGAAAGTTTTTTATCTCTGCTTGAAAAAGAACTGGTGAGTGGAGACAGGATTTTAATCGTGGATGATGTAGAAGGGAGAGAAAGCTTCCTGAGACTTATCCCACAGAAGCTCCTCCCCCATTTTCACGTAATCTAATTAAAGGCTGATGATTCTAGCGTTGCGCATGTCGAGACCCTGAATCACGCGCTCGTAAATTTCACCCTGATCAGTCACAGTAAAGAGCTTACCATTGAGATCGAGGAAGTAATTCGTTCCAGTCTTCGTCATGTTCATGAGCTTGAATCCCATCGGAAGAGCCGGAAGTTCGAGGTTACCGTCTGCAGAAACGGTATAAATCATATTTGCAGAATCAGTGAAGAAATTCCCCCCACGTTTCTGAAGAGTACCTACTCTCATATCAGCTCTCGGAGTGATTCTTCCATCCTCCGCAACAGTGTAGACCACTCCACGATTGGTCATGAAATAGCGTCCACCGAAAGCAACGACATCGCGAAGATTGAGAAAACCTTCCAGCTCAACTTTCTGCGCGATACCTTCACGGTTAATGGTGAACATCTCCCCGGCATTTGTAGCGAAGTATGTTCCGCCGAATCCGCCAGCAAGTTTATAAGCTTCATTAGTTGTAATGTGAACAACACCCTGGCTATCGATGGTATAAAGCTCACCAGCTTCAGAGATGAAGTAGTTGATACCTTTTCCAAGGATCTTCTCAGGGATCACTTCGTACTTACGAAAAAGCGTTCCTTTCTCATCGATCGTTACAATCACATTGTTATCTTCGATAAAAAACTGGCCACCCTTTACAGTGACTTTCTGAGGGAAAGCGAAATTCCCCATGTCATAAGCGAATCCTGACTTGTCAGTCGTTACGATCATCCCATTGTCCATGATGAGGTAACTCTGGGCGAAGGCATTCAGTGAAAGTGTAGCGAGTGCTGCAAATAGAAGTTTTTTCATTTCCGTCTCCCTGGTTGAAAAAGCTGGGAGACTATAGTCAAGATTACTGCTCCTATCCAGCGGCCGCAGTTAGAATTCCGGAAGAGTTTGCAAGCGCCTGAATGGCCGGGTGTTTCCTTAAGGTGACGTGATGTGATGACGGAAAGCAGGGGGCCGTGGCCCCCTGCATAGGAATTAAAGAGAGATTACTTTAACGTTAAGCAGATCGTGGCTGTTCACTGAGCGTTCAAAGACATTTCCGTTCTTATCGACAACGAAAAGTTTGCCATCGATATCGAGCATATAGTTTGCTCCTGTCTTCACGATCTTGTTGAGATCCAGAGTCAAAGGAAGAACTGGATTCGCGAGAACACCTTCCTCTGAAACTGTGAAGAGATTGCCAGTCGTATCGATGAGAAAGTTACCACCAAGTTTTCTGGCAGCAGCAGCGCGGACATCTTTCTTAGAGAACACAAATCCGTCTTTGTTTACTGTGAAGTAAACTCCTCTGCTCGTCATGAAGTAAGTCCCGCCGACGGTAGAAATTTCTGCAGGATTAAGTTCCGGAAGAGTGATGTTGAAGTAGTTACCTTTCGAGTTAACGGTATAAAGAAGCGAGTTCTTTTTCTTTGTATCCTTACCGACGAAAAAGTTACCACCGAATTTTTCAATACGCTTGATAGCGTCGTCTTTATCAAACTTATAGTAGAAGCCCTTAGAATCGATAGTGATAATCTCTGACTTGTCAGTCACAACATAGTTGTTACCTTTGCCTTTGATCTTTTCGATTTCCTGGTCTTTATCGTATTTGTAACCATTCTCATCGATAGTGATGAGCTGTTTTTTCTCTACGAGAAATTGTCCGCCGTTAATTTTTACATCGTAAGGAACAACAAAGTGTCCGAAGTCATAAAGATATCCAGCCTTGTCTGTTGTGAGCATCACTCCGTTATTGAGAACCAGATATGACTGGGCCGAAGCCCCTAAAGAGCCGAGTAAAAGCCCGAGGGCGATGAATTTTTTCATGGATAAACTCCCGTTTAATTAATTGACCGGACTATAGCCCAACCATTGGGGGTTACAATAAAGGGGGTAGAAATTTCAGGGTGATAAAGAATGAATTAAGGGAGATTAGAGTAACCCAATCCTAGGAAATTCAACCACTCAGATGGTTCCATTATTAATGCTATCAATTACCTTTTTGATATCCTCCTCAGTCACAGGAACTTCAAGGATTTCAGCTCCTTCACTTTGGATTATTTCAAGATCTACAATGCTATTAGCTGGGACTGATTTTTCCTCTTTATGTCCGGATACCGCATAAACAACCCAATGCGCTCCTTCCAAAGAAAGGACAAGATATGCAGCATCCGCTACTGCCAGAACACACTGGGCACTAAGTTGAGAAAGAGTTCCGTAAGACAAAGTTAAACCACTACCAAGAATCATTCCGGGTGGAACGGTTGTTGCTTTAATAACTTCGTAGACGGCTTCACCTCCAGCTTTAGAAAGATAGTAGGTCATCCCGCCACTATATACCGCCCCGGCAGTAGTCAGCGAGATTCCTCTCGATGAAATTCCGGCAGCCTCAGCCGTAACTTTGGTTGACCCCGCAAGAGTTGCTCCGGTAATTCCAACTGCTACACCGCTTAAAGCAGTGGCGGCGGTTACTGCGCCCGATGCGATGGGAGCCGCAATATATTTGACTCCGTTACCAAGGATGATACCTCCGCCCTTCGCCGACTTTTCGATTACTTCTTTAGTTAAAACAGCGCCTGAATAAATTAGCCCTGAAAGAGCAAGTTCTACCGATGGGGCAACAAAATAGTAAGCTGAATCTGATGATGCTTTTACAACTTCAACGGCAGCATTGATTGTGGTTGCTCCACTTTTTGAAAAAAGCATTACAGGATAGGCCACACTATTAACAAAAACATATCCTATCGCTCCTGAAGTTATCTTCCCTACAGGCTTTAGAATTCCCTGCCAAAAGATAGCATCTAGAGCCGCGGAAACAGATTTCAACGTTTGTAAAGTTACTCCGTACTCATCGACGCCAGGAAATTCTGTGTTCGAAATATTTTTTTCGTAATTAGCAAAGCTATCCTTAATAAGATAAGCAGTTTTTCCAGACCATTCTTTTCTAATCTTCTCTGATTCTGTGAAGTCTTTAACATAATTTCTTAAAGAAGTAGCTTCACCGATATCTTTTCCAATTTGATTCATCTTCTCAGGGAATACTAGGTAGCCCTTGAAAAAACTTTCAGTTCCATTAAATTCCGGAGCACCCAAACTTACCTTTGTAGATTCACTGATTATCGTATTTCCGGCATCAAACACTTTAAAATGCGTCCTTGATCCCAACTCTAACGAGCGCCCAAGTAAACCAGCAGATGTTGCGAATGATTGCTTTAAAATCAGGGAAGAAGTCTTCCTGAGCTTACGCCCAAGAACATCGAGTTCTTTGTTGACTTCGTTATCCAGTTTCTTCGCCAGTGCATAGGTTTTTTTATGGCCTTCGTACACGGTGACGTAGCTATTTGCGATTTCATTGAAATATCGAACAAATGACTCTTTCGCCCCAACTCCGGAAAGTTCTTTCGCAAGCGCCAGCGCTTCCGGGCCGGGTGGCACGAGCTTGATTTTTGTCGTGGGAATCTGAAAGGCACCATTACGATAAAGCGAAAGGTGACCTTCTTTCGCAAGTCGTTTCGTATTAGCGAGAGGATCTCCAGTCCGGTGAGCACAGGAAAATAATAATATGAGAATTAAACTATTCCGCATGCTCTAGAACTTTTTTTATAATTAGAGGATCTTCACTAAGAGTTTCGACTTTTAATCCCTGTGTCTTGCCCTTCTCAATATCGATGACTGTTCCAACAGGAAGATCGCTGATGTTCATGTCACCCACTTGTCCCGCAACCTTCGCGATGATGAGCCTTGGCCCATCATAAATCAGAAAGATTGCTGAATTGGCAGCGGTAAGCAGAATCTGAGGAGGAATCTGTGAAAGAGCGCTGTATGAAAGGATCACAGCACTTTCAGTTTTCTCTGCAAAAACTTCTCCCACGCCCCGAGTCCCATGAACGACCACGGTCACTGCGTCCTGAGACTTGCTCGCAGCTTCTTCAATGATCAATTTAGTGTGAGAAAGAATGGGGGCCACTGATTTGACCGATACTTTATTAATCAATCCCGCCGATTGAAGTGCAGTGCCGGAAACTCCGCCATGAATTGCCTGAATGAGCGCCAATGAACTTAAGTAACCAGCTTCAAGAGAAGGTGAAATAAGTCTATATCCCAGCTTGGTGGTATAATAAAGATTCGCTCCAAGAGAATGAATGACATTGAAAGAGCCGATAAAGGTTTTTGAAAAAGCATCTAATGTGTAATAAGGCAGCGCTTTTGTATTCTGATAACCTGATTTCAAAGCTGGAGCAACTACGGCCTCCGAGAACCATGAAACATAACCTTTCAGAATATACCAGACTCCCTGTAAAGAATTGTTACGACTTCCAGACTTTTCATAATATTCCTTAAAATTCCAATTCCCTTCCTGGAAATGTTTTTTCCAGGAAATATCACTTTTCGTAAGCAGTTCATCTCTAATTGGCTTGAGAACTTCTTCAAAGTCAGATGCTTGGTCACTGACTCGTTTAAAAAACTTTGTATTTATTTCCTTGATGCTTTGTAAGTCGTCACTATTTAAAACGCCATAGGAAATATAACCCTGAACTAGGGAGTTCCAAGCCAGCTTGAAATTCTCATTGGCTTTTAACAAGTTAGTCTTTCTGAGATCTTTTCCAAGTTTTTTAAATTCACTTTCAGTTTTCTTCGCTTCCTGAATAAGTTCTTTCTGCCATTTCACGGCACTTTTAGATCGGTCTTTAAATGTTTCCGGATCAAGCTGAATTTGGTGAATCGCCCTTAGGTAAGCTTCATGGGAAGTATCGTGATTTTTAAGTGCTTCATTCCATGCTTCAGTGGGAGATGTGATTACGAACCAGCCTTTCTGGAAGAGATACTTTTGCCCGGCGAAATTCTGCGAAGAGATACTGGACTCAGCTAAACTGTAACCAACCAGTCCGATATATAAAGAGAGAATGAATCCAGAGCTATTGGCCAATTGCATAGAATAAAAAAAGGCTCCCTAAGGAGCCTTTCCATTTTAGTAGTTAAGAAGCTCGCGGGCAGCATTCAGGATCTTCGTCACATCCGGAAGGGTCGCGCGCTCGAGAATCCGGTTGAATCCTACCGGGGTAAAGGTCGATCCCACCCGGCGAACGGGAGCATCCAGGTGTTCAAAAGCGTGCTCATTGATCTGGCCCACAATCTCACCACCGAAGCCGGCAAAGACTTTATCCTCATGAACAACGAGTGCACGATGCGTTTTCTGAACAGTCGCAACGATGGAATCGAGATCGAGTGGATTGAGTGAACGAAGATCGAGAACTTCTACTTCAAAGCCTTCTTTAGCGAGAAGCTCTGCCGCCTCAAGCGAGAAGTGTACAGTGTTACCGTAAGTGATGATCGAAAGATCAGTTCCTTCGCGGCGAACTCGTGCTTTTCCGAATGGAACTTCGAAGTCTGCCGGGATCGGAGTCATTGCGTACTTGGCATTATAAAGAGCTTTGGGCTCAAGATAAACGGTACAACCTTTTGAACGCATCGATGTGCGGAGAAGTCCGGCAGCATCATCAGCAAAAGCAGGAACAACTACGCGGATCCCTGGAAGTGTACAAAGTGTACCTTCGAGATTTTGTGAGTGATAAAGACCACCACCGATGTAACCACCGGAAGCAAGACGTATCGTCATGTTGGGAGAGAAAGCACCATTAGAGCGCCAGTAATCGTGAGAAGTTTCCACCATCTGTTCCATAGCGGGCCAGAAGTAATCGGCGAACTCAGCACCTTCGACTACGATGTGAATCTTTTTCTGATCAAAGCGGGACATCCCGTTGGCAGTACCAAGAATATAATCTTCAGCGATTGGTCCGTTGAACACGCGGTGTTTTCCGAATTCCTGCTGCATTCCCTTAGTAACGTTGAAAATTCCGCCCTTCTCTTTATTGGCAACGTCCTGACCCCAGATATAAGTGTGAGGGTTATGACGAAATTCTTCTTTCAAAGTTCCGTTGATCGCGTCGATGAATTTTCTAGGTTCAGAAGTTTCGTTGTGAACACCGTCACCGAATTTTTTTGCTTCATAGGCCGGTGGTACAACATGTTCCCAGATTGATTCCGGAGTAGGATTTGGTGCCTTCACCGCTTTCCCATGAGCTTCGAGAAGTTCTTTCTTCGCGTCAGCTTCAATCTGTTCAATTTCTTTCTGCGTGAAGATCTTTGCTTTCAGGAGATCGTCTTTAAATTTCGGAAGAGGATCCTGAGCTTTCGCATCCGCGCGCTCTTTTTCATCACGGTACCACTCATGGTTATCTGAGTTCGAGTGGTTTCCGATACGCACACAAATGGCATGAACGATTACCGGCTCAAGCTTGTTCATCGCATGTTCTTTGGCACTCATCATCGCATTCATGGAATCGAAGACATCTTTTCCGTCACACTTGATGATCTTGAGATTTTTAAATCCTGAGAAGTTATCCGCAACATGCTCATTAGCAGTCTGGTCTGACTTCGGTACTGAAATTCCGTAGCCATTATCCTGAAATACGAAAACGCATGGTAGAAGCTCGCGGTCAGCACCTGTGATGGCTTCATAACAGTAACCTTCTGAAACAGAAGATTCACCCTGAGAAGAAATCGAAACACCCTTGTGCTTATAAGTTTTCATCCCGCGGGCAACACCAACGGAATGAAGAATATGGTTACCAGTACATGAAGAAACGTTGTGAATATTCCACGCAGGTTTAGCAAAGTGATTCGACATGTGACGGCCACCGGAAGCAAGATCAGTTGCTTTTGAGATACCGTTCAGAAGAATTTCCTCTGTCGTGAGTCCCGCTGCAAGTGCCGTGAGCATGTCACGATAGTAAGGAAAAAGATGATCGGTGTTCTTATCAAAGACCTGTCCGATCGCGAGCTGAATAGCATCGTGGCCGGCGTAGGGAGCGTGGTATGACCAGCCCAGGGCCTGTTTCAGATAATTGGGTGCGCGCTCATCGATCATGCGCCCGAGAATCATCAGGTGAAGCCATTTACCCAGTGTGTCTTTGTCTGTTTTTTTGATGTCGTGAAACTTCGTGATCTTCATTAGATCTCCAACGTGTAGCTTGTGAAAAATTTGTAAACGAAGAATTATCATAACCCGCCTTAAACGACAATAAAATGACGTGGTTATGAAGCAAATTTGACCTGGAAGGATGGCTCGTTAACAGAGCATATGAGTCAGAATCTCTTTCACTTGATAAGGTCAAGTTCTCGTCTTAAACTGCCGAAAATCCATTAACACACGACTTCTCATGGAGCTTCTATGGCAAAGACCATTGCCCAAGGTTTATTTACCGATCCTCGTATTGAGCAAGCAAAAAAATTGATCCAGGAAGCTTTGAAAGAACATAAGTCTCACATCACTGGTGTGAAGGCCGGCAATCCTGAACTGAAAGAGTCCTACGATGCTCTCTTAAAAAGAGTCGCCGAATTTCGTGGAGGCGCACTCTTCTACAATTACATCGGATCAGGAATCGGAAACGGCCCGCTGGTTGAACTTGCTGATGGTTCTGTGAAGTATGATTTCATCACAGGCATTGGCGTTCACTACATGGGGCACTCTCATGAAGGTGTGATCGGTGCCACGATCGATGGTGCAATTTCAAATACAGTAATGAATGGTCACCTTCAGCAGAATGCAGATTCAGCGAAAGTCCTGGAACTCTTCTCGAAAGCTGCCACGAAAAATGGTGCTTCGGTGAAGAATGTCTTCCTTACGACTTCAGGTGCGATGGCGAATGAAAATGCGTTCAAGATGATTCTTCAGAAGCGCTCACCTGCTTCACGCTTCTTTGCTTTCGAAAAATGTTTTGCCGGTCGTACTCTCGGAATGGCGTGGGTGACTGATAAGGGTGCTTACCGCGTTGGTCTTCCGAAGACTATCGATGTCGATTACATTCCTTTTTACGATGCCAATGACCACAAGGGTTCAATTGATCGCGCCGTTTATACGATGAAGAAATTCATTGCCCGCTATCCGGGACATCATGCAGGCTTCTGCATGGAGCTTATCCAAGGTGAAAACGGTTCATGGGTAGGTAACAAAGAATTTTTCGAAGCACTCATCGCTGTCTGCAAAGAAACTAATATTTCGATTCTAGTTGATGAAGTTCAGACGTTTGCGAGAACCAAAGAACTCTTCACCTTCCAGTATTTCGGTCTCGATAAACTGGTAGATGTTGTGACTGTCGGTAAAAACTCTCAGGTGTGTGCTACGTTCTTCAATGATGAACATAAGCCTAAGCCGGGTCTCATGTCCCAGACTTTTACGGGTGCATCTTCTCAGATCGCTGCTGCCAATTATGTCGTCTCCGAGATGATCAATGGCGGATATCTTGGTGAGAACGGGAAGATTGAGAAACTTCACACGCGCTTTAAACACAATTTAGAAAAAATCGCTAAGAAAAGCGAAGGGAAACTCAAAGGTCCTTACGGTGTCGGAGCGATGGTTGGGATGACACTTTTTAATGGTGATGAAGCGAAGACGAAAGCTTTCACGATGAAACTATTTGAAAATGGTGTTCTTTCATTTATGGCAGGCGGTGGTACGACGACTCGGGTGCGCTTCCTCATGCCGGTGATGGTGACTGAAGAAAAGCATATTGATGATGTCTGCGAAATCATCGAGAAAACATTAACGGCGATGGAGTAACATGTTCATCATCCGTCCCATTGTAGAGAAAGATCTTGATGGATTAATCAAGCTTCTTGAGAAATCAGGGCACGGACTCACGACTCTTCCGAAAGATCCCGAAGTCTTAAAACGCAGAATCAGGGCCTCACAAAGAAGTTTTCTTCATCGTGAAGATGGCCCTGGTGGCGAAGATTACGTTTTCGTCATGGAAGAACTCTTTACCGGCAGGATTGTGGGTGTGTCGGCCATCATTTCTAAAATCGGCGGCTTCCAGCCTTACTATTTTTACAAGCTCGAGCACAGCCATCACGAATCAAAACTCGTGAACGTGAAAAATGATGTCACCTCACTTCACTTCCACTTTGTTCACAATGGTCCGGCAGAAATCTGCTCGCTTTTCCTTGAACCGGAATTTCGGAATGCACAGAACGGAAGATTTTTATCGCTCTCGCGTTTTCTCTTCATTGCAGAAAACCGGAAATACTTTGAAGACCAGATCATTGCGGAGATGAGAGGCATGGTGAACGAGAAAGGTCACTCACCTTTCTGGGATGCTGTGGGTGCCAAGCTGTTTAAAATTGATTTTACCAAAGCCGATGAAATGTACATGAAGAACAAGCGCTTCATTGAAGAGCTTCTTCCTAAGCATCCGTTGATAGTCAATATTCTCCCGGAAGATGCCCAGCATGTGATCGGAAAGGTTGCTCCTGAAACGGAACCTGCGAAGAGAATTCTCGAACAGGAAGGTTTCACCTTCTCCGGACTCGTGGGAATTTTTGAACCTGGTCCTGTTCTCATCGCTGATGTGGACAATATTCGCGCGATCAAAGAAAGCATGGTTGGTGAGATCGCTGAGATCGAAGATAAGCCGGCGAAGTCCCCTGAGTACATTATCTCACGCACATCTGGTGCATTCCGCTGTGCACTCGGAGACGTGAAAAAGCTCAAGGACGGCGGTTATAAAATCTCCGGCGTGACCGCAGCAGCACTCAAGCTTCGTCTCGGCGATAAAATCCGCTTTGTGCCTTTCAGGCCATCTCAAACTCCAGTTAAGAAAACCTCAAAGAAGACGGCAAAAAAGACAAAATAAGTCTTGATCAACCCTACCTAAAATTCAGAAAATAGAGGGATTAATTCAAGATGAGGTCCCACTATGAAATTCATTGTCACGCTGTGCCTATTTCTCTCTACCACTACCGCTTTCGCGAAACCAAAAATTTCGGTTTTTGTTTCACTTACTCCGGCAGGTAGCTTTACCGCAGTCAGCGAAAAGCCAAAGGGTAACCTTTTTAAGCAAGGTGAAAGCTTCACTGCTGACAAAATCTCGATCACGATTGAATCCCTCAAAACCGGAATCGATCTTCGTGATGAGCATTTCTGGAAGCATCTCAATTCTTCGAAGCATGACAAGGCCGTTCTCACTGACCTAAAAGCAACTGGTGGTAAAGCAACTGCCAATCTTGAAGTGAATGGCGTGAAAAAACCAATTGCGATTTCTTACAAGATGGTTGGTGAAGAAGTTCAAGCGAACTTTGTTGTGAAAGCTTCCCAGTTCGGTCTCTCAAAAGCTGAGTATCTCGGCGTAGGGGTTGAAGACACTGTGAAAGTGGAAGCGATTCTTCCTTACAGGATGAAATGAATTTAGTTTCGCTTTTCCTGGGACTGCTCCTACTCGGGTGCCAGGATTACAATTCGAACTCAAACGATAAAGAACGCTACAGTGAGGTTAATCTCACGGGTAGTACAAATTTTACACCTGCCTATTATGTACTTCAGCAGCGTTGCACGAGCTGTCACTCAGGTTTTCATAACGATTGGGCTGCTTATACAAATGAACAGGACTGGATCAATAAAAGTCTGGTAGTGAAAGGCGATCCGGATGGGTCGAAGGCCATTTTCCGGATCATCAATCACGGAAGTACTGACTCGAATATGCCGCTCGGTTTGGGTCCTCTTCCCAATGATGAATATCAGGATCTGGTAGACTGGGTAACAAACATCCCATGAAATTTTTCTTTTTCATATCGCTCCTCATTCTGGTCTCTGCAAAATCCTGGGCCTATCCGAACTTTATCGGACATGGATATACGTCCTGTCTAAACTGTCACTTCAACCCGGCCGGAAACGGTCCACTCACAGATTATGGTCGCGCGATCGCTGCCACTGCCATTTCTTCCGGAGCTCTTTATCCTGAGAGCTGGAATGAAGAGAAAGTTGCATATACTTCAGGCTTTCTTTTCAGGAAGCCCAAACAGAATTATGTCAGAACCCAAATTAATTACCGCGGATTTCAGCTCGTAAGAAATCCCGGCTCTTCAAACTCTGAAGCAAAACAGTGGATCAATATGCAGGCAGATGCACGCCTCATTATTAAATCCCCTTCTGACCGCTTCGTGACAGTTATCAACTACGGTTATTCTCCGAAGCCATCAGGCGCCGGTGATGATGATGATATCGACGAATGGAGAAGTCGCGAACATTATATGGGCTTTCGCTTTACTCCTAAGTTAGGTGTCTATGCGGGTCTCATGGATAAGGCCTACGGTCTCCGGGTGATTGAGCACATTCTCGTTAACCGTACGACTCCTCAGATTACGATGAACGATCAGGTTCACGGAGTAATGGGACATTATCTCGGTGAAAAATCAGAATATTTCCTCCATGGTTTCGTTGGAAATCTCAGTCAGAAAGAAGATGTCCGGATGAAAGGCGGAAGCTTCATGTTCGAAAGAACTGTCGCCGATGTTCATCGTCTGGGTGCTTCAGTCATGCATTCATCAAACAATTACCTTCAGCTTCTTTCTTATTCGGCTCATGGCCGCTGGAACCTAAAAGAAGGATCGGCGCTCCTGGCCGAGGCTGGACAGACGAAAAGAACAGCGGACGCAAGCTTCTTTGATAAGACTTCGCGTTTCGGTCTTCTTCAGACATATCTTCGTCCGTGGCGTGGAGTTTATTTCTTCACAAATATTGAGTACTACCAGGACAATATCGAAAAAGAGCCCTTCTTCGTAAGATGGGGACCTGGCGTCCAGTACTTCCCGATCCAGCGACTTGAATTCCGGGCCGATGTTTATAACACCAGAAACTTTTCACCTGATTCTTCTAACAAAGATTCATGGATGTATCTTGTGCAGGCCCATGTATGGTTGTAACAAGATTCATCCTTCTCATTATTTTTTGTTCTCTTCCGGCATTCGCATCGGACATTACTGAAGAGTTCCGACAAAAAGATTATGCCGGTGTCCACCAGGTCTATCAGGAAAATCCTTCAAGAAATTACAGCAAGAAAGAATTGATCCTTATTTCGTATTCACTGAGACGTCTGGGTTTTTATCGTCAGGATATTAAACTCAATGTCCGTCTGATAAAGAAAGAGTATCAGCGCTACCACAAGAGACTCTTAAAGCAGATCAAGGACGGAGACACTATCGATTCGGAAGAATATCCGGAAGCACTCAAGGTTCTTTACTGGAACCTCATGAATGCTTACGGAAAGGTCATTCAGGGATATAACAGCAATTCTCAGCTTATCAAAAAGGATCATGAACATTATCTGATGTTCGCAAAGATTCTCTCAGAACTTGAATATCGTGAAGGTAAAGTCGATAAGCTCAATGACAAAATCATGGCGCACATTCTGATGCTACAGAATAAGGTCTATAAGTTTTCAAAAAGCTGGTATCTGCAATATCTTTCCTGGCAGCAGGAATCTCAACTCAAAGGGCCAGGCACTTCTTCAAATCTCATTGTAACCAATAAAGGTCTTTGCCTGGGTGGTGATCTCGGTTACGAGAATGCGACTTATCACTGGTATGTCGATGGATGTGCTTTCTATGGGTCAGGCGGTGTCTCAGCTGATGCATCAGGAACTGGAATTCGATATCAACAATCAAATGTCCCGGCCTATGGTTTGAAGTTCGGCCCAGGCGCATCTTTGATCGTCTCGAGTTCCAAGTCACGGATCGGTTTTAAAATTCCAGTCGTATATAATATCCAGAGTCTCACCAATCCACCTACTGGGAGCCTTTCCATTCAGTCAGAATCGGCCATCTCAGTAGCGACAGCTCTGTATTCCCGCTGGCAGTTTGATAAATGGTATTTCTCAACCGAGTTCGGGAAGTACATTGATCGAGAAGCGACAATCTGGTCACTGGGTCTGGGCCGAAGCTTTTAGCTACTGCCCCTTATTCGTAGACTCAAATATCTTATCCGCACTGGTCGCAACAAAGCCTTGATAGAGTTTTCCACTCTTCATGGGATATCGTTTTGCGAATTCATAGTAGCAGGCAGGAATCGTAAGTTTCCCATCATCAAATGAAACTTCAATGTTATTGGCCAGAGTGGAAGTTTGTTCGAGAAACACTTCCGGTGTTCCCTTCACTTCTCCGCCGCTGGAATTAAGCTGGAAGCCAGCTTTTTTCAGCCACTCATTCAGGCGTCTTATGTCCGAGAATTTTTTCAGGATATTGATAAATACAGTGAAGTGATTCGGGCGATAACCAAAGGCCGCAACCCAGGCCGCGTAATCTGATTCTTTCAACAGCTCTTTATATTGTGTGATGGATACCTTCCACGGTCTTCCCTGTGAGCTGAAATCAAAATCTTTTTCACGACCTTCAGGAATCTGCGAAATAAATCCCTCGACCATTGAGCGAAGGGCCGGTGAGAATTCTTCGAGCTTTAACTCAGATATAAAAATCTTTGGCAGGGTTTCGTCAGAATGTTCGTAATGTTTGGCATACAACTTCTTCTCAGGGAACTGGTAATCACCCTTGTAGGTATAGCCGGAATCGAGGAAAGGTTTTGCAATGACATCTACCCCAACTCTTGAGTGGTTGAATGTCCGGAGAGCAATGTGATCATTCTGGATCGCTTCCCCTTCCTGCGTAAGAAGATCTGAGATCTTTTTTGCGAGAGGATTGATTGCAACATAGTCATTCCACATCTTATCCAACAAAGACGCTAAAGTTTTGGCCATAGAAACTCCTTGGGGAAACATTATCAGAAGAGGTCTGAAAGGGGTAGATGAACGCATGTTAACTCCCCGTATTATAGTGGGATATTCAGGTGGAAAAGTGTAAGATAGGGCATCTTTCCCAAGGATTTTTCCATGTCAAATATGCAGTTGAAAGGCGATTACATAGGCGGTCGCTGGATTATGCCGGCCAAGGCAGATGAAACCATTAACAAGAAGTGTCCCGCAGACTTGTCGGTTAACTTATGGGACGCAAAGGTTTCTTACGATCACATTGAACCTGCGATAGCAGCAGCATTCAGTGGTTATGAAACATGGAGAAAAACTTCACTTGATGACCGTATAAAATGTCTCAAAAAGTATCAGGAAATTGTACGCGGTAAAAAAAATCAGATCGCAGAAGCTCTCGCACTCGAAGTTGGAAAACCTTATTGGGAAGCCTTGACTGAGGCAGCTGCTCTTGATTCAAAAGTTTCTGTAACGATTACAGACTCTCTTGAAAGAATCAGACAAAAGACAATCAAGGATGTCATGCCGAAGATTGATGGCCACGTAGTTTATAAACCGCTGGGTCCGACTTTTGTCATTGGCCCGTTCAATTTCCCATGTCACCTGGCCAATGGTCAGATTCTTTCAGCACTTCTTGCAGGAAACTCTGTCATCTTTAAGCCATCGGAGAAAACAATCTATTCCGCCCAGCTCATGGTGGAATGTCTCCATGAAGCAGGCTTTCCTGCTGGTGTTGTGAACTTTATCAACGGTACCGGAATAACAGCTTCTCGGATTACCGGCGATAAGAGGATGAAGGGAATCTTCTTTACTGGCTCACGCCAGGTGGGAATGAGAATTCTTGAAAATACCTGGAAGGACATTGATAAACTTGTAGCTCTTGAACTTGGCGGAAAGAATTCCACTATCATTCATCACGATACTAATTTCTCTCATACCCTGCCCGAACTTCTGCGTGCATGCTTTCTTACGACTGGTCAGAGATGTACTTCTACCTCCATGATTCTGGTTCATAGAAAAATTGAACAGCAGTTTATTGAAGAGTTCAAAAAAGTCACAGAAAGAATCCGGGTAGGACATCCCACACTCTGTAAACCTGAGCCATTTATGGGACCACTCATCGATGAAGCAGCAGAGAAAATGTATTTTGATTTCTGTGCGCACGGTATTGGAGAAGGCGCTGAAGAAATTGTGAAACCGAGAAAGCTCGATGTGGGCTATCAAGGTCACTATGTTTCACCTTCAATCCACTATGCTAAGAAGCCGGATCTAGCAGGGAAATTTATCCAGGAAGAGATCTTCGGGCCAAACTGTTTTTTCATTCCCTATGACGACATTGAAGAAGCGATCAAAATTGCGAATTGCACTCCTTATGGATTGGCGGCTTCTGTCTTCACGCGTGATCAGAGTATTTATGAGATGTGTGTCCGTGATATAGAATCAGGACTCATTAATCTTAACCGCTCTACTGTTGGTGCCACTGCACGACTTCCATTTGGTGGAGTGAAAAATTCCGGAAACCACAGGCCGGCCGCAGTTTCCATGGTTGATCATTGTGTTCATGCGATCGCTTCACTCGAAACTCTGGATGATGACAGTTCGAAAATCACTGATGTCACAGGACTTGAAGCATCACGATGACCGAGACTACTGACCCGGAATTCAAAGCAATACTCAGGAAAGAAAAACTCTACGTTTTAATTCTTGCTGCGATTCAGATTGCTCACATCATGGATTTTGTCATCATGATGCCTTTGGGCCCACGCTTTATGCGGGTTTTCAATATTTCTCCGGTAGAGTTCTCCTCCCTTGTTTCGGCCTACACATTCAGTGCGGGAATCGTGGGATTCTTTGGCGCGCTTTACGCTGATCATTTCGATCGTAAGAAATTTCTGCTCTTTAACTTCACCGGATTTATCGCTGGCACATTCTTATGTGCAATCTCAACGAGTTTTGGAACGCTTTTGGTAGCGAGGATCATAGCCGGAGCTTTCGGTGGCGTTCTCAATGCCTGCGTTTTGTCTCTGGTCGCTGACCTGATACCTTTTCAGAGACGAGGAACGGCGATGGGTGTGGTTATGTCCTCATTCTCAGTCTCGAGTGTTATTGGAATTCCCATTGGTCTTTGGATCGCCAATACCTATGACTGGCATTACACTTTCTACTTTATCTGCGTGGTGGGTCTTATCTTCTGGATCATGTCTTTTCTGATTCTGCCATCCGTGAAAGTGAACCGGCCGAAAAGCTTCGGTGAAAACCTGAAGAAATTCCGGAGTGTCTTTAAACGCGATTATATTGAAGCGTTTTGTCTTACGAGCTCACTTGCTTTCGGAATTTTTCATGTGATCCCCTTCATTGCACCCTATCTGGTGAGGAATGTCGGCTTCAAGGAATCTCAACTCCCCTTTATGTATCTTGTTGGGGGAATTGGAACGATCATTACCGCCAGGATTGTCGGGAAACTCACTGACAGGATTGGTGGATTCAAAGTCTTCCGCTTTCTTGTGATTGTTTCGATCCTTCCGATTATTGCTCTGACGAACATGCCGCCGGTTGCTGTCGGAGTTGCTCTTACTATAACAACTCTTTTTACAATGTTTGGGTCTGCCCGCTTTATCCCTGCAATGACCATGGTTTCAGGTGTAGTGAAGCCGGAAGAACGCGGGACATTCATGAGCCTTGAAAATGCAGGCAGGCAATTTGCTTCAGGTGTAGCTTCCCAGACGGCGGGACTTATCATCGGGTCAACTGCTTCAGGAGCTCTCACCGGCTATAATATTGTCGGCTATATCTGTATTGCCACGAGCTTGATTGCAATTTTTATCGCTTCCAACATCAGAAAAAAGTACAACCTCAAATAATATGAAAGTCAGCCGCGCCCATCTAGCTGCCATGCTCGCTTTCTCCATGTGGGGACTCTTCCCGATTTACTGGAAATACTTCAGCGACATTCCTGCCTGGGATCTTTTCGGTCACAGGCTCCTCTGGTCTTTCGTGACACTTTTTCTGATCATGTTTTTCCGTAATAAACTGGGTCTCGTGAAAGAGATCTGGGCCGATCCGAAAAAGCGCCTCATGCTTGTGATTTCAGCACTTCTCATCTCATCGAACTGGCTTCTCTATATTTATGCGGTAAATATAGGAAGGATTCTCGAAGCAAGTATGGGTTACTTTTTGAATCCGCTGATTAATGTCTTTATGGGGTGGCTGATTCTCAAGGAAAAGATCCGTCCGACTCAATGGCCGGCCATTATTCTTGCACTCCTCGCCATTATCATTCTGGGGATCCATACCGACATCACACACTTTCCATGGCTAGCTTTGATTCTTTCAATTACTTTCGCTTTGTATGGTCTTATCCGGAAACTCGTTCATGTGGGCTCAATGGAAGGTCTACTTTTTGAAACAGCTGTTGTGATTGTTCCGACACTTATCTATTGGCAGATGCAGAACTCAGGTCCATTCAAGACCTTTCATGATCTCGAATTAAATCGAGCGCTGGTTTTAACACTCTCAGGTTTTGTCACCTCAGTGCCACTGATCTTGTTTGCTTATAGTGCGAAAAGACTTCCGCTTCAGACCCTGGGGATGATCCAATATTTAAGCCCCAGCTTTAAATTCATGTGCGGACTTTTTATTTTTCACGAGGCCCTGAGTACTGAGCGACTCCAGGCATTTTGCCTCATTTGGATAGCACTCATCTGGTACACGGTTGAATCATACCGATTTGCCCGTCGAGGACTGGTGAAAGTGACTAATGAATAGAGATCACTTCGGATTTTGAACTTGTTTTCTTCAGCTCTTTCGGAATATTTGAAAGTATCACTTTTACCAGTGCATCCTTGATTGAAGTTTTCATCGACATAGGGCCCGTGACAAATGAGATATCTCTCACCGGTAACAGCGATTTAAAATCACGGAGAAGTTCAGAATCTTTACTGGAAAGAGTAAGGGTTGCCAGATACGGAAGGACTGTAAAACCGCTCAAAGACTTTACCATGTTAATCAATGTCTCAAGGCTTCCTGCTTCGAAGAAAAGATTTTTAGAAGCGCCTTCTTTTTTCACCTGACACATAGATAGTGCCTGCACCCGCATGCAGTGACCTTCCTTGAGTAACCATGCCTCTGAGAGATTAAGCTCCTTTTCATCAATAGTTTTCTTTTTAAGAAGTGAATGATCAGGAGTGAAGAAAATTTTGAAAGGCTCATAGAAAAGATGCTCTTCAGTAATTTCTTTAACCTCAAGCGGAGTTGCCAGGATTGCGCCGTCGATTTTTCCGTCTTTTAAGTAACGGATAATTTCGTCAGTCTGGTACTCATAAATTTTGAGTTCCACATTGGGATATTTTTCAGTGAAGCTACTCACAAAAAGTGGAAGGACATACGGTGCAAGAGTCGGAATCACCGCCAGAATATACTCACCGGCAACTTCTCCCCGAAGAGATCGAGCGAGCTCTTCCAGAGCACTCGAGTGATGCATGACCTTTCTCGCATACTCCAGAACTTTTTTACCCATCGGAGTCGGCTCCACGGGAGTTTTAGTCCGGTCAAAGATCTGAATCTGAAGATAATCTTCAAGCTTATGGATCTGCATGCTCAATGTGGGCTGGGTTACAAAGCATTCCCGGGCCCCTTGGGCAAAATTGCGGCAGCGATCAACGGCGAGAATGTAATTCAGCTGGGTAAGAGTCATAAAATCCCTTGGAACGATGATCAGAGACGTGATAATTGAACCATAAATGATTTCACTTGAAAATATTCGTTTAAGATTTGATAGCCGGGGAATCGCCGGACTCTCCGGCGTAAGTCTTTCACTGTCCCGCGGAACCATTACGGCCCTCATGGGCCCAAATGGAAGTGGTAAAACAACACTTCTCAGAATCCTTTCCGGGCAGATTAAACCTGATTCCGGTGAGGTTGAGGGCGAAGACTCTGCGTTTTTCGGAGCACTTCCTGAAGCTGATGCAGGTCTCAATGTGCAAAAATATCTGACCGGAAGATCACGCCCGGAGATTGAGGACGACAAAAAAATTCAGCTCTCGCGTGATCTGGCCGACATCTTTGAATTTACCTTTCAGCTTCGTCAGAAAATGGGCGAACTTTCAGCAGGCCAGAAACAAAAAGTTTTTCTAGCTGGAGAACTCATCCGGAATCCCCGACTGATTCTTCTTGATGAACCATTTACTCATCTTGATCCCCATACGCGAAAAGACATCCTGACTTCACTCTTTGAATACGTGAGAAGACAAAACCTCACTCTCCTCTGGGTGACTCATGACCTGAATGAAGGTCTTAGATATTCAGACAGAGTGATTCTTCTTCAGCATGGAAAGATTGAACAAGATGGAACTCCTGAAGAGCTCATCACAAGACCCCGGAATATTTTTGTCGCTCAGTTCATGGGATATCATAATTTTTTTCCGGTAAAAAAATCTTTAAATGGATGGTCGACCCCCTGGGGTGAAATGAACTTTCCTGAATTCCCGGAGTCGGAAGACGCCTTGATGGTCATACCCGACACCGGCTGGGAAGTAGCTGGGTCATCTCCGTTCATGGCCACAGTCCGCGAGCAATATTTCCATGACACTTTAAAGACAGTGATTGCCACCACCTCTGACCGCACGATAACCATTAAAGGCCTGGAAACTGGGGCTAAACCGGGGGAATCATTAAGTCTCATCCCCCGCAAGGGCGTCTCATTTTTGATCACCCTGTAAAAAATTTTCATCTCCCCTCCCGCGAGTCCCATGAACAGGAGATAATCACTTTATGAAAAAGTTATTCTACATTCTACTAACGATAAGCCCGTTTGTTTTTGCTGATGAGATTCCCTGCGATCTCCCGGGTAATGTTGGCTTTACTCTTCCGAATGAGTTGAGACTTGTTCGTAATATCGTGAGCGAAGAGAAGAGAAATTTCTTAACCAGAACCGCGTATCCTGCCGGTGGCTGGACATTGGGACTGAAAATCGAATCCAATTTCAAAATCCCATTCGTGGGAGCGGTTCCCTATTTCGGAAAAATCTTTTTCAAGAAAGGCGACTCTGTAGTTCGCTACCGTGATGAGATGGTGGCCCGCAGTCATTATCGTGATGAGGCCCGTAATCCAAGATTCTATAATACTAATCAACTGACTGTTGCCCGCATGAATCGTCCCGATGGATATGAAGTTTCAACTGGTGTGACTATTTTTGGTCAAAACAATTTCAATACCAATACCGGCGGACGCCTTCTGATATCTGTGAAGCCTCCGGGAAGCCGCCGCATGAATGTTCCGATGGATCTTACGGTAGTGAATAACAAGGCCGTATCTTCAATACTCGTTAATGGCCTAAGAATTCCCTTCGATACGATGAAAATCAATATGAATAACGGAAGCATTCTGGGTGGACTTCAAAATGTTCAACTCTTTGCTGGTGGCCGGGTTGTTCATACGATAACCAATTAAATTCAGTAACTTATCTACTGTCTGTTCAACACTCCACACTAGGCGAAAAAAGCCGCTCGTGATAGATATCACTCATGGCCGTTTCATACTTTGATAAGTCTACATACCAGCGTAAGCCCGAGTGGCTGAAAGTGAAGCTTCCTGAAGGTCAGGACTTCAAGGAAATCCGCGATAATCTTCGTGAGAAAGGACTCGCCACAGTTTGTGAAGAGGCCAAATGCCCGAACATTTCTGAATGCTGGAGTGCCCGTACTGCAACGGTTATGATCCTCGGAGATACCTGCACCCGTGCATGCAAATTCTGTAATGTGAAAACTGGAAATCCGAAAGGATTTCTAAATCCGGAAGAAATTGAGAACACATCCAAGATGGTTGCTCTCATGAACCTTCGCTACATCGTTATCACCAGTGTCGACAGAGACGATCTTCCTGATCATGGTGCATCTCATTTCGCTGCTGTTGTAAATCGCGTTCACGCAGATCATCCAGACACAAAAGTCGAAGTGTTAATTCCTGATTTTGGTGTGGAAGAAGAAAGAATGCACACACTCGCAAAATCTAATCCATTTGTGATTGCTCAGAATATTGAGACAGTCAGACGCCTTACTCACCCTGTTCGTGATCCGCGCGCGGGTTACGATAAGACTCTCGATACCCTTTCATTCTATAAGAAAAATTATCCGCATATCCAGACCAAGACTTCTATCATGGTGGGCCTGGGTGAAACCTGGCAGGAGCTTCAGGAAACCATTGAAGATGTCCGTGCCCGTGGTGTTGATATCGTAACTTTCGGTCAGTATCTCCAGCCGAGTAAGAGACATCTTGCCGTTGAAAGATATTATACGCCGGAAGAATTCCAGGAACTGAAGCGTATGGCGCTTAAGCTTGGATTTAAGTTTGTTGCCAGTGGCGCTCTCGTAAGATCTTCCTATAAAGCGGGAGACTTCCTCGATTACGTCGAAGAACAAGCCAAAGTATGAAAAATCCTCTTTTATCCCTTAACTTCCCTTCATACGGATTATCTGTTGAAGATACTGCCCTGATGGATGAACGCACACTCGTTGTGATCAAGTGGAATTGGGACTATGCCCAGTCCCATGCTTTCCAGAAAGATTGTGTGAAGCTCCTTCAGGAACATCCACGGATGAGAGTTCTCATCGCCTGCAGCCACCCGAAACTTTTTACGATGGGACGCGGACTTCAGCGGGCGAAAAAAGGTCAGACACTGAATCTCACCGAATTCAGTGGCGACACTTCTCTTCTACCTTATCCACTTCATAAGATTGAACGCGGAGGCGGACTTACATTCCACCACCCGGGACAGTTTATTTTTTATCCCATCGTAAAACTTAATCCCAAGGCTCTTTCACTCTCAAAGATGATTGATGATATCTTCTCAATCAGCAGTGATGTGTTAACACTTTGGAGTCTTCCGGGAACAGATACGGAAAATCAGCTTCTCGGTTTGTGGAAGGGTGATAAGAAACTTGCGAGTATGGGAATTGCAATTGATAAGCTCACCACTTATCACGGCATGGCCCTTAACTTTTATACCGATCATGAAATGAGAAAGGCCCTTCAGGCACTTAATCCCTGCGGGCTCAATCCCGAAACATATTCATCTGTCGAAGATTTTGTCTTCCTTCCGGAAGGATCGCTTGAACGATTCACGGTCGACTTCATGAGAAAGGTTCAGGATGTCTGGTAATAGTTTCGGAGAAATGTTCCGTATCACGACATTCGGAGAATCCCACGGGACAGCTCTTGGATGTGTTATCGACGGAATGCCGGGCAATCTTTCCGTGAACCTGGATGATCTTCGCTCAGAACTCAAGCGTCGCGCTCCCGGGCAACATGAAGTTCATACCTCACGAACTGAAGCTGATGAGCCTGAAATTCTTTCCGGAGTATACGAAGGTAAGACACTCGGCACTCCCATCACTGTGATCGTAAGAAACACGGATCAAAAAAGTGAAGACTACAAGAATCTAAAAGACAGTTATCGTCCAGGCCACGCTGATAAAACTACGATGGATAAATTTGGCATCCGCGATCATCGAGGAGGAGGAAGAGCATCCGGGCGTGAAACTGTCGCGCGTGTGATCGGCGGATACTTCGCAGGGCTCATCATTAAAGATGTCAGTGCCTACGCCTATATTGAGCAGGTAGGTAAATTTAAAATTTCTACTCTGCCGTCTCATGGTGCAGATCGCGGACCGATTAATATTCCGGATCAAAAGATGTCGGATGACGTGATTGCCTATCTCAAAGAATGCAAAGCTCAGGGTGAATCTGCAGGTGGTATCGTTGCCCTCTC
Source organism: Bacteriovoracaceae bacterium (assembly GCA_046595005.1). Classification (GTDB taxonomy): domain Bacteria; phylum Bdellovibrionota; class Bacteriovoracia; order Bacteriovoracales; family Bacteriovoracaceae; genus Peredibacter. The sequence goes on along the minus strand of JBKJPL010000040.1, from coordinate 31,174 downwards.
AATCAAAGCTGTGCCAGCGGGTCTGGGTGAACCGGTCTTCGATAAGTTGAAGGCCGATCTCGCTAAAGCAATGCTCTCTCTTCCTGCCTGCGTAGGGATGGATATCGGGGCCGGATTTGGAATGGCGAACATGAAAGGTTCTGATATTTCTAAAGACTCAAAAAACTTCGGTGGCATGGAAGGCGGGATAACTAACGGTGAGGACATTTTCCTCCGCGTAGTATTTAAAGCGCCTTCAACTCTAGGTGAGAAGGCAAAATCCGGACGTCATGATCCCTGCATTCTTCCGCGCGTTGTCCCTGTCGTTGAAGCAATGGCAAAAATTGTTATTGCTGATCAGTGGCTAAGACAGTCTGCGTATTCGTCTTTTCTTCCGAGGCCTGAGTAACTGCTTTCTCTTCCTTCAGATATTGGTCAGTAATCGCAATCATCGCTTCTGCTTTCCGTTTCATTACATTGAGCTCAGGGGTAATCTCTGATTCTTCCAGGAGAAGAGATTTCTTATCTTTCCACTTCCAGAATTTCTTGTGATGAAATGCCCCGTCTGCACCAGCATAGAGTCCTGATGAGTTCTGAGCAGTACCACTCTTAGCAATAATGTCTTCACCCAAACCAATATATTCCTGATTTGAAAGGGTGAGATTATAGAGGGTCGGAAAAATATCTTCGTGAGATCCAAAGTGCGAAACATCCACATTCTTCTTCAGACTATCCGGTACTGAAATAAAGAATGGGACCGCCCAGCGCTTGAATTCCTGAGGATTGCCTACGCCCTTATTGATCCAATAACTATGGTCACCGGTTACACCAACAACGAGTTTTTCACGAATCGGACCGGATTTCATTCGCGTAATAAATTCACCCATCTTCTGATTGGCGTATTGAAGTGCAAGGAAGCGTTTCATCGCTAACTCTTCATCGAAGGTAATTTGGTTCATCCGTTCCGGAGTTAACACAACCGGAAGTGGCTTGTAGGTCGTAGGATATTCAAATGGAGGATGGTTGGATGTTGTGAGTACAAGGAAGAACTGAGGTCTCGTCGCTGTCCTGATCTGTTCTTCAATGAATGAGAAAAGATACTCGTCAAAAATCCCCCATTCATTTCCAAGATCTCGAGATTCAATATTATTAAGTTCAGGCATGGCCTCTTTCATTTCATCTGCACCCCAGAGGTGATCATATTTCTGGGCAGCAAGAAATTTACCAAGATATCTCCATCCCAGTTTCCCGCCGTAGATGAAGTGAGTGTCATAACCCTTGGCCTTGAATGGCAGGTGTCCCGCACTTCTGATATGGGTGTTTACGAATTCACCTTCTGAGAGAAAACGCGCACCCGGGCGAATTGGCTGTGCAGTAGCAATTGATACCATACTTCCGATGGTGCCATTTTCCGCAGGTAGAAAATTTTTAAAAAGATATCCGTCATTGAAGTGTTTTTTTAGCTCACCCAGGATCTGAAAATCTTCAGCGTTTTCTTCGTTCCAGTAAGTACCGAAACTTTCCATGACCACCATCACTACGTGGCGCGGATTCTTATCCAGATCAGGATTGAAAGCGGTTTTTTGCTTAAGACTGTCAGAAAGATTTTTCCCGGATGGTTTTTTATCAAAGGCAGCTTCATAAGCTTCCTGCCACGAAGCAAAGCCCATCGCGGAGGTAAAATCGAATTCGCCCTTACCGTAAGTCCGGCGAATTTTCATTGCACGGTTAAGAGAAATGGGACCATTCAAAGCAACTTCATTCATGAAGTCGTTGCTACAGAAATGAGAGTCTTCAATTGAAAGCGGAAGACGGGTGAATGTTCCGCGCGCAAAAAAGACTGTGACAACGATACCTGCAAGGAAAGTAACAGGCATCTTCCAGTCGAAGTTTCTCGGTTTGAGATCAAACTCAAAAGGAGAAAACATGAGTTTAACAAAACGATACCAGAGCCAATGAACGAGAAAAATAAGTGCCAGAACTACCGGAACATTATAGTTCTTCCAGATAGACATGAGAACAGCGTAGGTATCATCTTCGAAAAGTCCGAAGAAGAGGATATTCATGTGATCCTGGTAGTACGAATAAAACGCGAGATCCATAACGTAAAGCCAGACCAGGGCCGTATATCCGAAAACTAAAATGCTTATGATGAGTGAACGGGAAATTCTGATGACTGATTTCCCGGGAATGAAATATGAAATATTCAAGATGATAAATGGAATCGCGTTAATGTAGGCCAGTGGCATGAGATCAAATCGCAGACCCAGAAAAAGTGCTGTCTTTAAAAGGGACACATTCTTCAGAACATCGGCGGCTTCTCCAAAATAAAAAGCGAAACCGATCCTGACAACTGTCATGACGATTGCGACGGCGAAGAAGAGAAGTACAAGATTCTTTGTCCAGCGCCAGTAAAAATGGCGGAAAGATAGGTTCATTTCTTCCTTAAGTGTAATGAATCTATCATAAGGCGGGATAGGCAAAAAGCAAGATGGAGATGACTATTCCTGGTCTTCACCGAACATGAGATTTCTCTCGAAATCCTCAGGTTTTGTAGCGTTCGATCTCGCTTCTTCCATGGTGATAAGACCCTGTTTATAGAGCTTAGTGATCGCCTGATCAAAACTCTGTGCGCCGGATCCGTTTTTACCCTTAACGATGTAGGTATAAATTTCCGCTGTCCGTACAGGATCCATGATTGAATCTTTAATTCCGGGATTATTAATCATGATTTCCTGAGCAGCAATCCTGCCCTTTCCATCTGAGGTTTTCAAAAGTCTCTGAGAAATTGTGGCATGCAGGTTATCTGCAATACGCGTCCGGACCACATTCTGTTCTGACGGAGGAAACATTGAAATAAGTCGCCCGATAGTGGAAAGAGCGTCGGTAGTGTGAACCGTTCCGAAAACAAGGTGACCAGTCTCGGCTGCTTTAAGGGCAATTGAAATTGTTTCTGCATCTCTCATCTCACCAATCAAAATAATATCAGGATCCTGACGAAGAGCGGATCTTAGAGCTGAGTTAAAGTCCGAAGTATCTGCACCAATTTCCCTCTGAGTAATACGAGCTTTGATCGGATTGTGAATATACTCAACCGGATCTTCGAGAGTCAAAACATGAACCGCAGAGGTTTTATTGATAAAATTAATCATTGCTGCGAGGGTGGAAGATTTACCTGACCCGGTAGCACCTGTTACCAGTACGAGACCCGCGTTCGCGCTGGCAATTTTATTAATGACGGCAGGAAGCTTTAACTCTTCTGTTGTCGGAACTTTATCACTGATGAGGCGGAGAATAAGACCGAGTTTCCCCTGATAGCGCATGAGATTGTAGCGGACGCGGCAAACATTGGGTACGGCGAATGACCCGTCATGCTCTTTTATAGTATCGAGTTTCGACAGGATTTCGTTGTCTCTAATCATCAAATTGCAAACGAGTTTCAGATCTTCATGGGTAAGGGGGTCGGCCTTCACCTGAACAAGATCTCCCCTTAAACGGAAACAAGGTTTCTCTTCAGTGCGCATATGAATATCGCTGACGCCGGAAGCGTTCGCCGATTTCACCATGTTAAAGAATGCTTCTTTGGTCAGTGCCATTTGTCTCAACTCTTATTATATTTACCTGATTATCGTAAGAAACGACGATAAGGTTTAGGAAAGACTTAATCGCCGACGGGCCTGGTCCACTTTAGTAAGTAGTTTATAATCCGAACCGGAATAATAATGAGCTATTGGGAATCTGAGGAACTGTTCTTTATCGGAGACCAGTTTTTTGATCGATTGATCAAAGACATTGAGGCGGCACAGGAAAGCATCACGGTGGAGATGTATATCTTCAATAATGACCTGTTAGGAAAGAAGATGGCCGCACATCTGGTGGCCGCACAGATTCGCGGAGTGAAAGTTCAGGTTATCGTTGATGGAGTCGGCTCTTATAATTTTTACGAACATCTCTCAGCACTTTTTGAAAAACGTGGAGTGACGGTCAAGACTTATAACCCACTTCCATTCTTCCATCCATTTTACGGCAACGTGAATTTCCTGCGGAAGTTTCAGATTTACCTGCTACGACTTCTGAGAATCAATAATCGCAATCATCGAAAGATCGTCACTATCGATGAAAACATCATGTACGCAGGAAGTTTCAACTTCACTAACGAGCACACGAGCTTTCATCATTCGAATGCCTGGAAGGATATGGGGATCAGGGTTACGGGCCCCATGGTGAAATATGCTGTTCTCAATTTCAAGCGGAATTGGAAACTGCGTGATTACTACCGATACAAGAAAGTGCTGAAAAAACTCCCGCGCTCGAACTGGCGTCACTCTCCCCTCCGGATGAATCATACTCTTCTCATGAAGCGCTATTTTTACAAGAACTTCCTGAACCGGATAAACCGTGCGCAAAAACGAATCTGGTTCGTTACTCCTTATTTCATACCGAGAAGTCGTCTCATTCGTCTTCTGGGAGCTGCTGCAGCCAGAGGAGTCGACGTGAGACTGCTCACAACCTGGAAAACGGATGTGAAACTTTTCCGGACACTTCAGTTCTTTTACTATCCTTACCTTTTGAGTCACGGAGTCAAAGTTTTCCAATATTCCGATTCCGTCCTTCATGCCAAGAATTATATAATTGATGACTGGATGACTGTAGGTTCCACTAACCTCAACCATCGCAGTTTGATTCACGACCTGGAAGTGGATCTCGTGATTCAGGAAGAAGGAAACGTAAAACTTGTTGAGGAACATTTCCTCGAGCTCACCGGAAAGCTTGAACTGGTGACTCCTGAAAGTATGAAAGCACTTACCTTTGCAGACCGGATGATGGGCCGACTTTATTTCATCTTCCGTTATTGGTTATAAATGAGACTGAGAATACTTTCTTACAATATTCACAAGGGCTTTACGATCACGAATCAGGAATTCATCCTGGCGCAGATTCGTGATGCTCTTCGCGAACTTGATGCTGATATCCTTTTTCTCCAGGAAGTTCTGGGCGATCACTCGGAAGTTCCGATCACCGGCTGGGACACAAATGCTCAGTTTGAATTTCTCGCTGATAGTATCTGGCCGCATTTCTCCTATGGGAAGAATGCTGTTTATCAGGAAGGTCACCACGGAAACGCGATTCTCTCAAAGTTCCCCATCGTGAGCTGGTCAAACCATGTGATCTCCACCAACAAGCTTGAGCAGCGCGGTCTTCTCAAATGTCACGTGCAGATCCCGGGCCTGAAAAAAGAACTGGTACTTGCGAACACTCACCTTGATCTCACTCAGAAAGGTCGCGACAAACAGGCCGACATGCTGATTCGTCACATGCTCGAAGAGGGCGATCACCCATGGATTCTGGTGGGAGATTTCAATGACTGGAATAAGAAAATTTCACCTTGGATTGAGAATCAGCTATCAAGTAAGGAAGTCTTCCGGCATCTGCATGGAAGTTATCCCAAGACCTTTCCATCATTCCTGCCCATGCTTTCCCTCGACCGGATCTTTGTTCACAAGATTACACCTGTGAAGGCGACAGCATTATCAGGTGCAAGATGGAGAAAACTCTCCGATCACCTTCCGCTACTCGTTGAAATCGATTTACCTGTTTAGTTCACGCTGAATTTCTGGCCGCCGGCAAAACCGTAGCAAGGGCCCACGAAACTGATCTTGTCATCGTTGACAACGATCCCTGCTCCGTCCGGACATGCGTAAATGACTTTCTTTTTTACTCTTGAGTATCTTCTGAAGACAGCATCATAGCGTGCAGAATTCTTGAAGTGAGGAAAGAAAGCAAAGTTTAACAAATGAAGTGCTGAAAGATTTTTCAGATTAACCACGTTTTCATCGCGATCAAATTCCGGATAAGCGGCCATGTCGATATTCTCAGTCATGAGAATGGCGCCGGCCGATAGCCCGGTCAAAATCCCACCCTTCTCTGCATATTTCCGGAGCTCAGATAGAAGCTTTGCTTTGCGGAGATTGTTCAGGAAGTAAAAAGTGTTTCCGCCTGCGAGGTGAATAACATCACTTCTCATCACTTCCTGAAACATGATCCGGTCAAAGGGAACATCTACCGGGAAGTGAATAAAGCGGGTGATCTTATATTTTGAGTAATGCTTAACGAAGGCCTTGAACTCATGGTCTGAAAGATATGAAGACGAAGGAATGAAAGTAACAACCGGATTTTTTTTATGCAGAAGATCCAGGAAGGAGCGGTCGAGGGAGCGATTTTCTTTCTCTAATCCACCGCTGTAGAGAACAAGCTTCATAGCCCCTCACGGCATTCACGGACAATGGAGGTGAAACCCTTCATTATTATCCGGTGCCGTTCCGGAACTTCAGAAGTTTCAGTCTTCTGATCCGGGTCGAGGTTTTGATATGTGGAGAACTGTTCAGCAAGCATGTAAAGTTCATCAGACGTGAGCTTCGGTCTCATTTTCATCACTTTTTGAACGATGAAAGAAATCGAATCTCCGGTCACGCGATCATATCTGTTAATGACTGATGAGCGCATGGTGAGATCGAGAAGAAACTGAGTTCTGGTCATATTCGCGTGTTTCTCAAGCGAGCGAACCATTGTCATATAGAGAGACTGGAAACGCTTGATCTGTTTCACTCTGAGAAGTGTCAGACGAAGGTCGGATTTCTTGGCGTAAGAAGACTTGATGACTTCGATAAATTCCTGCGGATTAAGATCCGATCCACGAGTGAGATAGATCTGAGGCAATTCACGAAGGATATCGCGCATACAGAAGATCGCATCGCGGTTAATACCGTCAGCAACCTTATAAATCCCACGCTTCGATTTCGCGCGCTCAAAATAACTGAAGACCTTACGGAACTTAGTCACAACCTGGAGCTGCTCTCTTAAGAGATAGTCCTGGTGATTCTTTTTGAAGCCGATTCTCGAAAGAACATTCCTGTTCTTGCAAGTAATGAAATGCTTATCAAAGAATTCGACATTACTGTCTTTACGGAATTGAGAAAGACTCTTCTTCTTGCCTGTCGTCAGGAAGTCCGCAATCTGGGCGAAACACTGAACGATATAGCGAGCCTTTTGTCTCTGTTCTAAAATTGACGTCGAATAGCGCTGAACATCGTCATAACGATACTCCGCATGGAAAAGACCAAACTGACGGATGGATCCATAGTCGATGATTCCACCATCCATCAGGATATTGTCGCCGTCCCAGTCGAGCCAGCAGAAAATATATTCGTCTTCAAACTTCGCTGATGTTTCAGCGAATGATTTAGCAACTTGCTTAGCGAGATACTGATATTTTTCTTTATCAGACTTAAACGTCGTCTGTTCCCACGCCTTGTTGTCGATCTGGCGCTTGATGAAATAATCCGCAACCTGTTTCAGCGTCTCAAAATTATTCTGCTTCAGGTGACCGAGGAAATGCGAAGGCCGGATGAGATTTGGATTTGCGCGGACATTGATAGAAATGCCCTTATCATACTCAACAATCGCAAGAACGCGTTCAGTACGGAAGCTGTTCTTACGGAGAACTTCAGAGAAAAAGAGAGTCTCTAATCCCTCACCTACTTCCGAAAGGCCGCAGCCATAGGAAATAGAAGGATCACCAGTCTGATAGAATTTCTTATCGATGTTGCACGCAGGAGAAAGCTTGGTTCCACCTGTCCCGCAGCTCGAAACATCCCATGTGAGACCATTGTGACGAACTGATCCGTTCCAGATCGTTCTGCCGTCCCCTGATGTGCGGCCGGATTTATCCGGATGCTGAAGCTGAAGATAGCGGGTCGCCATGAAAGTATGAGGATAGATTTCATCCTCAGGAAATTTCAGTTCATTGATCAGATCGTATTCATTAATGATGACGATACTGAAGGCGCGGAGAATTTCTTTTTCGAGTTCAGGATTGAGTTTTTCTTCGTGGTTCTTCGGGAGAAGTCCCATGTCTTTGGCGAGGGAGTAATTAAAAAACGAAACCTTCCCACCCTTTCTATAACGGGCCTTGTATTCAACCCGACCGCCTGGAACCTGGTCTTTAAAAGCATGCTGACCATTGATACGCGAAAACGCTCCGTAGGACCGGTCGGCTGATTCTGCAGGAATTGTTTTCTTGACTTGATTCATCCGGCTCTTTCTTCCTTGATTGATGCCTAAATAAATAGCTTAGAATTAGTATAAGACTAAAATTGTTAGACTAGTAACTATTAATTGTAGGCAAATCTCACCTATTTCGGACGAATTCGGTCAAGAAGGAGCAAAAATTCTTTCCGCCATCGACCATTATCCACGTGAAAAGAAGAAATATGAGGCGCACTTTCGACATGCCAATACCATTTGTGATTTGTCGCAATTTTTTTAAAGATTCGTTTTCCGAATTTCGCTGGCATCACTTCATCTTTTCCACCCGTGATCACAAGTGTGGGCCAGATAATTTTGTCGAAAACGTCTTCTGATGAATATTTATCTGAGATGAGACCATATCCCAGCGGAGAAAAGGGCCAGAGGAACCAGACCGAGCGAAGCTTATCGACTGCAATATCTTCGTATGATGAGAAAGTGGAATCCTGAACAATGAGAGTGACTTCCTTCCGGCCTGCAAAATCAGGAACCGCACGAAGTGAAATTGCTCCCCCCAGACTCTGTCCGAAAACCACAAAGTGTTTTCCACCCGCAGTTTTGTGAAGCTCGAGACCCTTTTCAAGTGCCGCCAGCGAATCCTGGTAAACTCCATCCGGATTCGCTTCCCCTTCAGATAACCAGTAACCACGATAATCAAAGGTAAAGAAGTTATAGCCTTCACCAATGAGCCAGGCGAGGTTCAGGAAGTGACTGGATATGTTTTCGGCATTCCCGTGGAACTGAACAATTGTCCCCTTCGGTTCCCCTTGGGCCTTAAAAAACCAGCCATGAAGCTTGGTTCCGTCCGAACTCTGGAAATAGACATCTTCATAGGCAAGCTTGAAGGCCTCAGGTTTGAAGAATTGCCGGTTTGATGGCTGGTAGAAAAGATTCGTACAGGAAATAAGGGTGAAAAGCAGGAGGATCTTCATCGTTTCTTAACCTCTCTTAACACAGGACCATGGCAATATGCCGATAAGGAGGACATATGAAAATCATAATCAAGCTCAGCTTCATGGCACTTAGTCCGGTAATGGTTCTGGTTTATCTCAGAAATTCATTCCGTAACGTTGATAATATCCATGCGAATTATCAGCTCGAATACGCTGACTAATTACTCCACATCAAAATCAAAATAAGTATCCGGATATGGTTCGGGCTTAAGTGAGTAATGCCACCATTCCTGCGAAAAGTTCTTAAAGCCTCTTCCTTCCATCAAACCCTTCAACAAAAAACGATTCTTTCTCTGGCCCGCACTCACTCCGAGATTGTCAGTGTGTGAGAGCTCACCGAAATAATCAAACGCAGTTCCCATGTCGAGGTCCTGACCGCTCTCGAGATCAAACAATGTAAGATCAACTGCACTCCCCTTCGAATGGCTGGACTGCTTGGCGATGTAACCAAGTTCAAAAAGCTGCTCGCGGGTGTAATCAGGATAATAAATTTCTTTGAGTTCAGAATTAGTTTCAGGTTTTTTTGCCCAATCCTGGAAGAAGGCAACTGCCTTGGCCGGGCGATAACAATCAAAGATCTTTATTCCGAGTCCAATTTTTCTGGCGTCAGCTATGACCTGGCAAAGAGCTTCAGCCGGGCCTTTTGCCATGAAAGCTTTGCGGGCCTTATAACCAGCAACAACTTCGCCGGTGAAGTTTTCAGTCGTGGCGTAACTCATATGCGCTTTGACCTCAGGGCAGAGATCAGTGATGGAAACAAATCCTGGATGTGAATGTGCCATAGATGACATTACCAAAGTAGCTATCAAAATTAAGACTTTCATAGTCTCTCCCATTAGTAAAAATACTGCAATCCTATCTCTCCCCGGAAGGTCCAGATGTCACGACTTGCTATCCCGCTCAATCGGAGTGAAAGACTAAAATCATTCTTCAGATGATACCGCGTTTCCCACTCAGGGAGGAATGCCTGATTCGTGCCGAGATCCCGCGCGGAATAACTATACCAATGATAAGGAAGGCTTAGCGCGGTCATAAACTGATCACTGAGCTTCGCCCTGAAATAAATTTTTGGGCCAGTCCCCACACGGTAGTTTTCCTGAAAAGCAGACTGAACATTCACTTCTGCGTTCATGAGAAATGAGATGAGAAAATTTCCATTCTGTAACTGAACTGTATTTCCGACAGAGCCATCGATAAATGCACCCGGGCAGTCAAAGCAGGTGAAAAGAATTCTTTTTGCTCCCAATGACAATTCCCATGAGAGTGGCGAGGCCCAAAAGTTCTGCTCGGAGAAATTTTTAATCGAGAAGACAGAAAAATGATCCAGCCGAAAGCGTGCCCCGTCCTGATAGTTGCGTTCGATGTGTTCAAATGAAAGTCTTCCCATCTCGAGCTCTCCATCACGAAGTGAACCGGGAGCAGGATCCAACATGTCGTGAAACGAAGTGCGAAATTCAAAACGGGTAAGCTGTCCCGCCCGATGTTCGTAACCCTGATAAAGCCCCAGTCGTACGGGAGAATGGGTATTTGCCGGAGAATCACTCGCTACATTTACAATCGGCTTGTCTGTCGTGATTACAGGATTGGCGGCACGTGCAGACAAGAGAGGTTCTTTCTTTTTTTTCGTCGCCGGATCATCTTTCAGGATTTTATGGGCATTGAAGTAATCGAAGGCTTCGAGAGAAACATCGAGGACATCTGCTGCTTCCTGATCAGAAAGAGATTTAACGACAGAAACTTTCTCCGGTTTCAGAGCAAGTTCTTTTGCTGTTATCAAGTCTTTCGCCGGTAACCCGGCAGAAAGCCGCATAAGACGCGTATAAGTAGACTCGCGCTTCTTCCCTTCACTGATTAAACCTTCAATCCGCAATTTTCTGATCGTATCAGCAGGAATAGCAAAAAACCGGAAGCGTGATGTGAGATCTTTATCAGGAAAAACCACTTCAAGAAGTGCCATCAGATGGTACGCGCAGTTCTCGTCAAAATAATAATAATCAAAATAGGTGTCGCCGAGTTCCCAGATATGATCTACGAGCTCGAACACCTGAGGAATTGTGAGATTGAGTTCGTAAGACCAGAGATCGCGGAACTCACTATTACTGTAGTCGCGGATCTTATAGTAATAGGGAATGGCATTGAAGCGGCCAATGTAACCACCGAGAAGGCCTTTTACCATATAGATCAGCGGATTCTCGGCACGCGACTCGGCCGCAAAATTGATTCCATAATCGAGAAGTTCCGTCTCAGAAGAATCTTCATACCGCGACAAGCGAAGAAGGGTGTGGCCAAAAGCGGAGTTGGGATTACTCAGATAGTAGGAAGAAAAAATAATACTCGCTCGCTTTGCTGCGAGCTTCTGGAAAAAAGAAATATAAGTCGTGCATCCGGAGATGTCGGCCTTCCAGGGATTCCCGAGCTTCTGATTCAGCCAGCGAAAACGCAGAGGAAAGCGGCAGATCGCATGATCATTAGTTGGTTTATCCGACGTAGAAAAGAGCTCAACACTTTTCCGGAGTTCCCCTTCCGGATCAAACTTCCCGTCTTCAGAGAGAAAGAATTTCTTACCGTCCACTTCACTCTTATACCCCGAAACGTATCTCTTCTTATAATGAAGGAGACGATGCCATTTGGGTTCACGTGATATGGATTTGTAATCGGGAGTTTCTGCGTGAGCGTGTGAGAGAAGAAAACTTAGAAGGATGGGAAGAAAAAACATGGGACCTGCTATTTAATTACAGGTCCCATGATAGAACTTAGATCTGAGTGTTACAAGCTGTTGAAGCAACAGTATTGATCGAGTGAGTGATCTCTTTTGAGTTAGCAGTCGTATTCGGGAAAATCATTGTGTAGTTTGATTTAAGAGCGCGACCGAAATCAGTTGAGTTAGCACAACCGTAAACTTTAGAAAGACCAACGATAGTTTCGCCGTTACCACGAGCGATGTCGTTAGCAAGAGCTACTTTATTAGCTTCAACATAAGCTTCAGCCTGGCCGATTTTGAGTGGAGCCGGAGAATCACAGTTAGAAGTTCCGAGAGAGATACCGATAGTCTGCATACCTGTACCGTTAGTAGTAGCAGCAAGAACTTGCTTCCACCAAGTCTGGTCGCCTTCAAAAATCATAGAACCAAGACCGCAACCAGCTGAACCGTATTTAGCTGCGAAAGCAGACGACGACATAGCGAGTACTGCAACAACCAACAATAATTTTCTCATTTCCTACACTCCATTGTTAAGGTGACTTGAGATTAAGTAATTCCATTATCTATAGAGCAGGAATTAGTTCAACCCGGAAATTCTTAAGCGTGACAAAATTTGAGGATGGGCGACGCGTTAATTGTTGCTCGTGAAGTGATTGATGGTGAGATAGGTGAGACGCAATCTTTTTTCGATGGTTTCATCGAGCATGAGAAGAAGCTCTTCGAGTTCAAACATGAGTCCCAGGTCACAGACAAACTTATCTGCTTCCACTTCGGCCATGAGTGGTTCAACTTCTGCTGTCTCGAGTTCATAGATTACAAAGGCCAGCTCGTGAGCAAGCCATGCGACTGCTGAGCCCTTGTTTGTCTGGAGAAGTTTCTGGAATTCCGGAAACACAACGACAGCATTGCTCCGAACCGTTCCAGGCTTCGCGTAGTGCTCGCGCATTGTCTCTGACTTGATGAACACTACCGGATATTTTTGCATGAGAGTTTCAAGGAGTTTTGCAGGCACACGAGCGAAGAGATTCTCAAAATGTTTTTTTACGCCATCTTCAGTGATCCACTGATGCTCAGGGAGACTAAAAAAATAATGGGTAAAATTCTTACGAATCTGGCCTTTATCTGAATGTTCTTTGGAGAGAAATTTGTGCAGAAGATTCATCATGGCTTATGCCCCTTTCTCTACTTGTCGAAAAAAGGCGCACAAACATGAATGAAATTTTTATTGAAATGGCTGCTCGTCGGAATCCGCGGTCATACTAACCTGACCTTGGTACTTCTCTCCGATAATTGCGAGGAGATCGTCAGGTATTTTAGATGCGCGATACTTTTTCCCATTGGTGGTTCTGATCCAGAAACCATTGAGTAGTTTATCAGGACGATTAATGCGGATAGGCTTAATCGAAATGATATGATCAAGATTAAACAGCACTTCGATTTCGTTTTCCGTTGTACCTTTCACATCCAAGACATTGAACTTCTGAAACTTCATAGAGACTCCTTAATAACTTGGAGCTATTTTATAACCAAATTGCTCCCATGAGGGGGCACTTGGGAGAAGCGTGAAAAGTTTACAGGAATTTGAGGAGAAACGTTACGAGCTGAAGGCCCTCGCAGTCTTCGATGGGGTCGAACGCTCGCCCGACCATCCTGATCAGGTCATTCTCCTCCTCCATGGTCTCCATGAAAGAGGTCTTCGGATCTACCGGAAGCTAGTAAAGTTCCTGCCTCCGTCTGCCCTGATTCTTGCTCCAAACGCTCCTTTTCCCCTACCAAGGGAAAAAAATGGAGTATCGGAATATGGGTACTGCTGGTATTTTTACGACCGGGCCAACAGAAATTATTATCTGGATCAGACTCTCGCCGTTTCGTGGCTCACTGAATTTCTCGCTTCAAAAAACATCTCTCACTTGCCCCTGACAATTATCGGATTTTCCCAGGGTGGATATCTTGCTCCCATTCTTGGGCACGCAATACCACAGACAAAACTTGTCATTGGTCTTGGATGCGAATTCCGTGACAATCTCGTCGATGATGGCATTAAATTTCCTTTGATCGGGCTTCATGGCGCAAATGATTTCATCGTGAGAGTTGAGCATTCAAAAGCAGAAGCAGGAAAACTGAGCAGTAAAAATCTCCCGGTGAAGTGGGAATCTATTCCTGAAACTGGTCATGAAATCAGTGAGCTCATGGGGAAAAGAGTTATGTCCTTATTGGAGGAATATGGAAAAGACCGTCTATAAGGGAAATATCCTCAGAGTCACCGAAGAAGTAATTGGTGATATTACCTGGGAGAAAGTTCATCTTCCTTCGGGAGTTGTAATCTTTCCTATTAGCGATGAAGGAAAGATCATCCTCATCCGCGAGAAGCGCCCGCATGAAACTCCGAATGTGAGAATCAAAGCTGTTTCCGGAATTCTCGAAGAAGAATTGGGATCGCCAGAAGAGAATGCACAAAGAGAAATGCAGGAAGAAATCGGATTTAAGTCTCGTGAGATGAAGCTTCTTCTGGAAATGAAAAGTACCGGCACGGTTACTCATACAACGTATTTTTTCGTTGCCCGTGGTCTCGAGAAATCCAAACTTCCCAATCCGGATGGAGAGGAAGTGATTGAGGCCCTCATCGAATTCACACCGGATGAACTCCGCGATGCTATCAAAAATGACCGGATTAAGTGGTCCATGTCGACATTGGGCATGTTCCGACTATTAGACTCCCTGCGCTAAACACCTGAAATTCTGTTACCGTGGTCAAACTTTCCATGTCTCGCTAAAACATTTGTTCGGGAAACCGAACAGATGTATACTAGGGCGCAAGAGAGGGTTCTGAAAATGTACGTCTGCATCTGTAAAGGCATCACCGAAAAGCAAATCCAGGAAGCAATCACTTCCCGGAATACGCATAATCCTAAAGAGATTCTTAGGGCCCTCGGCGTTGGTACGGATTGCGGCACATGTGTTGAAGACGCAGTCAAAACACTACTCGAACAAAACTCACGCACTCCCTACGAAATGAAAGACAGCTCAAACAAATCTTAGGGTGTTTGAACTCTCTGGCACTCTCCACTCTTCCCTCTTATTATGTCCCTAATACTGACTCATCACGGGGACACACATGAAAGGTTCAAAACTCATTATCGATGCTCTGAATTCCGTACTCACTAAAGAGCTCACTGCCATTAACCAATATTTTCTTCACGCAAGAATGCTCCAAAACTGGGGCCTCGAAAAAATCGGGAAGCTCGAATACGCTGCTTCGATCGATGAGATGAAGCATGCTGATATGGTGATCAAAAGAATTCTTTTTCTCGAAGGCCTTCCGAATCTTCAGAAGCTCGATAAGCTGAAAATCGGTCAGGACCTGTCTGAAGTCCTCAGTGCCGATCTTGAAGTTGAATACGCAGCAGTTCCTCATCTCAAAAAATGCATTCAGCTCGCGGAGAAAGAAGCAGACTACGCTACCCGCGATCTCTTCCTTACAATTCTTAAATCAGAAGAGCATCACATCGACTGGCTTGAAACTCAGAGAGATCTTCTTAAGAAAGTTGGAGTTCAGAATTATATGCAGTCACAGATGGAGCCCGACCAAGGCGCAGAATAAGGAGCGGCCGGAGCCTCGAGCTCCGTGTGCCCAGTGGGCACTCACGGAGCAGGATGCGTAGTGAAGTAAGACAAAAAAAGCCCCTCGTAAGCCACGTGGTGGGCAAGGGGCAATTTTTTTAGTAAAGACTGTCACCGATTTCAATTTCTCTCAATATTTTGCAAGTTTTCAAGCTCGCTCCCACCGCTGTGTATTGTGAGTAATATCCATTTCCAGTGGAAACACCATAGTACTCAAGTGGTTCATTCAGATCGTTCCAGATTTCGCCCATCATGTACGCATCATCCTGACCTGGATTTAAGAGGACGGCCTTGTTCTGCATAAGCTTCGATTCTTTCGGTAGCTGCTTAGCAACCACATCCCGACACTTTTCAGCAGCGAAGGCGTTTAGTGAAAGTAACATTGCAAATAAAGTAATGATTTTCATATGACCTCTTTTTCGCCTAACCTACCCCCATTAAGAGCTCCTCTCGAAGAGGTAAACCATGATCGTACAAAAATTACTTACCCTGACGTCATATGAAAAAGGCAGTCATTTAATTACCGATAAGGTTCTGAAAAGTCTGGGCGAGCTTCCGGAAACGGGTCTCCTCCACATCTTTATTCAACATACTTCTGCAGCACTTGCTGTTAATGAAAATGCCGATCCCACTGTCCGCCACGATATGGATAAGGCCTTCGATAAAATAGTTCCCGAGAATCAGCCATTTTTTCAGCATACCGTTGAGGGTCCGGACGATATGCCCGCTCATATAAAATCGGTACTCGCAGGAAGTTCGGTTTCTATCCCTATTACCGGAAAAAGATTGAATCTTGGAACCTGGCAGGGAATCTATCTCATGGAATTCCGGAGTGAAGCTTATCCCCGGTCTCTTGTCCTCACTGTGATTTCCTGATACCTCTTGCTGATGAATTCCCGTCGCATTCTTTATTCTTCACTCCTCGTTCTCCTGTCATTCTGGATGGGCTGGACTATGCTCGTGGATTTTATTATTGCTCCGGGAGTGTTCCGGAATATTGAAAACTTTTTTGAGGCCGGTGATCTCGCCATTTATCTTTTCAGGATACTGAATTATCTCGAAGTGGTTGTCGCTTCATTCGTACTGGGAATTCTCACATTCATATTCAGGAAAAACCGCAAGGCATTCCCTCTTTTTATTTCAGCAATTATTGTGACGGGAATTGCGCTCACATATTTCTCATGGCTCATTCCAAAGATTGATGAGCTCACGGAGCTCTGGAAATTGAGTGATGCCGGAAAGGTCATCGCAGTTGCAGATATCCAGCAGGAACATCAGTTATTCCATCGTGTGTATGTCATCATGGACACAGTGAAACTTCTCGTTCTCCTTTTTATGATGGTGTCGGCCGTCGGGAAGGAAGAATGGACAGCATAAAACTTTCTCCCGTTCCGTACGGATCAATTTTCTTTGCACCAATGGAAGGGATTACTGAAGAGTCTTTCCGGAAAGTGATTCTTCGTCTGTATCCGGAGTGGGATTATCTCGCGACGGATTTTCTCCGTGTTCCTTCGGCCGGAAGATATCCGGTGAAACATCTTCTTCAGCACGTCGGACTTTCTCAATATGAGATTCCGTGGATTTTAAACAAGACGATGTATCAGATACTTACTTCACACACTGCCTTCACAACACAGATGGTTCAGGACCTTAAAGATCTGGGAATTCCCTGGATCGATATCAACCTCGGATGTCCATCGACTCAGGTTTGTAAGAATAAAGGCGGATCATTTCTTCTCCAGGATATTCCACGGCTTCAGGGTCTCATCCGTGACATCCGGAAAACATTCACCGGAAGATTCACGGCAAAAATGCGGATTGGTTACTCAGACACATCATCGTTTCTCGATGTCGTGAGAATGCTCAATGATGAAGGTGTCGAAATGATCACTGTTCATGGCCGGACAAAGGACATGATGTACAAGGAACCAGCACGCTGGGAATTTATCGCTCAAGCAGTGAAAGTGTCCCGGGTTCCCGTAATTGGTAATGGAGACATCTGGGAAACTAGTGACATCGATCGCATGTTAAAAGAAACCGGCTGCCATGGTGTAATGGTTGCCCGTGGTGCTTTGAAACTTCCGTGGATGGCGCAGGATTATCGCCAGGGATTTCATCAGAATGATGATCAGAGAAGACTCACTAAGATGAAGGAATTCTATCGCGAGTACCGTGCTGAACTCGAGCAAGGTGGCATATCCATGCGGGGACTTCTTAAGCAGAGTAAGTCTGTTTCGCGCAACATGCTTGATGGCATTGAAAATAGCGAGCCGATCAGAAGAAAGCTTCTTCTCTCTCAGACTGTTCCAGAATTCTACGATGTTCTTAATACGATCTAGAAACTCTTCATTGAAAATGCGACACGCTCTTTGGCCAGAAGACCTTTCGGAGCTTCATTCCTGATTTTTTCGAGTCTCGGAACAAGACCCGCGAGATTTGCGATCTGAATTGCTAGTCCTGGACGAGCATTGAGTTCGAGCAGAATCGGTCCCTGATCGGGAGTGAGAACAATATCTGCTCCAAGGTAACCGAGCTCAACCATGTCGTAGCAACGTGCTGCTAGTTCCAGAATCTCGGGCCAGAACGGAAGCCTGAGGCCTGAAAGTTGATGTCCGGTATCAGGATGAGCATCGATCACCTGATTTTTAATAACAGCATTTGTGGTCCAGCCATTTTTCATACTGAGGCCCGCACCAATGGCACCCTGATGAAGATTCGCTCTTCCATCAGATGATTTGGTCGGAAGTCTCACCATGCTCATCACAGGAAACCCTTCAAATACGATCACACGAATATCGGGAATTCCGCCGTAAGAATAATCATCGAATATTGGATGCTTGTCGATTTTTGCCTGGATGATCGCGATATCACTCTGGCCTGAAAGAGAATAAAGACCTGAAAGAATTCCTGAAATGTGATGCTTAACTTCTTCGATATCCATGAGCTTGTCATTGGATCTACGATAAAGAATGCGGTCACCATCGCGAACCACTTCCTTAATGACGATGATTCCATTCCCCTGTGAACCCTTGGCGGGTTTAATCACAAAGGATGAATACTGAGCGAGTTTTATATCGAGCCGTTTTAAGTATCCGTAGTTTTCTACCACGAGATAGTTCTGAGGCATGGCAATTCCCCATGATTCAGCTCGCTGGGCAGTCAGTACTTTGTTATCTACGAGGGGATAATCTTTTCTCTTGTTGTGACGAAGGATATACCGTCCGACGCGGTTATTGATCCCCAGAATTCCCATCTCTTGCAGGTCGCGGAAAATCATACTGAAGGAATCTCCCCGCTGCCGTCGGTTTTTTTCTTTCTCTGGCGAACGAGATCACGGAAACGAATGAACTCTGAAATCCGGTACCCCTTATATTTCCCGATAAGAACGAGAAGCCCGATGACAATGAAAAGACATTCTGGGTTCGTGAACATGAAAATTTCAAGAGCAGGAATCATGTAAAGCATGAATCCAAGGATTGCGATGACAAGTGTTCCGATAAGGGTCTTGAGTGTATTCACCAATCCCTCTTCAGCAATCATGACTGACAGGCGCTCAATATTAGTCGCGACAATTACAATCGGGAAGAAAGAGAGATGGTTTGTCGTTGCAGTCAGATCATTACTGAGAAACGAGTAACCGATCATCATGAGAATGATAAACGTCAGGATAATTGAAAGTCTGGGGACTGCGAGAAGATAGAATTTATCCAGGATATATCTTTGCCCGATACCGATGGCAATAACACTTAAGAAGAATGTTAGTCCGAATCCAAAAGAAGTTTCCTTGAAGAAAAGTGTGAGAAGGATCGGAGTAAAAATACCAAAGGTAGGAATCCCGATGATGTTCCGTGCGAGAGAAAGAACAAGTGTCCCAATCGGGATGAGAAGAATCGTGGAGAACATATTCTGAAGCGGAATCGGAAGCCGATATAAAGAGAGCTTGCCGAAAATCGAATCTGTTCTCACAACTTCTTTTTTAAATTCTGCTTTATTGTAGCGGTTAATACGGGCGCGTTCTGCGTGGATCGAATAAACAACACTCTTCTTCGAGATGTATTTATCAACTTCGTCGTAGTTCCGGTGAATGACCATGAAATCATCAGGCCTTTCGCCGAAAAAGCCGCGATTCGTGTCAATCGGAACCCATTTGTTCGCGAGGAAAACTTCGTTGGCGAAAGTAAACCGGAGCTTCTGATCTTCGTTCTTCTTTAAATCAGGCATTCTCACCATCACAACAACTCGCGAAGGCACACCCTTCCGTCTGGCCATAATGTTAAAAAGCTTCGCCTTGATAAGGGGAGAACCTTTTCCTGAATTCAAAGTTCCATGAATAGTTTTGATGGCAGTATTACGCTGAATCTCTTCTTCGACGTAATAATAGATCTTACGAACAAGACTTGTTTTATCCTCTGTCCCTTCAAGAATGGCAGTCTCAAGAAGTTTGATCGCCTCATCATCTTCCGGAAGTAATTTGGGAAGTTTGAGAAACTTCTGAAGACCTTTCGGATAAGACTCAGAGAAATCTTTCGGGAGATTCTTATAAACAACTGGTGAGAGATCAACTCTTGCAGAATAAGAGACCCGATCTGAGAAATTCTCTGAAGAAGTCCATGTAGCCAGAGAAGAGTCAGAACTGTTATCAATGAAAACTTCCACACCCTTCGCGCGGATTCTCTCTTCCGAAACTCTCATTCCCGGAGCAGGCTTCGGAATTGGGAATGAAAATGTGCGGACATCACCCTTGGGTTTCACAGTGATGTGAAAATTCCAGACGTCATCCACCATCTGGGGCAGAAGCGAAAGCTGAAGTATCTGCGTTTTATAAAAAAGCATTCCCAACGGGATGAGCATGAGAAGGGCCGTAAAAAGAATTATATTTTTTCTCATCTTTAATCACCCAGCACGTGTGAACGTGCCACATCGACAATAAACCGACCAAGAAGAAGATTTCTTCCGACGAGAAACTTATATTCCATTCCGGAGCGATCATTAAGGTTCACAAGGATCTCTCTCTCAATTGATCCCATCTTAACTTTTTCCTTGATCACATAGCGCTTAGAAATTGAACCAGCAGTATTTGAAACTCTCTGGGTCGTATCCACCTTGCGCAGAAGTTCAACTTTCTTTCCTTCTGAATCCACACTCTGAAATTTTACAAAGAGCTCGCCTCTTTGTTCCACTTCTTCGATGTTCACGGCATGAAGTGATGTTGTCTTTGCTCCGGAATCGATTCGCGCTTTGTGTTTGAGCTTTATCTCAGGAAGTTCCACCCACTCCACGCGGCCGATAAGAACTTTTTCCTTCAGAAGCTGGGCCTCTGAATCAGGTGATAATAAAACGAAGAGAAACAGAAAGATGAACTTCAAAAAAGTCCCTGGGGAAAAGTTATAACAATGATCCATAATAATTCACGTCTATGGGCCCCGGCAATAGGCAGAAAGAGCCTAAAGCACGGGAATTAAAGAAAAAATAGGCTTAAGGATTGGAATAAATTTGTCCGATAAGACAGCCAAGACAAAGGAGCTTCTATGACAATTCAAAATTTCTGCACGTATTTCTTCTTCTTTTCACTCAGTGCATTTATGGTCGTTCACTATGCATGGGTAAAACAACCTTCTCAAAGCCGCGAAATCGCAAGCTGGCAGCCATCAGTTGAGAAGCCTTGGTACGACGCTAGCTTTAAACAGTAATTTTTTAAATAGCCGTCCGGGTTGAACTTAGCTGCCGCTGAGGCCCGGACGTTTATTTCCTTCGGCCATAATAAAAGCTCCACTCGGGAAATTCTGCGTGCTAAGCACGCAATTTCCGCTCGGAAGCTTTTTTATTTCTCGATCTTCAGATATTTCACGTAATTTCTAATCAACGAAGACTTCCGGAAATTTTTGATCTTGGGACTCTGGAGCACAAACGAGCTCTCGTACATCAGTGGGATCCAGGGAAGATCGTCAAAGACCAGCTCTTCCATCGCCTGAAGTGTTTTTTCTCTCGATTCAACATGCGTCTGTTCTTTCAAGCGGACATAAAGATTGTCCACTTCGGGATTCGAGTAACCGGATTTATTTATCCCGGGTGAATTCGAACTTACCAGAAGCTGCATAATATTCTCACCATCCGGAAAATCAAAAATCCAGGCATCGGTAAAGAACTGAAGCTCACCCGCGCGACCGCGCTTTAAGAAATCGGTGAAAAGGATTTTATCAATTTTTACCTTGAGACCTATGCTTTCAAGCGACTCTTTCACAAAGTCTGCTTCAAGAAGAGCAATCCCCTCATTTCCCCTGGTCGAATAAGTAATCACCGGAATATCAGAAATGTTCTTAAAGCCAGCTTCCGCCAGATACTTCTTCGCTGTTTCCGGATTGAATTGAAAACGGAAATCGCGCGCGGGACGATAACCGGCTATTCCCGGAACCAGAATGGAATTGGCCCTGAGATTTGTGTTCTGGGAAATGATCTGGAGATACTTTGTGTAGTCAATTGCGTGAGCAATCGCCAGACGAAGATTCTTATTTTTACCCAAAAGCGGATCCCGCATATTGAATCCAAACCAGCGCGAAGTAAGCATTGGAAAATGCCCCAGCTTCACATTCTTCTTTTTAAGATCTTCTGTGAGCTCGCCATTTTTATCATAGAGTCTGGGAATAAATGCCTTCGGCACCGTGAGAAGATCAATTTCGTTATTGAGAAATCTCTCCCATCTTTCTTCTTCTTTATTCACATAAAACCGTACCGTATCAATAAACGGGAGACGCTCTCTGGAAGAATCAAGAAGATTAGTCACATTCGCGAAGCGGTCACCTGAGGTCGGATAGTAATCCTCACGGTACTCAGGATTTTTCTGCATCTCGAGGAATTGCTGATTAGAACCGCTATAAATATAGGGCCCGGTACCTAAGAGAACTTCATCAAGCTTGTTTTCATAATAAGAAACAATTTCCCATGGCATAGGAACAACGAAATTCATCGCGAGGTAATAAATCATGTTCGGCTCACTTCTCGTGAGCCTGATAACGATGGTGGAATCATCGGTTGCTTCCACGCCTTCCATTTTTTCATCCAGAAGCTTTTTCCAGTCTTCATTGACCTTCCGGCCGTACTCGGAAAAACCGCGAACGAGTCCGGAGAATAAACTTCTGCCAGGGCTCTTTAATGTTTCCATTCCCAGACGCTTGAACTGGAGAACAAAATCTTCTGCTCTCACTTCTCTTTTCACACCCCGGAAAGAAGGATGGTCGTGATAAAAAATTCCTTTCTTAATTCGGATTGTAAGGACTGTTCCTTTCTCATCAAGTTGAGGAAGAGCTTCCGCAAGAAGAGGCTGAACCTCATAGGGACGCTTGAGATAATGATATTGATAAAGTGGCTCAAGCACCTGAGACGATATGACCAGAGAATCATCCGAATAGGCCTTGGCAGGATCAAGACTTTCCACTTCATTATCAAGTGAGAGACGGATTGTTGTTGGTGCCATCGGCCTCAGATTCAGCCGTTTCCACATCCAGAAAGTGCCACCCAGAAGTGCGGCCACAAGAATGGCCATCATCGCAGTACGTTTCATCATAGAATGATCTTAGGGTCTTTGAAGGTCTGGAAGAATGAAGACTTCTTATGACCGTTAACAAGCTCACTCATTTCTTTACCGGCATGAAATCCAAATCCCATCCCATGGCCGGAGAATCCCCCCACAAACCAGGCAGGCAAAGGTGCTGTGAGTTCTGACATGATTGGCAGTTCATGCTCAGTAAAACCCATGATGCCTGACCAGCGATGAATCACTTTGTAATTGAGCTTCAGTACATTGCGGACATAGTCCTCTAGCCCTTCCTGGATCAGCGGGGAAACTTTCTCGAAATTTCCGGTTTCATTTTTTTCATCGAGAAGTCTTTTTCCACCAATGAGAAATGCTTTCTCACCTGACTTTCTCCAATAAACTCTTTCCGCCGGATCATAGTAGAGTGAATTAGCTTCTACCTCTTCTTCTGTTTCAATGGCGAGCATCTGCGCGCGATTGGGAGTGATGAGACCTGCGAAAGATTTGTGAAATTCCGGAGCATAACCATTGAGTGCGAGAATCACCTTCTTGCATTTAACGGTGTTCATGACGGTGCGGACACCATCAGGAAATAATTCATAGGCACCGGAACTTTCAATAATCTGGACCTTTCTGGCCTCCAGACTTTTACGAAGTGAATTGATGAGCTCCATCGGATTAATTTTATATTCGGGCTCACTTCGAAAAGCGCCTTCATATGTTGAACTGAGCTTCTGGGGAATTTCGGTGGTCCATTCAAACCCAAACTCTCCGGGGAGCTTCTCAAGCTCTGATTTTTTCCGGGTGAGTGTCAGCGATGATGTTTTTTCTGATTTGATTTCCGGACTTGCTTTCAAGATCTGATTATTCACGAGATCGAGGGATGTCTCGGCGTAACGGAAGATTTCGAGTGCGCGCTCTTTTCCCCACTTCTCTGACAAGTGCTGGTAGAAAAAAGCACTGCCTTTCGTGAGGAATCCGGCATTTCTTCCGGAAGCTCCGGCCCCAGGACGTGAGCGCTCGATGACAGTGACTTTTACGCCGGGATTATTTTCGGTAATCCACCAGGCAGTAGAAAGACCCACGTAACCCGCTCCCACTATCAGGATATCTGTCTGGATATCAGGAACAGTGAATGTGTGAGGGCGCTGCCAGTGGGAGATCGTCATTGATTCATTTCCTTATGAGTCTGAACCTAAGATGATACTCCCAATCATCAAACTGGGATTCTTTTTTGTGATTCTTTTTGAACTCAACATAGGTCTGATCCCTGAGAATCTCACTCAACTCTGCATTGGTATATCCAAAAGAACCTGTAGCAAGACGGTCATCGTTATTCATTGATAAGAGAAGATCTGCGAGGGCCTTCACTTCCTTACGAAGATTGGCGAGGACCTGAGCATTTTGCGGATCCACCTGAGCGTAAACGGCGATAGCGATATCGATAATAATTGACGAGAGCTTCTGCAAGTCTTTGATGTCATCGCCATCAGATTCAATTATTCCGTAATCAATAATGAGATGATTGTCCGGAGACTTGGCCGGTACACCCAGAAGCGGATATATCGCGCGATCCACTTCATTGAAGAAGAATGTCTCGCCTTCATCCACACCCTTGTAGATAGAAGTAATTTTCCCGGTAGGGATTACTCCATCTGTGACAAAGAAATAGCAGTAAATATCATCATTAAAAAAGTCATCACTCTCTTCGACGACATCAAAACCAAATGCATGCAGCGTAAGTTCCGGAACAGGAATGTTATCGCTCTTTCTGTTTTTGATCCAGACATCGTAGCGATCGTCTTTTGAAAGCGGGAAATTTTTCTTAGACTCAAGAACCTGAAGATAAGGCTCGAGCATTGCTGGAGTAATTTTTTTCTTCTGGAAAATCCTGATGAGAGCATTCGTACCGGGCTTCACCACATAGCTCTTGGCGAGCGAAGGATTCTCGACATAAGTCTTTACGGCATCACGAAATGCAGGAAGAACCAGGGAGTTTTGGGCCCAGGCCGAGCCAGTAATGAAAATGGCGAGGAAGAGGTATTTCATGATTGTTCCTTTGTGGGAAAATCATAGCACCTCAAAAAAGACGGTGGCGACAGTTAGTTGCTAAGAGGCTTTCTTGTAAGTTTTTATTTCAGGATAGAAATCTTCCTCGTACTCACTTTTGTACTTCAGGAAGAGCTTATAGTTCCCAAACTCTACTTCCGACATCATGCCAATTTGCTCATCGAGTGATTTTTTAAAGCACATATCAATGAAATTGAGATGAAACGGATCGAGGTTCGCGAAGAAATCCTCGTTCAGGGGCACAGCTTTTAAAAGATCTTTAAGACTTTTGGCATGGTACATAACCACTCCTTCCTGAAGACTTATCGGTATTTACTGTCGCGGGTTAAACCAATTATATTTTTTCTTTGCAGTGGAAAACTGAAGACTTATACTCTTACCGTACTTCTGCACTCAACTAAGGTGCCGCTTGGATCTCACTTATCAGCTCGTTTTTATCATTAACTTTCTTGGCTGCTTCTTTCTTATGAAGTGCCTTAGCTGGATTTTCACATCAACGAAAAGACCGGACTTCTGGAGTTTCCTTCTGGGCTGGCCATATCTTTCTACCAGAAGTCTTAAGATTATAGCTCCCCCGGCCCCTACATCTCCCTGGCTGAGCCTTGCCCTGTATACAGTCTTCATGAGCATAATATTCACCTTGGTAAAATATTTTATTTCGCCGATTTCCTGGCCCGATCGGATGATTTTAGGTGTGGGAATTTATTTTTTCACTGAGGCAATCGGCGCACTCGGGCAGGCGCTTTATTCGTGGAGAAGAGAAGAGATTTTTCCTATTCATCACCATCCCTTGTCTGCTCCTTCGGTCAGTGAATTCTGGGGACGTCGCTGGAATTTGTGGGTGCAGGACTGGATTGCCGACATGGGACGACCATTTCGGAGAAGTCATAAAAGTAAAATTCTAGCGAGCTTCATTTTCTCAGGGCTCTTTCATGAGGCGATGGTGAATCTTCCTCATTGGATTATTTCCGGTGAAAGTTACTTTGGAACCATGCTCGCATATTTCATCATCCAGGGCGCGGGACTTTTTATTGATAAAAAAGCATTCCGCCATGGACATCCACTTGCCCGAAGAGTTTTTTGCTGGGTCGTTGTTATCCTTCCTGCTCCGCTCTTCATCAATGTCCCCATTCTCAGGTTTTTTGGGATGACGGAGTAATTCCTTAAAGAGAGAATCCTCTTTATGGAAAACCTTCTCTACGAACTCCTGTTTTTATCATTTCTGGGTGTCCTGTATTACTTCTATCAGAAACGTAAAATTCTCTCGTATGAGGCAAATAAAGCGCCGATCATCATAGGCTTTATTCTTCAATCCTGTCTTGCTGCCCGGGGTGATACTCCGGATGCCGAACTCGATCCGGTGATTGAAACTCTTGATGATTATCTACACAATAAGACCTCTACGCCACCTAATGCAATTCTTTCTGCATATGCAAATTCTCCTTCTTGTTCTGCTGAATTGAAGGATGTCATTCTTCAGGGGCTGGAAGATCTGAATGATAGTAAAAAATAATTATATTACTCCAATGGGTAACCAGAAGTTAGTAGATGAGCTCGAGCAGCTTCTGCGCATAGAACGTCCGGAAGTAACAAAGCTCGTTCAGTGGGCCGCCAGTAACGGAGACCGGTCTGAAAATGCCGACTACCTTTATGGGAAGAAACGTCTTCGCGAAATTGACCGCAGAGTGCGCTTTCTGAGTCAGAGACTTGATGCGGCAGTCATAGTTGACCCGGCGAGAATCAAATCAGAAAAAGTTCAGTTCGGTGCCACTCTTGATGTCACTGACGAAAATGGCAATGTGAGAAAATACAGCATTGTAGGTGTTGATGAAGTGGATACCGCGAAAGGCCGGATCAGCTGGCAATCACCGATCGGGAAATCCCTCATTGGTAAAACGGTGGGAGATGAAGTACTTGTTAAAATACCATCGGGCGAAGTAACGTTAGAGATAGTTAAGATTATTTATCAATCTATTGAGTGAGGTCCCATGAAACTAATTCTAGTAGCTCTTGTTCTGGTCATGAGTTCTTCCGTCTTTGCTGCTTTCTCAGAAGTTGAGTGCAGTGGTCAGGATGGGTTGAATAATATCGTAGCCTCAGTCGAGGAAGGATTTCAGCAATCATTTCGTCGTGCTTATGTCAGACATGAAACTCCAACTGGAGGAGAAGTGAGAAATTTCACAGTGATGTCTCGTGGAGCTTTCGGAAACAGAGTTCGTTTTGAAGGTGCCGGCTTTCAGCTGGAAGTTGATTTCTGGCCGGATGTCAGACCACAGTGGGCGAGAACTTATCGCGGAACTTTCGCTTCTTCGGAAATGAACATCCCTTTCACTATGCTCTGGTGCCGTTTCCCGAATATTCGTCCGTAAGAGTTTTCTTAATAAAAGGGGCTCATTAGGGCCACGTGGTGGCCACCCCTTTCCCCCTGAATATTTTTCCCCGCATACCCTAAATTCAATCCAAGTTATGATGTTCCTACGAGATGAATCTCAAAAGGAATGGCATGCTTTTTTTCAAAACTCTCATGATCCTCGCTACTATGATTTCTCTGGATACTTCTGCGCGGGTCAGATATGACCGTAAGGAAAGACTAAAAGATGTCAGCCTTGCTTCTGGAAAGAAGGACGACGTGAGAAGTTATCATGCAACGACAACTAAAGTTCTGAACTACCCACTCGCTGTAGTGAAAGAAAGCATCGTGAACTTCTCTGACAAGTGTAACAACGCTTACAGAAAAAAGCGCGAGCTCACTTCGACTGAATATGATTGTCGTTATCATAATGAAAATCTCATCGAAACTCTGGTAGTAAAAGCTCTTCGCCAGGGCACATGGCAGAAAGAAGAAAACGAAGTTGAAAGATTTGTCGTAGCGAGAAAAGTTTATAACCGTGGCGAAAGCGGATTTTATGAACTCGTGAAGATCAAAGAAAACACAAATGTTCTCAAGCAGAAGACAATTGTTATCGAAGAAGAAATGCTTTCAAATGATGAAGCCAGAAACTATGTTTCAGTGAAATTCAAGAAAGAGTCTCCCTTTGAAACATCTAAAATCCGTTACACTCTGACTGAGATTTCTCCGGGAAAAACAGAACTTCGTTATATCTATAAGGGAACAACAACTCACTGGGTGCTTAACAAAGAGCTTTCAGTTCCCCAGGTGTTTTCCAGCATCAGCAAAAGCATTAATAATTTAGTGTCTTCGATCGGCACTGAAGCCGAAGTTCAGACAAGATCTATCGCCTCAGAACAGAATTAATTCCATAAGGTCCGGTGACAAACCAGGCTTTTTCCATAACTTGCCCGCCCCTTCTGTGCCCCTATAAAAAATCTCAAGTAATATCAAATTTCCGTTGATCTACGGAAAGTTTACGGTTATCCTGATTTTAGGTACGGAAATTTTACGGAGACGAAGATGGCACTCACAAAAAAACAGAAAGACGTTCTCGATTTCATCACTGAGTATGTTCGCGAAAATGGTTACTCACCTACTCAGAAAGAAATCCAGGCAAATTTCGGATTCAAGTCTCTCGGCTCGGTTCAGGATTACATTAAGTACCTCACTAACGGTGGTTACCTGAATAACGATTCACACTCCGTTCGTGGTCTTGCACCTGCGTCTGTTCAGCAGAATGCAGAAGAAATTCCTCTTCTCGGAAATATCGCTGCCGGTACTCCGATTGAGGCCATTGAAAACAGCGACACTATTTCTGTTCCTGTTCATATGCTCGGTCGCGGAACTCACTACGCCCTCAAGGTGAAGGGTGAATCCATGATTGAAGAAGGAATTCTCTCCGGCGACATCGCTATTATTAAGCATGTTACCGATGCTCAAAACGGTCAGATCGTCGTCGCAGTCGTTGATAACGAAACCACTCTCAAGAGATATTTCAAGAAGGCCAAACAAGTCGAGCTACACCCTGCCAACAAGACGATGAAACCTATCATCATCAAGGACAAGGAATGTGAGATTCGGGGACTTCTTGTAGGTCTTATCAGAACTTACTAAGCTTTTTTTTCACTCACACACACAGATGACTTTGCACAATGGTCAAGGAGGACTTAATGCACGCGCGCGCCTTTTTTCACACATCACTAACTGAAGTAAATGAAACAGAAGTCTTTGCCAGAATCCAGCTAGAGCTGGTGAACCGTTACGGAGTTGATGAAAAGCTTGCGTCTGAAATGGCCTGGGATTTTCTCGAGGTCCTGTCCGCTGTCGACGGCAATATCGACATTTTTGACAAATATTTCCTGCAATAAACACACAGCTTGGTCCTCTGTCACGAATGAGACGAGTTAACAAAGCACACAGATATACACAAACCACGGGAGGTTCTATGGTTTCAGACAGTGATCTTTGGGTATGCAGATCTTTTATGATGTTATTCGGATCGTTTGTCTTCTTTACGCTGATTGGGGCTATTTGATTACGCAGAGCTTCGCCGCGGTGGCCCCGCCGGCGCGGGAGCTCCGTTTGGAACTTGAAAACCTTTTATTATTGTTCCAGATTCAAGGCAACGAGCTTCAAAGAGTGAGACGTACGATAAGTACGTCGCAGCGATGAGAAGAGATGTTAACGCCGAAGATGGGACAAGAAGAAAAGTTTTTAAATAAAATAGTAGGATTCGATAATGTCCTTATCGATCCCCTGATTCTGAAAGTGCGGAAGTAAAAAAACGTGCTTAACCACAATATGATTTTTCATCATGACTCCACAGAGAGTCCCCTTAATCTCAATGAACTGGACGTTGGAAGGCATAAAGCCCTTCCACTCCATGTTCGGAGATCCTGATTCCTGAATGACCTTCTCAATCATTTCTTCATCACCGGGAACAGCTTCGCGGAACTGGATACGTAATTTTTTAAGTGTGTACCCGAATGGGCAGTGAAGGCATGCAGACTTACAACAAGTCCCACGATTCTTCAGGAATTGGCTGGTAAATACTGTAAAACCTTCAGGCGTGACATAGGAGAGCTCTTTTTGCATATCTCGATTATAATGAGACATGTTGTTTTTGCCCATCATAATCATGTCACTAGCTTTTGCTTCAGAAGAAGATATGTCGCTTGAGACTTATTGTTTTGCCTCGGAAGCCTCCAGAGTGAGAGTGGAAAAGAAGCTAGCGAGTATTCTTGTTCCATCGGATAAGCTTGAGAGCGAGAAAAATTGTATCACTGTCCAGATGCGACCGCACCGGCGCGAACTAATCCAGAACTACTCTGCGAATCTTGATCCCGATATGCAAGTGTCGTTTTCCAGCGCAGAGATCAAACGCGAGACATGTTCCCTTCAGGTCGAAAAAATAAGGGCCATGAATAATCAGAATACAAATGTTGAGATCTCTAAATTTCCCGGTGTGACTCAAGGCCAGCGGACTGAATCATCAAAAGATGTAATGCAGATTCAAACACTCAATAAGTTTTCATTCACAGTGGCCCAGGACGCGATCGAGGGGAATTGCCGATACATTACGAAAGATCTCTATGAAATTACCATCACAGCGAGAAGAGACCCCAAGCCGGTGGTACCTTTGAACCTTCCTCCGGGAACAATTGTCGTCGTAGCAACGCCACCACCCGATCAGAACACACTAAATATCTCCACGAATATTCAGCTGACACGGGGAAGCCGGATTGAAATTGGGAGTATCGTAAAAGATCTGCGAAAAAAAGATCAAGAAGTAAGCATCAAACCCGAAGCGCAAATCGAAAACGTAGAGCAGAAAGAAGAAGAAAAAGTTTTTTTGGGCTTCCAGTAACTTTTAGTTTCTTCTTAAATAATTAAGGGCATAAAATCCCAAAACTAAATTCATTCTTGACTCATCTGACATAGCCTTACAAAGGCTGAGATACGTTAAGTTGATGATCTTAAACACCTTACACATCCTTACAATACCATTCTGTCACTCTTTGGGGTAATGAATGGGGCAAACTGACTAATGAACTTTTTATTTTGGCATGATGAGTAAGCATACGATTTTGGAATGTTATGCGGATTACTGGAGTTGGCATGGGGGTTGCTTTATATGTTCTCAAGCAGGGGGAATGAACTCCAAAAAAAAGTTCAAAAATATCCCCGGAAGACATGGCCAACCACCAGAGTCATCCCACAAAAAATGGCCCTCCACACAAGTTCACCGTTCTTTCCCCTGCAAGGTTAAAAATTTAAAAAAAGCCCCTCGAAAGAGGGGCTTTTTTTTTCCCAAAGAATTTCCCGTTTGAGCGCAAGCATAT
>JBKJPL010000009.1:0-261922 GCA_046595005.1 Bacteriovoracaceae bacterium | reverse complement strand
TGCGTATCAACGATCTCTCGAATGACTTTCAGACAATTATTGGAGCTTTCTCCGAAGAAGAATCCACACCCCACAACTTTTCCAGTGGCATCATCGATGCCGCCAATAAGATCGCATCTCACATCACCAAACCAAACGTGCTCGCTTCCATCAAACTGGATCATCATTCCCGCTCTTGAGAGGCGCGGTCGAGGTTTATGACTTCGACGACCGCGACGCTTTGGATTTTTGACTAGACCGTGTCTCTTTGCGATCACATGAAGAGCGTCTTTCTTGATGACGAGCTTGTCATACTTAGACGCTTTCTCAAGGAAGTGAGTGAGATTAAAATTGATGTACTTATTCTTGAGAAGATCGAGAATAATGAGCTCTGTTTCAATCGGAGTTTTGTTGTGAGGCTCACGGCCTTTGTTACCGTGTTGGACTCCGATGGCATCTTTAAGCTTAATCTTCTGAATAATTCTTTGGGCCTGTCGGTAAGACTTCCCGATCTGAAGGGCAAAGTCGACGATCGTAAGCTTTCCCTCAATTACATCCATTCCAAGTCGGTACGACTTAAGCTCTTTCTGGCTCATAGTTATTGTTCCCATCGAAGTAATAGTCCTAGTCTTAAGTATTTAAGATCAGGGTACACAACTAGGGTCAGTAGGACATAATCGCCCAGAAATTAGAGTAGGACACAATCGTCTAGAAACTAGACGGCCTTGTATTCTCTTCTTAACATCACCCTGAATGCACTGCTTTTCATTAAGATTCCCCTAAACAGGAGTCTCATTTATGAAAAGCATGTTCGCCTTATTATCATTAGTAATTTCTTCGACTGTCTTCGGACAAATTGTGCGTCCGGCAGATGACCTCTTCCGAATGACTGGCATGATGAATGCCGGAAAAACCGGTGCCCAGATCATCAAAGACAGTGACTCATTTTACGCACGTTTCGTTGCTCTCGATGTAAACGCTAGCGCTCACCCGAATATCTCTCGCAACGATGATACAAGAGGAAAGCCAACTTCTCTCTCTATGGAAAACGCCAAAGCAGTACTCAAGACTGCGATGATGAATGAGGTTGTTTCTCTTGATAAATACTCAAAGTACGATGCTGCCAATAAGGGTATCGGATTCTGCTTCGGCCGCGCGATGTTCGTTGATACCTATCTTTCCATGGCCGGTTTCCACCGCGCTAATATCAAAAAAGCATTTGTTGTCGGACCTATGAGTTCTGGCTCTTGGGCCTGGCATGTAACGACGATCGCTCAGTCTACAGACAGAGCTGGCAATGAAATCTGGCTTGCGCTTGATCCGGTTGCCGGTCAAGTGATGGACGTTAAGGCCTGGTATAAGAAGTGGCAGGGTGCTTCGGATGATGGAAAGCTTCGTCTCTTCATCGCAGAACGTACGAAGTTTGGAGCTGGGGCCTCTTGGTATAGCGAAAACCAGATCTCTAACCCTTTCTATAACAACTATTTCAAAGACATGATGAACTGGTTCGGAAAGAACGACGTATCTGACGATCTCAGCCTTTAGTTCCTCAAAAGGTTCCCGCATACCTGTGGCACAGGTATGCGGGAACCCTGACTAGACCTTTTACACCCCTATCCTTTTTTACATAAGATCATCAGTCCCTGCACGGAAACGTTAAAATAACGAAAAACCGAAAGGGACTTTATTTTATGGAACTCATCAAATTAGCGTTACTCACGATCATTATGGGAATCAGCATGGGATCTGCCCGCGCTGGTGATAACTGCATCGTTCACGCAGAAGATCCTGTCATTCAGCAGTTCTTCCGCGCGAAAGGTTTTGAAGTTGATTCAGACTCTGGTGATTTTAAAGTTGAATTTGAAGTAACATGCGAAGCTATTGAGCAGCAAAAAGAAAAATCTTTATCAACAGAAATTCATAAGACGACTACGAAGATTGATATCTTCAATCAGTATGAAAAAAACAAGGTTGTTTATCACTCGGAAACTGATGAAAAGAAGAGCAGTAGAGTGGATTCTTCTTTTGTCATCCCGTGTGCGGATACCAGGGAAGCAAAGTTAAAGCTTCTTGAAGCTTCTTTAGCAGCAGTGAAAGAGATCACATGCAATGAGGAAGAATGAAAATTGCTATCCTTCTAATCTTAGCACTTCTTCCGGTACTTTCGTTTGCTGGTCCATCCCGCAATTCATGCAGCTACTATCGCACTGTGGAAAATGAATATCACTGCGGAAAAAATGGCTATCCCCTGAAATTTGGCCACCGCTTGTGCCAGAAGTATCTGGTGGCCCAGCCCACTATGAGACCCGCTGTGAAACTGTGGTTTCCTAAAATCAGATATTGCCTCCAGAACTATCTGGAAAATTCTCGCGGGACGATACGTGGCTGTGATGATCTTCATAAGAGAGCAATCAATTCTCATGTCGGATGCTATGTTCAGACCGGTTTCTGTAATTTAGATTTTATGGACCAGGCCGATATTCTGGCAGTGACTTCTACTGATATTTTAAACCTGGATATTCTAGGACTTTCATTTCGCGTGAAAGCGGCTTGCGGGCGATAATATTTAACTCTTAAAACAAGACATAAAAAAAGCCTCCATTCCCACGTGGCGGCCAGGAAGGCTTTTCATAAGAATTACTTCTTCAATAATCCAATCTCTTTAAGACGGATCATGAGCCACTCGTGAGAGTTGATTGGCTCATATTTCTCACCTGTCCCGCGACAAGATGGAATGCAGGTAAGCATCGTGTCCGGATTTGGATGCGTGAAGAACGGCATCGAATAGCGGTGAGTATTTGCACCGACAGTCGGGTTCACCACACGGTGAGTAGTTGCAGGAATTACATCATTCGTAAGACGAGAAAGCATGTCACCAGAATCAACCACGAGTTGTTTCTCGTTACAGTTAACAGAAAGCCATTTTCCATCACGGTCAAGTAGCTCGAGCCCTGAAGTTGTAGCACCAACCATTACTGTGATGAGGTTAATATCTTCGTGAGCAGCAGCGCGAACAGAGTTCACAGGAGCACGCTCATCCAGTGGTGGGTAATGAATTGCACGAAGGATCGAGTTCCCGTCCTGGAGCATAGTGCGGAAATATGTCTGAGGAAGATCGAGCGCCATTCCTAAAGCATCAAGAACGATGGTCGATGTTGTATCAAGACCATTGTAGAGCTTGAGGAAGGTATCCTTGAACTCAGCAATTTCTGAAGGCCAGATATTATCCGGAAGGTAGCTCTTGAATTTAGGATTCGTTACAATCTCGCGACCCACGTGCCAGAACTCTTTCAGATCCGGATACTGAGAATTTTTCGCGTGCTCAACACCGAAAGCAGTGTGGCCACGCTGGCCTCCGCCTTCTTTGCATTTATACTTAGCTTTTATTTCTGACGGGAGTTGGTAGAACTCATGGATGAGATCATAAGCCTTCTGAGTCACCTTATGATCAACCGGGTGATCTACCAGGATAATAAATCCGTAGTCCTTGAGACCAGTGAATAGGTTATTCACGAACTTAGTTTTGTCGTTCGTAGTTCCGTTCACGAAGCTCATCAGCGATAGTTCAGGTACTTTGCGTAAGGTATCCATTAGGTCCCCCTAAAATTGATATGCATCTAAATAAACCCCTATGGCGGGGGTTGTCGAATCAAAAAATTAGATGGGGGTCAGCTCAAAATTAAGCGTGAAATAAATACAAACATTGCCTATAACTGGCCTTGGGTTTCGGTGACTTACCCGAAGGCCAGTTCCCTACTAGAATATTGAAAGGATCCCTATGAAAGCCGCTCTCCTCATTCTCGCCTGCCTTTTTGCCCTCAATACCCAGGCAAGCCCTAACTTTTCACCCCTCCAGAGAGAGGCCGTCAGGTTCATGATTGAGGAATCAGGCGAGCGTGCCGATTCGGAAAAGTTCGTGGAATATCTCCGTCTTTCAAAAGTGATGACGAAAAAACAGCTCAAGCGCTTCCCGGAAGTTCTGGTTCATAAGGACTATCAGTATGTTCTCATCCAGACGGACGATAGTGTTTATGAGGTAGTGATTGTGGTTGTTGATCCGAAAGGAAAGGCCGTGAGTAGTCTCTACGTCGATTTCAGTGAGCGTGGGAAGATAGACTGGTAGTCGTTTCGATAAGTTCACTCGGGAATTAATAAAATCATCAATTCTCATTGGGAATCCGTCGATAAGTCCCGGTGGTCATAACCTTTTTAACATTCCTGTTACTCCTTCCATTTTCCGTCATGGCGAAGTCCGTGAACTGGAAAGATGTGAACTTTAAAATTGATGTTCCGGAAAAGTGGCGCGAAGTAAAAGATCTCTACGGAATACCAGTTACACTTCTTGGCCCATCAGTTTCACCCAAGCCCCGCGCAGTTATTCAGGTAATTCCTACTGATGCTCCCCCTGCAAAAATGTCTGACGATGAGGCAAAAATCTTCGGCGAAAAATATGCTGAAGGAAGAAAAGAATGGATCAAAGATCAGAACGGCGAGATTTACGATATCCAGGCCGGAAAATTTGAAAAAGATCGCCTGATAGCGGGAGTGAGTTACCGCTTAAATCAAAAAAGTTATCTTGAGCGCACCTTTTATGTGAACTGCAAGAAACGTCTTGTTCACTTGAAGATCATCCTTAATTATGAAAACCGTGACCAACTGACAGAAAGTGAATCGATCGTGCGGAGTTTTGAATGCGCGGATTGATTCTAATTCTTACCATTCTTTTCTCAGTCAACACCCGTGCCGATATCCAGAAGCGTATATCTATTTTCACGCAACAGACTGATCTATTCCGCCAGATCTGTTTTTTACCTGATGGAGTATTTCTTTCCGACAGGATTCTCTTCGATGCCCATAGTTCGATTCGTGAAACTTCTTTGGATTGCAACTCTCAAGCACTCGCACTTCGCGAAGAGTATAATCTCATTAATAAACAGACTGTAGAACAATGCCCGGTTGATCTTCGTGTGAGTGATCCAGCTCTCGTGGATCTTTTGAACGGAACATCTCCCATCGTTGAAAATATTGCCTGTCCGGGAATGGAATCAGCGGCCAGATGCGCGAACAAAGTCAGCTGTAATATGATTCGCTCCATGTATCCCGGAGGTGCGGCCGCTCTCCGTTATTTTTCAAGCCATCCCGTTCTTTCAAGTTGCGGCGGAACCGGAAACTGTCTCACCAATATTGGTAAAGCGATTTTCGATAACCTTTGGGACACAGTGAAAGGCCTCTACAATATTGGATCCATCGCCGTGAATTGGGCCGGTGAGCGGATTGGATCATTATGGCGTGCCGAAGATGCAACTTCGAGGAGAGGAATCGCTGCAACTGAAGCGACCGATTCTGAACTTGATCAGTTCATGGATAATCCTTTTAAATATATGTACGCCAAAGGCCAGCAGCTTATTAAAATGATCACCGATGGTATCTCAAGCAGGTACGGATGTGCTGAATGGACTGGAGTTCCGCATTTTTCCGAATGCAAAACTCCCATGAGCTTTGAGTGCGCTGACTGTAATGAAAAGCTCAATATGATTTGCGGAGTAGCTGGATACCTTGGTGCAAACGTTGTTTCGAACTTTTTTACTGGCGGAACTGTAGCAGCAGCTCACCTTGCAGGAAAAGTTGCGAAGGCAGGAACCTTTGCTGTCGCAAGAAACGTTCCGGGCGGAGCAAGAGTGATAGCGGCCATGGGTCGCGGATCGAGACTCGGGAAAGTTACAAATACAGTGAGGGCGGCATGGGCCGGAATTAAAAACTCACGAACTGTTAAGGGTATGTTGAGTGTCGCAGGAAAAGTGAACAAAGGTGCCAGAAAAAAAGTCTATCTCTATGCCCGTGGGCAGGATGGAATAAAAGCTGCTACCCGTGCCTATTACCGGATCAACATGGCGGCCTACAAGGCAGGATATAATTCAACTTTCAAGGCAGCAGAAGTAACCCGGACATTTCTTTATAATCAGTTTCCCCGACTCTCTGATATTAAAAGCGGTCGTTACGCCAAAGTTGCAACTCCTGAGCAGTATCTCAGAGAATCAACAAAGAATATGCCCGCCCGGGAACGACGCCACATGAGAGTGACGGTCACTACCGATTCAGCTAATCAGAAGCGCGTGATCGTATATGATAATCGCGAAGGTGCTCTACCAAAAGATGTCACTTTTAATTTTGGTCCGAACGTTCCTCCCGTCCAGGTGGCGCGTCCGGTCCCAGAGCTTTCTGAAGAGGCAGCCGAAGAGATAGTTGTAGTGGGAAGAAGAAGAGCTCAGCCTTAAGTTCCGGAAGCCTCTTTCATCTTTATTTCTCCCCTGATATCATTCCTTAAGAACAATTTCAGGGAGCATTCATGGATTTCCAGTTTATCGACTGGGTCTTTATCATCGGCTATATCGTTGTCGTTTTCGGTATTGCTATCAAATCCGGAAAAGAGATGGGTGAGAACAAAGCTCACCGAACCGACAGAGAAATTGCGGAAGAAAAGTATCTCGCCAATAAATCCCTTACATTTTTTGAGTCCCTCTGCTCGATCATTGGAACTGAGGTTTCAGCTCTCACTTTTGTCGGAGTTCCTGCTTATGCCTTCAATAAAGATTTCTCTTTTGTTCAAATTTACATGGGTGCCATCGCTGCCCGCTTTGTGATTGCCGTGGTCTTCCTCCCCCGCGTTTACAATAAGGGACTTACTATTTACGAAGTCATGGCCCAGGACTTTGGTCTTCCTTCCGGTCGCAGGGCCGTGGGAATGTTTTACTCCATGAGTAAGATTGTCTCAGTCGGAGTGCGACTTTTCTCGGGCTCAATCATGCTCGCAACATTTACGAATACATCAATTACGACTGCACTTGTATGTGTGACATTACTCACTTTGGTTTACATCCAGATCGGGGGCCTAAAGGCCGTTGCCCGCACTGATATGTTCCAGATGAGTTTATTTATTATCGGCGGAACACTAGCCCACTACCTCATTCCACAGGTGGCAGGATCAACCTGGGGCGAGATGATGGACCTAGCTCAGGCGGCTGGAAAAACGAATATCCTGAATTTTGAAAATCCATGGCCATTTATCTTTGGAGTCATGGGCGGGTTTCTTTTTGATATGTCGACACATGGAGTGGACCAGGATTTCGCTCAGAGACTTACAGCTAATAAATCTCTCCGCTCAGGACAGATGGCGATTTTCTTTTCTTCTTTCTTATCTATCTCTGTAGGACTTTTGTTTCTCGGAGTTGGTGCTCTCCTCTGGGTTTTCTATCAATCAACTCCCCTCCCACCGAATCTCCCTGGTGCTGATTACCTTTTCCCGCATTTCATTGTGACTTATTTCCCCGTTGGTATGAGGGGTATCATGGTTGCGGGAGTTCTTGCGGCCACGATGAGTGTTCTCGATTCAACGATCAATGCACTCTGCGCCACCATGTATAACGATATCGCTCCCAATAGAGACAAGAAGAAAACTGAGATGTGGAGTCTGATTGATTCCGTCATCATGGGAATCGCTATTCTTTTGATAGCGATTCTTTCTTCAAAGTTTGATGGATTGTTACTCCTGGGATTAAAAGCTCAATCATGGACCGGGGGATCACTCCTCGCCCTGTTCATGAGTAAGGTCGTTCTCAAGAAATGGTTCCATTATCGCCTGGATGTCGTAAGTGTTGTGGGTGCATATGCCTGTGGGATGACCGGAGTATTTTTCAATACGAAGGTTTTAGAGTGGGACTGGAATCTCAATGTGTACTGGGGTTTTATTCTTTCGATGATTTATCTGAAATTTCTGACGTCGCTTAAAAGGACTCACGTTTGAGAGCATTTATTCTGCTCCTGTTGGTAATGTCCTGTTCTTCGCTTAAAGAGGGAGATCAGTCAGGAGATGGCGTTCTCGATAAAGCGATGCGGGATAAGGACTGTGGCCTCTGGGATAATTTTTATAATAAGTGCGGCGGAAAGAATGATCCGGATGCTCCGGCATCTCCAGAAGAGTAATATTACTTACTTTTCGTTATTCTTTTGGATGTATTCAGTTCTCTAATCCCATTCCGGGACTTTCATCTAGAGGGAATGACGACGATGATAACAATAATTCATCAGTTGAAAGACAGGTTACTTCACTAGCTTAAGCGACATTTTACATTTTTCAGACAGCTTCTCTTTGTTCGCCATCAAACAAACTTTGAGCTTCGTAACTTCAGTATAAGACTCGCAGCCTTTAATTTTCGATTTGTCTTCCTTGCACGCTTCGAGAACCTGCTTCGACATATCTTTCACCGCTGCCATATTTGGCATCTGAGCAAAAGCAGAGAAAGAAATAAAAACTAAAAAAAACTTCATAGATACTCCTTATATAATTACCAGAGACCGGCCTCAGTCAACATTTCCTTCGTGATCGCCTTCGCACGCTGACCACCATACAAATCTGTTTCGATAGGCTTTAGATCACTGAGATTTGTAACAGCAATATATTCATTATCATCATTGAAGACCTGAGCGATAAACCATCCGAACTGAATCTTTTTTTCTTTATCATAAAAATTAGATCCGGTTTTCCCGCTCAAATGAAAACCATTGGGAGAAGTTTCAAGAAAAGTAATCTTGCGGGTAAGTTCCATCGACCGGGTTGAAACAGGAAGCTCATTTTTCCAGAGTTTTTTCATGAATTCAACCTGCTCATAGGCAGTAATTGAAAGTGAGCCTTTCGGGTCACTCGGAGAATTTAACCATGATTGAGTAAGGCCCGTGGATATGTCCTTATTACCATAATCAAATTTATCGAGATACTCCTGGAATTTTTTCTGTCCCATCTTCGGAGTAATCCTCTGGGAAAACCAAACCACTGAATCTTTCATCCATGTTTCGCCATTGTGATCTTTATTCCATTGAGGAAGAAGTCTCTTCTGACCGTCCCACTTCCAGGTTACTTTTTCATCTCGAAGGACACCTGAATCAAAGGCCATCACAGCAAGCGGAACTTTAAACGTTGAACACGCGGGATATCGAACTTTGCAAGTATCACCAATTTCTTTTTCAAAAGCTCCGGTCTTTAAATTATAAAGAAGAAAGCACCCCTTCATCCCGGGAAAGTACTCTTTCACTTCCTGCTTTTTGGTTGCGCATGAAAGAAGTGTCGTAAATAGAAGAATGGAAATTAGTTTCATTCTATGCCTTTTTATTCCTGACCCATTCCTGGAGAATACGGGTTTCCGTGCAGCCATGTTCATTAAAAAGCTTGATCATATTTTTATTTGACGAAACTGTTCCACCGAAATAATTCTTTCCACCGAGTTTCTTCATCATGGAGAAGCCTTTCCGATGAAGCCATTTCCCAAGACCTTTACCTCTGAAATCGGGGTGAATACCCATGTAAGTGATCCGTGACCAACCATCAGCAGCTCTTATCTGGGCAATAATGAGTGCGGCCAACTTTCCGTCCAGAAATCCAAACTGGAGACACTCTGGAAAGGTTGTTAGTTTCGGATCATTGAAATAATAGTTCAAAGCATCCATCGCAGACTCTGAGGGATCATAATCCGGATCCCCAAGAGCAACCTCATGCAGAAGAGAAGCTCCCTTTTCAAGATTCCACACTCCATCTTTTTCAAGCGGCTTCCAGATAAAAGGAGATCCCGTATCATCAGGAAGATCCCTAACCAGAGAATGGAATTCGCATCGTTCATGTTTCATTCTAAACCCGAGCTCCGGAAGTACAGGGATTAGTTCTTCGAAACGGGACTTTTCTATTCTTAGTTGAACTTCTTTATTTCCTTCTGACTCCAGCGTGAGAACTGCCCTTTTCAAGACAGAAAACCACTCTTCTGGAGCAGGAAAAATGAATGAATTCTCTGGGTAAATGAATTTAATGCCGGTTACACCCGAAGTAAGAGGAACGGCTTCGATTTTAAAAAGTTTATCGCCAAGCTGAAACTCTTTCATTGAAACATCATTGTCCCGAGGCGGACACAATCTGTTCCTTCCCTCAGGGCAATCTCATAATCCTGGCTCATGCCCATACTGGTGAGAAGTTTAATTTCAAGTTCTGCTTCAAGCTTTTCTTTTTCCACTTTGAGATCCTGGAAACAAACACCCGCATCTCTTTCAAAATTCTCTGTCCTGAGAATTCCCATGGTCATAAGTCCGACGAGCTTCAGTTTCCTCGCGCGAAGTGCACCCTCGGCGGCTCCTTTAAGCTCAGTGTAAGTCTCAAATCCGGACTTCTCTTCTTCCTTGCTGGTATTGAACTGGAGATAGATTTCTACATTGTGAGAGAGCCTGTGTTCGGCCTTCATGAGCTTATCGAGAAGTGCCTGATCGTGAACAGAATGAATCGAGAAAAGATTATCTATCGTGAAGAGCTGGTTAATCTTGTTACTCTGAAGGTGACCGATCATGTGCCAGCGGATTTTGGGACATTTCTTTTTCAGAAGCTCGGATTTCTCATAGAGTTCCTGAACCCGGTTTTCACCGAAGTCGCGAACTCCGAGATCGTAATACATCTGAATGTCTTCGATGGGTCTGGTTTTAGAAACGATAACGAGAGTAACGCCGGACTTCAGACGAGACTTGACCTCGGAAAGCTTTCTTTCTAAGAATGCTTTCCGGTCAATCACCCTACTTCCTTCTCTTTCTTATTTTTTTTCTTGAGAGAGATCGTTGCCTTCACTTCGAAATCATATTTCTCGGCCAGTCTGTCGATCTCCTTGGAGATATCAATCTTGTCGAGATAGCTTCTGAGTTCAGATTTCACGCCGGCCACGAAATCTGTCTTGGTCGTTTTGGCGTTTTCAATGAGACCGCTCACCATTTCTTTTGGAAGCGGAAGATCTTTTAACATTGCACGAGCAGCTTCTTCGGTCATGAACGCCGCGGTCACTCCGGTCGTGAGTACCTTTTTAAGGAGGTCGCCAAGCTTTCCTTCATTACCGCGATTGTCTTCCATTAGAGGCTCTCCGCACGTTTAGCAAATGAGGACATGGTCATAGGTAGGTTTGTTTCAACAAGTCCCTTCTCGATGAGAGACAGCCCCGGGATGAAACCTTTAACTTCGATCTCAAGTGCGTATGTAACTTCCGTTTTCCCATTTCCAAGATCTTTCAGTGTCCATTTGCCATTATTAGTTTTCATATAATCACCCGTCACGAGTGACCAGCTTACTTCCTGGTCTTTCTTGTGGGCGAGTTTGAGCGTGTAGGAAAGTTTCTTAATAACATTGATATTGAATTTTACCGTAGCTCCATCAGCTGACTCATTCTGAACTTCGATTGAGACCACACCCGGGACAAATTTAGAGTAAACCTTGTAATCAATTACTGCCTGGTAGAACTTGGAAGCAGGGACATCGTAAGTTTCAGTGCGGGTCGCCTTGGCCATAAAAATCCTTTTTTAGTAGCGTGGTTTCTTGTCAAAATGGTGTTCAGCGCGAATATGTCTGATTGTACCAGATTCGCTTCTCATAACCAGAGAATGTGTATAGGCACCCCATGATTTGAAGATCACTCCATCAAGGAAATTCCCAGTTGTTACTCCGGTAGCACAGAACATGAGATTTCCGCGGGCAAGATCATCGATCTTGAAAACGCGGTTGATATCTTCAACACCCATCTTACGGGCGCGTTCGATTTCAGATTGATTGCGTGGCTTGAGAATCCCCTGGAACTCTCCACCCATGCATTGAAGGGCCGCAGCTGCAATCACACCTTCAGGTGCTCCCCCGATACCGAGGAGGATATCAACACCAGAGTTCGGTGTAGCAGTAGCAATCGCTGCAGAAACGTCACCGTCACCGATGAGATTAATACGAGCGCCGGAAGCTCTTACTTCTTCGATAAGTTCCTTGTGTCTCGGGCGATCGAGAATAATGGCAGTGAGATCCGCGACTCTGCATTTTTTTACGTCTGCAAGGCGCTTTAAGTTTTCTGTTGGTGACTGACGGATATCGAGAATACCTTTGGCCTCTTTACCGGCCGCAATTTTCAGCATGTAAGTGTCGGGCGCGTGTAAGAGTCCACCCACTTCACCGATGGCCATTACCGAAATAGAGTTCGGGCCGCCATAGGCACAGATGGTAGTTCCTTCAAGAGGATCAAGTGCAATTTCGAGTTTCGTTCCGCCGCCGGTTCCGACTTTTTCACCGATATAGAGCATTGGAGCTTCATCACGTTCACCTTCACCGATAACAACTGTGGCATCGCAATCGATTGAATCGAGCATCGCTCTCATCGCGTCCACAGCTGCCTGATCAGCGGCCTTTTCATTTCCACGCCCCATGAGACGGGCAGAAGCAATCGCAGCAGCTTCAGTCGCGCGGACAAATTCCATGGCAAGGTTACGGTTCATCGGATTCCCCTAGTTTGATTAACTAGGAGAATCCTATCAAAAGTGTTTGATTCTCAGAAGGGATTTAGGTTAATTGACGCGCGATAAAAGTTTTGGCTTCAGAGGGCAGAAGGTCCGACGGGATGAGATCTACGAGGTCTTTTACGCGAT
Source organism: Bacteriovoracaceae bacterium (assembly GCA_046595005.1). GTDB lineage: Bacteria > Bdellovibrionota > Bacteriovoracia > Bacteriovoracales > Bacteriovoracaceae > Peredibacter. Next base: position 249,469 of record JBKJPL010000009.1, on the reverse strand, counting down.
GGAGCTTCTCCAATTCAGCGTCTGCATCAATGCGGAAAACGCACTCGTCCTCATTGAGGAGGGGCGAATCAACGTTTCTTTTTGAGAGAATCCGGCCGGTCTTGAGACCCTGGCCATCTTCCCATTCGACAAATGTCTCCATGAAAAGAACCTGGAACTTGGCGAGCTCTCCGTCACCATGTTGCCAGACGAAAAGTTCGGCCGGTCCGTCGGAACGGAGCCAATACTTGAGTTTTGCCGGAAGCTCTAGGCCGCCATCAACTTTATGGAGGGGCTTAAGATGTCTGACGAACTCTTCCATAGAAAGAAAGTTTCTTACACGATCAAGGGATTCTCTTTTTTTCGCGAACTCCACCCCAAGGCGAGTGGGAGTATGCCATTTCACAACTCCGCTGATATCGAGATTTTTTCCCATCCAGTGGATGTGACCTTTCACAGGTGCTTCCTCAGGGAAAGTATGTTCCGCATCCTTAAGTGAAAGCTGCATCCCGGAAAGGGAGATGTCCTTCACTTCATATACCCGTGAATTATCGTCGGATTTAAATGTCAGGTAGCAGAATGGGAAACGGGGAAGAACACGCGTCTCGTGTTTTTCAAAATCAGATTTGATCAGATTGAATTTTCTTTCCATGAATAACCTCGTCTTCCCATTCTAGTCTTTAGTCCTTTAGGTCTCTAGCCGGAAAAGCTTTCTCTTTTATAGAGTCTTTTCATATACTTTGTTCAATGGAAAAAAATGATTTAGAGATCGATAATCTTCCCAATCGCCTGACAATCTTCCGGATGCTGATGATACCGGTAATTGTTCTGACTTTATACTTTGATCTCGACACCCCGACGGATCTTATCACCTACCGTAAGTACCTGGGTCATATTGCCTGCTGGATTTTCGTTGCTGCAGCGATCACTGATTTCCTCGATGGCTATTATGCGAGGAAGAGAAATATCGTGACCGTCTTTGGATCATTCCTCGATCCCATAGCTGATAAGTTTCTCGTCGTAGCATCGCTCATGATGCTTCAGGCTTTAAACCGGGTGAACGCAGTAGTCGTGATCATTCTTGTCCTTCGTGAGATGTACATGACCTCACTCCGCTTACTCGCGATGACGGAAGAAATTTCTGTACCAGTAAGCTCACTCGGTAAATGGAAAACGACCGCCCAAATGATTGCCATTCCCATGCTCATGATCCATGAAAAATTTCTGGGCCTGCCGCTTCCTATTATGGGAACAGTTCTCATTTATATCGCAGCATTCATTTCACTTCTTTCAGCACTTCTTTACTCTCTATCAATGGTGAAGAAACTTCGTGAAAGACGAATTGAGAAAAAGCGCCTGAAGAAGGCGATGCTGTGAAACAGTTCCTGGTAGTCACCTCTCCACGGAAACTTTCGCCGGACTTCATCTGGCAACTTGAGCAACTTATCCTTCCTGTATCGGCCAGAAAAACTTATCGCGAACTTTCGCAGAATGGTTTTGCCCGTGAGTATCAGCTGATTGCTCCTACCACTGAGAACCGCCGTGACCTCAAAGAAGTTTGTCAGTTCCATAAAGTCGACATGGCCTTAGTCCCCGAAAAGATCAGGGAGGCCGGGCAACGTCTGGTCGTTTTCGATATGGATTCGACACTTATCCAGCAGGAAGTTATCAACGAAATGGCCGCCGATTATAATATCGGTGAGAAAGTTGCAGAGATAACCGAACGCGCGATGAATGGTGAGTTGAATTTTGATGGCGCTTTAAGAGAGCGAATCGCCCTCCTTAAGGGATTTCACCGCTCAAACATGGAAAGAATCAAAGCTCGCCTCACTCTTTCACCCGGAGTTGCTTTATTCATCCGTACTTTCAGGCTCCACGGAGGAGTAACTGCAATCGCTTCAGGAGGATTTCATTATTTCGCCGAATTTTTCCGCGAGAGCCTTCCGATGGAATATGCATTTGCCAATAATCTCGACTGGGACGGTGACGTCCTCTCTGGAGTTGTTACCGGCGAGATTGTGAACGCTGAAAAGAAAAAGAAGATCATCATCGAACTCCGCGAGAAACACGGTTTCTCCCGCGAGCAGACGATTGCTGTGGGTGATGGAGCAAATGATCTCCTCATGATTCAGGAAGCGGGAATGGGTGTCGCCTGGCACGCGAAAGACCTTGTGAGAAAACAGGCCGGATATGAAATTAATTTTGGTCCTATGACTACCCTTCTGTATTTTCTCGGTTTCGAGGGAGAATACTTTGAAGCTTTATAAAAACCTCTCTACTGCAATTAAAGAACGTACTGATGTTGAAGCTTTAAAAATCACTGTTTCAGGAAATGAATTCCCCACTGAGCTTTTGATGTTCACCAATCTCAAAGAACTTTATCTTGAAGGTGGGATTGAGAATTTTCCGCGGATAGGTCACCCATGGGAGAAACTGAGGATACTATCGATTAAGTGGCCATCATTTAAAGGTGAAATCTCGGGAGTATTCACCCTCCCATCTCTTGAGAATATGAAAGTCATCGAAACTCCTTTAAAAAGACTTACTCTCCCACTGGGCCAGATCAATGCCCCTTTAAAATCACTCACACTCAAAAATTGCGGACTCACAGCGCTGCCTGAAGAATTTTCGATGCTCACCCATATCGAGGAGCTGAATCTCTCAGGGAATGATCTGACAGATCTTCCTCACTCTTTCCCCGCCATTAAGAATCTCCGACGACTGAATCTGGATTCCAATGCATTTGAAAATTTCCCGAATCTAGTGAAGCAGATGAAGAATCTCTCCCACCTGTCGATCGACAATAATAAATTTTCTGAGGATGAGAAGGCCCGCATTCATCGTGAGTTCAATCTCTGGCCGAACTAAAGCTATTCACACTGGAGAAGTAAAAAATGTTTCCCGCGCGAATCGAACAGTATGCAGAGGCCGTCAAAAATTACATAACCTATTTGCCAGTGATGTTTTTTCTAACTGTTATCCCTCACTACCTCGCCGAAGAATTCATCAGATTCTTTCCTCATGGCGATTTGTCACTCCTTCTGGGATACCTCTTTTTCGTGTACATCGCGATCGCATTTAGCTTCGCACTTCTCCTAAACTGGGTCTACGACGGGACTGTCGCAGGGCCTTCGGAAAAGTGCCTGAACTTTTTTTTCCTGAATTCGATCTTCTTTTCCCCGAGGATTACTCATACCGGGCGATTGCGAACCTATCTTTACATGCTGTTTTTCTGCGTTTTGAACTGTGTGATCGTAGCGTTCATTTTTCCGGAACCACCGCGGGAAATACTCTTAGGGGGAAACGCAGTTTATGCTGTCCTCATGGTTGTTTTTTACCTGCAGCATCGCTCGAAAATGAACCCAGATGAACCCGGATCTAGTCTTACTCATGTCTTGACTGCGTTCGGGGTTATCTCGATCATCTATCTCTGGATCGGCGGCTTCCTTCTTCTTATGCTCTCGTCAATAAGGTGATAGCTAAAACTCAGAATGAGGCTCCTTCACCCTGATCGAGAACCTGAAAGTTCTTAATTTCACCGAGTGATTTCTGAAGTGCTTTCACCGGATCATCAATCCCTTCATCCGTCATTTGAAATGTCCCGAAATGCATTCCAAACGAAGTTCCTGCTTCAAGATCCTTGTGGGCCATGATGGCCTCTGCTGGGTTCATATGATGCTTTTTCATGAACCATCTGGGCCCATAAGCCCCAATCGGTAGAAGGGCGACATCGGGAGCTCCCAGGCGCATTTTAATATCACGGAAGTGGTCCGCATAACCGGAGTCACCGCCGAAGTAAAATTTGAACCCATCGATGCTGATAAAGAAGCTTCCCCATAAAGTTTCGTACTTATCCCAGAGAGAGCGGCTGGACCAATGGAGTGATGGAGTGAAAGTGATAAGGGTGTTTTTAACCTGCTGGTCTTTCCACCAGTCGAGCTCAACCACATTCTGGAGCCCTTCTTTCAGGAGAAATTCCCTGTTACCCAACGGAACGATGAAGAGCGGATGAAATTTCAGATCAATTGCTTTCAGTGATTCGAGATCCATATGATCATAGTGATTATGAGAGATGATGACTACATCAATAGCGGGAAGCTTATCCAGTGAAACTCCCGGGAGTCTTGCTCTCTTAGGACCAGCGAATTTGACCGGGCTCACTCGCTCAGAAAATACCGGATCGGTGAGAAAAGTGACTTGTGGTGTCTGGATGAGAAAAGTAGCGTGATTGATAAAAGTGAAAGTTGCTTTCTTCCCTTCTGGGAGAATCGGTGCCGGATAATCTTTATTCGAAACATTTTCCGGCCATTTTGCAGGCCTTGAAGTGAATTGCCATTTCAGGAGATCAAAAAAAGAATTCTTATCGTCATGACCTGGATTAAAAAAATGCTTTCCATCGAAATGATCAGATTTCGAACCACTGATTTCTGCGATAGCAGAAAATATCTTGATACAGAGAAGAAAAATAAGTGCCCATTTCATAGGCAGACTTTACTCTCAAGGCTTTTGAAAAGTCCATGCCAGAACACGGCTTTTCTTCTGGCCCTGTTCCATCTTAAGAATCTTCGTTTCTACGGCACCGATAAGTTTAAGTTCCTTCTCAAAGTCTCTGAGATTTTCGTCCTTAGATACCAGAGTGGTAAACCAGTGGCACTGTCCGGCAAAACTTTTACTTTCACGGATCATAGAAGTGACAAATGCCTTCTCTCCACCCGCACACCACAGCTCATTGGACTTACCGCCAAAGTTAAGACTTTTCAATTTCTCGCCGAGATTCTTCCACTTTCTCTCAGTGCCAGCTCTTGCATCTTCCGCTGAGGCATGAAAAGGAGGATTGCAGATAGTAAGATCAAATTTTTCGTTTTCTTTGATAATCCCCTTAAAGAATCTGGTCTTATCGTTTTGCAACCGCACTTCAATATCATGAATCAGACTATTTTTAGAGATGATGTCTTGGGCGTTCTTTATGGAATCCTGATCTATATCGGATCCGACAAATTTCCATTTGTACTCAGCATTTCCAATCAAGGGATAAATACAGTTGGCCCCCACACCGATATCAAGCACCCTGATCGAGGGATCTTTCTTACCGTTAAAGAGATCGGCCACTGTATGAATATAGTCAGCGCGACCCGGGATAGGAGGACACAAGAAAGTATCAGGAATATTCCAGTATTCAATTCCGTAATCAGACATAAGAATGGCACGATTGAGAGCTTTCACAGCAGGAGGATCTGCAAAATCAATGGTCTCTCTGCCGAATTTCATGACAACAAAGCTCACGAGCTCTGGCAGGGCCTTAGTTAATTCCTTAAAGTCATAATTGCCCTGAAAGCGGTTCCGGGAGTGCATGTTCCTAGACTACCGGCTTTAGTATTTGATAGAAAGAGAAAATGAAAAATGTAGATATGCCGCGGATCCATCAGGAGATTGAGCACTTTATTAAAGAACGGGATTGGGATCAGTTTCATTCTGTGAAAAATCTCGCTATGGCCCTTTCGGTGGAAACTTCGGAACTTGTAGAGATTTTCCAGTGGATGAACGAAGAGAAATCAAATCAGGTTAAGAATGATCCCGCTATCAAAGCGAAGCTTCAGGATGAAGTCGCCGATATTTTATTTTATCTCTTAAGAATCTCTGAGAAAGCTGAGATCGATCTTGAGTCAGCGATACTCCAGAAGATTAAAAAGAATGCGGAAAAATATCCGGTGGATAAAGCTCGTGGTAACTCGAAAAAGTATAACGAGCTATAAGTCTAATTCCGGTGGAAGCCTATAAATGTACTTGAATGATTCAAGTGATTTCCCAAAGAAGTTTTGCGATAGTTTCTCAAGCTTTTTCCGGGCACGATCTTCTGAACTTTGATTACTGTCCTCCCTTTCGTCTGAGTATTTACAAATGTCACCCTCGACAAAAGAACTAACGAGGATTGTCTCTCCATCGACTTCGACAATCTGTCGGTGATATCCCATAACAAAAACCGCTCTAAGATTAGTTGAATTTTTCTTGATTTTCCATCTGATGGGTTCGTAGGTCCAGAACATGAGCGCAACAGTTCCAGACGTGGTGAGATTGATTGTGACATCAGTCATCGGATGCTGTTGAAAACCTCTTTCCTTCCAGGGAATTGAACCTTCATAAGTCCCCAATGACACAACTTTCAAGTTAGCTGGAATTTTAAAAGGTTTTTCGAATAGGCACTTTTCCTGACCAGCAGCGAGCTTATATTTAGTAGATTTGATTTTTCCCGGATTAGCTTTTGCCCATTCTTTTCCATCGTTTTTGACTTCAATCTGAGCCGGAGCTTTGAGCTCTTCTTTATTATCCGCTTTTAGTGAACTCTCTTTCATTTTACGGTCGCGCTCAGAAATAAGCCACTTCGTGTAGGCTTCCAGCTCTTCTTTTTTCTTTCTCTCTTCATCCAGCTTTTTTAGTTCATCAGCTTTTTTCTGCGCAGCGATTTTTGCCAGTTCCAGTTTTTTCTTTTCTTCGAACTGTTTTCTTTTTAAGAAATCAGCTTTTTTTCGTTCAATTTCCTGAATTTTCTTTTCCTGTTCCGGACTGATTTCCAGAAACTCCTTTTCCGGACTCTGGGCAAATGAGGTAACGACAAAAAGAAGTGTGATGAGAATAGAAAAATTATACATCAGAAAGAATTAACTCTTTTAAGCTTTTGGAAATTTCCATCATAGAAGAAAACAACCTTCTTCCGGGAGAAAAGGCGCTTTGAGATCTGCTTGATTCTGGTCTGGGCAATATCGTGGTAAAAAGGAGAAGCATGAGCGGGAACTCTTCCAAGGTCACCCTTGATCTTCTGGATGCAGGGACCACCCTTTTCTTTTGAATTTTCCATGACCGGGATAGTCCCGGGCAGCCCGGTTATTTCTGATGCGTGAACTCCGTAAGTCACAACAGCTGCAACCTTTGAGTTTTTACCTACAATTTTCCATTTCACGGGACCGAAATTAAAAAGGATCAAAATAACTGGCTTCTTAAATTCGAAGGCGAGCTTAATTTCCTTTTCACTACCCATTCCATAAATGCCAAGAACAGTGGCATCGGGAAAAGAGAGGTTATCCTGAAACCGACACCAGTTTTCGGAAGCAATCGCACCTTTCAGAGTCAGAAGAATAAGCAGTAAAAGTGGCATGAACCCATTTTAGGGTATGAACGGGAAAGCACAAAAAAGGCCCTAAATGGGCCTTTTCTGGTTAATGAACGGCATTTTCTGTTGGCGTTGTGAGGATTTCCATCTCAAGACCGGTCCAGGTCATGAATAGCTCCCCCTCCTTAAGATTCCCTTCGAGTATCTTCTTGGAAAGCGGTCTGGTGACGAGCTTCTGGAAAACAGAGTTGAGAGGTCTCGCACCATACTGGTGGTCAAAGCCCTGCTCTTCCAGCGTCTGGAAGGCTTTTAAATCAAGCTTGAGAGTGACTCTCTTAGACTTCAGGCGCTCATTTAAAAGCTTCACTTGCTTCTCAATCAGCTGCTTCATGACTGAGCGATCGAGAGCATGGAAAGTCAGAATTGCATCCATCCGTCCGAGGACTTCCGGCTTAAATTCTTCTTTGGGATTCTTCGAGTTCGACGTCATCATGATGATCGTGTTCTTGAAGTTGATCGTGCGGCCTTTGTTATCAGTCAGACGCCCATCATCCAGGATCTGAAGAAGGATATCTGAAAAATCCGGATGCGCTTTTTCAATCTCATCAAAAAGGACTACGGCATAGGGCTTTCTTCTTACCGCTTCAGTGAGAACCCCACCCTCTTCATATCCAACATATCCGGCTGGAGCTCCGATGAGTTTTGCTACCGAATGCTTCTCCGAATATTCTGATAGATCAAAGCGGACAATATTTTCTTCATTGTCGAAGAGATATTGAGTCAAGGCCTTCGCAGTCTCAGTTTTACCGACACCAGTTGGCCCAAGGAGAAGGAAAGATCCCAGAGGTCTGGTTTCATCCGAAAGACCCGCGTAGCTCGCGATAAGAGTCTCTGCAATCTCATGAGTTGCTTCATGCTGACCAAATACTCTCCGGTTGAGGAAATCTTCCAGAAGAAGAATTGAATCTTGTTTCGATTTCAGGATCTTCTCTACCGGAATGCCGGTCTGGCGTGAAATAACCTGGGCAATATGTTTTTTTCCAAGCACCCAATCATTCTGATGACCTTCGAGTTCTTTTTCAGTCTGGGGAATGAGCATGTATTTTATTTTTGAGGCTTCTTCATACTGACCGCTTCTCTGAGCAGTCTCGAGATCAAAGTTCAGGCGATCAATACGACTCTTGATCTCAGCAACTTTCTTGAGAGATCCCACTTCTTTTTCCCAGACCGCTTTGCCCTCAGCAAATTCTTTTTCAAGAGCAGCAATTTCTTTTTTCAAGTCTTCATTGTCTTTTTCCATCTGAGCGTAGATCTTTTTTGAGCGCAGCTCACCTTCAAGCTCTACAAGCTTGGCCGGCATCGCTTCAGCAGAAAGCTTCAGCGCAGAGGAAGATTCATCCAGGAGATCGATCGCCTTATCCGGAAGATTCTTATCTGTGATGTACTGATCTGAAAGGAAGACAGCATTGTAAACGGCTTCATCGGAGATCTTGATCCCATGGTGTGCTTCGAGTTTAGAGCGCACACCCATGAGAATCTCAACAGAGTCCTCTCGTGATGGTTCATTAACCGGAACCGAACGAAATCTTCTCTCTAAGGCAGCGTCATTAAGAATGTATTTCTGATATTCATCAGAAGTAGTAGCCCCAATACAATGGAGCTCTCCACGCGCCAGTGCAGGTTTCAATAAATTTGCGGCGTCCATCGCACCGTCGGTGCGTCCTGCTCCAACGAGCTGATGGATTTCATCGATAAACAGGACTACTTCGCCTGCTTTCGATTTAACAAATTTCAGGAGATTTTGGATTCTTTCTTCAAAGTCACCGCGATATTTTGTTCCCGCCATGAGCGCGCCCATTTCGAGGGAATAAACTGTTTTATTTTTGAGAACGTCGGGCACCATGCCTTTTACAATCTGCTCGGCGAGTCCTTCAATAATTGCTGTCTTACCAACACCGGCCGGGCCCACGAGAACCGGATTGTTCTTATTCCTCCTGCCCAATATCTCAATGACAGATCTGATTTCTTTTGTACGACCGATGACCGGATCGAGTTTCCCTTCGGCGGCGAGTTCGTTCAGATTAATCAGGAACGATGGCACTTCCAGTTCTTCCGCGGCTTCTGAGAACTTACTGTAATCCACCTGAAGCTTCGGGAACATTTTCGGAAGATGCTTCAGAAGATGCTTTTCAGAAACTTCGCCTTTTCCTTCCTGAGCTGAATCACCACTGGCAAGTGTTATCCATTCCTGAAGCTTCGCACTCGTGCGGAGATCTTCAATCGTCACATTCGAAGTTGTCTTTGGAAGAGCGTTAAGTAATGCTTCTACTTCTTTTTGATTATCTTTCATCGCCTTCGAAGCATATGAGGATTTATTGAGGATAAGCCCCCATAGAAGATGCTCAGGAGAGAGTTCTGTATTTTTGCGCTTCAAGGCTTCTGATTGAGCAATATCGAGTGAGCCCATCACCACCTGATCAAATTTATTCATATATAGATACTCCTGTTTTTAGACTCATCTGCTTATTAAGATGGTATCTCCCGGACATGTGTCAAGGAAGGCCATCAGCATAATTTTAACAGGGAAATATCGGAGAGAAATGATTTAGATCAGATTTTTATGTGAGCTTGACGCGTTTTTTACCGGGCATCTCTTTCTCAGTGACGGTATTAAGGCCATCCCCGGAAAGCATTCTCCCAACCGCCTTTTCAGTGCTCTTTTCCATCCCTCTTTTCATGACCTGATAATCTTCGAGGACATTATTGTGACAGACCTGCCACTCAAAGCTGAACTTCGTTTCGGGATAAACTCTGACAAGTCTTTCGCTCGTTCGGGGATAACTCTTCTTTGAGAAGACCTGAACAGTTAGCGGAAGTAGTTTACGGTCGAGCTTCATAATCTGCGAAAGTCTTTCCACTTCCGGATCATGAGAAACATGAACAAACTGGTGACACCAATTTTCAGATCCCTTCATCGGACATTCTGATTCTTCCGGGCAGGGATAAAGGACATGCCAGCCTGATGAAAGAAGCGCGCGTCTGATATTAAGCATTTTTCCAAAAAAATCTTTTGTTCCAGGCTCGATGAAGAGAATATGTTCCGGCGAGTATTTATCGACATAGTTAAGAGCAGCATCCACTCCCATTTCATTGGCCGAGTGACCAAAGAGAAGAATTTTATTTCCTTCAGGATTTCCTTCCTGCTTCATTTCAACAGATGAATGAAGACCATCCCAAAGTTTTCTCGCCTGCAGTCTCATAACGGGGGAAGTTTCAACCTGAAGATGAACTTTGCTTCCAAACATTTCTTTCCAAGCAAGACTGAATGTCCCGGGGCCTGCGCCCAGATCGATAAGTGAACAAGCCTCTATATCTTTGAGCCATTCTTCGGGCATCCATTTCATAATGGCGGAAAGTTTCGGAATATTGGTCATGAGATAAAAAGCGGTATAAGCAGATACGAGACGCTCATCCTTGAGATAGTCCCCGATCTTCTCGCGATCAGTGGTGAACTTGCGAGAGAGTTCCTCGATTGCCTTCAGCAAATCGCTTTCATGAGGAAATGAGTAAAGAAGATGAGGAAGGATCTCAGCAAGTTTCATCAGAATTCACAGCATCTTCGATTTCAATGCAGTGTTTTTTGAATTTCTTCAGACTGCCGCGAATATTATTATAAAGAGACTGACACTCACTTGAATCGAGCATAAAGAAAATTCCACCGTCGCGTGGACCGATGTAGATACCATTCATAAAACTCTGACAATCGAGAAGTACCTTCTCTTCCAGCTGAGTTTTCAGAAAAAAGCTCTGATGCATTCCAGGCTCGCCTTTCATCCCGGTAACAGTGAGAACATCCGCCATCAGGGGAAAGGAAAGAAGAAGGGTCAGTAAGGCAGTTTTCATAATGTCTCCGATAACTACTCATCGAAGACACAGCGGATTAGATGAAACTATGTACCTGAGGGAACTTGTGAGGGGAAAAGATTGCCCGGCTGCCGCCGGCATACCGGTCATCGGCTTCGCCTCTCCTGACCATAATAGAAAAAGGCCCCTTTCGGAGCCTTTTCAATTTGTGATTTCGTGAGAGAGACTAAGGAACTACGCGGATCCATGTATTAGCTACGCCGTACTTTCTTACGACCTTATTAAGCTCTCTAGCGTTCAGAGAGTGGATACGAACACATCCGTGAGAAAGTGGCTTCGTTCCGAGCTTAGAAAGGTTACCAGCAGTATCTGAACCAGTTGTTCCGTGGATCGCGAAACCGCGAAGGATGAACATCGCATATGGCATGTTACCGAAACCCTGCCAGTCTCCGCCTGGATACTTAGTTGAAGAATAACGGTTATAGATACGGGCATCGGATTCAAGCTTACGGTCGAAGTTCGGAGTCTCGTGACCCGCAATACCAGTTGTTACTTTCCAACGGCCATTACCATCATGTCTTCCGAGTGGGAATAAGACACCGTCTTTATCAACAGCACCGTCTTTAATATTCTTGCCTCCGATAAAGATGTCAGCACGCTGATCAGATTTATCTACAAGGATATATACCGGACATGTTTCACGCTTACAGTTTGATTTGAGATTTACGAGGTTTGGATTAACCGGATCGTTATCCTGAGAATAGAGAGCATCGAGTTCAGCGAGTTCTTCGTCTGTAACATTGTAAGAATCGAGGTCGCCTTTAGCAGCGATTGCTGAGAATGATGTCATCAACACGGCAGTAAGAAATAGGTTCTTGAATTTCATTTGGTTCCTCCCAAAAAGTATTACAAAAGCTTTAATGCGCCATTTGTATCACGGGGAGATTTTTCGAAGAGAATGGATGTAAAAAGAGACTGGGGTGTCTAAAGTTTAGACACCCCGAAATGAGCTAAATTAGCGGGATTTGATGTCTTTGTAGGTATTCTTGGTATCGCCGGTGTAGATCTGGCGCGGACGACAGATCTTGAATCCTGGCTGCTCTACCATTTCCTTCCACTGGGCCATCCAGCCCGGGAGTCGTCCCATAGCGAACATAACTGTGAACATATTAGTTGGAATCCCGAGAGCGCGGTAGATGATCCCTGAATAGAAATCGACGTTCGGATATAGCTTTCTAGAAACGAAGTATTCATCTTTGAGAGCTACCGCCTCGAGACCTTTGGCGATATCGAGAAGCGGATCTTTCACGCCGAGAGTAGCGAGAACATTATCACACTCTCTTTTAATGATTTTCGCGCGTGGATCAAAGTTCTTGTACACGCGGTGACCGAAGCCCATGAGGCGTGAACCAGAGTTCTTGTCTTTAACTTCCGTGAGGAATGCTTCGTAGCCTTTTCCAGATTGCTTGATTTCTTCGAGCATCTCGAGCACGGCCTGGTTTGCACCACCATGGAGTGGGCCCCAGAGAGCATCCACACCTGCAGAGATCGTTGCAAAGATATTTGCTTTCGATGAACCAACGAGACGGACTGAAGATGTTGAACAGTTCTGCTCGTGATCAACGTGGAGAATAAGAAGAACATCGAGGGCCTTCGCCACTTCTTTCTTCACATTCTTATCACCGGTCATCATGTAGACGAAGTCAGAACAGTAATCGAGAGACTTATCAGATTTAACGAATTCTTTCCCCTGAGAGTGACGGTAAGCGTATGCTGCCACAACTTTCAGCTGACCCATGAGTTGGCAGATCGCCTGATCTTTCTGGGCCGGAGTCAGATCCTGCACACACATATCTTCATAGAATGCAGAAAGTGAAACCATGTTCGAAGAAAGAATGGCCATCGGGTGAGCTTTCTTAGGGAAAGCTTTGATCTGCTGCTTGATTCCTTCAGGAACATCATCATACGAAGCAATTTTCTCTTCGAAAGTTTTAAGCTCAGCTGCTGTTGGAAGTTTTCCGTAGAACACGAGATATGAAGCTTCCAGGAAAGAAGACTTCTCAGCGATATCTTCAATCATGTAGCCGCGATATTTCAGAATTCCCTGCTCACCATCGAGGAAAGTAATCGCTGATGTACATGCACCGGTGTTCATGTAACCAGTGTCGAGAGTGACGTAACCCGTCTCTGCACGAAGCTTTGTAATATCGATGGCCTTCTCACCTTCTGAACCTGTGAAGGTAGGAAGTTCGAAAGTTTTGTCACCGAGAACAAGCTTGGCCTTGTCAGACATGAGAGAGCTCCTGTAATTTTTTTTGGAAGACAAAGATGGAAAAAAGTTGTGCCGATTTTAAGCGAAACTTTCCAACTCTGTCTAAAATTCTCTTTTCATTTTCATCGGTTAGAAGGTGCAAAAAGTTGAGAGTGGAAATGGAATCAGGGTCATTTCGAATCCCGAGAGGTGCCAAAATGATACCAAGGCGGACTCCGGCAAAGGCCATTTCTTAACTTGTGCGCCCTGCGTCTTCTGATTGATATTAAAAGAGAGCTAAATATTCCCGACTACTTTCCTTACTCTTGGCCGGTTCTTTGCTCCTTAACTCTTAAATTCAAACAGGATGTTTGGGCAAACAAGGAGAAAGCATGAAAAAAGCTTCATGGTCATTAATGTTCGTTCTACTCGCTACTGTTGCTTCGACATCTTATGCACAAAGAGATCATCACGAGCCGCGACGTCATGAACCAGCACCAATTCCTCAGTACCCTACTCCCCTTTCTCATTATGAGGAGAGATTCCCACAGGAAGAAATTCTTTCAGAAAGAATCCAGAGAACTCTCCGGATCGGTGAGCGTCTTCGCCTGGCGGAAGTTCTTCGCTCACGAAGCCAGGGTGGAGAAATCGTTTCACTTACTATTGCTGCCCAGAGTTTCAGAGGTCAGGTAACACTTTCTCTCATGGATGGTTACTCAACAATTGAAATGCTTCAGGTGCGTCGCCAGATCCAGGATATCCCGGTGCGCGCTTCTCAACTTGGTCAGCTTCAGATGCTTGAGCTTTCCGCCAATGAAGAAATTTATATCGAGAGTATTACCGCAACTATCCGCTCTCACCGTGAACCACAATATGAGCGTGAACTTCAGGTGAGTCCTTATACTCTGATTACTCTTAGGGTGAATCAGGATGTAGTGAATGGAGAAATTCCTCTAAAGCGTCTCGTGAAAGAGCAGCTGGGCCTTTCGCTTGAAGGTGCGCAGATTGAAAGAATTGCTGTTGAAGGAATGCCGATTGGTCGTGCTGCTCCTTCAGTTCACGTAGAACTAAATAATCGAATCGCTAGTCAGGTGAAATACCTCTCTACCGTTCAGAGAAGAACTCCGCTTCAGATTACATCATTTGAAGAAGTGCGCAGTCTCCGACTGGTGGTTTCGGGCCCGGCCCGCATCATGGATATCAATATCAGGATCGGCGCTGTACGCAGCTCCTACAATCCAGCACCAATTCCTTCGCCATACCCGATGCCGATCCCTTCCTCGCGAATTCTTGTGAATCAGGAAGTAAGTCCATCATATCCGCTGGATCTTGCCCAGTTCGCCCGTGGTTACTCGGTTGTGAGATCACTCACTCTTGAGACAACTATCCGCGGATATAATGGCGGCGAAATCACTCTAATGGGCCGTTTGGGACAGATCGTAGGTCGCGGATATGCTTCTCAGGGAAGAACCACCATTCTTCTTACGATCCCGACTCCGCTTTCTGATATCCGGATTTACACTCAGTCCCAGATTTTCATCGGAAGTATTGAGTAAACAACAGTCATATAGCGCGGTCATCATAGGGTGACCGCGCCTTTTCCATTTTAGGGGGGGTGGAATTTTCTTTGTATCAATGTAGAATGGATTCATAGGGACCAAATACATTGAGTAAATTCTTCTTTCTCTTTAACGGTGAGATCTTCAAAGCACGCCTTCCGCAGCCGGGCGAGAAATTTACCAGGCCCTACCACTGGAAAGATTCTGTCGAGTTTGAATTCACTGAAAAAACTCTCTTCATGATGGCCTGGACTTCCCTTCTTCCGGATCTCGCCCCAAAAGATGCCAGGAACCTCGTTGAGTTTGCGAGCTCCCGATATCCTGTTTCTCCAGACTATGAAAAACTGAACGAACTTTGTCCTGACCTCGTGGTTGGGAAAGATAAGGATGAGTGGGTCTTTTTCGGTGGAAGTTTCTTTCCCTGGCATTCCGGCCATCAGGCGTGCCTTCAGCTTCTTCCGGATGATAAAACCTGCTTTGTGATGCCGGACCGCAATCCCTGGAAAGAGATGAGTGATATAGACCCGGTGCTTACGACTATTGAACTCTCTGGGAAGATCAAATTTAAATCAAATCAGTTTCTCGTTCCAACTTTCCTTCTCGATCACAAAAAAAATCCCACAGTCGAATGGATGGAAATACTGAAGAAGAAGTATCCCGAAAAGAAGCTTTCGCTTCTTATGGGCTTTGATAGCTTTTTGAACCTCGGGACCTGGACCCGGGCGGAAGATCTGCTCCCCATGGTTCACTGTATTTATGTGGCTTCCCGTCTGGAAAAGGATTCCGAACAGTCGCGGGCGTTAGAAGAAATCCATAAAACCTATGGGAGTCTCAAGGTTACTTTCCTGGGGCACCACCAGCATGAAGGCGTCTCCTCTTCGAACCTGAGAAAGAAAGTTCCTTAGTCAGTTAATCTCCCCTACATTTTTGCCGAAGAGAAACCATGGATTACAAAAAGGCTTCCTGGCACTTTAATCGCAAAAACGCTGAAGGCTTTGACCAGCATGTGGTGAAATCAATTCCCTGGTATCAGGAAGGTCATGAGCTGACTCTGAAGTTCTCAGAGTTTTTTGTGAAACCAAATGATGTGATCTACGATCTTGGATGTGCTACCGGAAAACTGTCATGTGCTCTTGCTGAATATCACAATGATAAAAATGTGACGGTGATCGGACTCGATGACAGTAAGGACATGGTCGTTGAAGCAAGAAAACGTCCAGGTGCCGAAAGCATCACCTTCCTGAACGAAAACATTCTCACCCATACCTATCGCCCATCAAATCTCATGATCTCCTATTACACTATCCAGTTCATGCCACCGGGTGAACGCAAAGAGATGATTAAGAAAGCTTATAAGAATCTCAATCCGGGTGGAGCGCTCATACTCTTTGAAAAAACCAGAGCTGAGACAGCTGTCATCGACAATATGTTCTCTACCCTTTTAACAGAATTCAAGCTTGAGCAGGGTCAGAGTGCTGATGAAATTGTAGCGAAGATACTGAGTCTTAAGGGTGTTCTCGAACCATCGTATTCAAACGACATCATCAAAGTGCTTAAGAGTTCGGGTTTTAGATATGTAGAGCGGATTTTTAAGCTGAATTCGTTTGAAGGGTTTCTGGCAGTTAAGTAGAACGGGCCCCGCCGAAGCAGGGCCCTTGGAAGAAAGTTATTTTACTTCAATCATGGCAGAGAAATTAGTCGAAGCATCGCAATCCATCTCATCAGCACAGTTAACACTCTTGAGCTTAACGATGGCGTCTGAAGCATCAATTTTCATCACCTGCTTATTCATGTCTGCGTTCACAACAATCACTTCATAAAGACCAGCGCTCACACGTTTAGCACTTCCAAATGAAATCACAGCACCGAGATCAAAGGTTGCATCTGTTGAGAACATCTCCCCTTTTGAATAAAGAGTCAGGAAGACTTTTTGAGTTGGTGATACATCAGTGCTACCACCGAGATCTTCAACCACCATACTTACTTTGATATCAGACTTATCAACGAGCGGGATAAGTTTCACAATGCGGGCGACATTCACCTGGTGATCTTTTGAGCTTTCAATTTTTGCTGCTGAAATAGAAAAAGAAGAGAGAAGAACAAGGGAAGCGATTAGGGTTTTCATAGGAACTCCTGGATTGAATTAGTTACCCGGGAGTCTATATGATTTGAGAAGTGAGATGTTTGAGGCGTGTAAAAAAGAAAGGGCCCCGTTAGGGGCCCTCTTTAGATAAGCTTATTAGAGCTTAGTAACACTCAGTTGCGTAGAAACAGTCTTCTTCGCAAGTATATCCCCAGTAATAGTCATTGTAGCAATAAGTATCGCATACAAGAACGTCATCACAGTAAGCGCCGCCGCCATTTCCACCGGTAGATCCACCAGCAACTACAGCAAGAGCAACAACTACGAGAAGAACACCGAGACCGATATAAAGAACTGCATCACCATTCCAAGAAGCTCCTACTGAGTAAGACTTCTTCATAGTCTCAGTCATATAGTTAGCTGCCTCAGAACGAGACATCTTCTGGAGCTGGATCATGTTAAGAGCAGTTTCCATATCACGGGCAATCTTAGCATCTTTAACTTCTGACTTAACGAAAGCGATCATTTCAGAATTCGATAATTTGCTCTCAGAAAGTTTTGTTTTGAATGACGCCATTTTCTTGTCGTAGAAAGCTTTGTCCTTCTGGTCCCACTCAACAGTGAGTGAATAGTTCAGTTCATCGAAAGCAGCTTTAATACCAGAGTTCGTGTTAGCGAATGCTGATGTTGTTGTGATAGCGAGAACCATCATCAACGTGATTAATCTTTTAAACATGGTAACCCTCCTACAGGTTATGTAAATGGTAAGCGGACGTGTTTCTATCACGACAATTTCGAGAGTGTGAATTTTTGAAAATTTTTCTCGTGAAGGATTTAGAGTTCGTTAAGGTCAAAATGGCACTTTGGAATATGAACTGGATGTAAGAAATAAAAATGCCGGTGATTTAGTCACCGGCATGGGAGTTTTAGGATTACAGGGAGATATTCTTAGAGTCCTCTGAGATTCAGGGCCTTAAGGATGCGCATCTTATCGTTGAAAGGCATCTCACACATCTCGTCACATGTATCAAGGATCCCTTCAATTAGTTCTTTGCGAATATTTGAATTGGTCGTGAGTTTATTTCTGAGAGCATACATGAACTCAGTACCCTGCTCCTGACCAACGATTTTCTTCATTTCCCAGAGCATACCGAAAACGAAGTCGGTGTTTGCATAATCCTGCATTTCAAACTGGAGCATGTACTCCTGCTTACGCTTGGCATTTTTCCCGTTGTATACGTTGTACTGCTTGATCTTCATTGCAAGTTTCGGTGAATTTGCAATCTGGCCTGCAAAAAAATCGGCCATTCCTTCAATGATCGCAGTTGAGTGCGAAAGAACCAGAGCATCAGACAGAGCAGCGTGCGCGTACTCATGATAAATGATCTCAGGAACCATAGCTGTATCAAGCCAGTACCACTTTCTCGAAAGGGCCTTCGTAAGTGGATCAATGAGAAGATATCCGGCCTCAATGATAAGTGAAGATCCGACAGTACGGATAAGTGCTTCCTGCGAGAAAGGTCCCGGTCTTCCTTCCTGAGCTTCTTTTGTTACGGCAACTGCAACGTTGGAAAGAAAGCGCTGAAACGACTGCATATGAATCTGGTTTCTGAATTGACCGAGAAGAACCTGGAATTCCTGCTGGGCCTGGTTATTCACGCGAAGATCACTGATGTGAACACGCTTCGAAGGGCGGAACCAGATTTCCATTCCCCAGGGCTTTACTCCACGTGATTCAAGACCGCGACCGGCAGGAATCGTGAGAGCATTGTTAAATTGTGGTTCAAGGTTATCGTGAGCAAAGTGACCCAGCTCAGAGAACTGGTTTGTGTGCTCAATCCGGATAGTCATCTTAGGAATGCTTTTCACGTATTCTGACTTCACTGTTTCAGTGAAATAAGTGCGGGCCTTCATCAAATGATAATAAGCAGTGGCCGCGCGGAATGTGAGATGCTTCTCCTCAGAAAACTTAACTGCCTCTTCTCCCTTTCCTTTCACGATTTTGAAGAATTCACCGTCAAATGAATCTTCTGAAACGAGATTGGTAAGGGTCACATCACCCGTAAACGGTTTTCCGTTTTCCGATCGAATGAGTGCCTCCATCACGGCATCTTTTGCGAATGCCTGGAGTGAGAATAAACCTAAGATAATTAGAATTGTAGTTTTCATTAGAATAACACCGTTTCATCAGGTTGAGTGTCTGAGCCCTTACCTACAGTTGCTTCGATTACGACGAGAACGAGTGCAGGTATAAATCCATACGGAGGCGGGATTGCAATAGTTGCGACTGAACTGAATGTGCGGACCCATACAGAAGCTTTCTCCCAGAAAGTCTTCGCCGGATTCCAGATTTCCTGGAGTCCACCAAGTTCATTCAATTCAACTGCCGGAATGAGGCTTGTCTCATACGAGGCAGTAATGATGTCCATATAGTCAGGGCTTCTGCCATTAAAATATGTATTGAGAGAAAGAAGTTTCATCTCCTTACGAAGAAGCTTAATAGCAAGGCGGAATCTTTCCATTGGCTCGAGAGTGATGATTTCGATTTCTTCATTCTCGCCTTCAATCTGAATTGTAACTTTCTTAGCTTCCAGGCGCGAACGGAGACGCTTAACCACTTCGGCCATAAGCATGATCTGAAGATCAGTGTAGGTTTCCATGAGCCTGATACGGCGGCTGACTTTTGCCTTGGACACTTTATCAGTAACAAAATCACTTCTTTCTGAAGCATCACGAAGTGGCTTATGGAGGCGAAGTGATTTTAGTTTCTGGTGATAAGAGCGAAGAGTCAGAAGAGTGTTTCCGATCTCGTTCACACGAGCGCGCTCAAGAAGAAGATAAGTCTGGCCGTTAATGATTTTTTTCTTAGCTGCGTCTACAAAAAGACCCTCAAGTTCAGCATCCGAAGCCTCACCCGTCTTTCTGATTTCTGTGATGAGATTTCTGTAAGCTTCATCAAGACATGCATTCTTTAAGAACTTCTCGCGGAATGTTCCAACAGACTTGATCATCTCAGGAAGCTTCTCACGGTTCGGACGTCTCAAATTCTCTTCCGCTTTCGGGAGATTAATTGTTGTATTCATTACCTTTCTGGCATCGAAGAGAATTTTTAAAGCGACATCATCGAGCTCATCTTTTGAGCGAAGATAAAGAAGTGCACCTTCATAAGCATCAAAGCGTCTGCTCTTTTTAATAAAAGCATCTTCCATCTTCTTATTGAGATCGTAAGCGCAGAGTTTTGATGACTCTACTCCCTTCAGTGAGTTCTTATAGATTTCAAGAATTTCTTCACCACGAAAATCGCGGAGAGCACGAGCCATCTTCGCTGGATTTTCAAAAAAACTTTTCCCTTCACGATCGTTCTTGAACGAAATCGTTTCCTGGGCAAAGATCGGCATCGAAAATAAGATGAGGCCTAGAAGTAGGGAGTACATCGGTGCAAATCCTTGATAGTTTGCTAGACTCTAGCACTGCGTCAGAAACGGTGATAGGCACCGGGTAAAAAGGAAAGGAAATGCTTTGAAATATTCGAAATGATATGGGAAAGTGCTTTTAAACACATGTTTTAAACTGTTGATTAAGGTATAAGTATGCGTAAAAGCACGAGTCCCCAAGCCATTCTTTTTGTCCTCTCTTTTATTACCCTCGCTCATTCCTCTACCCCGCTGGTTCTGCATGAGTCCTTATTAAAGGAGTACGCGGCCAAGGGCTCGCCGACTCTCGATGAAATCCAGGCGGCATTTCTCTCGGTCGAAATGAGTGATCGTGAAGAAATTGAACGTACTTCGCCCGAGCTTTACGGACGACTGGGATATTCAGAAACAAACGAAAAACCCATCATTCCCTTCATTCCGATCTTCACCCCGGTAAAGGATGCTGAAATTGGCGTACGCCAGAATTTGAAACACGGGTTTGCTGTTTCAGCAGGAGCTCTGACCAGACAGCAAAGTGCAGTGAGTGCCAGTGGAAAATATCGTGACGTTACAACCACCAATATAAACTTCACTGTGCAAATGGATCTCTGGAAAGATGTTTTTGGAAGAGTGACTAAAGCAAAATTGCAGAATGCTTCTGATGACCGGAAAAGAGCTGACCTTGAACAGCAGATAAAAAGCAAAGCGTTCTTAATCTCTCTACGTAAAACATATTGGGCCCTCGTTGCAAACAATGAATCCATGAGGATTTCCCGCGAGCTCCTGAAAGATGCCGTTTCTCAATCCGACGACACAGTGAAACGCTTCCAAAATAATGTTGCCGAACAGGATGAAGTTGCCCGTTACAAGGCGCAGGTCGCTTCCCGCACAGGAACTATTTCCGCTCTTGAATATCAAAAGCAAAGTTATCTGAGAAAATTAAAAACTCTTCTTCCGGAATTAAGTGACTCCGAGATTTCACTTTCTCAATATGATCTCGATAAAACGCTGAGGGATGTGCTCGCATGCACAAGTGTGATTGCATCTGAAAAAACTATCCCATACCAGAACACACTCTATGATGAGACTATTTCTTTACTCACCGGAATGATGGCCAGCAACCGTAAGATCAATGAGCGATACGCAGATCCAGATGTTTCACTCTTCGGCAGAGTTCAGTCAGTAGGTGTTTCCTCAGATGCCAAGCCTTATGGGTTCCGCGGAAGTTATGGTGGTTCCTGGGATGATATGACTTCTCAAAACCGCACTGGATATGCCGTCGGCCTTAATGTCACTGTCCCTCTGGGAGATGCAAAAGAATCAACTCAAAGGACTAAAGAACTTTACGATGAAAAACGCCTACGTGCCTTTATTGGAAGAACTGATGCGAATGTCATCACTTCCCACCAGGAAATTCTCCGGACCATCACACTTCTGAATGAAGTGATCGAGTCTCAGAAAGTAACCACTGAGCAGCTTACCAAGCGCCTGAAGTTCATGCGCAAAAAATATCAGCAGGCTCGTGCGAGTGTGAATGACCTGGTTCAGGATCAGGATGCACTTCTTTCATCTGAACTCATGACAATTGATACTAAGCTCGCTGTCCTCAATGTCATTCTCGATTACCTGGCCGTCTTTACTGAAACCCCTTGCGACTTTAACAGGATCTGATCATGAAATTTTTCGTAGATTTTTTTCTCAAGAATTATAAGCTCACACTCGTAATAACTCTTTTTTGTATCGTCCTGGGAATTCAGGGGCTGCAGAAGATGAACTCAGAGTCATGGCCCCAGGTGGATTTTGCCACTGCCATTGTGACGACTCAATATAAGGGTGCTTCTCCAGAGGATATGGAGGCCCTGATCACCAAACCTATCGAGGACGAGATCAGGACTATTTCAGGACTCAAAGACGTAAAATCCATTTCACAGACAGGACTTTCAACGATCATTGTCCGGATCGACATGGATAATGTTGATGAGAAAGAAGTGATGGATGATCTTCAGAAGGCCGTTCAGCGCGTTTCTAAATTGCCTGCAGACCTTGAACAACAACCTCTATTCACTGAAGTTAAATCTGATGAATTTCCTGCCATCCAGATTTCCGTAGTCGCTCATGGCGATGACCGACTGAGAGACAGGATCGCTGATCTTCTGAAAACTCAGATCGAAGATCTTCATTCTGTGAAAGATGTACGGATGACCGGTTACCGTGAACGTGAGTTCACTATCGAGCTCGATCGTCAGAAGATGGATCTCCTTCACATAGGCGTGCCGGAAGTTCTCGACAAGCTTAAGTGGAGAAATATTTCTATGCCGGGTGGAGAGGTTGAAAAAGGAAATCATAAAGACCTCGTCCGCCTGAACGCCAAAATCCAGAACGAAGATGACCTGAAAAATATGATCGTCAGGTCGACATTCTCGGGTGACGTCATCAAACTTTCAGAAATTGCCAGGGTCGCAGACGGAGCGGAAGAGCCCCGGACACTCGCCAGTTATAATGGCGAACCATCAGTAAACATGGTCGTGAACAAGAAAGGTGGTGCTGATACTCTCGTACTCGCCTCGAATGTGCATGAAATTCTCGTACGCTTCAAAAAGACTTATGCCAACGAGGCGAAGTTTTATGTCTTCCATGATGAGGGCGAAAAAGTAGGTACGAAACTTTCTACCCTAAGTTCAAACGCAGTCTCCGGTCTTATCCTTCTCGTGATATTCCTCATGATCTTTATGCCAGGATGGATCGGAATCGTTACCGCTCTCTCACTCCCGATTGGAATCATGACTGTATTCGGTCTCATGCCTTCATTCGGTTTTAACCTTGATTCCATTTCCATCCTTGCCTTCATTATTGCAATGGGAAATCTCGTTGATAACTCCATCGTTATTTCCGACAACTTCATTCAGCTGAAGCGTCAGGGATATGAAACAATTCCTGCCATTAAAAAATCTGTTATGGATCTTTGGGCGCCGATTACTGCAACAGTTCTCACTACCATTGCTTCATTTATGCCGATGCTTGTTACAAAAGGAATCATGGGGAAATTCATCGCACCCATTCCTATTGTTGTAACACTTGCTCTCCTGGTGTCTCTTTTTGAATCATTCTTCCTTCTTCCGATGCGGCTTTCGTTCGTCGGTAATCGCGTAAAAAAAACCGTCGCCGGAGAAGAGCACTGGTTTGATCGCTGGAAATTAAAGTTTGAAGTATTCATGCGCTGGGTGGTTCACCACAAGTACATCACCGTAGGCGCGTGCTCGGGCCTTATCATCGGTGCATTTCTCATGATGATTTTTGCCAATAAGTTCATTCTCTTCCCGGCTGAGCAGACTGAAATGTACGTTGCCCGCGTGGAATCTCCGCGCGGAACTCCGATGGAAACAACACTTAAGTCAGCGACCGAGCTGAGCCTCGATATCCAGGCCAAGGTTGGAAGCTGGGCAAAAGCTGTCGTCGTTAAAGCTGGTTCCGCCAAAGATCGCCCGGATGATCCGAAAGGAAGTGAGGGCGATACTCAGGGTCTGGTGGTGATCTTTGCTTCTGATGAGGCGAAGTTCAATGTCGATTACACAGAATTCCTCGCGAAGATGCGTTCTATTGATACTAAAAAATACGGCAAAGTTGAGTTCGAGGAAATGATCAACGGGCCTCCGGTTGGATCCCCGATTAATGCCACTTTCCGTTCTGATAATGGAGATGAACTCAAAACTGTAGTGAATCTCGTCATTGAGCGCTTGTCTAAAATCCCAGGCGTAATCGATCTTAAAGTCGATGATTTCGCTGATGCCGATGAAGTCATGGTTCAGATTGATTATGAACTCGCTGACCGCCTTGGTGTGAAAGTGACTGATATCGGAAACACGATTCGTACTGCTCTTGGAGGGGTCTTCATCTCGGAAGTGACACTCAATAATAAAGAAGTGAATCTCAATGTGAAATTCATGGATGATTTTAAGGAGATCACAACTGACCTTGAACAGATCAAGGTCCAGGATGATAAGGATAACCTTATACCACTCGGGAAGATCGCGAAGTTTGTAAAACGCGAAGGAACACCACAGATCAAGCGCTTTGATTTCAAGCGCTCAAAAACTGTTGTGGGTGGAGTTGATGAATCAAAGACCACTGCATTCGATGTTAACAATGTTCTGAAAAAAGAATGGGAAACACTGGCGCTTAAGCATCCTGAAGTATCTCTGGTCTTTGGTGGTGTGGAAGAAAGTACGCAGGAATCCATGCAGTCTCTCTTTGATGCTCTCATCCTGGCGCTGATCGGAATTTTTGCTCTTCTCGTATTCATGTTCCACTCATTCCTCCGGCCTTTCATCATAATGATGACAATCCCTCTTGGACTAGTAGGATTCTCAATCGCTTTCTTCCTTCATGGTAAGCCGGTATCGTTTATGGCGATGATCGGTATCATTGGTCTCACCGGAATTATCGTAAACTCAGGAATTGTTCTCATCGAATTTATTGAAATCGCCCGTCGTGAAGGAATGGAACTGACTGAAGCTCTCGTGAAAGCATCCAGCCAGCGGCTCCTTGCGGTTGTCGCCACTGCTTTTTCAACCATTCTCGGACTTATGCCTACAGCTTACGGTATCGGAGGAAAAGATGAGATGCTGATCCCGATTACGCTCGCCATGGCATGGGGATTAACTTCTGGAACAATTCTGACTCTCGTCTTTATTCCTCCGGCTTATTCCATCGTAGAAGACTGGGTGAACTTCCTGAAGCGCATTCCAATTGTCGATCGCTTGCTAGGAGCAATCGGGAAAGAAGAGCATCATATCGTTCCGGCCGGCGAGCATCAGGCAGGAGAATAATATGACTGAAAAAGAACTCGAATCCAAAGAGCGTATTATTTCTGTTTCCCGAATCCTCTTTGCGGAGAAAGGATTTGAAGGCACAACTGTCAGGGATATTGCTACTGCAGCAGAAGTAAATGTTGCTTCAGTTAATTATTACTTTTCGAGCAAAGAGAAACTCTTCGAAGAAGTCCTCAGTGTTGCTTATGAGCAATGCTCAATAGAAGTGGCACGTATGTTTGAATCTGGTAATAAAGTTGAGGATGGGCTGGTTGAACTTTTCAGGTTCTTCCAGGCAAGAAGCCACGATCTTCTCTCGCAGTTTAAGCTCATGATGAGAGTGCAGGACAAGGATAAGTTTGCCTTCAAGGGCGATCAGATGCTGGGACCTCCGGGATGGAGAAATTTATCTCAGGCCATTCTCAGGGAGCTCGGTAAGACAATTGCTGAAGAGGACTTACATTGGGCGATCAAGACTCTTTTCAGTCACACCACACATCTTTCGATCGTATCGACTTGTTGTTTTAAGACGGGAAACATTCCTTTTTCCACAGAAGCGGATATCGAAAAAGGAATTCGTCGTGTGTGCCGGTTGGTACTTTCTGATTTAAAATGAAGAAGAAAATTGTTCTTCTCCTTTTTAAAGAAGAAGAACAATCGAATTACTTGTTTGGTTCTTTGTCGGTGATGAGTGAGATGTTTTCGAGCTTATTGATCTGAAGAAGATCAAGAACCTTTACGAGACGGGTGTATCTCACATCGCCATCCACGCGCAGGTTCACGAGAGTTTCTTTCTGAGTTTTTTCAAACATAGCAGGAAGCTCTTCAATAGATGACTTCTTGCCGTTAACGGCGATCTCATTATCAGTAAGTTCAATCGTGAGCTGATCCATCTTCTTCTCACTACCAGCACCCTGCTCAGCTTTCGGAAGTTTCAGAAGAAGTGCGAGCTCGTCTTTCTTAAAAGTCGAAGTCACAAGGAAGAACACGAGAAGGAGGAACACCATATCGATCAGTGGTGTCAGATCCATTGCGAGGGATTCGCGTTTATGACGGCGACCCATACTATTCCCCTTTCAGCATCGGCCCGACTTGTTTTTCCATCCGGATCTCGAGTGAATCGAGTTCACCAGAGAGATAGTTGTGGGCAATGTAGTGAGGGATCGCAACGATGAGACCCACAATTGTTGTAATGAGTGCGTATGAAATACCGGAAGCAAATTGCCCCGGATCCTGAAGGCCCGTAGATGAAATCACCTGAAAGGCTTCATAGATACCGATAACAGTTCCGAGAAGTCCGAGAAGTGGTGCTGTAGTAGCGATGACCTTGATCGTCGTCATTCCAAGCTCAAGCTGATGCACGCGCATTGAGATACCATCTTTGATCAGGTCCATATGATCGAGAAGCTTATTGGTATTATAAGTTTTCGCCATGTCGTCTCGAAGAAGCTTCGCCTCAGTCGGCAGTTTCTTTGTGAAATCGCGGAAGACAAAAAATCTCCAGAGGATGAGGGAGAGACCAATAATATTCATCGCAACGAGGATCCATGTAATCGATCCACCTGCATTGATGAAATCTATCAAGCGCATATATTTCCTTTTTAGTGAGTACTGAATTTTATCGGAACGGACATGTCCAGGGAACTAGCATTGAGTTCAGAAGGAATGGCCTTGAACTTGCCGACCTTCTTCACTGCTTCCAGACCTGCAGAATCAAGACTAGGGTTTCCTGAGGAATTGTCTATCCTGATATTGATGATAGACCCATCACCTTGCAACGTAAATGCCACGATCACTGTTCCGGTCTGTCCCATGCGACGGGCCGCCATCGGATAGAATTTATTTTCTTCAATGCGACTACGAAGCTGGGCCTTATAGACGGATTTAATATCAGCAATCGCAGTACCAGATAATGCATTCGTTGTGACTTCAGGAATTTCGCCTGACTTAACTTCCGGAGATGTTGCCTCGGCCGTAGTTGTTGTCGGAACTGTAGATTTCACCCGCGGAGCGACTTTGGGACGACTTAGTATTTGTTCGCCGGCCACTTTGAGATTCAGAACATGCTTACCAATGCTTTTTGCGACTTCATCGTTCTGGAGCATGGTGATGCCTCCAAAAATCAGGGCCACATGGATAAATAACACAGTGCTCAAATGAGTCCGATACCTATGAATCATAAGGTGTTTTATATGCCAAACACTAGACGAAGTCCATAACCCCATGACAAATTTACCCATCTTAAAAGCCTAATATTTCTGAGGGGATTGCATGATTGAAAGTCTCAAAGCGACACTTTCGCCTTTTCTTGATCTCTGGAACCATAAACTGATTACGATTGCCGGGATCAAGCTGACTTTTGGCCCAACTCTTCTGGCACTTCTTCTTCTCGCTTTTGCTACTCGTCTTTCGAGACTGTTAGTGAAAATTATTAACAACCGCCTGATTGAAAAGTTTGTTGATGATAAGGGTGCGCGGAATACTTATCAGACTTTTGCTTTTTACGGAGCTCTCGCGGGAATTGTTACCTTCTCGATGACCATTGCCGGAATTCCCCTCACTGTCTTCACAGTTGTCGGTGGTGCTCTTGCTATCGGAGTCGGTTTTGGTTCACAGAATATCGTAAATAATTTTATCTCTGGTGTGATCCTCCTCGTAGAACAACCCATCAAGGTCGGAGACATCGTGGATGTTGAAGGCATGTCGGGATCAATTCTTTCCATAGGTACAAGAAGTACAAAAATCAAGAACGCTGACGATAAGATCTTCATTGTTCCGAACAGTTTCTTCCTTGAGAAAGCAGTATTGAACGGAACCTATGAAGCATCTGTTGTGAGAAATGTGATTGATGTCGGAGTGGCCTACGGATCTGATGTTCCGAAAGTTGAAAGTGCATGTCTGGATATTCTTCTCAACACTGAAGGTGTCCGTCAGGATCCGATGCCGATGGTTCTGTTTGAGCACTTCAATGAATCAACTCTCGATTTCAAACTTGTTTTCTGGGCCGACATTCAGGTAGAAAATGTCGCAATCGTTAAAAGTAATATCCGTTACAAAGTGAACGCAAAATTCCAGGAGCTTGGTGTTGAGATGGCATTTCCACAAAGGGACGTGCATCTTAAAATGTCACGCCCCCTGGATGTCAAAGTTATAACCTAGAGATTCTTTTCGATTGCCTTAGTGAGGTCTCCGTCGAGAGGCTTCACTCTGGATTCATAGCGGCCAACGACTTCGCCTTTCTTGTTCACGAGGATCTTCTCAAAATTCCACTTCACTTCTTTTCCACCATCGAGTACCGAATAAAGTTCGCGCTTCTCTTTTCCGAGAATGGATTTTTTCGTGAGGATCGGAAAGCTTGCTGAATAATTCTTCTGGCAGAATTCCATCATTGCCTTGTCATCTTCCGGAGTCTGTCCGCCAAAATCATTTGTCGGCACTCCCACAAGAACAAAACCTTTCGCTTTGTACTTCTGATAAAGGGCCTCAAGATCGGTCATCTGCGTAGTGTAACCACACTGAGAAGCAATGTTCACAACCAGAACAGTTTTTCCTTTCAGGTCGGCCATCGGGAACTCTTTTCCATTGATAGACTTCTCTTTGATGTCATAGAAACCGGCGAAAACGGACGATGAAAACAGACAGCTTAAAATCAGCCATTTCATAGGGAACTCCTTAGTATGCTGAAGTCATTATCCTTGCCTATCCCCCCTCCGTCACATAGATTTGGTGAGACAAAGGACGAACAATGAACCTTCAGGAATTTAAGCTTTCCATCGAAGAGCTTCCCCTGGAAATGACCAGGCATACCATCAGTGGATTAACTACTGAGCTCAATGGCCTGGTGCATGCCGGTGGGAAAAAATTCCGTCCCGGACTTCTCTTTCTCATGGGCGAACTCTTTGACCTTAAGCCTGCTGAGCTCACAACTTATGCCCGCGCTGTTGAACTTACTCATCTAGCAAGCCTGGTTCACGATGACGTGATCGATGAAAGTAATTCCAGACGCAACCACCCTACTCTCAATCATCTTCGCGACAATACAACTGCCATTCTTGCTGGAGATTATCTTCTGGCCACGATTATGTCGGAACTTGCGGTCATGAACCGTAATGATATCCTGATTGATCTCACACGTTCGATTCAGGATCTCGCTGATGGTGAGTGGCTTCAATATGACCTGAAGAAAAAAGATTTCGTAAAACGCGAAGACCTGGAACTTATTTCTATCAAGAAAACCGGAAGCCTTATCCGCTGGTGTTGTACGACTCCCGGAAAAATTGCGGGCTTTAGTGACATCAATACGCTCGGAACTCTCGGAGAAAAAATCGGACTCATCTTCCAGATGGCCGATGATATCGTCGATGGTCTCAATCTCTCAGGCCGCCCGCCATTTCAGGATATTATCAATGGGCAGCTCAACTTTGTGACTTTGAAATTAATTGAGCTTTATCCGGAGCTCGCTGTCTCCGTTTATAAATTCAAGGCAAACCCTATGGTCGGTATCCCATGGACGATGGATCAGTATCATGAGGCGATTCGTGGCGTAGATCAGATGATCCTCACAGAGAATAACAATGTCGTTTCGACCTTCTCCCGCCTTTGTGAATCAAAGAAAAAAATGGAACTCGTTCCGATCTTCAAGGCGACCATTGATAAGATCCAGTCAAACTATGCTGTGTTCTTTGAAAATCTTCCGGGAAATAAATGAACGAGAATGACGAAAAGCTCATTCAGGAAAGAAAGAAGAAGGTTCTCGAGACCTTCGGTGACCGGAATAATCTCTTCAGTTATCTTTTTGAAACTCTGGATAACTTCTATTACCGCTATCTGGAAACAAGTCTCACGAAGAATCTTCACACCACTGAGTTCATGCCAAATGCTTTTGGAGCAGTAAGCTTCGAAACAATGCTCGAGGCCCTGAAGAAACCACATCCTGAAGCGAAACCAGGCATCATTGCACTCGCGAAAGATGACCGGAATGCAAACATCAGATTTGGTTTATGGGTAGAAGTGAAAGAACTCACTCAGGACTTTGGAAGCTTAAAGATTGTCGCGGAAATTAACTGGGGATCTCCTGAGTTTCTGGATCCTTCAAAGAGACTGCAAAAGATTGTAAATTTTAATTATGATGATTTTCAGGTTTTCAGAAAGCAGCTTGCCCTGAAACTTGAAGAAGCTTCAGAGTTATTCCTGTAACTCCACGGAAGGCTTTCTAACCCACTTCTGATAAACCTTTCTCCCCAGCCACAGAACTGCCAGAACACCCAATCCAATCAATACGTACTTCTTGAACTCAGCAACCTTCTCAAGCATTACTCCGCCGTAAGTCCCAAAAATATAAACCTGCGTAGGAACCGAAAACAGAGCTGCTAATCCGTCTACCAGGAGAAATTTCCAGAGTGGAAGGCCCAAAAGTCCGCATGAAAGATGTCCCGGAAAACGCAGCCCCGGAGTGAAACGGAAAATTCCTGCCGCCCAACTTCCATATTTCTGAAACCAGCGGTTGATGCGGTCAAAGCCTTCGCCTGCAACCTGCTTCTGAAAGAATTTTGTTTTGATGATTCTTCCACCGAAAACTTTTCCGATGAGATAGACAATGGTGTCGGCCCCCAGAATGGCAAAAAAACTCACAAAGCAAAGTGTGATGAGATTTACTCCCTCCGCTCCCGGATAAGGAGGAGGATACTGTTCCGGATGCTGGGCCATGTATGCAACCAGACCCGAGCTCACAAGAACGAGCTCTTCAGGAATAGGAAGTCCGAACGAAGCGGCGAGCATGAACAGTGTCACAAAAAGGTACACAAACATCGGCTGATAGGCGTACTGGGAGAAGAACGCCATGAGACTGTCCATCGTGAAAAAATCCATCATAGGCCTCAAATTTTAATGACTCTCCGGATATCTGGAAAGGAAAAAGCCTTCATGTATCAGCGAGAAGTTGTCTTGGTTTCAATCTCACAGCGCGCCAAGAAGAAACCAAAATCGTCAGTAAACAAAGAACAGTTAATAGTATTCCCGGAAGGATCATTTTCTCAGCATCTGTACTCCATGGAAGTCGCATGACCTCCTGACCGAGCAGATTGGCCATGAGCCAGCCCAGGAAAAATCCGAGCGCGAGGCTCAGCAGAAATAGCGATCCAAATTCAAAGATGAGCTGAAGCCTTAAGCGCTGGGGTGTGAGACCCAATGACTTTAAAAGAGCGAGGTCAAAGCTTCTCCGATAAACCTGATCATGGGAAAGCCCATAGAGGATAATGAGTCCAATGCCGAGCGAGAGCCATGAGATGATCTCAATTGCCTTGCGCGAGCGCTCAAAAAGAATTGCGATTTTTCCGGTGAGCTCTTCCACATCAATTGCGGAAACGTTTGGAAATTTCTTCACCGCCTCCCTTTGAAAGAGGCGCTTCGCTTCTCCGTCAACCGGAGGAAGGACAGCAAGATAAGTTTTAGGGGCCGGCTCCAGAAAACCCGGTTCGAGACTTACGAAAAAATTCGGATAGAAGCTCGTCCATTTAATTTCTTTGATATTGAATACGATCCCTTCGACTGGAACACCCTGGACATCAAACTCGAGTTTATCACCGAGGGTTAATCCCATCCGGTCGGCCCATCTTTTTTCGAGCGACACGCGGGCAGTCTCACCCGGAGGCCCGAAGAATGGTTTACCTTCTATGATCTTTTCTGATGGAGTGAGGTAGTCACGGTAAGTGAGATTAAGTGAATTATCTTTCTCACGTTCGGCATCTTCATCATTCCCTTCACTAACTCTGAATGGATTTTTCTTTTTACGAAAAACTTTCCCATTCACTTTTTCCAGGCGGGCCCGGATGACCGGTGTCACTGCTTCCACAGGTGACTTCATCTCCCTGGCAAATGAGACGAATTCATCAATCTGCTCTTCCTGGATATCAAAAAGAAATAAACCTGGTTTGCTTCCGGCAAGGGACAGTTCTTCTTCAATTTTATGATCAAGTTGAAGAATAAGAGTAATGAGTGTGGCGCCCATACAAAGAGACAGGAAACTAAGGACCAGCTTGTGGCCGGAACGGAGTATCCCCCTGAGAGCAAGCCCCATCTCCAGACTTGGATTCAGGAGCCCACGACCATTCACTATTTTCTTCACGAGCATCTGCACGCCGGTAATAACCAGCGTGGAAAGTATAAACACCGCAAGAAGACAGGCAAAGAACAAAGACCCGGTGAAAAGATTCTGGGACAGTCGCCAACTTACTAACCACAGGATCAGAAGAAAGGGGAGAAAATCAAACCAGCGAAATCTTCCCATGAGAACCCGCGAAGTCTTGAGCACTTCCCCCATCGGAGTTCGCATGAGTCCCATGAGAAGCGGGATAATAATCGAAAGGGCCAGGGCAAATAGAAGCGGAAACAATTTAGCAACCGATGTGAAGTCCATCGTTTCCGGTAACGCCAGCCCCAGCTGTTCCGATAACAGGGGGAGAGCTTTTTTATAAAATAGAGGAATGAGAACAAAAAACTGAAAGGCAAATACTCCTAAGAATATCGCCGTGAACTGCAGGATCACTCCCGCCATCAAAGATGTTTTCTGAAGACCATGGAGATTCAGGAGTGCGAGATCCTTCATGCGCGACAGAAGATGGGATTGATAAAGATAAAAAACTCCCACCAGTGCCAGGACCAGACCAATGAGAGCTGAAAGAGACATGAAATTTGTAATAATCCGGATAGTGCGCCCGGTTTGCTCACTCATGTCTGCCGGCAGAAGAATTTTTACTGCCGCATCTGGAAGAACCTTTTTAAGTTCCTCATTGATGGTTTTGGTATCAGCATCGTCCTTAAGTTGAAAATGCCGGGAAAATGATCCGGTACTGCCAAATGATAAGAGTCCGGTTTCAGAGATTCTTGAGAGAGGAAAATATGCCCTGGGTGCGAGGGAAAAGCCGCGGAATCCCTGCGATGAATCCTTAGTCACAATCCCAGCTACAGGCACCCGGAGATTTCCGATCGAGATAATATCGCCCTCTGAAATATCCCAGAGTAAAGCTAGGTCTTTGGAAAGAAAGAGCCCTTCTTCCGGACTAAATTTCCTGTCGCCAACGATGAGTTCTCCATAAATGGGAAAATTACTTTCTACAAAACGGATTTCTGTCAGGCGCGATTGACCGCTCTTTTCATGATAGATCATTGAGTAAAGATCTACGACCTTGTAGCTTTCCTTGATTTTTCCGGCCATGAACTGGTCCAGCTTCAGATTCTCATCCTGGGAGAATTCACGTCTGGCAGACAATGAAAGGTCGGAAGTCAGGAGCGATTTCGCATTATCTGAGAGTTCTTTCTGGACCTGGTAATTAACCAGAGAAATTCCGGTGAGCCCAAAGGTCCCGAGGAAAAGTGTAAATGCGAGAAGAAGAAAAAAGAAAGGATGCTTCCTCGCCTCTTTCAGAAAGAAGAAACGAAAGATCACCTTCTCACCTCGTGTGAAAGTTTCCCGTGTTCAAGGTGAATGATTCTCTCACAACGTGCGGCAAGTTCCGGATCATGAGTGACCAGCACCATAGTTGTGCCGGTTTTCTTCACGAGCTCAAAAAGAAGTCCCATGACCTTGTCGCCGGTTTCTTCATCGAGATTACCACTTGGTTCATCCGCAAAAAGAATTGCCGGATGAGTGGATAGAGCACGGGCAATGGCCACCCGCTGGCTTTCTCCCCCGGATAATTCAGAAGGAAGATGGTGCATACGATGCGACAGCCCGACACTTTCAAGTAATGATTCGGCCCTTTCTCTTGCCCCTTTAGTTTTCAGAATCTCTAAAGGAAGAAGCACATTCTCAAGAGCTGTAAGAGTTGAGACAAGGTGAAACTGCTGGAAGACGATACCAATATGGCGGGCGCGATAATTGGTGAGATCTTTTTCGGAGAGCTGGGAAATATTTTTTGAGTCAATAGTTATGATACCGCCATCAGGTGTATCGAGTCCGGCAAGAAGAGAAAGCAGAGTAGATTTCCCAGAGCCGGATTTCCCGGTGAGTGCTACCTGCTCGCCTTTTAGAATCTGAAAGTCGATTCCCTTGAGGACCTCAACTCTCGCCTCCCCATTCCCGAAACTTTTCCTGAGACCAGATACAGACATCATAGTTCCGGCCCCAGATATTTCATGACTGTTTTTGCCATCACTTTATGCCCTTCGGGATTCGGATGAATTCCATCCGGAAGATTGAGTGAGGGATTCCCGGCGACATCCTGAAGGATGAAAGGGATGAATTTCAATTTATGCTTTTCAGCAAGACCAGGAAAAAGACTGTTGAATTGACCGGTGTAAACTTTTCCGAAATTAGGAGGAAGCTTCATGCCAGCAAGGATCACCTGAATGCCTGAAGCCTTTGCCTTTTCGATCACAGCATTGAGATTCTTTCCGGTCTCTTCAGTTTTCACACCACGAAGACCATCATTGGCACCCAACGCAAGAATCATAATGTCAGGTTTTGCCCGGAGATACCAATCAAGCCTCTTCATCGCACTGGCAGAAGTTGAACCAGAGACACCGCCGTTAATCACTTTTATGTCAGGATGCTTTTTCTTAAGCTCCTGCTCTATGAGATACGGATAGGCCTCTTCCTTAGCGAGCCGAAAACCTTCAGTCAGGGAATCTCCCATCACCAGAATAGTTTTAGAGAACACTGAGACTGAAAGAAAAACGGCCAGCAGAATGAAATTCATACGCGGTCCTTGAAATACTTTTTATAAAGAGCTGGTCTTACTGCAAAAGCTGACCAGAGAAGCGGTTTGATAGCAGCTTCCAGGAAAGCAGGACTGCACTCAAAATAAATGTCATCAATAATGCGGGAATGCTTTTCATTAAGTTTTACCACCCAATGAACATGGCGCCATCTTGAAAGAGGCCACGGAAGAATTTTTCCTTCATCAATAAATGACCATGCCCGGTTTGAACCTTCTTCATGAGTTACAACACTTACCCATTTTGTAGAAAGAAGGGATGGCATGTTGATTTCAAGATGAATTTCATTACCTTTATGGACACCATCAAAACGCCTGATAGTGAATCCCACTCCCGGAGGCTTCAGTGCAGAAAATAACTTCTCATTGAAGTTTTCCTTGACCGTCTCAAAGGGAGAGGCAACGGTTGTTTCAAAATAAATTTTCATTTTTTCTTTTTCAGTTCTTCCACATCAGCTTTGAGCTTTGCAATTTCCATTTTCATCTCAGCGATCGTACCGTGAAGTCGGTTGATCTCTGCGACATTAGCATCGATTCTTTCCCATTTATTCTTTCCATCAAGACTGTCGTTCTTAAAATGTTTCTGATCTTCCGGTTTCAGGTAGCCATAGTTATCCTGAGCGATAGCTGAAAAACTAATGAGACACAGGATCATAAAAAATCGGTTAAGCATGTGAATCCCCTTTTTGAATATCATAGGGGGAAACTCACTCCTTGCACACATCCCGACAATCACTATCAACTAATCCTGAGTTGCCTTCTGCAATACCTGATGTTTTAATACCCTCATGCACAAAATTGCTTGCGTGTTTTCTTTCCGGGAATCCGACTGGGTTAGCTGTCAGAAAATCGTTTTTAATCTCCATAAGGCCTATGAAGGCGTTTCCGGAATCAAAATTAAGAACTTTGATTACGGTGCAGAATCTTTTGGTCCGGATCTTCTTAACCTCTCGGAAGATATTTTTAATCTTCAACCTGACACCATTGTCATCATGGATCATAAGCCTCACCCGATTTTTTTCATGAAACTCCTTATCCCGAAGTATCTAGGCAAACCAAAGCCAAGGATACTGGTTCATGTTTTTGGAGATTTCACCATCTACTATCAGCAGTGGCTGGAACTGGGCAAGCTGATGAAAGATTTCGATGTTGAGTTCGTGGTAGCTTCTGATCGACAGAAGCTTCTCATTGATCAGTTCTTGTCTTCCCCACATGAATCAAAAGTCTGTCCCTTTCCCGTTAAATCCGAAGATTTTTATTTCTTGGCTGAAGAAAGAAAGCATCAGCGACTTGATTGGGGATTAAGTGAGAAAGATATTATCTTCACATTTTCCGGAAGAATTTCCCGGCAGAAGAGAACTCACCTTCTTTTGAAAGCTTTTGATGAAGCGCTGAGAAGAGAAAATTCAGCTAATTCCCATCTTTTCATTTACGGCCAGGCAGATGATATAGGCGATAATTTTCTGGGTCACTGGGAAAATGAGAATGAATATTTCCGGAAGATCCACCGAATCTATATGGACCTCCCGGAGAGCAGCCGCTCACGGATTCATTTCATGGGCAATGTTCCGAATTCCGAACTGCGGTCTGTTTACGCTGGTGCTGACTATCTGATTAATCTCTCTGTTCACAATGACGAAGATTATGGAATGAGTGTCGCGGAAGCTCAGATGACCGGATTACCGGCGATTCTCACAGACTGGGGAGGTCTTGCTTCTTTCGAGCACCCTGAACTTCCTGAAGCCACCAGATTTCTTAATGTTCGGATTGGACTCAAATCAAAAGTCATTTCATCTGAAGAAGTCGTCCAGGCCATTAGCTTTGCAATGAAATCTCCACGGACAATTAACCGCGAAAAGCTTATTTCTCTTTCTCGTGAGCGGTTTTCCATCCCGGCAGCGACGCAAAGACTCTCGCGTATCCTTGAAGAAGCTTCTCCAAAGTTTAATTCGTTCTCTGAATTTCATAATATGATTGCCAGAAGACAGATATTCGGAAAGCGCATTTACACAACCAAAGAACTTAAGATTCACCCTATTTATCGCAGGCTCTATTCAGCTTATGTCAGAAATTCTTAAAGCCGCTTTTGATAAGCCGCGCGCTATAAATCAGAATAAACATCACGGCATGGTCAACAAGGGCCTTTGGCCAAAATATATCTGGGACTTCTATCCTATTGCCCAGGATTATTACCACGAATTTAATCCCTATTTCCTTCATTTACTTTACAACGATAAGGTCATTCCTGAGTTCAATGTTTTTTCAGTAAGAGATGGTGCCTTCGCTTTCGCCGAATTCCTGGTGAAAAGCATGAAGGAGATGCCAAAATGGAAAACTCATTTTCTCATTCCTTCTCAATATGCACCCCTCGTACCAGATTTATTGAAGCCTCAATTTCTGTCTTATTCGACCTCTCAGGTGAAAAAGCCCGATATTCGTAAAGCTAAAAAGGTCATAATTTTTAGCCTTCTCTGCGATCAGTATTTTGGGAGTTATGAAAAGATAAAGGAAAAACTTCTGGTTTTGAAGGACCTACCTTCCGACGTGCAGATAGAGGTCTGCATTGCCCAAAGAAAAAATCCCTTTCATCATGACGATAAAGAAACATTCCATTATATCCACATCCCTGAGCTAATCCGAAAAGCGGTAGGTAATCGAGAGATTCATTGGATCAAAATGCGTGATCTGATGGAGAAGACAGTTCTACGTGATCATTATCTTGTAGACTTGAAGGAAGGAAATCTTCTGACCTGTGACAGCTATCTGCATTTCTGGTTCCTGTCTCGCGGCGGAATGATAAATACTCTTCCTGAATGGGACAAAAAGGAAACTCTTTTTGACTTAGATCTGAGTTTCGGACAGAAGCTTCATGTGAGGCCATTGCCGGAAGTAACGTCGCAATTTGCTGAACTGTTATTTCTGTCAAAGACCGTAAAGGGTGATCTGCTGAACTTTCCGAATTTTCACAGGGAAGTAAAACAGATTATCGGGACCTGAGGACTTTTCTCAGGATGATTTTGATTTTATCCATGGCGGGAAGCTTATGCGAAACGACCTTCCCGAGGTAATCCTCTGACGAAATGGGAAGATCACATTCACCATGTTTCAGATTTCTTGTCTGATAGAGAATAGGCTTAACAAAACGGTTTATTGCCCAGACATAATGACAGACAAGAACCCCGTTCATGTAGAAAACGATTATATCGAAGCGTTTTAAATTCTGATTTCCAACCTCAGCCACAATTTTATCTCCCACTCTTATGAGTGGGAGCATGGAATCAGTAACAATTACTCCTACAAAAAATGGATTCTTTTTCAACCTTTCAAAGTCTTCACGGCTTACTTCCATTTGTATCCTCCCCGTTCGAGAAGAAAACCTGAGCCGTAAAGAAACACGATGAAGTAGTGAAGAAATGCCACTACGGGAAAATGAAACAACCTATTCCGCCCTGAAGAAAGACCGATGCTAACAAAAAGAATGATGAGCGTATAAACCTTCGCGAGTTCAAAGAAGATTTTCAAATCAATAAACGCTATCAGGTGGAGAAGTACAAAGAGCGAAGGAAGCCAAAACATAACTCCACTTCCCTTAAAACTCCTGAGAAGTCTTGAGCGCCAGTAACCTGCACCTAATGTTGGCCGCAACAGACCGCCCAATGTTTTCCTTCTAAAGTGACCAACCTTAAGCTTGGGATGATAAAACATCCGGCGATGCTCTATTTCAAGCGCCTGCAGTAAGAAGTTTTCTTCTGCTCTCTTGAAATCTTCAGGAAAAGGATGACCCATGAGAATCTCTCTTCTGATCCAGAGATTGCAGGACGTGAGCTTTTCTTCAGTTGCAGGGACAATCGAATTACCCAGCGACTTATGGCGTGCAAATGTTATACCGGTACAAAGTGGTGATGACAGGGCAATCGCTACACTTTCCTGAAAGTAAGTCATCGGCTGTGCCGGCCCATCAGGGCCCCCGATCACTTCATAGTGAGGATCGGTCAGAAGATTTTTCACTGAATCCCAATATCCCGCTGTCCAATATGAATCATCGTCAATCAGATGGACCCAGTCGCCGGAGGTCCTGAGCAGGGCCTGATTCCTGGCCGCTCCTGGACAAAGCTGAACATCACTTGCACCCAATTGCACAGCGCCGGGATATGTCGAAAGATAATTTTCAAAACTTTCAGTGAGGGGGAGTCCGTTAGCGAAAAGCACGAGTTCAAAAGGAAGTCCTGGTCTCAGTGACTCGAGACATTTCATTAGCAGTTCTTCCCGCCCATGAGTTATGATTAAAACACTAAATGAAACCACGAGGATCCTTTGGCCTTGTACCTGGATTTTCATAATCATATCATTCTTGTTAAGGGCGCTCCAGCTTCTGTGGAGGAAAAACTCCGTTCAGAGTTTCATTATTTCCTGTCACCTGATAGTTATCCCCACCTGACCCTTGAACTGAGTGCCGGCATTCTTCCCCTGACTCCATCCCTGCCCATTGAAAAGATTCATGAGACCTGTCTTGTTTATCGAATGGGAAAAAGAAAGTATGTCGACTACTTTGGTGAAGCATTGACTATTGTTGATGATGACTCCAAAACGATATCTATTACTAGTGCTTCTGAAGAAAGGCTCTTTGAACTCGCTTTTTTGACAATCCATTCACGCGCAGGTGATTTTCTGGATCGCGCCGGCTTCAGTCGTATTCATGCCATGGCAGTTTCTTATAAAAATGTAAACGCCGTGGTGATGCTTCCATCCAAAGGCGGAAAGAGCACACTTCTCACTCACCTTCTTGAGAATCCTGATATCAAGATAATTGCAGATGATATGCCCCTGATTGATCGCCAGGGCCGAATTCTTCCCTTTCCTACAAAGATCAGCATGACCGAGAAACCGGAATCCGGGGAACTCGCAAAGCTCAATTGGAATGAATTCATGCGGGCCCACTACCCGCCAAAATGGACTGCATCACTTTCTGCAATTCCAGAACGCCTGGAAATTTCTCCTGAAAAGAATCCGGTACTCCTGATTCAGGGTATTCGTCTTTCTCATGGTGAGTCTTTAATAACGCCAGCGACGAAATGGCAGATGATTTCTCCCCTCATGGAGCATATGATTATCGGAAGAGGACTTCCTCAGATTATTGAAATCTTTCTCGACTCAAAATTTACGGATATATTTAAGATGGCATTACATGCGATCCTTCGCAGCTGGTGTGCCTTGAGACTTTTATTGAATTCACAAACTTTTACATTTTATATAGGCCATGACAAATCTTACAATGCCCAGCTTCTTCTCAATCTCCTTAGCGAACGCGAGAGTTAAGTACGCTATCTTTATCCTCGCTTATGTAATTGCTGCTTGCCTCTACTGGCCGAGCTTTAACGGTCAACCTGTATGGGATGATCTCACATCTTTATTTTATGATCCGGTCATGACAGGGCCATTTACATATTCAGATATCTGGAAGAGTTTCACCTGGCCTCTGAGCGTCTCTCTTCAGAAATCAATCCTGAGTATCGCAAAAAATAATTTTACCGTACATCACGCCATTAATTTTCTTCTTCATGCATTTAACTCCTGGCTTGTGTACCGACTCCTCCGGCTTTTCCGAATAAGTCTCACCCTGAGCTTCACTGGTTTTTTATTTTTCCTCATTCATCCGGCATCAGTTGTTGCCGTGGCGTGGATGATCCAGTTTAAAACTCTCCTTTGTTTTTCTTTTGCACTTGGCTCAATCATTCTGTTTATGCGCGCGAGAAATAGAAAGGACTATGCGGTTTCAGTTTTTCTTTTTCTATTATCAGTGCTTTCGAAAAGCGCTGCCCTGCCTCTTCCCATTGTTCTGTTTTTCCTTCTCGGAAAATCATGGAAATCAAAAAAGGCACTCTGGATTCTTCCATATGTCATTATCAGTGTAGGTGGTTATTACCGCCTGACTAACAGTCAGATCGCCTCAGATGCCATGAAATTGGCCTCAAAAGAAACAAGCAGAGTCATCGAACCAATTCAAACCTTTGAACCTCTGCCAGACGAACCTCTCGTCATGCCGAAAAAAGATTTTACTCCCCCCAAAGTCCCATATGAGAAGACAAAGAAATGGGAATCGCCTGTAGAACCTACTTTATCGAAAGCAGATGATCCGAAATTTATAGCACACACCATGCTCATCATTAAAACGATGTACTACTATTTTTGGCAGGTCTTCGTGCCGGTGAATAATGCCCCGGTAAAAGGGCTCAATCCATACCCACCATCATTTCAGGATTATCTGCATTTACTGTTTCTGGTCGTACTGACTGCAGCTATCTGGAGAATGAATCTTCTCCCAGCTCTTGTGGGTGCACATGTATTCCTTCTACCCTATCTCGGGATTATTCCAGCACCTTACATGAACGTGACATGGGTGAGTGATCAGCATCTCTATCTTGCCCTTCCCTGCTTTATTATTTTTCTCATGGGACTGACAGCTCAGCTTAAAGGTAAATGGATAATTCCTGCTTACGCTGTATTGTTTATTTTCTTTGCCTGGAAGACTCACGAAGCCTCGAAGTTTTATAAAACCAATATTGCGTTCTACGAGGCCAGCATCCAATCGAACTTCAATAACATCCCTCTGGTCTACAATCTTTCCGTTCTTTATGTATTAAGCGGAAGAAAAGACGCAGCTGTAAGTCTCATGGGTTCAATCATTGAAACGAGCAAGGAAGAGCCCTACTTAAAGGACAATCGCTTTTTTCCTTTCATACTGGATCTCCATTCCGAGCTTGGTAAAGAATGAAAATTTCCATCTGTGGTTTAGGTCACATCGGGCTTCCACTCGCACATCTTCTCTTAAAGAAGGGACATGATGTAGCAGGTACTAAAAGAGAAATGCCTTCTATTGAGGGTATAAGAGTTGAAGTGCTTCGGCCTCCGCTGACGCCATCAACTTCTATTCTTTCCTGTGACATTCTCATTGTGAACATTCCCCCTTTTCCGGGACAGGAAGCCTGGTTTTCAAGCTGGGACCTTTCTAACACTGGAAAGATTATTTTTGTGAGCTCAACTTCAGTTCTGCGTGAAAGTCCGAATCAGTTGATTCTTAAGGCAGAGGAGTTGTGGGTGAAAAACTCCGGTATCCCCTGGCTCATCCTGAGACCAGCGGGACTTATCGGTGATCTTCGCCATCCGGGAAAATCCCTTTCCGGAAAAAAAGGTATCAAAGGCAGACTTCATCCGGTGAATCTCGTTCATCATAATGATGTGATTGGTTTCATTTCAACAGCAATAGAAAAGGAAATCACAGGCGTTGAGATTAATCTCGTCTCTGATGAGCATCGTTCAAAAGAAGATTTTTATTCTGAGTATTGTTTAAGAAACAATCTTCCGCTTCCGGAGTTTGACCAGACAGATATGAGCTCAGGAAAGATTATTTCCAATGAGCTCATGAAACAATATTATAAGGCTTTATAAATCTCTGTTATTTCTTTTTCCGAAAGAAGAGATCCGTCGATACTCTTCTCTTTTAAGAACTCAGGATTGTACATCTTCGACATCGCCCGCTCGCCACCATCACACATGAAAGTTACGATTCGCTGGCCTTTACCATCACGAAGAGCAGTATTAAATGCTCCTGCGAGATTGAGCATGGAAGACATTCCCATGACCAGTCCTTCCTTCTCTCGAATAAACATCGCAAGATTGGTAAGTTTCTGATCATCAATCGTGTAACAACGGTCCTGTTGGACAAGTTTATAGTTTTCAACGAGACGGGTAATTCCCACTCCCTCAGTCATCGTGTACTGACCGTCAGAATCGAATTCTCCGCGAGTAAAATAATTAACAATCCCTGAACCCACTGGATCCGGAATAACGATCTGAATCTTTGGATTTTTTTCCTTCATATAACGAGAGACACCGGCAGCAGTTCCGCCCGAGCCTGATGCCACAATAACGGCATCAATTTTCCCTTCCATCTGATCATACATTTCCGGAGCAGTGGTGAGATAATGCGAGAGATAGTTATCAGGATTATCAAACTGGTTTGCCCACCAGTAATCAGGACGGCTCTGACCGATTTTTCTACCAACTTTGAAGAAGTGGCGCTCATCAGAATAAGCACAAGCGGCCGTCTCGACAATTTCGGCCCCATAGAGCTTTAAGACCTTGTGCTTTTCAATCGCCATCCCTTCAGGCATCACAACAATTACTTTGTGACCCAGGGCCTGACCAACCATCGCAAGACCGATTCCGGTATTTCCCGCAGTCCCTTCAACAATCGTCAT
The DNA here is from genome assembly GCA_046595005.1 of Bacteriovoracaceae bacterium. Taxonomy (GTDB): domain Bacteria; phylum Bdellovibrionota; class Bacteriovoracia; order Bacteriovoracales; family Bacteriovoracaceae; genus Peredibacter. Next base: position 206,436 of record JBKJPL010000009.1, on the reverse strand, counting down.
TCCAGGTTTCAGCACACCATTTGCGATCGCTTCAACAACCATGTGCATGGCGGGGCGGTCTTTAATCGTCCCACCAGGATTGAGGTTTTCACACTTCATGAAGATCTCGCAGCCAGAGATGGCGCTCAAAGACTGGATCTTGATGATTGGGGTATTCCCAATCGCCTGCAGAAGTCCGGTACTTTTGAGCTTCGTTCGAAGATCCATGATTTCAATTCCTTCAATTTTGGGGTACGTTTTTACCAAGAGTTTATACTAGAAAAGGTCCCCAATGTCTCTAAAACTTGCCCAGTATTTCCACACAGATAGGTTCAAAACGGCCACAATTGTCATGGACGTTAACGGAGTCCGAACTTCGATCGAAGAGCTCATCTCACTTATGTACCCACAACGGGGCTGCCGCGGGACGATTACTGAGGAAGTTCTTAACAAGTCCGTGACCGACCTTAAAAGTCGTCTGGAGATTTACATAAGCTCAGTCACAAATCTCAATCCGAAAATTAAAGGCCATGAAGCACGGATCACTGAAGATTTTCTGAATGCAATTCCTGAGATCGCACGCCTGGCCGATACTGATGTGGAAGCTGCATTCAGCGGAGACCCAGCTGCGTATTCAAGAGAAGAAATCATCATCACGTATCCGGGCTTCTACGCTACATGTGTTTATCGTCTGGCACACAAGCTCCACAACCTTGATGTCCCCCTCATTCCCCGCCTCATGAGTGAATACGCTCATGAAAAAACCGGAATCGATATTCATCCAGGTGCCAAGATCGGCGAAAATTTCTTCATCGATCACGGAACGGGTGTAGTCATCGGTGAAACGAGTATCATCGGAAAGAATGTAAAAATTTATCAGGGTGTCACTCTCGGTGCTCTCTCTGTGAAAAAGAAACTCCAGTCAGTAAAACGCCATCCCACAATTGAAAGTGATGTCGTGATCTACGCGAACTCAACAATCCTGGGCGGTGACACTGTCATCGGTCACGGATCTGTGATCGGTGGGAACACCTGGCTCACAGAAAGTGTTGCGCCCATGTCTGTCATTGGCAAAAAATAATGGAAATCGATGCAAAAAAAATCTCAGACTGGCAGAAGAGCGGAAAAGAGTTTCGCTTTCTCGATGTGAGGCGTGTTGATGAAAGAGAAGTTGCTCATCTTGGCGGCGTACACATTCCGCTGGACCAACTTGAGCTCAGATACGCTGAGCTTCCGCACGACAAGCTTCCGCTCATTGTTTACTGTCACCATGGCGTGCGCTCGCTCCATGCGACACAGTTTCTGAAAATGCATGGCTATGACGCCCTGTCTCTCCGGGGTGGAATTGATCTTTGGTCACTTGAGATTGACCCGAATGTCCCCCGCTATTAAACTAGTCTTAGATAAAGCGAGGAGATCATTATGCTGAATAAAATTCTGGGGACTGTTTTTGTGGGTACTGCGATTGTTCTGGCGATTGTTTTCGCTGCTGGTGTGCCGCTAAACTTCTTCATGTAAATATTTCACACTCTTTTTCACTCCTAAACTCGCGAAAAACCGGGTCCTCTTTCATCTTCACACTCCCCTCACATATCTTAACAACACTCCTCCTGTGGCCGGGGTAGTTTCCGCTCAACCAAAAAGTAAAAACTAAACAGGAGAACTTATGAAAGCTCTTATTATCGCCTCTGCCTTTCTTGCTCTTAATGCCTTTGCTGCTGAAATCCCGGGCCGAGCTGGTAACATCAAAATTTCCCACATCATGGTAGGGAAAGTTGATCTTTGCTCTGAATATCGGTGAAGAAGAAAGAACTTCGACAAATACTTATTGCCCATACGAAGTTCCATACACATGTCGTGAGGGTGAAGAAGTGACTGATACTTACCAGGGTACAGTTAAGATCATTGATGTTGTTAAGAAATAATTTTTGAATTCGAAGGGGTCCTTTTAGGGCCCCTTTTTTTTGCACGCCTTGCTTTCTTCTTCCCGATAAAAATCAATCTTCTTATCCATCTCATTCAAAAGTTCTGCCTGCTTTCCGGCTCCTGCTATCAGGTAGGAATTTGCATCCACCATATAAGTGATGCCGCCCACGACTTCACTCTGGGGTATAAGCCCGACGAGTTCTGCGTTCAATGCTCTCACGAGAGGAAGATTGCATTCCTTAATCTCACCAGCCACTTTAGATTTCGACGAGGTGTAGACGAGATTTCTCGAATCAATTTTCAGAACGAAAGAGTTGCTACCCTTCCACTCAAAAGTATTGGCAAATGATCCGAGCGATAGAAAAGATAAGAGTATAAACATCAGAAGAGGTCCTTCTTATTTTTCAGGAGCTCTTCGGCCTTACGTTTTTCCAAGATGTTCTCTGGAGCGATTTCATCCGGACCATTTGGTGAAGCGATTACTTCATTCAGTACTTTCGTGAATTCTTTCTCGTCATCTTTCTTAGTAAGATAGACCTCAGCATAGAAAACCTTTGTCCCAAGATTTGCAGGACCTTTTATCATCGCTGTATGGAAACGCTTCTTACTTTTCTTCATGTCACCGCCGGCAATACCCGGAGCGATGGCATAGTATCCGCCCATGTAGCGATCAACGGCGCCGTAAAAATAATCCGGATTAAGTTTTTCCACTTTCCCGATCATGGCGAGAATCTGATCTTTATATTTGAGAGAAGACATGACTCCATTGGCCTTCGCCCACTTCCCGAGAGAAGCTGCTGACCAATACAGAATATCGATCTCCTTCATCGTGAGAGCATCGATGGCTTTCGTGATGTCTTTCTCTTTAAGGTTTTTATATTCTTCGTTAAGTGACATCCCTTCATCGCCAAACTTCTTTGCCTTCTCAAATACCTTCAATTTAGCGTCATCATCATTCGTGTAATATTCACCCATAAGAAAATAGCCGCGAGTGAGATAGGTCAGAGTTTCCAGATCTTTCGGCCCTGCTTCAATGATCTGGACCGCTTTAGTGAGGCTTTCTTTGTTATCTCTTTTTTTCCAGAGCTCTAGAGCTTCTGGTGAAATACCGGCGAAGGCTTCTGCGGAAAGAAAGATGGCAATCATGATAAATTTGAACATAAAAACTCCTTATGTCGCTCTAGATTAGAGGAATCTTTAAGCCGTTCAAGTCCTTGAGCATAAAAGCGCCAAATGTTGTAAAATAGAGAAGATGAATCGCCAGCTTAAAGTCATGGTGCTTAATGCCCAGGACCTCTTTTTATTCATGGATAAGTGGGACGGAACTCTCGTCAAAGAACTCACTGAGATCAAGTGGAATCTCATGAGTTCAAGTCTTATCAATAATAAATCCAAAGAAAAATGTATCATGCTTGCCCGCACGATCGCAGACTCTCAAGCGGACATTGTCATGGTGACTGAAGTTGGTGGACCAGAATCACTCGCAAATTTTTCAAAATATCTATTGAACGATGAGTTTGAAGCATTCTCTCTGCCATCCAACTCTGATCGCGGAATTGATCTGGGTTATCTGGTAAGACGCACTCTCCCCTGGCAACCCGAGCTCAAGTCACATATTAACTATATTCTTCCGGAGCCCGCGCGCCGCTTTTCACGTGATGTTCTTCGAATGGATCTGAAAATTGGCGAAGAATCAAAACTCATTTTTTTACTGGTTCACATCAAGTCGAAACTGGATCTCAGAAAAAATGATTTTGAAGGAAGAGGTAGAAGAGTTCACGAAGTGGCAGGCCTCATTGATATTTATCAATCTCTTCAATCACTGGATGTCCCGGTTCTGATTGGTGGGGACTTCAATGGCCATGCTGGTGAAAAGGATACCGAAGAAGAGTTCCGCCAGATCTATGAAAAAACCGATCTAAAGGACATTGCCTACCTTGCTGGGGTCCCGGACGAGGAGCGATACAGCTATATTTATTTCAATCGCGGGGGGAATCGCTTCGTTCAACAGATTGATTACCTCTTCATATCCGACAAGTTTAATCATCTGCTTGAGCCCTCTGAATGCTTGTTTCCCCGGTATAAGACTGCGGAAGGTCTGGCCTTACCCATTCCAAAACGCATGGAGCAAAAGAATATCCTACCCTCAGACCATTACCCCTTCCTGGCCACCCTTAACCTTCCTGAATAGCTATCACTCTCGGTATGGCCTTTTTAAGGCGATATGCTATTTTACCGAGAAGCTTTTTACACCAACTAGAGAGAGGTTCCATTGGCCCACGAGAAAAGAGACTCCAGAGACAAAATTCGCATCGATATTACTGATGGCTTCGCTGTAGAGCGTGCCCTCAAGAAGTTCAAGCGTCTCTGTGATGCTTATGGAATCGTGAAAGAGTACCGCGCTCGCGAGTACTACCAGAAACCCTCTGTGAAAAAGATGGAAAAACTTGAGAACGCTGAAAAGCGCCGTAAGAAATCTGCGAAGCCTCGTCACTCTAAGAAAATCTAATTTCTAAAAAAAAAGCCCCTCTCCATGAGGGGCTTTTTTTATAAGTCATTCCGTAACAATCATTCGTCCTTAAACTGTTCCATCCTTAGTAAACTTCATCCTAAATCATTCATCCTGTGAGCATCCCTGCATAAGCAACATCCTGTTGCTCGCTTGCACATTCCTAGCGCATTTTCAGTTTTGCTTTCTTAGCATTGAGAGCGGCCAGCATGGCCTTCAGTTTGTTCTCTTTAACCTTCGCTGGCACCTGAGATTTGTAATCAAGCACGATCATCTCTTCCTGAGATGAAGCCGACTTCGAGAGAAGGATTTGTGAAGATGGCATGAGGTTTCCGAGGTTAACTAACTTCGATACATCTGCAACCACGGCAATTCCGTTTTGCCCTGCCTGCAATCCTGTAAAGATACCCGCAGTCGCTACAACGTCTCCTTGTTGTACGATCGGGAAGAAATTTAAACCAGGAAGTGACTGGCCGATCTGATCGAATGCTGAAATTGGAATTGCTACACCAATCGCAGTAACGTTCTGACCGAGAGTCAGATAAACACGAGCTCCACCACCGATTTTAATTGCGATCGTTGGATTGTTTGCAATGAGTGGAATGGAATTACCATTCGGAAGAAGGGCCTGTGAAACATTGATATCAGCAACTGCCGACATATTCACGTTGATCTTAATTTGTGACTGACCAGCAAGACCTGAAACGAGTTCCAAAGATCCAATCGGAGTTTGTCCGCGTGGATGAAGAATCGGAAGAGAAATAGAAGCAAAACTCATGGCCCCCAGATTAAGATTGGCCGAGAAAGACATCATCGTGTCGTTACCGACCTGAGATGTTGAAACCTGAATACCATTAAGGACGTTTGACCCCGAACCACCGCAACTGACGAGAAATACCAGCATCACGGTAGTGATTAAACCAGACAGTGCTTTTTTCATGAATATACCTAAAAGAGACTTAGTCTCTCTTCAATCACTCACCTGCTTTCAACAAACGTCCAGCAAGAATAATACGTGCAACCACAGGTGTGAGATTATGCGTGGCGCCATTTTATCAATCCCAGAATGTTTTGCAACCTAATTGTTGAGTGGACAAATCAACTGGCGTCAAGGCATCCTCCTAACTCTATGAAGTCCTTCGATTTTTATTTTGATTATCAGTCACCATTTTCCTACTTTGCCCACATTCGTTTGCACAGTCATCGTCGTGATTTCTCGATCAACTACAAACCTGTGGCACTGGGATCATTATTAAACCAGTGGGGTTTGAAGGGCCCAGGCGAAGTGGAACCGAAGCGCGAATTTCTTCTGAAGCAGTGTTTACGTTACTCAGTGAAAAATAAAATATCATTCACGACGCCGAAGACTCATCCGTTTAACTCGCTCTACGCTCTACGCTTATCTCTCAAGGGAGTCGCGGGCGAACATCAGCTAAAAGTAATGGATACATTATGGAAAGCTGGCTGGGAAAAACGCATTGATATGGGTGAGCCCGAAGAACTTCTGCGTGAACTTCGCGAAGCAGGACTTCCCGCCGACGAGCTCTATGAGAAAAGCTTCACAAGAGAGGCCAAGGTCGAGTTTAAAATGAATATCCAGGACGCTATCAATGCCGGGGCGTTCGGAGTTCCATCGTTTGTAGCGAATAATGAGCTCTTCTGGGGGAATGATTCTCTTGAAGACTTTTTCAGTTTCCTCGACAATAGAGATACGCTGGACAGAGAGAAACTGACTGCCCTTCTTGCTTTTACGCCGAGAGCGGCCTCTCAGCAGATTCCCTAGCTAAAAGGACTTATGCCTAAAAATACGAAGGTTGAATTGCTCACGGAGCATTTAATTCGGATCATATCTGAAACCAACGGAATTTCTCTTAACGATACGCTTGAGCTCGCAGTCATGGGTGAATTCCAGGACGATCAGCCCGCTATCAAGAAATCTCTTACTGAGTTCAGAAAACTTGTTTCAGACTTTCAGAATGATGAACTTGAGATTAAAACTCTTCTCTCTCATCCAGTTTCCAATGCCCTCTTTCATTTTTTCCGGAAATTTCCAAAGCCTTACATCGAAGAGCATATTCATTTAACAGGTTCTCTTTCTGCGGACTTCATTCACCCCCATCTCATAAAACTTCTTGAAGGTTCCAATAAACAGATTTATTTCGACATCATCAATAAGGTCTACGGCGAAGGTGTCGCGGAAAAAGTAAAAACGTCTGAAGACGTTGATAATCTTATTCGTCTGAAAGATGATGAATTCTTCGACCGCTATTTAAAGATCCTTCTTCTTCCGAAGCTTATTCTCGTGGATCGCGAGATGCACCGGAAGGCCGCTTATCATATGGCGAGCGAGCTCTATCACAAATTCAATGTCGGAATGCTCCGCCTGAAGTTTACTCTCTCACGCGCAAACCAGAGTGCAGATGAGCAGATTCCGGGTCTCGAGAATCTCTCTGAAGAAGATGTTGTTCTTGGTCTCTATGATGGGTTCATGGATTTTAAAAAGAGAGTTCCGGAATTTAATTTCGTTCTCTCTCCATGTTTCCGGAAAGAGCCGGATTTCTATGATCATGTTCACTTCTCCAGTAAGAAAGAACACTTTCTTCATCAGGTAGATAAAATTGTAGAGATGCTTGATAAGCATCCCTTCCTTCGCGATTACCTGAAAGAAGTTGATACCGTTGGATCAGAAAAAGATCTTTATCGGAAAGGCCACTTCATGGAAATGCAGCAAGGTTTCCGGAAGCTCCACTTCAAAGGCTTTGCGATCCGTTCTCACCACGGTGAAACCTGGCACACTCTGAAAAAAGGCGTTCAGGCGGTCGATAACTCACTCAACATCTGGCACATCGATACTCTTGAGCACGGACTATCTCTCGGGATTAATCCGAACTTTTACTTCCACTCTCTTTTCCTTCGTCTCGCCATGGAAAACGAGCGCGGTCTCAAAGTAAAAGAAGGATCTTCTGACTGGAAAGAGCTCATGGACATGGAATGGCGTGAACACGAACCCGTCCGTGGGAAACTTTTTAAGGGTGAACGCCTTACTCAAGCTGAGCTTCGCGAATTCGTAAAAGTAAAATTCCACGCTGCCCGCGAAGTGGAACATTATCAGCATGACGTTCTTAACCGCATGATCAATAAGGGTGTGGGTCTCGTTGCCCTCCCTTCATCGAATAATAAGCTCACGAACTCTTTCCGCGATTACAAGGACCATCCGTTCTCGTGGTGGGAGAAAAAGGGTCTCAAGCTCGGTGTGGGAACAGATAACTACGTCACTCTAAACACCAATTTCATCCAGGAACTTCTGATTCTTCTCTTCACAGATCCGGATAACCTCAAGATCACTAAGCTCCTCATGGTTGCCACCGGTGAAACAAGAAGGCCTTATCTTTCTCAGCTTCTCTGGAAAATGCGTGGCTGATATTCCTGTCTGGAAATATGGCAAGGGTGATATCACTCTTGTCCTCGTTCATGGCGGTCCATCGCTTTCAAGATACATGCAGACGCTCGGTAATCTTCTCAAAGAGAAGTATTCCATCATTGAATATCAACAGCGGGGTACTCCTGAGTCTCCAGCGGAATCTGTTTCGTTAAAATTTCTCACTGAAGAACTTAAAGTAATCCTCAAAGTTTGTCCGGAAAACCGGATTCTCATTGGTCATTCCTGGGGAGCGACTCTTGTAAATTTATTTTTGAAAGAGCAGGACGAGAAAGCAATCTTTATTGATCCGGCGCCACTGACTTCGGAAGATGCTAAAAAGTTTTCTGAGAATCTTCATTCCCGGATGCCCAAAGAATTAAGAGCTGAGCTGGAAGAATTAAAAGACATGCAGAAGAGGCTTGAGCTCATTTCACCTTACTATCACCTGATTCCGGAGACCGATAAGAAGCTCGGGAATCTACTTTGGAACTATCAGAGTTTCTGCCTCATTATGGACGAGGTATGGGACATGATTGATGCCGGAAAATTAAGTTTGCTCTCAGGAGTTCCGGTCATTCACGGAAAGCATGATCCCACCCCCTATCTTTCGCATGCTCATCTCATTGATAATGCTGGCCATTTTCCATGGTTAGAGAATGAAAAAGAGTTTCTGAAATCACTCGAAAGCCTAATCCTGAGCATTTAAGTTCCTCCTCCGGATTCCGATGGAATTCTCATGAAGACTTTCATGCTTCTTATCCTTATGTCCGTTCCATCCTTCGCCGCTGAAGTCTGCGAAGCGCCTGGTTCTTTCGAGATGCCTTCGCCCCTTGTTCAGGCAATAGACGCTGTGGCCCTTTTGCGAAAGACAGTCACACGTACTCAATATGAAAATGCTCCCTGTAAGACACTAGAAGTTCCCGAATATGACTGGTGGCTTGAAAACAAGTCTGGTGATACAAGACGCGATGGCCAGGTGAAGGGTTTTAATTTTGATGATCAACCGGAAGAGCTGATTAATGCTTTTAGAGACATCACACAAAATATGCCTGCTAGAAACAGCTCCTGCACAACTGTACTTTGCGCCGTTGATGAAATCTGGGGTGCTCAAGTAGGAAGAAAGATTCTGTATATTCGTGCCCGCCATGGATTCAATACTTCAGAACTAGTCTATCCTGATACAAGGAGATTTAGTTCTTCTGAGCTTGATGACATCATCATCACGCTGGGTGATCTTCCCCCTGAGTTGGAAATGATCGGTCAACAAAAAAATCAAAGAATGTCTTTGGAAGCAGAATATATTGTTCCAAAACATCGCGATACAGTTGCAGATTCTACTATCAAGTTTTTTAATCGCTGGAGAATAACCAGTGATCAATTCGGACGTAGCTACAGTCTCTTCCACGAATTCGCTCACAATGTTTCTTTTATGAAGAGGGAAAACAAGAGGGATAATAAGGGTCTCGACTCCAGTGAAAAATGGCTTTCTATACCTTCATGCCCGGTCTCAACATATGGTGAAGAAGATAGAGGTGAAGATTTTGCGGAATCATTTGTGATGTATCGATTCAATGGTCCGGGCCTAAAACAAAAATGTCCTGAAAAGTACAACTTCTTAAAAAAGGAAGCTTTCAATAACAGAGAGTTTCTCGACGGATCTCAATGTTATTAGAAATGGAATCACTATGAAGCTTTTAATCTTATTCGTTCTCTTTTCATTCTCTTCATTTGCGGGTGAAATCTGCGATGAGCCCTCAAACTCCTTTGAGATGCCGGCAGATATCGTCGCGGCGATCGATGCAACATCACTTCTGTGGTGGTCAGTCTCACCTACTCAATACAAGCAGGCAGTCTGTAAAACTCATGAAGCTCCGGAGTATGACTGGTGGCTCGAAAATCAAGCTGCCGGCGCGAGACGCGACCGTCAAGTGAAAGGCTTCCGCTTTGATGATCAACCGGAAGACCTCATTAATGCCTTCAAGGACATCACAAAGAACATGCCTCCAAGAAGTAGCTCATGCACTACGGTTCTTTGTGCGGTTGATGAGATTTGGGGACCACAGGTTGGAAGGAAAATTCTTTATGTGCGCGCCCGTCATGGCTACAACACTTCGGAATTAGCTTTTCAAAATACCAGAAGGCTCAGCTCTCCTGAGCTCGATAGCATCATGAAAACTCTCGGTGATCTTCCTCCGGATATGGAAAAGATTGGTCGAGGGGGAAATCAGCGTATGACTCTTGAAGCAGAAGGCGTTGTCTCTAGTAGTAACGCTGAAGCTTCCGCCGACTCTTCGATTAAATTCTTCGATAAATGGAGAACGACTAAAGATGACTTCACCCGTCAGTATGCTCTCTTCCATGAATTCGGTCATAATGTTTCTGAAATTCGCGGGAATCTCGATGACAGTCGCGAATGGAAAGGAATGACTTCGTGTCAGGTCTCTAAATACGGAAATACCAATAACGTAGAGGATTTCACGGAATCTTTCGTAATGTATCGATTCAACGGTCGTGGACTCCAACAAAAATGTCCTGAAAAATATGCTTTCTTGAAACAGCATGCTTTCCGGGGCAGAGAATATCTAGACGAATCTCAGTGCTATTAAAAATTAAGATCTAAAGAGTTTGAGGATTTTCTCGGCCGCCAGCGGAGCAGTGGTCGACTGTTTCATGATCTCTTGCCTGGCCTTCTCTATTTCTGCAGGAGAAACCTTCTCATAAAGAGTTTTTTCTAATCCTTCAAAGATAAGTGACCACATCCATTCTACATTCTGCTCATTTCTTCTCGCGAGAATTTCTTTTCCGCGAGAAGAAAGGAATTTTTCAATCGCTACTCCCACTTCTGGAAGGCCTGCCTTAGTAATGGCCGAACAAGAAAGAACTGAAGGAATATATCCTGAATCGTGTCGTAAGATTTCGAGTGCTTTCTGGTAATCGTGTTTTGCTTTCTGGATGATCTTGTGATTTTCGCCATCATCTTTTGTGACAACAACCATATCCACCATCTCGAGAATTCCACGCTTGATTCCCTGGAGATCATCGCCTGCTCCAGGCTGAAGGAGCATAACAAAAATATCAACCATCTGAGCAACAGTCGTTTCGGACTGGCCTACACCCACTGTTTCAACCAGTACATAATCGAAACCGAAGGCTTCACACAATAGAAGTGATTCGCGTGTGCGACGGGCAACCCCCCCGAGCGTTTCGCCGGAAGGACTGGGACGAATGAAAGCAAGAGGATCAACTGCGAGCTCGTTCATGCGTGTTTTATCGCCGAGAATTGAACCACCACTTACCTGAGAAGTGGGATCAACGGCGAGAACAGCAACTTTTTTATCCTGAGAAGTGAGGTGCTTTCCAAACGCTTCTATGAAAGTACTCTTCCCCACTCCTGGTGTTCCGGAAATTCCGAGACGCTTTGATTTACCTGTTTGCGGAAGAAGTGAAGTCAAAAGTTCCTGAGCGAGCTTCTGATGATCGGCATGAGTGCTTTCGACAAGTGTAATCGCGCGCCCAAGAAGCGTGCGATCCTGATTTTTGAATCCGTCGAGGAAGTCCTGAAGCGTGGGAACTTTTTTCACGCATGCTCCATGAGTTTTTTCAGAAGGTCGCGGGCAGCATCTGCAATCACTGTTCCCGGACCAAAGATCCCGGCAACACCCATCTTGAAAAGTTTGTCGTAATCCTGCGGAGGAATCACTCCACCGACTGAAACAAGAATATCTTCGCGGCCCAGTTTTTTAAGCTCGGCCTTGAGTTCCGGAACTAAAGTTAAATGTCCGGCAGCAAGCGAAGAGACACCAATGATGTGAACATCATTTTCTACAGCTTGCTTGGCCGTTTCATCCGGTGTCTGAAAGAGAGGTCCGACATCGACATCAAAGCCGAGATCGGCAAAGGCGGTAGAAATAACTTTTTGTCCGCGATCATGTCCATCCTGTCCCATTTTTGCGATAAGGATTCTTGGACGACGTCCTTCGTTTTTCTGGAATTTTTCCATGAGCGACTGGATTTCTTTCACGTCGTATTTCCCTTGTTTCACTTCTTTGAGATATACACCCTGGATCGTATGAATTTCGGCCTGGTGACGTCCAAATACTTTTTCCATAGCAAGACTCATTTCGCCCACCGTGGCTTTCGCGCGGGCAGCATCGACTGCAAGAGCAAGAAGGTTTCCTTCTCCTGTCTCGCAGGCCTTTGTCATGGCACTCAGTTTTTCATCAACCAGATTTTGAATACGTCCGGCCTTGAGTTCTTTGAGTCTTTGAATCTGAGCATCTCTTACCTGAGAATTTTCCACCTGAAGGATATTAGGAACATCATCCTTGGTACGACGGTATAGATTCACACCAATGATCGGTTGAACTCCGGAATCAATTCTTCCCTGAGTTCTGGCGGCTGCTTCTTCAATCCGCATTTTTGGAATGCCCTTCGCGATTGCAGCACTCATACCACCAAGAGATTCGATTTCTTCAATATGTGCCCATGCTTTAAGTGCTAATTCCTGAGTAAGACTTTCTACAAAATATGAACCACCCCATGGATCAATCACATCACAAGTATCCGTCTCATTCTGGATCATCAACTGGGTGTTTCTTGCAATACGTGCTGAAAACTCACTTGGAAGAGCAAGAGCTTCATCAAGAGAATTTGTGTGAAGACTCTGGGTATGTCCATGAGTAGCAGCAAGAGCTTCCACACAGGTTCTGGTGACATTATTAAAAACATCCTGGGCCGTGAGTGACCAGCCAGATGTCTGAGAGTGCGTACGAAGAGCAAGTGACTTGGTATTTTTCGGTTTGAAGTCCGAAACAATCTTCGACCAGAGAAGTCTTCCCGCTCTCATCTTTGCTACTTCCATGAAGTAATTCATTCCGATTGCCCAGAAGAACGAGAGTCTCGGTGCAAAGTGATCCACATCAAGTCCAGCTTTGACACCGGTGCGGAGATATTCAAGCCCATCAGCAATTGTGTAAGCAAGTTCGAGGTCAGCAGTGGCACCTGCTTCCTGCATGTGATAACCCGAAATAGAGATCGAGTTAAATTTAGGCATGTGTTTCGAGGTATAAGAGAAAATATCAGCGATTAGTCTCATCGATGGCTTCGGAGGATAGATATACGTATTCCGGACCATAAATTCTTTTAAGATATCATTCTGGATCGTGCCTGTGAGCTGCTCGGGTTTTACTCCCTGCTCTTCTCCAGCGACGATAAAAAGTGCAAGGATAGGAATCACAGCTCCGTTCATCGTCATCGAGACTGACATTTGATCGAGTGGAATACCCTTAAAGAGAATCCGCATATCGAGAATGGAATCAATCGCCACCCCTGCCATTCCAACATCACCTTTTACGCGCGGATGATCAGAATCATATCCCCGGTGAGTGGCGAGATCGAAGGCAATGGATAAACCCTTCTGACCTTTCGTGAGATTGTCCCGGTAGAAGCGATTTGAATCTTCTGCAGTAGAGAATCCTGCGTACTGGCGAATAGTCCAGGGACGCACGGTATACATCGAAGCATAAGGGCCACGGATAAACGGTGCTGAACCAGGAATCGTCTGAGTAAGATTTTTAAACTTCACATCTTTTTCGGTATAGGAAGTTCTGAGCGCAATTCCTTCCGGAGCAATAAAACTGATGTCGCCGGTGTTTGCTCCGAGAACAGGTGAGCTCCAGGGAATTTTAGAAAAATCAGGACGATTCATTTATTCCCCCATCGATCAACGATACCGGTGAGGACATCCTGAACATTCTGTCCGGCAAAGAGATTAGAGAAGCCATTCATGGGAGATTTTCCAGCGAGATACTTTTCTTTTGCCCTAACCGCGACTTGAGAAAGAGATTCGTATTGATCATCAGATGAGATCAGCACAAAAATTTCTTCTTCCCGGGCCGAGACCAGCTTTTCAAATTCCGCTTTATCAGTTGAGCCTTTATGCGGATCAGTTACTTTAAGTCCAAGAAGCTCAAAATAATTTTTAACAAAATTGATCCGGGCATTGAGAGCAGCATAGTCTCCGTATACCCCAAGATAAACCGCCGGCCTCTTCGGAGCATTCTCCATTCTGAGTCTGAGTTCCTCGAACATTCTTCCTGTACGGAAGAAGCGAGAAACCGGAAGAGTTTTCAGATGAAGTTCATCTTTCACATCCGGGAAGTCATTCACTCCCGCAAGAACATGCTTTCTGTTGGCGAAATATTTCTGGCGGTCTTCTCTTACCGGTGTAGTTTCTTTCATGAAGAATTCAGAGATTTCTTCTTCATTCATCGGGACAAGCTTCTGCATGAGAATCCACGCTTCACGGGCATATTCATGAGTCAGGCTTTCAAGGTGATATGAGCCGAAGCTCGCATCCTCAACCACTCCCAGTGTACTTTCCAGTGATAGGATATGAGATGTATTCCGGGCCATGCGACGGGATCTTTCAGAATGTTCTGGCTGAGTAGCACTCGTCTCTAATTCAAAGAGTGCCTGATATCCGGAGGATTGAACATAATCACATCCCCCAATGAATCCACTCGCAACTGCTACGTCATTCCGGAGAAGATTAGAATAACGCTCATAAAGGGTCCACTCCCGATAGCTAGTAAGTCCCACAACGATGACATTTTTTTTCACACCATACTGTTCGAGAACTTTGAGGGCGAGAAGTCTTGCTGCTCTTACCTTGGCCATGTTCCGGAAGAATTGCGAATCAAGGAAGACTCCTATCTCGAGATCTTTTTCCGGAAGCGCTGTTGCGAGAGCATGAGTAATTGAAGCAAGTTCCTGGATGTTATTTCCACCGGGAGCCGCTACTCCCCGACCGAGAACCATTTTCTCTTCATCAACAATACGGAGAGCTGTTGAACCATGAGGAATTTTCTTATCACCCAAAAGGATAACAACCACATCTTTGGCATCTTTGTGGGACGAAAGAGTTCCGGTGATTTTTTTAAAAGCTGCTTCAGTGAGGAAATCTTTCTCAAAGAAAAAGACCCGCACTCCGGCCTCAAGATCTTCAAGGAGAAGATTTTCAACATCATCCGGAGTGCGCACATAAGTTTGCGCCGCTTTCTTCCAGGATTCGAATGGGCGAAGCTGATGAGTGACCTGAGCTTCGAGCGATAAGGTGGGCCAGCTACCCTCGGCAGTCTTCTTGTGGGCCTTGGTACCTATTTCTTCAGTCTTCAACTCAGACCGGAGAGATTTCTCCCACTGATCCCGTTGGGTATTGAATTTTTCCTCGAAAAACTGTGTCACATTCAAAAGAGTCATAGAGCAATTCTATCATTTTATCTTTATTGAGTAAAAAACCATTGGGGATTAAACTGGCAATACCCGGGGGAAATTTGAACTTAACGCTTTTGGTAGAAAACAATCCGAAGATTGAAAGCTTTTATCGGCTCAATCTTTTTACATGGCTGGGTCTTGAGACGACTTCTGCTGCGGATGCCGCAGGTGCCATGAAGGCCCTGGGGGGAATTCAGGGAAAGATGGTCAATCTCATCATAGCCCGGGCAAAGATCGGAAAAGAAGAATCTGCTTCGGAAATCGTAAATTTCCTTAAATCTAAAAGTCTGAATATTCCTGTAATTGTCATTGGCCCCGGCAAGGCAATTCCAGGAACGTATGCTCATATGACAAACTCTCTTCAGCTGAAAACGATGATTCAGGGATCAGCGAAGGCCCTTGGTATTACCGCTCTGGCAATGTCTAACAAAGAAGTGCCGGACTACTTTCCAATACCCATTAATTTTTTTGGCATGCTCAAGCGCCCTGCATGCCATGTCTACATTAAAGAAAATAACTCCTACTCTCTTCGCTTTGAAAAACTCAAAACCTTTGGCGTTGATGAGATCAAGAAACTTGAAACTGCCTCTGTAAAAACTCTTTATGTGAATAAGCTCGACCGCCTCGAGTTCGTAAATAATGTCACCTCAGAACTCATGGCAAATCTTTCTGACGAGGAGATTTCGCCGGACGAACAGATAACTGCCGCAGATTCCACCATGGTTCTCGCTGCTAAAAAGCTTCTCGCGATAGGTGTGACAGAAGAGACAGTAAATATCGCAAGAAAGAGCATGGATACCATGCGGAAGAATTCGAAGGTTAATCCAAAGCTCTCAAAGCTTCTTGAAAGACTTCTCGCCAACAGGGCGAGCTACCTCTTCACTCACACTCAGCTTCTCGCTTATATAGGTCTTCATATTATTAAAAACATCGACTGGGGAAATCCCGAGCAGGAAGAAAAAATTCTGTTCATCGCTTTTTTCCATGATATTGCCCTAGAGCATGACGACCATGGAAAAGTTAAATCTACCGTTGAACTTAAGAAATCTAATTTTAATGAAATGGATAAGAGTGCAGTAGAAAAACACGCCCAGGTCGCGGCCGAGCTTGTGGTGAAATTCCCACACTCTCCGATGGGATCTGATCAGATCATTCGCCAGCACCACGGAAATCTCAACGGAGTTGGTTTCTCTGATCATTTCGGGAACAATGTGTCCCCGATGTCGATTGTCTTCATTGTGGCAGAAGAGTTTACACGAATTGTTCTGAAGTATTCAGACAGTGAACTTAACCGCACGCAGATGATCCGCGAGCTGAAAGATGCCTTCCCTACCAGTCGCTTTCAGAAAGTCATCGAACTTCTGAACACCATCACTTTCTGAGGTTTTCGAGTTTTTGATCACACTTTGAAGCATGACCTCCATAGACTCCCCCGAGAGTTCTTCCGTCTTTCATGTATAAGAGACAAAAATTTGCCGGTGAAGCTTCATATCCCAGGGGATCGCATGTACTCGGGGTCGTCCGTGCAAGTACCGGTGATTCAGTTTTGCCTTTCAGCGTCTGAAGAACCTTTCCGGTAATTCTTCTCTCTGAATCTCCTGTATTCGTCATCACCTGAACGATGACAATCAAATCGGCTAGACGCTCAATTTCTTCTTTCGTAGGGGCCTTATAGTTAACCGAGGGCCGGCACGCCAGCGCCTTCCATGAGAAAAGAAGAATAATGAGTGAAAGAGCTTTCATCAGGCGTGCGCTACCAGATAAGAAACCCAGGCATCGCAATTCTCGCCTTCAGTAGATGGCTTAAAATCACCATCTCCCCCGCCATCATCATCATCGCCTTCCCAATAAGCAGTCACTTCTGAGAATCCGGCCTCGATCATAATGTCGCGAACTTCAGGCATCATCCAAAAACGCCAGTCGTAGCTGAAGACATTCTTATGCATCTTCCCCTTCTTATCGCGGAAATGAATCGCAAAGAGACACTCATGCGTGATGGGATTAAACTTCTGGCACTCCCAGTAGTAAGTGAGGTTCTTCAGGATTTTTTTATCCGTAACGAGCTTCTGAGACTCAGGGCCGCCGAAGATATCCACAAAGAAGAGACCTTCCTTGTTGAGAGACTTTTTTACAGTCTTAAAATAATTGAGAAGATCTTTTCTTCCTTTGAAGAAAAAATAAGAAAAGTTGAATGCGCAGATCACATCCATCTTCGGAGTTTTTACCTTGAAAACATTCTCGAGGACGTAATGCATGCGCTTTTTCTCAGAGGCCTTAAGCTTAGAATAATGGCGCTCTTTTCCGATCGCAATTGGCTCAGGATCCAGATCAATGCCGAAAGCTTCTCCATTTTTATGCTCCTCCACCCATTTGCATGAGATGGCACCAGTACCGCAAAAATCTTCACGCATGAGTAATGGAGCACGTTTATAGAAGCGCTTAAATTCAGCGGTCATGAATTCAACTTCAACTTCAGGATTCTGCACTGAGCGTTCGTAGAAATCATATTTTTCTTTAACTGTGAGTTTCAAAATGTCCCCGGGAAATAAAGAAAGGCTCCTGGCCACCACGTGGCCTTGGGAGCCTTTGAGAAATTATGATTTCGTGTTCATCATGTCATTAAGAATCATGAATGACTCTTCGATAACAGGATCTTTCTTGAGAGTCTTAGAGAAATCTTCAAACTTCTCAACCTGGGCCTTGTCCTTCGCGTTTGAAAGATCAACAACCTTAATGTTCTTAGATTCTTCTTCTTTCTTGAAGAGGTCAGTACGCTCACGTACTTCCTTTCTTTCTTTTTCATAGTCAGCAAGAACAAGAGAACGCTTAGTCTTCTCTTTTTGATCCTTGTACCACTTCATAGAATCAAGAAGGTGCTGGAACTTTTCGTTGTTCTTAATACGTCCCATGCTTGAGGCACGAAGAGTTTTCACATCGTACTTCACCGGCCATCTCGTGAACTTCTTAGGCTTAACTTCACCCCATGGGATGGAGTACTCAAGGAATTTCTCCCCTGACTCAAGATGCGCGAACTGATCCGGAAGAATGATATCTGGTGTAACACCCTTGTACTGAGTTGATGATCCGTTTACGCGATAGAATTTCTGGATCGTGATCTTCAGTGCCCCGAGTGGAGAATAATCTTTCAGCATCGGAGGAAGATATCCATCGAGATCAACAACCGCCTGAACAGTTCCTTTACCGTGAGAGAACTCTCCTCCGACAACTACCGCACGTCCGTAATCCTGGAGTGCAGCCGCCACGATTTCTGAGGCAGAAGCTGAGAAGCGGTTAATAAGAACTACAACTGGCTTTTTAAAATCAATATTCGGATCAGTATCTTCAAGAACGTCGACACTTTCGCCGCGGGCCTTCACCATAACGATCGGACCCTTCTCAATAAAGAGTCCCGAGATCATGCGTGCATCTTCAAGAGCACCACCACCGTTATTGCGAAGATCGAGGATCAGGCCGTCAACATTGAGCTTATTCAGGCGCTCGATTTCTTTTCTCGTGTCATCAGTAACGTTTCTTCCCGCGCGATCGTTAAAGTCACGATAGAACTTCGGAACATTGATGTAACCAATCTTGGATTTGCTTCCACTAAGCTCAAGGAGTGTTCCTTTCACGTAAGATTCTTCAATCTCTACAGTGTCACGAACGATTGGAACAACTTTGATAAGACCATTTGGTTTTTTGATGGTGAGGCGAACTTCCGTTCCCTTCTTACCGCGGATAAGTTTTACGGCATCACGGAGAGACATGTCGACAATATCAACCGGCTCTTCAGAACCCTGACCGACTTTCAGAATCACATCTTCCGCTTCAACTTCTTTGGTTTTCCATGAAGCTGAACCAAGAACAATTTTTTCTACTTTGATGTATGAGTTATCTTCGCGAAGAATAGCTCCAATCCCTTCAAGCTTCCCAGACATTTCGATATCAAAATCTTCCTTCTCATCTGGAATGAGGTAGCTGGTATGCGGATCGAAAACTTTTGTCATCGAGTTGTAGAACTTATCGAGCTTGTCACCCTTCTTCTCATTTACGAGGCGGGAGAAAAGTTTCTTGTATGACTTAAGCACTTTTGAACGCGCTTCTTTCTCAATTTCTGCTTCCGAGAGTTTTTTGTCAGAAACAGGTTTCTTCTTGTTTCCTTTCTCGTCAGTTGCGAGACCACTCTGCTCTTCGCGCTGATCTATGATCCGGCTTTCTACCTCAAACTTCATGAGGCGTTCCCAGTGGGAAAAGAGTTCTTTCTCACTAATGGCGAACTTACGCTTCTTAGGATCTGTTTCAATGTAGTCTTTTCTCTTATAGTCGAGTGACTTCTCGAGAAGTTTTTCAACATACTTCTCAATCTGACCAATGCGTTTATTCATGAGTTCAGAAGTCACATCGAGGACATCGAGATTTCCATCAAGGAACATGTCGTCCATCTTCGCCTTGAACTTCTCAAGCGTTTTTACATCACTCGTTGTGAGGAACTGTTTTCCATAATCAATTCTTTCAAGATACGCCTTGAATGCATCATTTGAGACCTGATCATTGTTCTCGATCTTTTTTTCTGAAAGATGCATCTGAGTAAGAGCACCGCCAAGAATATTACCGATGATCTGCTCACGCTTGTAACGTGGCTTTGAACTGATAAGACTTCCCATCACCGATGGATCGTCAGAACGTGATTGTGGTTGAGCAACGGCCGCAGGAATTACGAAAGTAAGGGCCAACAACAGAACATGGGATTTCATGAAACTCCGATTTTTCATTAACTTGGAATTGGACTATTTTCGCAAGGTACGGAAACGCCCGCAAGTGATTTCACTAGAAACGTTTATTCAACTCTTCAATGAAGGACATTATTTCCTGACTCTTCTTATCATCTTTGGCGCAGATATCCTGCGTCTCGCCCTTCATCGTTAGGCGAAGCGTTACCTTGCATTCTCCGTCGGCAGAGGCGATTTCATACTGGCATTTCAGGAAGCGCGAAGCGAAATCACGGTCAAGCGTCTGGGCCACCCGCCCATCAATTTTCCGGACCATTTCCTTATCGTCATCCATCTTCCGCAGGACATTGGTGAAGCTGGGGCTTCTTTCAAGAATCCAGCTCTTTTTCTTCCCTACTTCCTCGACACTGAAAATCACCGACTGATCACGAAGGTCAGTACTGTCTTCCTTAACAGGCTGCTCAGAATGTTGTGCAATCGCAGAGGAAATCAGGAGGCAAAAAAGAAGAATCTTCATGCGCCGATTGTCTCATAGGTCTGATGACTTTCAAAGAAAAGCTGCATACACTTTTGTTCATGCTCTATCCCATTTTGAAAGAATTTCTTTTCAGGCTTCCCCCTGAGAAGGCCCATGATATGACAATCAGGGTTGCCTCGCTCTCGCCATCTCTGGGAAATTTACTTGGTATCCAGCATGATTCCCGACTGAATGTGAAAGTAGGAAATCTGGAATGGCCTTTTCCGGTAGGACTCGCCGCTGGCCTCGATAAAAATGCAGAGGCGCTCTCCTTTTTCGAGAACCAGGGCTTCGGCGCAGTAGAATGCGGAACGATTACTATGAAACCGCAATCCGGAAACCCAAGACCACGCATGTGGCGTTATCCGGATGAAAAAAGTCTCAGAAACGCCATGGGTTTTCCCAATCAGGGTCTCCATGAGATCTGGAATCGCCTTCACGCCTTCGAACGGAAATCTCCCCTCGGTGCCAATATCGGAAAGAATAAAGATTCAGACCGTGAGCAGAGTATTGATGAGCTCGCTCTCATGATGGCCTCGCTTGAAGATCTGGTTGATTATTTTGTCATTAATGTTTCTTCGCCAAATACGCCTGGCCTACGCGCTTTTCAGGAGCGCTCTTATCTTCGCGACCTCTTCCGTGAACTCAACCGCGTCCGGAATGGAAAAGATCTTTATCTAAAGATTGCTCCCGATCTCGAGGAAGAAAAAATACGCGAGCTTTGCGAAGTCGCTCATGAATGTCATCTCACCGGACTTATTGCCACCAACACAACCATTATGGCCGAACGTGGAGCTGGCGGAATATCCGGCGAACTACTCAAAACCAAAGCACACAAGGTTCGTTCAACAATTTTAAGTCAAAGATCCACGCTTGAACTTATCGGAGTTGGTGGAGTATCAGGCTTTAGTGATGTTCTGAATTTCTGGGAACAGGGTGGAAAAGTGATGCAGGTTTATACTTCCTACGTTTTTCAGGGACCTAAAATTCTCCACCTGATGAAACGGGATATGCTGAGATTTGTGAATTTTATCCCGGAAAAAACTCTCCAGAAATTTCTGAAGTTGCCGCTCGAAGAAAAACAAATTCGCATCCGCGAATTCCGTAAATCCTATCCGGCGTAGTTAAGGCGAGTGATATTTTTTTCGATGTACTCGATGATCATCGTCGCAATATCAAGTCCGGTTGAAGTTTCAATTCCCTGAAGACCAGGCGAGGAATTTACTTCGAGGACGAGCGGTCCGCGCGAAGAACGAAGCAGATCCACACCAGCGACATTGAGTCCAAGAGCTTTTGCCGCATTCACCGCCATCGCAGCTTCTTCATCAGAAATTTCGACCGGCATTGCTGTTCCTCCACGATGAAGGTTTGAGCGGAACTCGCCGTCTTTAGCTGTTCTCATCATGCTCGCTACAACTTTGTCCCCGATCACGAAAGCGCGAATATCCTTGCCATTACTTTCCTTGATAAATTCCTGCACTAGGAAGTGAGCTTTCATCTGGCGGAAACCATCGATCACACTTTCCGCAGCTTTTTTAGTGTCTGCGAGAATGACACCTTTCCCCTGAGTTCCCTCGATGAGCTTAATTACGCAAGGAGCACCACCCACCATCTGGACAATTTTTTCAGTCATCTTGGTTGAGTGAGCGTAACTCGTAACAGGAAGACCAATCCCCGAGCGGGAGAGAATCTGCAGACAACGAAGTTTATCGCGTGAACGCGTAATGGATGTTGATTCATTGAGAGAATAAACTCCCATCATTTCAAACTGACGAAGAGTTGCAGTACCGTAATACGTAATCGATGCACCAATTCTCGGAATCACCACATTGAAATCATCAAGACTCTCATCACGATAATGAACCATGGGCTTTGCCGACGTGATGTTCATGTAACATCGAAGAGGATTAATCACGCGCACTTTGTGACCGCGGGCAAGTGCCGCTTTCACTAAACGATGAGTGGAGTAAATTTTTGGATTACGCGAAAGTACACATATCTTCATTGAAATAATTCTACTCTGCCTCGGTGTTTTTGAGTACAGAGATAAGTTTCTTTAACCAATCTCCATATTGTTCTTCATAATAAAGATCGCAATCGAGTCTTGGAAGCAGAGCAAGGGCGCCTCGTTTTGACAGGTACTCATCAAAATCTTTTCCGCATTGATTGAAATGCGGATAGTAAGTATCCCCTAAACCAAGCACAGCGTAGCGAAGATGAGAAAGATTCAGGTCTTCCTCAAATTTCACGAACGAATGCCAGTTCGAAGCATTGTCAGGCGCTTCACCATCACCATGAGTACTGGTTACTATGAGAATATTTCTTAGTGAAAAAATCTCGGAAGGATCCACTTCGCTCATATCAAGAACAGTGTTCTCGATTTCCTCTGAAGAAAGTTCTTCCGATACTATATGAGCAAGGTTTCTGGCATTACCGGATTGTGAGCCCCAGAGAATTGTGAGCATTAACGACGACGAACTTTCACCGCTTCGTATCCAGCTTTCTTGATCGCCGTTTTGATTTCTGAGTCAGAGATTTTCTTCCCTTTCACTTCATCAAACCATGCCTTCTTATCTTCAACTTTGACTGTGATGTTTTCAGCTTTCTGAGTAGCAGTGAGTTCCTTCGTGATTGCTTCCACACACATCCCACAAGACATGCCATTCACATCAACTTCCACTCTGACAGCAAAAGCGCTCAAAGATACTATTAGGGACAGAATAACGATAAGAATTTTCATGAGTTATCTCCGGAATCACTTAGGGTTTAATTTACCCTATTATAGACGCATTGACGGAACTTCGATATATGTCCGGCATGAAAAAAGTCTGGGACCGCCTGGGAATCACATTTTCTTCTGCCTGCGTTGTCCACTGTATCGTGGTGGCATTCCTGCCGTTATTTTTCCCGGCCCTTTCGGTCTATACCCACACGACCTGGGTCCATGTTGTTGTCGGATTTATCATCCTCTTTACCTCACCCCTGGCCTTCGTACCAGGTTATAGAAAGCATGGCCTCACCTGGATCCTGGGTATTGCCGGTGTAGGGCTCTTCTTCATCACGATCGGAGTTCTGCTTGAAGGCAGGTATTCAGATCAGGTTACTCACGGAGTTTCGATCGTCGGATCCCTTTGTTTAGTCTTCGCTCACGCTAAAAACATCCAACACAGTCACCGTCACCAGCATCAGTGCTGCTAAGGAAAGATCTTCCTTAGTTCCTTCTGAACCCTATAAGTAACAACGAAGTAAAAGATTCCTCCTCCTAGAGATATCAAAGCGAGATCCTGCAATCTCTTTTCTCCGCGCGCGAGCAGGACCATAACCACAATCGCAAGCGATACCAGAAGATAAAAAGAGTGCTTTAACCTCAGAGTTGCTTCAACTCTGTCAGGGTAGAATTTCAGGCGAACGCCTCTGATTAACGGGCTTCCCTTTCGCTCAAGAAAAAGATCATCATCCTGATCGATGACATTCCATGGATCGGAGAGAAAGTTGAGTGCCTTCTTTCTGATGACTTCTTTTTCAAATCTTCCGGTGTATCTGGAGAATATCATGTAAAAAAAAAGCCCCTCTTACGAGGGGCTTCCTGGGAGAAAATATTTGCTTATTTCTTTCCGTATTTTTTCTTGAAGCGATCTACGCGACCTTCTGTATCCATGATCTTCTGAGTGCCAGTGTAGAAAGGGTGTGAACCAGAAGAAATATCAACTTTGAAAAGCGGATACTCTTTACCTTCAAACGTAGTCTTGTCAGTAGTCTTGATTGTAGATTTTGTTACGATTTCGAAGTCACAAGAAACGTCACGGAAAACGACATCTCTATACTCAGGGTGAATACCTTTTTTCATAAGCTTGGTCCTTATTTGATCAGATTGAAACTACGGTAAATTACCGGTCTGTGCGCCCACTGTCAATCGGGTTTAGCCCGTTCCCTGCTATTTCTTCCCTGCGGCAAGAACTATACTGGCAAGCTCGGCCTCGGTCATCTTCTCAATGACTTTGGGGTCCCGCTTGTCCTCCGGCAGGGTGATATTTTTGGTTCCCACCTTGATGTAAGGCCCGTATTTTCCGTCCAGAATAGATGCTTTTTTCTTCAATTTTGCCACTAACCCGAATTCCCGGAGAACCTTTCCGCCTCTGCGATTGGCACTCTTTTCTTCGGTCAGGAGCTCCATCGCCCGCTTAAAATCAATCGTGAAGAGATTGTCCTCTTTCTTGAGCGAGCGGAAGGTCCCGTCATGCATAACATACGGTCCAAAGCGCCCCTGGTTTGCGAGAACAGGTTTTTTAGTTTCTGGGTGAAGACCAAGCTCACGAGGAAGTGAAAGAGCTTCTAAGGCATCATCCATCGTGATTGTTTTAGGATCTTTTCCTTTCGGAAGAGACGCGCGTTTTGGTTTCGGTGTTTCTTCTGTCACTTCGCCAAGCTGGAAGTAAGCGCCATAGCGGCCGACGAGACAGTAAATTTTTTGTTTTGTTTTAGGATCAACACCGATCGGAATAGGTCCATCAGCATTGGTCTTGATCAGGTCTTTAATATCCTGAGCATTGATATCCGCAGGAGCGATATCTTCAGGGATTGATGCGTGAACTTCTTCAGCGCCGGATTTATCAACAACGTAGGGACCAAAGCGCCCGACTTTGATGTTAATTTCCTCACCATCTTTAACGATATTGATAGTGCGCGATTCTTCAGGCTTGATTTTTTTATCCTGCTCTTCGACTTTCTTCGCAAGACCATTCTTACCTTTATAAAACTTCGTAAGATACTTAAGCGAGTCTTCCTCACCGTAAGCAATCTTATCGAGAGACGCTTCCATCTCAGAGGTAAATGAATAATCCATTAGATGCTCGAAGTGATTTTCGAGAAGCTGAATGACCGCCATACCAGTGAAAGTGGGAATGAGAGCAGAACCATCTTTTCTCACGTAACCGCGATCAAGAATGGTTGAAATAATAGAAGCGTAAGTAGAAGGACGGCCGACGCCTTCTTTTTCGAGACCCTGGACGATCGAGGCTTCAGTAAATCGTGCAGGTGGTTTAGTTTCGTGCTGATCAGGTGTGATCGACACTGCTTTGAGCACATCACCTTTTTTGAGAACAGGAAGAATGAGTTCCTTATCTTCGAGAGCTGCTTCCGGATCATCTGAACCTTCCACGTAAACGCGGAGAAATCCCGGGAAAAGAATGCGTGTTCCTGAAGCCGAGAACTCAGCGTCTCCTGCTTCAATCTTAATTACCATCGAAGCCTTCTCAGCATCTTTCATCTGAGTGGCCATGGTTCTTTTCCAGATGAGTTCATAGAGCTGAAGTTCGCGGCCGGAAAGACCAGTCTTCTCCGGATGAGTGAATTCAGCACCTGCCGGACGAATCGCTTCGTGGGCTTCCTGAGCACCTTTCTGTTTAGCTGAGAACTGGCGAACTTCAGCATGCAAATAAGTTTTTCCGTAGAGTTCAACCACCATGTTCCGGGCAGCATTGATTGCTTCCTGGGAAAGGTTTGGTGAGTCTGTTCTCATATAAGTAATGAGACCTTCTTCATAGAGACGCTGAGCTGTTCTCATCGTGTCTTTAGAACCCATACCGAGCTTACGGTTGGCCTCCATCTGAAGAGTTGAAGTGATGAAAGGAATTGCAGGTTTTGAGTTGAAGGTTTTCTCTTCAACACTTGTTACTTTCCATTCAGCTTTTTCAATATTCTTGACGAGATCTTTTGATTTCTTTTCATCGAGGAGGACAACTTTCTTGTCCGCAATCAGATTACCGGTCAAAGAATCAAAATCCTTACCACCAGCAACTCTCCCACCCTTCACAGAAACAAGTTTCGACTCGAAGGTCGCTTTCTTGTCTTTTTCCGGATGAACAGTCGCTTTGATATCCCAGTACACGGACTTCTTGAAGCGCATGCGTTCACGCTCGCGCTCGCAGATCATCTTGAGACCGGTCGATTGAACGCGTCCGGCAGAAAGGCCGTATGCGATTTTCTTCCATATTAAAGGAGAGAGCGTGTAGCCATAAAGACGATCAAGGATACGGCGAGTTTCCTGAGCGCGGACAAGTTTCTCATCCACTTCTCTGGTTTCTTTGAGAGCTTTCTGGATCGCAGTCTTGGTGATCTCGTGGAACACCATTCGCTTCACCGGACATTTTGGTTTCAGGAGTTCGAGCAAATGCCACGAAATGGATTCACCTTCTCTATCTTCATCGGTCGCGAGGTAGATGCAGTCGACACCCTTCATTTTTTGTTTGAGGTCGGCGATGATTTTTTTCTTATCTTTTGGAACTACATAGAGAGGTTCAAAATCCTGATCAACATTTACGCCAAGTTTTGCCCAATCTTCTTTCTTCAAAGCGGCCGGAATATCAGATGCAGACTGAGGAAGATCGCGGATATGGCCCATGCTGGCCTCAACCGTGTAATTACTCGGGAGGAACTTCCGGATGGTCTTGGCCTTTGTGGGTGACTCCACAATAACCAGATACTTTTTGTCTGCCATTTTATTCCTGTTTGTGCGCGGGTACTTTAATAGAGATAAGGGCGACCCGGAAAAAGGTCAAGGATTAATTATTTTGAGGACTTCCGCGGGGGTGTCTAAAAAAGTGACATCTCACGGAAAGATTACACTTTCTTCGTATGAAATTAGGAAGAAGGATATTGTTCCTTCATGCGTATTTTAACAACTCTGATCTTTATTCTAAGTTTATGGACGACTGCGGCTCAGGCCACAGATTTCATCTGTAAGAAGACGACTGTGATGGCGGCCAAAGCAGAAGTTGAGTCCTATACCAGAAATCAAGAACGCATCAATCACTGTGATACGACTAATGACAAGTTCATGCATTGTTCGGTTTCATGCATACTCGCTCTTCAATGTTATCCGGAAGATGTTCTCATTATCGGAGTCGGTAAAGAAATCATCGATCTCTTCACTCCAGGTGATGCAGATTTTCAGGATCTCAAGGCCGATTATCGCGGCATCGACTTAGCTACCAGTAAGCGTGCTCGTGACAAGAGAGCTTGTTATCAGCAGTGCGGATCCTATTATCCATTCTTACGTTAAACCAAATAAAAAAAGGCCCGCTTTCGCGGGCCTTTTTTTATTAGCGAATGAAGAGCATGTCGTAGAACTTAGGAACCGGCCACAGATTCTCAGGCACGATTTCTTCGAGCTGGTTACAGATTTCAGCAATCTTGAATGATCTAGGCATGAGGTCAGAAGCAATCTTCTTGGCCATCATTTCCTCATCACCTTTGTGGTGAAGTTCCTCAAGAGAGTGCATAAGCGCTCTTGTATCATCGTAGAGAGCTTTCGAAAGATTCGAGAGGTCTTTCAGAAGATCAACTTCAAGGCTTGAATCAACACCCGGAATTTCTTTCAGGCGCTTAACTGATTCAGAAAGCTGGGCCTTGTATTGAATAGCTGCAGGAAGAACCTGCTGCTGAATCATTGCTGAGAGAGTCTTGAGCTCAATCTGGCGACACTTATTATAACGTTCAAGCATTACATTGTGACGGGTAGAGATCTCACCTTCTCTGAAGACACCAGTCTTCATGAGGAAGTTTGTTTTCTTAGCGTCTTTCAGAACCGAGATCGCTTCAGGAGTTGTTCTCATGTTACCGAGGCCGCGTTTCTCAGCTTCTTTTACCCATTCTTGTGAGTAACCGTCGCCGTTGAACACAACTCTTTGAGCATTGCCGTACCACTTAAGGACTACGGCCATGAGAGCGTCGTCAGAAGACTTGCCCTTTGAAATTTCATCTTCAAGAATCTTGTTTGTTTCTTCGAAGACATCAGCAACAGCAGCATTGAGGATCGAAAGCGGGTAACCGATTGAAGCTGAAGATCCGCATGCGCGGAACTCGAACTTGTTACCAGTGAAGGCAAACGGAGAAGTACGGTTACGGTCAGTGTTGTCTTTCAAGAGGTCAGCAAGCTGACGAGCACCAAGATCAAGAATCTGACGGGCAGAGTGAACATACTTACCGCCAGAAATCATTGAATCAAGAATCTTCGTGAGCGTCTCACCAAGGAAGACTGACATGATTGAAGGAGGAGCTTCGTTAGCTCCCAGACGGTGATCGTTTGCGTGAGAAGCAATACCCATACGAATAACGTCAGCGTGACGGTAAACAGCTTCTGTAACAGTCGCTACGACTGCGAGAAAGCGGTAGTTTTCGTGTGGATCATTACCTGGCTCAAGAAAGTTTACACCTGTGTCTGTCGACATTGACCAGTTAAGGTGTTTACCTGAACCGTTTACACCTGCGAATGGCTTCTCATGGAGAAGACATACGAAATCGTGCTTGAGAGCAACGTTTCTGAGAACAGTCATAACGATCTGGTTATTATCTGCTGCAGTGTTAGCGTCTTTGAAGATCGGCGCCATCTCGAACTGACCAGGGGCCACTTCGTTGTGACGGGTCTTCGCAGGAATTCCCATTTTGTAGAGTTCGATTTCAACTTCTGCCATGTAAGCAAGGACGCGCTCTTCGATCATTCCGAAGTAGTGATCTTCGAGCTGCTGGTTACGTGACGTGAGTGATCCGAAGAGAGCACGTCCAGTCATCACGAGATCCTGTCTTCCGAAGTAGAAGGCCTTGTCGATGAGGAAGTATTCCTGTTCAGCTCCACAAGTTGTGTAAACCTTGCTCACATCTTTCATGCCAGCAAGAGCACAAAACTTCATCATCACTTCGTTGATTTTAAGATCAGAACGAAGAAGTGGAGTTTTAGTATCGAGAGCATCACCGTGGTAAGAAACGAACGCTGTAGGAATAACGAGAGTTTTTCCGTTAGTCGATTCCTGAATGAAGATCGGTGATGTGAGATCCCAGGTTGTATAACCGCGTGCTTCGAAAGTTGCACGTGATCCACCGTTAGGGAATGAAGAAGCATCTGGTTCACCCTGCATGAGCTGAGTGGCAGAAAGAATTTCTATCGGACGGTCATTGTCGAAAGAAAGGAAGGCATCATGCTTTTCAGCAGTCGATCCTGTGAGCGGCTGGAACCAGTGACAGAAATGAGTAGCACCTTTTGCAATCGCCCACTCAAGAACTGAGTTTGCTACTTTAGTAGCAAGCGGACGGTCGATAGTTTTCTTACCATCAATCACCTGCTTTAGTGTCTCTTTGTCTTCGAGAGAAAGAGATTTTGAGAGATGATAATTGAAAACATTCTCGCCGTAGTACTGACTGATTTTGAGGTACTTCCCCTGTTCATTCACAGGCACAGTACATTTGCGGGACTTACGTCCATACACGGTGAGTTTAGCGTCTTGTCTCAAATAATTGGCCATATGATGAATCTCCTGGGGTGATATTTCTTGCTAAGTATAAATGTGTCGTAAGTTTGGAACAACAAGACAAATCGCCGTTCTTAAAGAAATTTAAAATAATGAAAGTTTTGTCATGTATCAAGACAAAGTAGCTCACCTAACCATTACTTTAGAATGCCTAAAGAATGCCGCTGTTAAGCATCAGTTAATTTTATATTCCCGAGTGAATCAGGCCAGATTTATTGCCTTTTTTTGCAGGCGAAATGCATTTTCAGCAATGGCTTTGTCTTTCACAGTAATCTCCTTGAGAACACGCGGACTTCCCATTGGGATCACTTCGAATCGCTCTACTTTCCCCAGTCGGGAAACAATAAATTCGTAAGAAGTGTTCAGGTTCATGAGCGAGATGAGGTCCAGAACATCTTCCCGCAGAAAGCGAAGACCGTTCATGAAAATGACTTCGTCTCCGGGATTTATTCCTGCTTTGTAGGCCGGAGAATCCAGATATACCATTTTAACTAAAGCGCGGTCGCCGGCATATTCCCAATCGATTCCGAGAAACGGCACTTTCGACTCCTGGAAGATCATCTCGCAGCCCATGCGTTTCATGCAGGTTTCAAAATCTATATCCTGAGTAGTTTCCACCATCGTAGAGAAAGTATTCAGTATCTCATCACCTCCGAGATTTTTCACCATCTCATAAACTTCTTCTTTCGTGACTCCAACTTCAGGCTTAGCCTTATAGCGGTCCCAGAGAAGAATCAGTAGATCATCCACTGACTTTCCTTTTTCAAGAAGAAGTGAGTGAAGTGCCATGAACACGAGTCCACCCTTCAGGTAGTAACTCACAGATGAATTTTTTGCATTTTCATCCGGACGATAGAGCTTGATCCAGGCATTGAAAGAACTCATTTCAAGCGAATGAAATTTCTTTCCCGGAGTCCAGTTGAGAATTTCAAGATTCTGTTTTACCGCATCAAGGTATTCTTCGAGCGTGCAAAGACCCGCACGGTAAACGAGAAGATCATCCATCCAGCTCGTAAGACCTTCTGCGAGCCAGAGAAGTGTGGTGTAGTTTTCATTGAGATAATCAAAAGGGCCAAGTTCCTTGGGACGAATGCGCTTCACATTCCAGGTGTGGAAATACTCGTGTGCCACGAGTGAGAGAAATCCAATGTACTCTTTTCTAATTCCCAGTTTTCTTCCGTCATACTGGAGAACTGTCGAGCTAGCGTGCTCGAGACCACCGCGAATTTTTGGGCCAAAGTGAGTGAGGAAAAGATACTGATCGTAGGGAAGCTCGTTGTTGAATTGGGCCGCGACAGTTTCAACAATCGTCTTGAAATCTTTCTTAAGGTCATTGTTGTGTGGAAATGTTGTTCCAAAAAAAGCGAGATTATGTGGTTTACCGAGGGCCAGAAAGCCATCGGTTTCCTGACATCCGATTTCCACCGGGCAATCAAGAAGATCATCATAATCGGCCGCTTCGTAGATAAACTTTTCTCTCTGGGTAGAAACATCTTTCATCGATGTAGAAAGTTTCGCCCATGCAGGCTGGAAGCGGAATTCAATCGTTGGTTTCAGAAGACGCTCACCTACTACTCCCATGAGATAAGTCGGGCCGTGTAGAAAAGCGTGCGAAGTATTTACATGAGAGGTTCTGACCGTAAGTTCGTTGAGATAAGTCACATAACTTACCTGGAATTCTTTTGATGGTTTTTTTAAGAGAGAGGATTTCCAGTCAATCTCCCAAACACCCTTTGCTTTCTGGGTATGAAAAAGAACTTCACCATTATCCTGCTGACATTCAATCCAGCGGATATGACGGGCATACTCACGCATAAGGTATGAACCCGGACTCCATGAGGGGAGAAACACACTGAGCTTATCTGCTTTTTCAGGGCGGGTGAGCTTGAGAGTGACTTTAACGAGATTCTGCTCCGGGTTTTCAATATCTACAACGTAATGAGCTTTCATTCAGATTCCTTTCAGTTTTTTACAGGATACAACCTCTTAAACCTCTGGTAAATTACTGTCATGGATAAGGCCCTTTCTCCCTCGGACATTCAGATTCTGATTACAGATAGCGCTGTACGGCAAATTCAGTTGATGCAGGAAAATGATTACACTCTTGAGGGTCTGGATTTTCGCATCAAGATCGGCGGGAAAGGCTGCGGCGGATTTACTTATGACACTGGCTTCTCAGAAAGACATGCCGACGATCTTGTTATCAAAAAGCACTATCCTCTGATTAAAACTGAGCTCACTATTCTCATCGACCCCTTCACTGCCTTTTATACGCAAAAGTTCACTCTCGACTACCTTCTGGACACAACTTCCAATGAAGAAGGTTTTGTCCTGATCAATGCTGTAGATGGAGAGCACAAGGGGAAATTCTTTAAGGATGAGACCAAACTTCCACCCTGGGCCAAAAAGTGAAAGAGATCTCGCTTGATTACCGCTATCTGAAAGCATTCATGGTGACAGCTCGCCACCTCAATTTTTCGAAGGCCGCACAGGATCTGGGAATTGCCCAGTCAGCTGTCAGCCGCCAGATCAAGCTTCTTGAAGAGTCGGTGGGACAACAGCTCATCATTCGTTCTTCTAAAAAAGTTCTCATGACAGAAAAGGGCCAGGCACTTCTGGAACTACTTACCGGATTTGAAGACAGCATCCAGGGTGTTTTCTTTGGTCACATGAATAAAACCATCCGGGTAGGAATTCTTCACGGACTTCTTGAAACATGGTTCAACGACGTCATGGTGGAATTCGCGAAAAGCTCAAGCCACCAGATGAATGTTGAAGTGAATAGCCTCGAGAACCTCAAGGAAAAGCTTCATAACGGTAAGTACGATCTCATTTTTACAACAGAGAATATTCAAAGCGAGATTGTGAGCTCACTTAAGCTTTTCGAAGAGAAAATGGTTCTGGTGAGTAAGAGCGATATCAATCCTAAGGAAGCTGAACAGTATCCATGGATTGTGTATTCTGAACACGATCATCTCTTTCAGCTTTATAAAAAACGTTCTCAGAAGATTGTGGTGGTGAATTCCATTACTACGATCCTGAAGCTTGTGAAGAAAGGTCTCGGGATTGCGATTATTCCGGGCCATACGATCGAAGGCGAATCATCACTTCGCACTTATGACGTAAAAATTCCCAAGCAGCATATTCATCTGTCGACTTTGAACTTCAAGTCGGTTCCGGTGCACATAAAATCACTTATTGATCTCATTAAAAAACGGCAGTAGTAGGTTCCAGGCTGTCTTCCGCGTCTAACGCAAGCGACAGCCACAGGTGTGCTGGAACTTTTAAAGCTGACAGGTCGTTTTGCCTGGGAGAACTTTCCCATCTTCGCAGAGAGTAATCTCGAGAAATTCTTTTTCAGGAAATGCTTTG
Source organism: Bacteriovoracaceae bacterium (assembly GCA_046595005.1). Taxonomy (GTDB): domain Bacteria; phylum Bdellovibrionota; class Bacteriovoracia; order Bacteriovoracales; family Bacteriovoracaceae; genus Peredibacter. The sequence goes on along the minus strand of JBKJPL010000009.1, from coordinate 173,408 downwards.
AGAGAATAAAGTTTTTCGAGCACTGTCCCCGACCCCATTCCCGTTTTCGCAGCATAAGGCCAGCGAACTTTAACTCCGACTGTTTCAACACCTGGTGAAACACCAAAAATAATTCCGGATTCATTCTGCGAAGGAAGCCCACCCTGAGTTGTTTCGACCCATCTGCGCTGAACGATTTTCTGATTACCGTTCTGAGTGTAAAGCATAACCATGGCGCCGATTCCCTGGGAATTGGACTTGATACCGTGAAGGTTAACCTTGATCGAGCGCCGGCCATTTCTTTCAACATGATTTTCAAAAACGTACAGGCGTTCAGCAATGTCTGCCTTTCTAACTTTATTCTGAGAAGTGATGAGATCAGGAAGCCCGTCCTGATTGAGATCAATAGAAATTGTTCCGGTAGGATTGACCATATCGATACCGGCCTGGGAACCGACGTTCATAAATGCGCGGGATTCGTCCTGCTCAAAAAGAACGAGCCTAGAATACGGGGGGAATCCGGAATTATCGACAACGAGATCAACTTTTCCGTCGATATTGTAATCAATCCAGAGAGCACGCCTGTCACCCTGGTTCCATGCTTCTGAAGTAGCATCGGAGAGGTACTCAGTTCTCAGGAAGAAGGGTGGAAAAGTTTCGCGTGACCCGGTTAAGATACTCGATTTATCGACGGAGTCATTGTCATACGCATGAGAGAGTTCGCCGACGAATATATCCATTAGTCCGTCGTCATTATAATCAGTGCAGGCAGAGAAAAATGATCTGCCGCCACCGGTAGGAATCATACTTCCATCAGGATCAGACGCGTAATTAGAAACCGGGCCATAGTCTTCGAAATAACGGTCACCGGTATTGAGTTCTTGTATGTTCATCCAAAGCTTATTTTTATAGCCGGAAGAAGAAACAGTCAGGATATCTGGAAAACCATTCTGATCGATGTCACATGATGAAGATCCGTAAGTCGGTCTGGCATTAGGGGGAAAGAGCTGGTCAGAATTCTTATCGGCCTCGCGCCTCAAAAGCGGAGTAACCTCAACAAACTTTCCTTTGGCATTTCTAAGAAGCCTGTCTGCAACCGGAAGATGCTGGCCATTTTTTGTTTCAAACCAGTTTCCCAGAAAGATATCGGGCCATCCATCCAGATCAAAATCGAGCACAGTCAGCGAACTCGTTGGTTCAGGAGGAAGTGTGAAAGCATCCTTCGCTTCCCTGAATGAAAGAAAACCGTTTACGACTTCTCCGCGGTAATACTTTATGGGAATCTTACTCACTTCTGAGCGTTGGTTAAGAACAACGGAAAGAAGATCAGGAATCGAATCTTTATTCATGTCCACAATGACTAAGAATGATGATTTGAAATCTTCCGGAAGCGGATCAAAGGGCGAAGGAGAGAATTTTTTCTTAGCGGGATCAAAAATCAGAAAATGTGGACGCGAGTAATATGTGGGGAGAAGTACCAGATCCGTGTACCCGTCAAAATTAAGATCAACAGCACTAAAGCTCACGGCCTTGTATCCGGAAAGACCATAGGATTCAGTCTTGTCCTGAAAGTATCCGCCCTCTCTGAGAGTCGTAGCATAGTTTGAAGTCTGGACCTTTTTTGAAAGTGTATCGAGCTCTTCATCAAGAGCGATAGATTCCTCGTCAGTGCTCTTCTTCACTTTAGGAGAAGAACATGAGAGGGCAAGAACAAGACCGAGAATAGAAACGAGGGCCCCGAGGTTGGGGCCCTTTGTAAAATTAGAAATCAATGATGTCGAAACCGAAGCCATCTCTCTCCGCTACATGTTTTGAGATCTTTGGTGTGAGCTTATCGTAACTTGAAGTCAGGCGCTGGAGGTTTCTCGTGAATGTCTGATGAGAATCACGGCAGATGGATTCTGTAAGTAGGCTTACGTAATCCTTATCACTTTCAGAAACATCCTTGTTGTTGAGGATTGATGTAGTTCTGGAAAGAACGCACAACTGAACATAAAGCTCGATAGTCATATTTGCGATACGAAGCTGGGCCAGCTCATTACCAATAATATCTTTGCCGTACTTCATGATGGTGTTTTCAACAGCAACAGAAAAGTCCTTCAGCGAGTGAGTGAATTTCTGCGAGTGACGCTCAAGACTCGGGTGAACTTTAGTCAGAGTCTTCGTTGTAAACTGTTTAGTGATACGTTTTTTAGCAAAGTTTGTGAGAACACCAAGTGACTTGATAGGATCCTGAAGAGCTTTAGACACATCAGAGATTTTGCCGAGTTCTTTCAGATCATCCGAAGGACCTTTGATCCCTGAAAGAGCAGTAAAGATCCGGAGAATTTCATTCGTACCTTCAAAGATAAGGTGAATACGGGAATCTCTCATAATCCGCTCATATGGGTACTCTTTCATGTAAGCATTACCGGCTGCAATTTGAGTGGCCTTATCAATGGAGTCCCACATTTTTTCTGAGCCATAGATCTTACAGATCGCAGACTCATGCTCAAAGTGCATACCCTGAGTGATCTTACCGGTCGTCATGTAAACAAGTGATTCAGAAGCGTAAATATTTGCCGCGATGGCAGCGAGTTTCTCCTGAATGAGACCATAGTTAATGATGAAATCGCCGAATTGTTTTCTTTCTTTGGCCTGTTTCGTAGCGAGAGCAAGAACAAGTTTCATTCCGCTCACGGCACCAGAACCGATCGAGAGTCGACCAGTGTTCAGAACATTCATCGCAATTTTGAAACCCTTTCCAAGTTCTCCGATGATATTCGAAGCGGGAACTTTGACGTTATCGAAGTAGACTGCGCGAGTTTCTGAAGCGCGGATACCCATCTTGTCTTCTTTCTCACCGAAAGAGACACCAGGCATATCTTTTTCAACGATAAAGCAGGTGATCTTTTCGACCTTATTTCCCTGAGCATCTACGTGGTCAGTTTTAGCAAATACAGAGTAAAAACCTGCCATCCCCGCATTAGTGATCCAGAGTTTTTGACCATTAATTGTATACGTACCGTCATCATTCTTAACAGCTTTGGTCTTAATTGAGTAAGCATCCGATCCTGATCCAGGTTCAGTGAGACAAAATGATGCGAAAACTTCACCGCTGGCGAGCTTAGGAAGCCATTTCTTTTTCTGTTCTTCATTGCCTTCATTCAAAAGTGCTTTATAACCGATGGACTGGTGAGCTCCGAGAGTCACACCAATTGATGGATCAATCGCCGCGATTTCTGCAAAGACGCGAGCGTAAAGAGTGGAATCGAGACCAAGGCCTCCGTATTCCTCACCTACAGCCATTCCGCATAGTCCAAGCTCTCCCAGACCTTTTAGAACTTCATCCGGAACCTTTGATTCCCTGTCGAACTTGGCCGAATCGATAGATGCTTCTGCAAATTTCTGAATGGCATCGGTCATCATCTTTGCCGTCTCTTTTTGACTTTCAGAAAACTGTGGAAATGGAAAAACTTCGTCTTCCATAATCTCACCGTAAAACATTCCAGCAACGATTGAAGGAATTTCTTTACCTGTAGGATTGGTAGCCATATGAGCCTCTTATTTAGTGTGAGATAAATCCTCATTATTATACGAGTGCCTCAGAATCAAAGTACAGAAAAAGAGAATTTCCCATAGGGGCAGTGAACTCACTCCATATCCGACAAATCTGCTTCTGATTTACGCCGACAGAAGCACTTGCACATCACATTAAATTTTATGACAATAAATTGATGATAAATAAAATCAAAGACTTCCTCAAAACCAGGTTTGGTAAAAAGCCTGATTTCGACACTGATGAATTCGGTGAAGAAGATTCGTCGGTTGTTGATCTCGGTACAAAAACTGAGTTCACTAATCCGTTCCGTAAATTGCAAACATCACGCTTTGGTCTGAATAAATTTTTTGGCCCGAAGGCGATGAAACTTCCCTCTTTGAAAAAAAGTGATGCCGGTGGACCACTACTCTCTCCGGGAATGTCGAAAGGAATTGAAAAATTTTTCTCACGCAGTTCCCGCGAACCAATCCATCAGGCAGCTTTAGTAATTCTTATCTGTGGCTTTACCTGGTCAATCGGAAAAATGGCCGCTCTGGCACTCAAGGGTCCTCCAACTTTTTCCACTCCGAGAGAATATGCTCTCAATATCAATCTTGAATCAGATTTCAGTCCAATCGCACTCAATAAAGTGAAAGGCATTAATCCTTTCCGTACAAATACTACCGGTAGAAAAAAGAAAGAACTCGCCAAGTGTGATGATGCCACCCGCGAGTCTGAACTTCGCCAGATTAAACTTGAAAACACTGTCGTTCTTCAGGACGAAGTAAAATCCATCGCCAGTGTACAGGTGAGTGGAGAACGTGCGCTTCTCGAGGTAAGACAGGGCGATAAGATCCAGGATCTCGCAGAGGTTTTCAAGATCGGCCGACTTTCCATGATCATCAGAAATTTAAGTTCGATGGAGTGCGAGCTCATTTCATCTAATAAGGCCGCAAGCCGCGGGTCACCTATTGCCATCATGTCACCATCTCAGGGAGCAGCTTTCCGCGCTTCGAAAAAAATGAGTGGAATTGAAAACGTTGGTAACAAGTTCAAAATCAAGAAAGACCTTCTTGATGAGAAGATGAAAGATCTCCAGGGCATCCTCACTCAGGCGCGTGGTATTCCAATTCAGAATCCTGATGGAACCATGGCATTTAAGATTGTGGAAATCGATCCTTCGGGAATCTTTTCATATCTCGGAATCCAGGATGGCGACATCATCACATCCATTAACGGGAAGCCGATTTATAGCCTTAATGAAGTAATGAATTTATTTGGAAGAATCAGAAACCTCGATCAGCTTTCCCTCGGCATTAAGCGCGAAGGGAACGAGTCAGTTCAAGATTACTCCATTCAAAAATAAGGGATTCTGATGAAATCATCTGCCTTGTTCCTTGCTCTACTCCTTATCTCAAATGGAGCTGGAGCCCAATTCAACAAGTACCGGTCGCAGACAAAGTTTAATAAACCTTCAAGCAGACCAGCGACAAACGATGCTTCAGCCGCCCAGCCGGAAGCGAATTCGATGTCAGCAGAGGATGCAGCAGCTGCACTCAAGGCCGCTGAAACAATTGAAAGCGATGCCGGTGAACCGGATGTTGATACAGAATCAGCTTTCACTCCAGACACTGATGATGAGGCCAATCAGGAAGCATTCGGGAACCGTCCCGGAAATACAAACACGAGTCCAAAAAATCCAAAATATGTAAACCTCAACCCGGAAACTGCTTTCGGTCCGGAGATTGTTGAGAGCTTTGACTTTCCTGATACCGACATCATGGAAATTACCCGTCACATGCAGAAGCTTACTGGTATCAACCTCATTCTCGATAAAGATGTGAAAGGAAAAGTTTCGATCATCGCTCCTACTCCGATTACTGTCGGAGATGCATGGAAAGCTTATCTTGCTGCTCTCAATATGGCCGGATACTCTCTCATCAAGACAGGTGCTTTTTACAAAGTAATCAACTCGCGCGATATCCGCTATACTCCGACAAAGATCTATACCGGTAACTACACTCCTGATACAGAAAACTATGTTATGCGAGTTATCTCACTCAAGCACGTTTCAGCTGCTGAAATTGCGAGAAATTTTCGTCCGTTCATGAGTCGTTACGGAAGAATTATCGATCTCAAACAAACTAACACTGTGATCATCGCCGATACCGGTTCAAACATTAATCGCCTCGCTAAGATGATTAAGTTCCTTGATGTCCCAGGACATGAAGAAGCACTTCAGATCGTTCGTGTGAAAAACTCATCTGCCCAGGAAATCGCGAAGCTCCTCGATAATATATTAAAAGGCGGAGCAGGCGCTGCTGGGGCCCGTCCAGGTACTGCGACTCCAAGATTCTCTTCTTCAGGATCTGGTTCTGAATCTACAAGTGCGATTTCAAGAATCATTGCTGAACCGAGAACAAACTCAATCATTGCCATGGCCAATGCTGAAGGCGCCAAACAGTTAAGAGAACTTATTCAGAAGCTAGATGTGAAACTGGTTTCTTCAAGCTCTAACCGTGTTCATGTTTACTACCTGAACTACGGCGACTCAGAAGAGCTATCAAAAACACTCGGAAGTATCGTAAGCGGTGCTGCTGGTTCAGGTGCTGGCGGAGCTGCAACTGCCGGAGCTGCTGGTGGTGCTTCACGCTTCTCTTCATTCTCAAGCTCGGGCGGCGGTGACAATCCAATTTTCTCTGCTGAAGTTAAGATCACTTCTGACAAGAACAACAACGCTCTCGTTGTGACTGCCTCTCCCACTGACTGGCTCACTTTGAAAGACGTTATCGGTCGCCTCGATATTCCTCGTGACCAGGTTTATGTTGAAGGTCTGATTCTTGAGGCCAACGTAACTAAGAACAGAGCTTTCGGTGTTGAGTATGTTGGTGCTTATGGACAGGGAACTGCCCAGCGAGCGGGCTTCCTCGCTCCGAATTCTGGAAGCTCAGGACTTCTTGGTCTCCTCTCATCTGGTATACCTCAATCAGTCGGCGGTCTCGTTGCCGGATTCGGTGTGGGTCCTTCAAGAAATATTGATATCAGAAATCCTCAGACAGGTGCTGTAACTGGAACTGCAAGAGTAAACGCTGTGAGTGCGCTGGTTAAAGCAATCGCTTCACACGCTTCAACTAACATCCTCGCCACTCCACAAATCCTTGCCATGGATAACACGGAAGCAACTTTCGAAGTCGGTGATACCAACCCGATAACTAACCAGACAATCGGTCAGGGAACTTCAGCTTTCAATACAGTCGACCAGGAAGCTAAGTTAACTCTCAAAATTACTCCACAGATTAATAAGGTGACGCGTTTTGTCCGCCTTAAAATCAACCAGAAGATTGATGCTTTCAAAGCTTCTCCGACTGGTGATACATCCCGCGGTCTTCCAAAAACAATCCGCTCTGCTGTGACGGAAGTGATGGTTCGCGACCGCGATACCATCGCCATGGGTGGTCTCCTTCGGGAAGTAGAAACAGTCAGTAATTCTAAGATACCTATTCTTGGTGATATTCCGGTTCTGGGATGGTTGTTTAAAAACAAGTCCCGTCAGGTAGAAAAAGTTAACTTGCTTTTCTTCATGACTCCGAAGATTCTTGCTCCATACGCTAAAACAGCCTCAGTAAACACGCGCGAACTCCTCAACAAGCGCAAAGAGGGCATGAAAAACATGTTCGAAGAAGATGAAACTGATCCGAACGCCAAACTTTCATCTGATCTGTCTGCGAAAATTGATAGTCAAATTGAAGGTCCTTTATATGACCTTACCGACGCCGAACATTACAAGAATCTGAATAATCAGTCTGTAAATCAGGGCGAGGATGAAGAAACGGTAATTGATACTCCTGATTATCAGGACATTAAAAATTCCGTTCAATAATTAATAAGAGTAAAGATGCATACTGAGATACTTCAAAGCTTTGAGCAGACCAAAGAAAAAATCGGGGACCTCCTCGTCAAGCATACTGCATTGACGAAAGCCCAGCTCGAAGAGGCATTGGAACTCCAGCGCCTCGAAGGTGGTCTGCTTGGTGAGATTCTTCTCCGGAAGAACTATATTCTTGCTCACGATCTCATTAAAGTTGTCTGTCACCAGATCAATATTCCTTATCAGACAGAATTCAAGGTTGATGACATTGATGCCAATGTTGTAAAAGATCTTTCGATCAACTACGCCAAACATCACGAAGTCCTCCCCTGCCTGGAAACAGATCATCAAGTGACGGTCTATGTTTCGAATCCATTTAACTTCAACGTACTGAATGACCTTCACATGATCTTTCGAAAAGAGATCAAGATAATATGCACGACTCCTGCCCGGATTCAGGATGCCATCAATAAGGTTTACGAGAAGGCCAACCGGAATATCGTTGACTCAATTGAAGATGAAACTTTTGAGGAGAATCTGGATCTCGAAGGTCCGATCGATATCCTTGATGCCACTGCTGATGAAGCTCCGGTAATTCGTTTTGTGAACTCGATTATCTTCCGCGCTGTAAAAGACCGCGCGTCTGATATTCACATTGAGCCATATGAGCGAGATGTGGTTTATCGCTTTCGTATTAATGGTGTGATGACTGAGATCCTTCGCCAGCCGAAGAAAACTCACGCCGCCGTTTCCTCACGTATTAAAGTTATGGCGAGACTTGATATCGCCGAAAAACGTCTCCCGCAGGATGGTCGTATCAAGATCAAGATCGCGGGTAAGGACATTGATATTCGTCTTTCCACAGTACCTATTCAGGCCGGCGAGCGCGTGGTTATGAGGGTACTTGAAAAAAACAACACTGCTCTTAATCTCGAAACTCTTGGTTTCCGCGGAAAAACTCTCGATGGTCTCCATGAGCTTGGTGGCAGAAAGCACGGAGTTTTATATGTAACCGGACCAACTGGTCACGGTAAGACAACGACTCTCTTCGCTATTCTTGATCGCATCAAGACTCCGGATAAGATGATCATTACTGTGGAAGATCCGGTCGAATATGAAATTCCCGGGATCTCTCAGATCCAGGTGAATCATAAAATTGATCTTTCGTTTGCGGTTGCACTTCGCTCGATTCTTCGTCAGAACCCGGATGTGGTGATGATCGGAGAGACCCGTGACAGAGAAACCGCAGAGATCGCGATTAACGCCTCTCTTACAGGTCACTTTGTGCTTTCCACACTTCACACGAACGATGCTTCTTCGGCACCTACCCGACTCATTGATATGGGTGTGCAGCCCTTCCTTATTTCTTCTTCACTTGCGGGCGTACTTGCTCAAAGACTTATCCGGACTCTTTGTTCGGCCTGCAAAGAAATGTCGAGTCTTACTGATTACGAAAAAATGATTCTCGATATTGATGAAGTTCCCTCGAGTGCGACTATCTTCAAACCAGTCGGCTGCCCTCGCTGCTCGAACACCGGTTATTCGGGGCGAACAGTGGTTTCAGAACTTCTCCTCATGAATGATGAAATCCGCGCTCTTATTATCCAGAAGACAGATGCAGCGACGATCAAGAAAGCTGCTGTCCGTAACGGAATGAGAACTCTGCGCCGAGATGCTATGGATAAAATCTACGAAGGAATCACTTCGGTAGAAGAAATCATGCGCGCGATTAACTCCGAACAGGAAGGTTAATCCATGCCGATTTATGCCTATAAGGGAATGGATCGCACTGGCAAAGAAGTAAAGAATACGATCAACGTAGATTCAATCGTTACTGCTAAACAACGCGTGAAAGCTATGGGCATCATGCTCATTGATATCAAAGAAGAGCGCGCCAAGGGAACGACTGCCGGAAATACCAGCAGCTTCCGTCTGGGTGGTTCTGTTTCCGTTGATGACCTTGCCCTTATGACGAGGCAGCTTGCGACTCTGGTTAAAGCAAAAATTCAGATCGTTGAATCACTCTCTGCACTAGTTGATCAGGTGGAAGATAAAAACCTTCGCCTCGTTCTTTCTGATTGTCGTCAGAAAGTGAATGAAGGTGCATCTCTCGCTAAGGCCTTTGCTGATCACCCGAAAGTTTTTAACAATATTTATGTGAACATGGTTGAGGCGGGAGAAGCTTCCGGTACTCTTGAGCTCGTTTTACTCAGACTTGCTGACTTCACCGAAGCTCAGGTGAAACTCAAAAATAAAATCAAGGGTGCGATGACGTATCCTGCGATCATGGGAATCTTCGGATTCGGCATGATGAACGTTATTTTCATTTTCGTTATTCCGAAAATGGCGAAGATCTTCACCAGTACTAAGAAAGAACTTCCGATGATTACGAAGGTCTGTATCTGGATCTCGGAATTCATGCAAAGTTGGTGGTGGGCAGTGATCGCCGGAATCGTCGGTAGCTTCTTTGCTTTCCGTCGTTATATCAATACCCCCTCCGGCAGAGCGCACTGGGACAGAGTTATTCTAAAACTTCCGATTGTGGGCATCCTTGTTAAAATGATCAATGTCAGTCGATTCTGCTCCACATTAGGAACCCTGATGCAATCCGGCGTTCCCATTCTCACGGCGATGAACATCGTAAAGAATCTGATTTCAAATGTTCACATGCAAGAAGCTGTTGAAAAGGCCCGTATTAGTGTCTCCGAAGGTGCATCGCTCACTCAGCCACTCATCCAAAGCGGATATTTTCCACCGATGGTTACTCACATGATCAAGCTCGGAGAACGTTCCGGAGAACTCGAGCCAATGCTAAAAATCATTTCAGAAAACTACGAGGATCAAGTAGAATCAAAAATCGGCGGACTTACCTCTGTTCTCGAACCCATCATGATGATGGCCCTCGGTGGAGCAGTAGGATTTATTGTTTTTGCCGTGGTAATCCCGATGATGGATCTCACTGCACCCAAGTAAGGAGCATTTATGCTGAAAGATATGCAGAATATTGTTGGAAAGTCTCAAAGAGGTATGTCGCTCGTCGAGATCCTCATCGCCCTCACTCTCATGGGTATAGCTGGTACATTCGTTGCCGGTAAAGTTTATGAGCGTCTTGAATCAGGTCAGATTGAAAGTGCGAAAATTCAGCTTCGTGCTGTTGGTGATCGCGTGAAAGAATTCCGTCGTGATTGTTCTTACTACCCGACAACTGATCAGGGTCTTGAAGCACTCATTGAGAAGCCAGTAGGTGGACGCGAATGTAAGCGCTATGCTGCCGGTGGATACATTGAAAACGCTAAGATTCCGAAAGATCCCTGGGATTATGACTTCGTTTACGAGTCTGATGGAAAATCATTCAACATCAAATCTCTTGGTGCTGATGGCGCCGATGGCGGCGAAGGCGTAGATGCTGACATCAGCCTCAAAGATCTCTAAACAAATTAAACAATCCGGATTCACATTAGTAGAAGTGCTTGTAGCACTTCTACTTGTTGCTCTCATTGTTCTTGCCTGGCCTTCGGGAGATACCGGTGTCCACCGGGAACTCATCTCTACTGTTGATAGTGTTGATAAATCCCTTCAGTTCGCTGCTAATGAATCCATTTTAAGAAACAGTGTTGTTCGCCTGCGCATATCACTGGAGAAGACTCCGGTGGAATATACAGTTGAATACGGACCGTCCGGAAACCTTCCCCTTCCCGATATGCCTGAAGAAACAGTGAAATCTCTCGCCCAGGAGAAGTCCGAGCAGGATAAGCTGGCCCTTCTGGATAAGCAGTTCACAAAAGTAGAAGAGTTTGAAGACGTGAAAGTCGAACTTTCAGACGAGGTCACGATTCTGGGAGTGGGAACTTCTTCCATGAAAAAGCTCATCACCGGCGGCGAGGCCAGTATTTATTTCTATCCGACGGGTGAGAAAGATGGGGCGCTGATCTTCTTCTCCACAATTGAAGAGATGGCCTGGCTCGAGGTTCAACCCTTCCTTTCTGAGACTAATGCTACTTACGAAATCATAAATACCAAGCGGGTTGCGAAACTGGAGGATGTACTCCAAACTAGAATGGACGAGGTATATAAAGAGTGGACCGGAAAGTAAGTTTTTTACGTGAGCGCGGATTCTCGCTTCTTGAAGTGATGATTGCGTTCGTCCTCTTCACTCTGTTTGTCACCGCCTTCCTCACCTCAACTGGCTACCTTGTCACGGATTCCACCAACTCTGAGGAACAAATGCTTCTTCAGTCCCTATGTGAAAGAAAGGTTAACGAGCTTTTCCTCAATCCTCCGAAATTCGAGAACTATCTTTCAAGTGGCTTCAAGGAAACTAAGACTTTTGAAGAGTCCGCTTTCTCCGGCTACGAGTACACCATCGAAATAAAGAAGCTCACACTCCCGGATTTTGGCCAGCTGATGGCCCAGAAAGGCGGAGCAGGTGAAGAATCTAAGGATGCCTACGAGGGTAATTACTTCGATGAAGAAGGCGGATCCCGTAGCAAGAATAATTCCGGCATTGAGAAAATGGTTTTTGAGGAATTAAGAAAAAATATTGAAAAGATTATCTGGCAGGCGCGGGTAACGGTTGTAAACAAAGAAACTAAAGCAGCCTGGGCACTCTCCACATATCTCACTAACTTCAATGAGAAGGTACAGATCAATGTGGGCATGTAAAAACCAGAAAGGCTTTACCCTACTTGAAGTACTGATCGCAATCACGATCCTGGGATTTATCACTCTCGGTGTAGTTTCCGTTACCGACGATGCCATTAATAAAAAAGAGAGAACAAGCGAGCTCAATAAAAATAATCTCGCTATTGAAAGTGCCCTCTCTCGTTTTGAATGGGACTTCGGACAGATCTACTCCCCGCTTTATTTCTCGACTGTCATGAATATGCAGTCAATGAACCAGAACCCGGCCACCTTTGACGGCAATGGCGACGGTCAGCCTGATAATCCGGATGCCAAACCGGTTCAGCAAAATCCCCAGCTCCAGATGTACTACGAGCAGATAATTGAAAGAATGCAGCAGAATGAACACTTCTCTGCTCTTTCGAAAGAAGGACTTCCGATTCCCCGTTTCTATTCGCCGGAAAAAAACATATTTGAATTTTTCACATCATCCAATCGCAGAAAAGTTGAGAATGTCCGCCAGTCGAGCTTTGCGTGGGTAAGATATGGTCTCACTGACATGACTCCTGATCAGCAAAAAGATAACGAAGACGATCCTAAAGTCCAGATTCCAAAGTCACTGAAGAATCTCGTCCGCTGGTTTGATCCGAATGATCCATGGGGCACAAAAAGAATTGATCTTGAAACCATTAAAGCTGGAGTTCTTCTTGAGAATGTAGAAACTCTCGAGTTTTCATTCTGGGATGCTCAGAAAAAGAAATGGGAAACAAGTCTTCGCACTATTCAGAATGGCGAAAGTGTCATCCGCGGCGTGAAGATTTTCATCACCTGGTATGACTCCCAGGGTGTAAAAAGATCAGCAGAGAGAGTTTTCCGCAATCACTGGCCAATGGTTGTTCCGCAGGAAACGCCAAATACTGTTCCTGGTCAGACCCCGGGCCAGCCTCCAGGACAAACGACTCCACCTGCTGACCCCCCGGAGGAGGAATAATGAAACATATTCTCTCCAATCAGCGCGGCGTGGCCCTCATGATGATCATGACGGCAATTCTTTTTCTCACTGTGATTTACGGCGACTTTACCTTTGATTCTAAAATCTCGCGTTTAAAAGCAACTAATATCCTGGACCGCTCGCAGGCAAAACTCCTCGCAGAATCCGGACTCCAGATGGCGATGACCAGACTTCGCCTCTATAAAGAAGCTTACAATACCATTCAGGGTAATCCGAATATGAAGGCGGCCGTGCCTGCTCAGCTTCTGAATCAGCTCTGGGAAGTTCCCTACATTTATCCCGTTCCGGTGGGAGATGGTGCAGGTCGTGCTGTGAAAGACACAATTGATAAATTTCAAAAAGAAAGTCTTCTTGATGGTGAGATGAGAGTGACGGTTCAGAATATTTCAAATCGCCTCAATCTCAATATGCTCAGGATTGATATGCAGAAACTTGCAGCGGAACAACAGAAAACGGAAACTGATCCGGAAGAAGATCCATATAAAGACAATGCGACGAAAGATTTGAACAATCAGAGTGACTTCTCCGTCGACCAAGCGCTATTTCAGACGATGAAGAGACTAGTGGATGAGAAAAAAGAAAAAGACGATGCTTTCGGAGACCGCTACGGAAGTGTCAATTATCAGGACCTCTTCACGAATCTTAAATATTACATGTCCGATTTCGGGACGCTCAATCGTGATCCTAACTTTGGTGAAGCTGAGAATGTATTCCAGAAAATGCCTATGACTCCTAAATTTGGGCCAATGACTTCGGCCGGAGAGCTTTACGCCATTCCAGGTTGGGATGATCAGCTGATTGAACTTATTCAAAATGAGTTCAGTGTTTATCCTACGACCCAAATTGATCTCAACCGGGTAACTGCCAATTTCTTGAAAATCCTTTTCCCTACGCTCAATGACGATGAAATCAAAAAATATTTTATTGAAAAAGAAAGTACTGCTGAACCGTTGATTATTAACTCAGTATCTGATTTCAGAAAGTACTGGGTTGAGGCCGGCGGACCTCTCGAAGAAAGTTACTTCGATGATCGAATCAAGATGTTTGAGGCCAAAGGAATTTCCTTCAGCTCAAATCCGAATATGTTCAAGGTTATTTCCGAAGGGATTTTTAATCGCTCTACCTACACACTCGTAGCAACAGTCATGCTTCCTACACAGGAAACAACACCGGCTGGCGGAAAACCTCCCGCCGATCCTCCAGCACAACCCCCCGCTCAACCTCCGGCCAATCAGGCAAAGCAAACCGCTCAACTACTCGAGCCGCGTATCATCGAAATGCAAGTTAACTGAGTCTTTTTCTGGTATTAGCCGAACTTCTCACGCTAAAATAACATTATGCATATTCTGGCATTAGACATTGGTTCCTACAGTATCAAGTATGTTTCCTCTTTCGTTGATCGCAGGAAAATCACTCATGTCGACATGAGCGAAGTGATCATCTCGGATTATCTTGAAGATCATCCTTCGATGCCTGTTCGTGATGCTCAGATCAATATTGTTCAGGACATTCTGAGTAATACCGCTCGCCCAGATTCAAGAGTCATCTATCAGGCCGATAGTGAAATGATGACGACGAGATTTCTTGAACTGCCGGTGAAGAATAAAAAGAAAGCCGATCTCATGCTCCCCTTCCAGCTAGAAGAGGATATTCCCTACGCGCTTTCAGAAATTCATTATGCTTACCGGATGGACGCCCAGAAAAGTACTCATAGTGCTCTCGTGGAACTTATTCGCGAATCAGACTTTGAACCTTACTATGGGGCCCTGAGAGAAAATGATATTCTCCCGACAATCCTCACCTCAGAAGCATCTGCGATTGAAAACTATTTTCACCAGAACGCTATCCCGGGTCCTTTCTGTGTCGTGAATCTTGGTCACAAAACAACGCGCGCTTATTTCTTTTTCAACTCGCGTCTTCTTGCCACTCACGTGAGTTATATCGGCGGCGATGACATCAATGAGATGATCGCTGAGACCTACAAGATTGATCCGACCGAAGCCATTATCTACAAGCACCAGAACGCATTCTTCCTCACAGCTAATCAGTATTCGGAAGTGGATGAAGCGCAGAGAGAGTTCGCGAGTTCAATGGAGAAAGTTTTCCAGCCGCTCGTTTCTGATTTCTCACGCTGGAGAATCGGCTTTAAGGTAAATTTCAATCTTTCAATCAATCACGTGTTCATCTGTGGTGGTACTTCCAATGTGAAGAATATCGCCAATTACCTCACTGAGAAGTGGGACACGAAAGTTACTCTGCTTGAAAGTTTCGACAAGATTGATTCTGAGAAAGTAGATCTTAATCCAAAAAACAAATCAAAGTTTGCCCTGGTCAATATGATGGCCCAGGGATTCAAGCGGAAAAACCGCTTTATTAATCTACTTACAGGAAGATTTGCCCAGGCATCTCTTACTGAGATCCCGCTTCACTCGATGGCCTTCATCGGAATGCGGATTTTTGCCGTTACTGTTCTCTTTGCTCTTTCATTTCTGGTTGAAAGATTTTTCATCCAGAGGGATATTGTTGCACTGAACGCGAAACTCACGACGACAATGAAAAATGATGAGCTCGCGATTCCTCCACGTCTTCGTCGTCAGCTCACAACGAATCCCCGTCCGATTCTCGACAGTATCAATAAGCGCGCGAGATCTGTGAAGCAGGAAATTTCGACACTTCAGTCCGCTGTTGAGATCAAAGCACTCTCTCCCCTGATAACAATCACTGAGCTGATGACGAATTCACCGAATGTCACAATGATCCAGTTTGTGAATGACGTTAATAATACGGTTACTGCGCAATTTGAAGCCGATGAAGTGAAAGATCTTCTGACTCTTCAGACGGCCCTCGAATCAGGAAGACTTTCTGACGTGAAAACCCAGCTTGATGAGGGAAGTAAAAAGCTCTCTCTGACTGCTCAAGGAAACTGAGATGGAAGACATTGGTAGCAAAATTCCTTATCTCAAGAAAATGGACCGTGCGATCTTTGACCAGATCGACAAGTTCAAGACGACTCCGAACTATAATGCTGTCACTGACGTTTACAACAATCTCGAAGAAGAACAGCAGCGGGTACTCAAGGGCGGAATCATCCTCGTGATGTTCCTTGTTCCTTTTATCATCCTCACTATCCTCTGGTGGCAGAATAAAACTATCCGTGAAGATTATGAAATCCGCATGACCATCATGAATAAAGCTCAACAGATTATCGGCGAGAGTCAGGGTGTGACTGCCATCAGCCCTCAGATCATCTCCCAGAACCCGATCGACAGTGAAGAAATGCTCACTAGTCGTATCTCGAATGCGATTTCCGGTACTGGAATGGATACAAATAAGATCAGTCGTGGTGAATTTATCACCACCAACGTTTCAGAAAAAATCTTCCAGACAGAAGCTGTCCTCAACTTTTCAAATATGTCGACTGATGAACTGGTGAATCTTTTCTCTGCTGTTATCTCGCGGGAAAAAATGCGCATCAGTGAAGTTACAATTAATCGTAATGCCGATACTGGTCTTCTTATCGGTAATTTCCGCGTGATTCATCTTTCGATGATTCAGCCGGAACAGGTTGAACAATAATGGCCGTCGCATCAGAAATTCATTCGCTGGATGAGATCAATTACAAGAGCCGGATTAAGCCCTTTCTCTTCGGAATTCTTCTTTTCTTTATCGTTATGGCGTCTTTCCTCTCCTATTATCCGTTCGGAGAGAAGATCAAGGATCAGGTAAAGAAAGCGACTGCCGGCGCCTGCGCCTTTGATTACACAGATATAAATTTTGAATTCCTGCTTCCTAAGATTGTAGTCAATGATGTGATTCTTCCCGCGAGCTGTTTTGGAAAACAAGGCGCTCCTATCCGCCTTGATTACGTGAATCTCGGATTCCGTATTATCAGCTTTTCTCCTTTCGGAATTCCTTTCAAGCTTGATACTCAATACAATCGCCAGCCTATTGAGCTTTATTACGTTCTTGGTTTTGGCGGACAAACTATCCGCATGATTGACCAGAGACTCGTTCTCTCCCGTCTTGAGGGCCTTATGGGCAACTTCAAGCTCGGTGGATCAGTGGTCGTTGATGTTCTCGTTCAGATCGATATGAGTCAGAAACTGAAGGCCCTGGATATCAAGGCGAAGTCGGAAGACTTTAAAATTCCTGCGCAGACACTCATGCAGAACTTTAATCTTCCGAACCTCTCAGTTCGTAAATTTTATCTCGAAACAAGCTCTGAAAATTTCCCACAGCTCAAAGTGAATAGCTTAATTCTTGGGGATCCTGACTCTCCCGTCCGCATGAATCTCAAGGGTACAATCAGCATGAGAGAGCCTGCAGATATGTCTCCTATGAATCTCGGTGGTGAGCTTGCTTTCTCTGATCAGTTCAAAGAAAACTTCCCCGTCTCATTTCTCGTAAACGACACCTATACCGTGAAAGATGGTTTTTACCAGATTACTCTCGGTGGAACTCTCGGAGCTCCCGCGCTCCAGCCTCGCTGATATGCTGGTTGAGTCTCTAAAAGCGGCAATACATTCTTCGGTTAATCATCCTGAGCTCAGAGAAATTCTAGAATATGCTGTTCTCCCGGCAGGTAAACTCTTTCGCCCCAGACTGGTAGAAGCAATCGCTCTCGATCTCACAGGAAAATTTTCTTCCGATCATGTTCATCTCGCCTGCGCACTTGAGTTACATCACGCCTATACGCTCGTGCATGACGATCTTCCCGCGATGGATAATGATCTCATCCGACGAGGAAAACCATCCACTCATGCGAAGTATGGTGAATGGAAAGCGATCCTCGCTGGAGACGCTCTTCTTATTGCATCGTTTGAAGAGCTAATGAAAGTACGCTCAGAAAATATCCGTGAGCTTCATCGTTTACTTAGCTGGTGCACTGGAGGAAAGGGTCTCATCCTCGGACAATTTCTTGATCTCGCCAGCCTTGGTAAAGTGACAACGAATGAAGTGATCCGGATTCATGAGCTCAAAACTGCGCGCCTCATTCAGGCAGCAGTCACAGGCAGCGCACTTATTTCACAGAATAAATTTTCAAAGAATTATTTCCGCCTTGGGCGCGAAATTGGTGTGACCTTTCAGCTTCTGGATGATCTGGGCGAACTTACTGAGAATACTCTTTCTGCTCATGAGAAAGACATCAATCCATTTCTTCTTTCCAGAAAGGAAGCAGTCAAAGCTCTCGTTACATCTCACACAAAGCTTATTCAGCTCATGAAAGACAATAAGCTATCTCATCTCAATAGTTTCCTGGATGAATACCTGAAGCAGAATCGTGAAGCGATCAGAAAGAGCATGAAGGTATTGTCTTCTCATCTCGGAGAAACAATTTCTTCGGAACTCTCACCTTTTCTAGAGTAAGAGCTACTACCACTTTCTTCTGAATTTAATATCCTGGATAAGATCGAGTGCTTCGTGAACCAAAGTCACTGCACTAGTGCGTGCTGGTTTTGCTTCTGCAATAACACTCTCTTCATTCTGAAGCTGAATCTTTGCTTCGGGAATTGAGAGCTTCTCTTCAAAGAGAAGTTTCTTGATACGAAGGATAACTTCCACATCTTTGCGGGCGTAAAGCTTCTGCCCGGAATCTCCCATGACAGGAGCGATTTCAGGAAATTCAGTCTCCCAGAAGCGGAGAACATAGGGCTTCACCCCCGTGATGGGAGTGAGCTCTTGAAATTTAAAATTAGATTTATTTGGGATCATTACAGAAAGGATAACAGTTCAGACTATTCGTCGTCACTATCATCGCCGTCGTCATAGACTGTGTCATCGATGTTGTTAAGGAATGAGCTGAGTGCGCGTGGCTTAGCTTCTTTAACAGGAAGTGCGGTATTTTCATTTCCGCTCTCATCAAGACGGTGAGAATAACGGTCTGTGATGTCTTCTTTCAGAATTTGCGAGGGCTTGAAGGTCAGTACCCGACGAGCACTGATGTTCATGGCAGTTCCTGTCTGAGGGTTACGACCTACACGAGTGGCCTTGTCGCGAATCGAGAAATTTCCGAAACCGGAAATTTTCACTTTCTCACCTTTGGCCAAAGTGTCTTTGATCACTTTGAAAACGAGATCAACTAATTCAGCTGCTTCCTTCTTAGAGAAGCCTGCTTCCTTGTAGATCCGCTCAACTATGTCTGCCTTCGTCATGCTCATTTGAACTCCCATGAAGTTTCAAAAGCTTATCGGGAAAATTTACTAATTATTAATAGGTTAGCAGGAAAAGCGTTTTGAGCAACAAAAAAATCTGCCGATTATCCTTTATTTGGGCAGTTAGGAATTAAGGGCGGGCACCCTATCCTCTCTGAACTCAAGGACCCTATATACCTGTCACATTAGATTTCAATAACTTACCTTGAGGTAGAAAATTGGCAAAAAAAAAGCCCCGGTTACCCGGGGCCCTCTTAAAAAACTTTTTTGAAGATTACTTAGTAGCTTCGAAGACTGCTTTGAAGGCATTAAAGTCATGAACAGCGAGATCAGAGAGCATCTTTCTGTTGATAGTGATGTTCTTCTTTTTCAGTCCAGAGATGAGCTGAGAATATGAAGTGCCGCACATACGAGCGCCAGCATTAATTCGAACGATCCAAAGCTTGCGAACGTCACGCTTCAGAAGGCGACGACCGATGAAAGCATAATGAAGAGCGCGACGAACTGTCTCTGAAGCATGCTTGAACTTCGTACGACGATCGAAGTGAAATCCCTTCGCCAGTTTAAGAACTTTATTTCTACGTTGACGGGCCTTAAAGCCCCGCTTGACTCGTGCCATGATGGCCTCCCTTCTTCGCTCGTAGGGGGACTTTCGTCTCTTAACCCTATTTCACTACTCTCAAAGTTTAAGTGCACCGAGGGTGCACTTATTAAAAAATTTGTTTCGAACTACACCAGATAAGGAATGCACATAGCTGCATTATGGTAGTCACCTGGATTTACATATCCTGGAGTTCCCTTATCTTTTTTACCACGCTTAGATTTGTTCACGAGTAAGTGACGAAGGTGAGCCTTCTTATACTTAATCTTACCGGTAGCAGTTACTTTAAAACGTTTCGCTGCCGCACGTTTTGTCTTCATCTTGGCCATATGAATGCTCCTAAATCGAGAAAATGCATCTTTTAATGAGTGACAGAAGTTAACACGGGAAAAGTACGAAATAAAGCGGTTTTTGCGGGGGATTTGAGGGAAACCCGTGAGTTTCCCTCAGAGAGAATTATTTCTTTAGGGATTTTCCTGGGGCAACCATGGCAATACAACGGTTTCCCATCATCTTCGCAGGGGATTCCACCACTGCGCCTTTCTCGAGAATGGCCTTCATGATCTCGTCGAATTTTCCGAGTCCGATCTCTTTGTGGGCCATTTCACGTCCACGGAATTGCATAAGGAGTTTTACCTTATCGCCCTTATCGAGGAATTTTTCGATATGATTCAGCTTCACTTCCATATCGTGTTTTTCGATATTTGGGCGGAATTTGATCTCTTTAACGTCGATGACCACCTGCTTCTTCTTGGCCTCGGCGAGCTTCTTCTGGATCTGGTACTTGTACTTACCGTAATCCATCATTTTGACCACTGGGGGAGCAGCGTTCGGGGAAATTTCGATGAGGTCCAATCCCTCACTGTCGGCCATGAGTCTCGCCTGGGCAAGTGTTACTACGCCGTAAGCTTTTCCATCATCGCCAATGAGTCTGATTTCGTGTGCGCGGATTCTTTCGTTTACCCGCGGTTCCTGGACTTTATCGCTTATAACCCACCTCCATATATGTCGGGGTCTTCAATTTTTTTCAAAAATACCATCACCTGCGTGCGTAGGGCAAACTAAAAAAAGCTGAAGAACTGGGCAGTGAGGTTCAGCTCACTTCCTAGCCTGCGCTTTAGTAGCAGGGTGAAATTCTCTTCCTGAATTTCATCCATAATATCGTCCCAAAGTTCGCCATCAAGCGTTTTTAAAGTCAACTGGGTCGAAGTCCGGTCGGTTAAAAGCCATGGGCCTGAGAGTTCGCGAAGTCCGCCAATAACCGGCCGATAGACGCTCGCCTCACCATTTTTGAATTCAATGATGATCGTCTCTTCTGCGAGGTCAAAACCCTCTTCCTCGATCTTCACGTCGATCTTCTTAGTCAGTCCGTCCCAATCCCTGCCGGAAACCGAGGATGAAAGTCCCAGAAGTCGCATATTGGGAAGAGTTGTCACGGCAGCGCCTTATTAAACTTAAGGTTAATCGCTACCTGGTCATTCAGATCATGGATGAATTTTTCGATCGTCTCATCGAGCTTCGTCTTATCTACAACCTTGAATGTGCGGTCTTCATTTCTTTCAATGATCCGCGCATTCTGGTGATAAACGATCACGTCTTTAATAATCGGAACAGCAAATGCTTCCGGATATTTCACAACGCGCCCATGTTCCTGCTCAAGCTCGAAGAGTTCTTTAGCAACCTGAACATATCGATCGGCAGTAAAATTTTCGTTCGCGAGATATTTCACAGCAAGGCATGAAATATAATAGGCCTCATAGAGATATGAAAGAGCTGTTGAGAAGCGGCGGACTTTCGTAGCAATGAGATAAAGTTCCTGCGGTGGAAGTTTCATGCATTCTTCAAGCGAAACCAGACGTCTTCCGAGGCAGAAAGAAATCACATCGAGTGCTTCACTGATCATTTCTTTTACGGACGGAAGGTAGAACTCGTATTTGAGTTCCTTACGCTTATTCATAAGGAAGCGCGTGAGCTGCATTCCATCTTTAATAGATCCATTGAAAACGTTAAACCACGTCTCGTTGATGATACACGGAACTAGGAAGTGATGAAGGATCATGTTCTTGTGGAAAAGTACTTCCACCCGCCGCTCAGATTTAATTGTATAAAAAACCTGGTTAAGCTTTTCGCGTTTGAGAACTTCGATTTTCTTGTTACCGATAAACATATCGAGAGCAGAACGTAATGAGTCCCGGAAGTTCTCGCACGAAAGTGACGGAGTCATCGGGATTTTCAAAGCTTTCGCGTACTCAATAACTTCCACTGCTCTTTCTTCAATCTGTTTCCATGTCAAAGCACCAGATGGTTCATCGAGCATGATGAGAGCAAGGAGTGATGAAGGAGTGATCGGCATATTCCGGCCGACGGCCTTAAAGCAATCAAATGCGAGAGTCTGAGTCGCAACTTTAAGATCACCATTGAAGCCCTTCATTTCAATTCCGTCTCCGAAATGAACGTGAATGGTTCCGAGGCGTTTATTAAAAAGCTTAAAGAGCTTAAAGAGCTGCGCTCCTGATTCAGGAACTTTCTTAGCTCCACTAAGTTCGCGAGCGTGAGCTTTTTCTTCCGGAATATGCTCGTGAGCAATCGATACCGGAATAAATAGCAGTGGTTTTACGTCTTCGAGCTGTGAATGAGTTTCCAGGAGCATCTGAAAGAGACCGTATTTCGGCTTAAGAAGTTTTCCGGTTCTTGTTCTTCCACCTTCAAAGAAAAACTCCACTACCTGTTCGGTTTTCAGAAGGTAATAAACATACGCTTCGAAAGTGAGCTTATACAGATGATCTGAAGTGAAAGATCTGCGGATGAAAAATGCTCCGGCCTTGCCGAAAAATTGTCCCATCGGAAAAACATTGAGATTGATCCCGGCCGCCACTCTGATCGGCATGTCGAATTTTTTGTACATGGAATACGAGAGAGCGACGTAATCAGCATGAGACTGATGATTGGGAACAAGGCAAACGTGATACTTTTCCTTAAGCCGCACGAAATCCATGTCTGGCGGAACTTCGAGGTTCACACCATCGTACAGACGCATGAATGTCGTATCGATGAATTTCATCGCTGTCTTCACCATAGTGGGTGAGAACTCGCCGTGAATTTCCTTGAAGAGTTTTTTTATCTTAGGAACGTCTTCAGGTTTTTGCTGAAGACGTTCTTTTAGTTTTGGATATGTGAGAAGAAGTTCGAAAGCGTTGTCGGCCATGCCATCCTAGAGGTTAAGTCCGTGCGGTTTGGACTCTATCATACCAGAGGAAGTCATCTCCATGAAACGGCCATTCTTATGGATTTCATCGATGCTGTTCGCGTTGAGGTAAGTCATACCTGAGCGTATGCCTCCGCACAATTCGTGAACAATGTTTTCTACTGATCCTTTACACGGTACCCAACGCGCTTCACCTTCAGCGGCCATTCCTTTTGGAAGTTCACCACGCCATGAAACCTGCGCATCTTTTGAGGCCATACCACGGTAGCGTTTTCTTCCGCCCTCAATCTCACCCGGAGTTTCAAGACATCCGGAAAGCATTGATCCAAGCATCACTGTCTGGGCACCAGCTGCGAATGCTTTCACGATATCGCCGGAAGTTTTGATTCCACCGTCGCCGATAACCGGCACGCCAAATTTTTCTGCTTCCAGAACACACATAGCAATTGCTGTTAACTGAGGAACACCACAACCAGTAATGATTCGTGTAGTACACATTGATCCAGGACCGATTCCGATTTTCACAGAATCTGCTCCGTGATCAATGAGACGACGAACACCGTCCGGCATTGCTGTATTACCTGCGATAACATCAATCTTTGGATATTTCTTTTTCACGTAATCGAGAACCTCGAGCATCATCACAGAATCGCCGTGAGCGATATCAATCGTGAAGATATCTACACCGGCATCAGCAAGCATATCTGCTCTCCTCATGCCTTCTTCTTTCACACCAATTGAAGCCGCTACCGGAAGTCCGAGAGGCTTAATTTTTGCGAGCATATTTTTAACATCGCGAACCTGTTCTTCGGGAGACATAAAGCGGTGAAGAATTCCAAGACCACCAAGTTCGGCCATCTTGATCGCCATTTCCGGACCAGTAACGGTATCCATATTGGCAGAAACAATCGGAGTCTTCAGTGTGAAATTTTTTGTGACTTTAGATTCTAGATTGGGAGATCGACGGGAATTCATCTCCGAATGCTTTGGCATAAGGAGAACGTCATCAAAAGTGAGGCCCTTATTACGTTCCAAAATTTCCCGCGCTGAGAAGATCAATCCCATAAAAAACCTCTGAATGTTAGGTGTACGAGACATCATGCCAAAATGTGAGAACATTGGAAACGGCCAAGAAAGGTATTAACGCTTTGAATTTGCAAGAATGTTGGCCCATGTTGGGTAAGTAGATTTAACCACGGTCTGGACTTCACTCTGGAAATCTTCGAATGGAACGGGTAAAAACCCGTCATGAAAACTACTATCTCCGTGCTCCTTGTTGCGCTTTCGTTCTCTGTTTTTGCTGGCTGGGAAAATCCCGCAGTTCAGTGTCCGGAAAAAATTCTTCCACAAGGTCACACTTGTCCTGACTTAAGCGAAGTCCGGAACATATGGGATGAGTTTCCTTCACGCATGACTGATGCTGAGATCAGTGAATGGAAAGATAACCGCGCACCAGATCTGAAAGTGTGCCGGTACCGCGAACTTCTCCGGAGAGAATCGGAAAGCGCCGGAACATTTACTCCAATTCAGGTTCAGATTGCATGGATGGTGACTCAAGGTGCGAAGAATCCGGAAGGGAAACTTTCGAGTGTCGTATCAGCATCAAAAAAATTCAATATTCCTCCCCATGTCCTGATCGGGGCCATTACTCAGGAATCACTTCTCGCAAGCCTTGGGATTTCGCCCGACGGTGGAAACTATTCTTGTGGAATCGCCCAGCTCAATATTTCAGAGTGGTGTGATGGCATGCAGGCGCTTTCTCAGGCTGAAAAAGATGCTCTAAAATGGCCGCAGGTAAGTTGCGCTTCGATCAAGAGCTCACTCGTAGCACCTTTCTTTGACATTGCAGTTGAGCGCCTGGGCTCACGTCCTGAATATCAGATCGATGCAAAAGACTTTGATGGCATCACTGCTGCTCAGGTTGGGTATTCTGAAAAAGCTTTTCAGGCAGTAAGTTCGTTTATCAAAAACTGTCAGAATGATGAGATATCGATCAGATTCAAGGCCTCTAATCTCAGAAATCTTTTTGTGAACTTTGTTCCTTCTCCCCTACGGAGCATGGAACTTCTCCCGCAGAATTCAGCGAAACCTGCCTGCCGGATAGCAAACAATACACCTTACTATCCTCTTCATACCGGCTGGCTCCTCGCTGTTGCGGCCTACAATGCAGGTCCGCGCGTATCCGGACTCGTTGAACATTATTTCCAGGTAAAAGATAATAAGTTTCCACAAATGTCACCGACAGATCTGGTGGAAGCACTTCATTGGGGTGGCAAGGTCAGAGCGGGATCAAGCTCAGTTGTTTTTACGAATCAAAGTGGCAAGACGATGACTCAGTCCTGGTATAAGAGCTGTGTTGTTCAGAGACACGTGGCCCGTGTTGTTCAGCATGTGACTCTCCCAGGGAAAACGATTCTGAAATCAATAGAGCAAGCTCCTTGTGCTAATGGCGACGTTCCTGCGTACCGGAAGAATTCTTCCGGCGTAAAGGCGGAGTAATTATGCGTTTACTAACTTTTGGTCTTTTACTTCTTATTGCCTGCGGAAAAGATCCGTCATCAAAATCAACTTCGAAAGCTCCTGTGCCGAATCCATCAATACCACCGGTAGTGATAGATCCAGTTCCTGAAACCGTACCAGAAACAGAGCCGCCGCGCCCTGATCCACGAGTAAATCCTGCAGATGTAAAACGAATCTCTGACCTCTTGCCAACTATGTACTACATCGCGGATGAAGCGAAGGCGAATTGCAAAGGAAAATACGGAGCGGTTACCTATATCGGCTCGGAGAGATCACAAGTCCGCACGATGGAAGGCAGAGACATCGCAACTGTCTGCACTCGTTTTTATAAAATTCTCATGATGGAAGGTTCAGCGATTCTGTATGATCGCGGTCAGGGAAGAATTTCTGTGAATTACAGCGGGATCGTTGGTGAAGAAAAGCGTTTTCACATTGTTGATCGCTGCATTTATGGAGAGGGAGTCAGAAGAGATCTTTGCCTTCTTCCCTACCATACTCTTGCAACTGATAATAAAGTCCATCTGATTGGGGAAATTCTCTTTATTCCGAAAGCTGTTGGTCTCACTCTTCCGGATGGATCAAAGCATGAGGGATATTTCATTGTCCGTGATACCGGAAAAGCCTTTCAGGGCATTGGTGCCCAGCGAGTGGATATGTTCACGGGTCTTGATCCGGATTATTCAAATATCCTGCAGAGGGCCGGTTTTCATCACAAGAATCCGATGGAAGCTTACAAGGTTTCGGGTCCTTCAGCGGGCGTAATTAAAGACAATCTGCGTGCGAAATTCGGAGAGCTCTACTAAATTGAGTTGCACTTTATTCTTCCGGAATTAACATGGAAGGATGAATACAGAAACAATTGTCGGAGTTTTCCTTCCCCTATCACTAGCAATCATCATGCTGGGCTTTGGATTATCGCTCACGCCGGATGATTTCCGTAGAGTTCTGAAGTATCCGAGAAGTGTGATGGTGGGACTTTTCTGCCAGATGGCACTCCTTCCCCTCCTCGCATTTTCTCTTTGTTATCTTTTTCAGTTTTCACCCACTCTTTCCATCGGTCTTATGATCCTTGCCGCTAGTCCAGGTGGAGTGGCCGCAAATATTTTCTCCCATCTTTCGCACGGAGATGTGGCACTCAATCTCACTCTCACAGCGATCAACTGTATCATTGCAGCATTTACACTTCCCCTGATCGTGAATCTTTCGATCGCACATTTCGGTGGATCTGAAGCTATCGGCCTGCAGTTCAGGAAAACAATCGAAGTCTTTCTCATCGTACTGGTGCCGGTAGTGATCGGAATGCTTATCCGGAAAATGAAGCCGGCACTTGCCGTTAAGGCCGACAAACCCGTCAGGATTTTTTCGATCCTGGTTCTGGCCCTCATTACAGTTGTCGCTGTTCTGAAGGAAAAAGAAAGAATGATGACGTCGATGGGTCAGATCGGATTAGCGATGCTGATTTTTAATATCGGTTCAATGGCGATTGGTTACTGGGTTTCAAAGATCTTCAAGCTGAAGCTCAAAGAAGCAACTGCGATCACTATGGAAGTTGGTATTCACAATTCGACACTCGCTCTCTATATCGCGATGACTGTTCTCGGCTCATTTGAGCTCGCGATTCCAGCTGCGGTCTATTCAGTATTTATGTTTCTCACGGCCGGAATTTTCAGTGTGTATCTCGCAAAGAAAAATAAGGCGTAAAAATTCTACTCGTGTTTTGAGTGGAAATTCTCAATGGCACCGGCCATTAGGAATGAATGCGCCCGGATCTTCCTGAGTGCCACTACCATATCGGAATAGGTAAGTGCCGTTACAGCAGGATAAGTTCCCTTTGAAATACGATCGAGATGCTTCTCTCTCATACTGTCGGCCCAAAGCTGAAGCTCATGCGATTTTGCTTCAATCTTAGTCATATCGAGTGATTCACCGTCAGTAAGACCTGAAGTCACGAGTGCAAAGAAGTTCCAGACCTCATCGAGGAACTGGAAGAATTCATCGCGCGATTCACCAGTGAGTTTCTCATCTTTCTTGAAGCGCTCACGATAGTTGGCAAGGCGTTCGATATAATCGGCCACACTTTCCATTTCATCTGAAATTTTGATCATGCTCTGAATCTGCTCAGACTGATGATGCGACATCGGCTTTTCCATCACGTAACAAAGGAAGACCGTGATCTCCTTGTGAATGTTATCTGTGATTCGCTCGTAGTCGATGATCTTCGCGAGTTTTTTAGCATCGTGATCGTCGGCATCCCAGTACTCGCGATTAAGCTTATACATGCGCTCAACGATCTCTTTCATCTTACGGAGCTCTGACTCCGCCTGGGTCATCGAAGCGGCCGGAAGCATATTGGCCGGATCACCAAGGACGAGAAGATGCGGAACTTCCTTCTCATGTCTGTCCGGAACAATATTTGAAACCGCACTTGCGAGAACTTTGGTGAAAGGAAGAAAAATAACAGCAGCGAGAACGTTAAAAAGTGTGTGGGCCCATGCAATGTGGGTCATAGCATACGGATAAAATCCAATATCATTCATGAAAGTCGGATCCATCGGGATAAAAGCATCCACCATCGAAATGAAGAATGGAAAAAGAATCAGAACGATAAGTGCGTTCACAACTTTAATGATCGCGTGGGCCGAAGCTGCTCGACGGGCATTTGCTGTCGCACCGATGGAAGCAAGAAGTGCTGAGATTGTTGTTCCGATATTCTCACCGAGAACCATGCAGATTGCTGTATGAAATGGAAGAATGCCGGCAAAGGCCATGACCATTGTGATTGCAAGCATTGCAGTGGATGATTGAACAATCATCGTGAGAAGGCATCCCATGAGGATCGAAGAAATATAGGCTCCAGCATGATTGCTTGTGAAATATGAGATCGACTGCATGAAGGACTGACTTTCTCTGAGCGGAATGAAAGCAGACGTCATGGCATTGAGACCAAGGAACAAAAGTCCGAGTCCCAGGATACTCATCCCAAGATGCTGCCAGCGTTCAGTTTTCGAAAATAGTCCCGGGAAAAAACCTACACCTACGAGAAGAAGTGCAAACTGACCGAGGTTCATTGAAATGAGCCAGCCAGTGATTGTCGTTCCGATATTTGCACCGAGAATAACCGCAATTGCCTGAGTGAGATTCATCAGACTTGCGTTCACAAATCCGACTGTCATTACTGTTGTGACTGATGAAGACTGAACAAGACAAGTTACGAGAAGCCCTACTCCAACTGCCATGAAGCGGTTTGCAGTCAGGGAATTGATCATTTTGCGGATGATATCACCAGAAAGTGCCTGCATTCCATCGGACATGAATTTCATTCCGTAGAAGAAGAGCCCAAGGCCCCCAAGCAGGGTGTAAATAATGGTGAAAGTCTCCACTCAATTCTCCTAATCGACCCAGGCAGCAAAACCAATGGGGATGATGATATAAAGAATAGTATCTCTAATCAGGTAAAACAGGAAAAAGTAAACGAACGCTTTCGGTCCCTTTAAAAAGAGATTTTCGAGGCCCAGATACTGCGCTTTTTTCGACATCGCGACCATGAACCGAGTCTTGCCGTAGTGACGAACAAAAAAGCTGATAGCGCCATCAACCTTCTGATCGAAAGCGAAGAATTGGGTTTTTAACCATGAGGTCATAAGGGTTCCAAGTTACTAAAAGTTTTCAGTTATGACATAACGATAATTGTGAAGAATGTGTCAAGAAGACGCGGCAGGCCAACTAAATAGTATTTGGCCGCAAAATACTGATTTTTCAGCTGGAATGACACTTCCATGACAAATGAATGCGCTTACTTCTTTATTCTTAGAAAATGCTAAAAGGCTTAACCCTCTGGAATTTTCCCGCAGGTACTCTGGATCCCATTGATCTGGCGCCGGGATCGTTCATTCTTTCGACCTGTCAGAGAACGATGATTCTTGCCATGAACCACGATCCCCTCAGGCATTCCAAAAAACTTCCCCCGCATGAACTCGTGATGGGTGAAGCTGCTTACCTTTATCTTCTCGAAACAATCTGTGGTCTGAAAAGTAAGCTGATTGGTGAGAACGAAATCGTGGGTCAGTTCAAAGAAGCTTATAAGCTTTATGCTTCTACAACTCTGAAAGATACAAAGCTCCTCACTGTTCTTGAAAAACTTTTCAAGGACGCCAAAGACATCCGTACTCAATATCTCATTGGTATTTCGCAGAAAACATATGCTTCTCTTACCCGTCGTCACTTCCAGAAAGCACGCGCTCTTCATGTCGTGATCGTTGGCTCGGGAATGCTCGCGGAAGATCTTATTAATCAGCTGAAGAAAAAAGTCAGAGTCAGTATCTGCGCCAGAAACTCTGAGCGCGTTCAGGAACTCGCAGCTCTTCATAAAATTACAGTTATCCCCTGGTCTAATCGCTTTGAGCTCGCGAATGAATCTTATATCGCCAACACAATTGGTGCGGGCCAGGTTCTCTTCGATGAATCCTTCTTCTCGTCATGGGAAAAGGGTCTTTTTGTTGACCTCGGAAGCCCATCGGTTGTGTCCACTACTATGGGCGTAGCTGAAGGTGTTATTCGCCTCCAGGACATCTTTGACGAGGGTGCTGTGGTCGAAACTCATAAAGAAAATCAGATAAATCTGGCCCGCGAGGCCATGATCTCGATTACTCACAAAAGAAAATCTCTTCTTGAGGCGAAATTGAACGCCCGTGAGGCCCTTGTTACTCCTCAAATCGCACCGGATATGAGATACCTCTAGCCAATTATGGCCAACTACAAAATAGGTACTCGAGGCTCACTCCTCGCCGTTACTCAATCGACATTGATGAAAAACGAACTCGAACGGATTTCCGGCGAGACGTTTGAACTTGTCCTCATTAAAACTCAGGGTGACGAGATCACAAACATTCCTCTCTGGCAGCTTGAAGGAAAAGACTTCTTCACTAAAGAGCTCGATGAGGCCTTACTGAATGGTGTTGTGGATCTCGTGATCCATTCCTACAAAGATCTGGGTTCAGTTCGTCCGGAAGGCATTAAGCTTGCGGCCGTTACTGAAAGAAAATTTGCTCACGACATTTTACTGATCATGCAGGAAACCATTCAAAAGCTTCCTGACTGGGAAGGTGAATTCATTGTCGGAACTTCTTCACCAAGAAGAATCACGAATCTCACAAAGTCCCTGCGAGATTTTATTCCGCATCTTAAAGTAAAGAACTGGCCCGTTCGTTGCGAAACTCTTCGCGGAAATGTGAACACCCGGATAAAAAAACTTCGCGATGGCGAGTACCACGCGATTACACTGGCGCTGGCCGGACTTGAACGCCTCTCTCAGACTCACAAGTCTGCCGAAGAACTTTCTGGCCTCCTCAAGAAGATGAATTATCTCGTTCTTCCTCAAAGTACATTTCCCTCAGCAGCTTCACAGGGTGCTCTGGCAATTGAAACCAGAGAAAACCGTGATGATGCCGGAAAGCTTTTAAAAATCCTCTCGCAGCTTACTCATGAAAAAACGGCTGATGAAGTCTCGCGCGAAAGAAAAGCTTTCAAGGAATACGGTGGAGGCTGCCACCTCGCTGTTGGTATTCACGTAAAAAAAATTGAAAGCAATTATCTCCACGTTCATGCAGGAGTTGTGGATGGAAAGCAGATCGAAAAGAAATGGCTCGAAGGAATTACGATTCCTGCTATTACGAAGAAGAAACTCTTCGTTGGTCTTCCGAAAGGAACCAGAGCTGGAATTGTGTACGATGAGTATCTCGAAAAAGTTCCTGAGAAGAGAATGCTTGAACTCGAGAAGAAACATGTCTTCGTAACTTCCCGGTACTGTCTTCCCTCACTTCAAAGCTCGATCAAAGGTCGCGCGGGAAGTCTCTGGGCCGCAGGAACTAAGACTGCTTCCATCATGACTGAGGCCGGCTACTGGATCAACGGAACGAGTGACAGTCTCGGAACTCAGGATCTTCTGGAACTTAAAAATTCTCAGGCGATTCGCATGATGAATCCTGATCTTCGTGATGACTGGCTTACTCTTTCTCATGATGACGGGAAAAATGATCTTGGTGCAGTGATCGGCTGCTATAAGAGAACGCCTAGAGCGATTGATCCCAACTATGAAAACCAACTTCGGGAAGTCGGCGCCTGTTTCTGGACCAGCTTCCCTGAATATCAATTCTTCCTCAAAGCTTTCCCTTTCTTAAAAGATGCTAAACACTTTTGCGGACTCGGAAAAACATGGAATGAATTCCGGAATAGTGGTGTCGTCGTCACACCATTGGCCGGTATGGAAGATTTTTACGCTCTCGGAGAATAATGATGAACTCAGAAGAACTTTTTCAAAAATCATTAAAACTGGTGCCGGGCGGAGTTCACTCTCCGGTTCGCTCTTTTAAAGGCCTTCACACCACTCCAAGATTTATCAATCGCGGAAAAGGTGCCTTCATCTGGGATGAAGAAGGAAAAGACTACGTTGATTTCTGCATGAGCTTTGGTCCACTCATTCACGGACATCAGGATCCGGAAATTAAAGAAGCGATCATTAAAGCTCTCGATAATGGCTGGACGTTTGGTGCTTGTGAGAAATATTCACTCGAGCTCGCTGAATATATAGTGAGCCGGATTTCTCATATTGAGCAGATTCGTTTCATGAACTCCGGTACCGAAGCTGTGATGACGGCCGTTCGTCTCGCAAGAGGTATCACCGGAAGACCAAAAATCATCAAATTTAATGGCTGCTATCACGGGCATCTCGATGCCATGTTGATCAAAGCTGGATCGGGTCTGGCGGGAGAAGCAGAAGCATCTTCGAAAGGTGTGACCGATAAGCAGGCGGGCGATACTCTTATTTGCGAGCTCGCCGATCTGGTTGGTGTGGAAAGAGTTTTCCATGATCACCCGGAACAGATTGCGGCCATCTTTATTGAACCTCTGCCGGCCAACAATGGTCTTCTCATTCAGGAAGAATCATTCCTGCATGGCCTGCGTGATCTTTGTAACAAGCACTGTGCACTTCTGGTGTTTGATGAAGTGATCTCAGGATTTCGGATTGGCTTTGGCGGAATGGCGGAAAAAACAGGTGTTACTCCCGATCTCGTGACGTACGGGAAAATTATCGGCGGAGGCATGCCGGTGGGAGCAGTCGCTGGTCCCAGAAAATTCATGGAATTCTTAGCACCTGTGGGCCCGGTTTATCAGGCGGGAACTCTCTCCGGAAATCCGGTAGCGATGTCAGCGGGACTAGTGAATCTGCAGAAGCTCACCACCGAGGCTTACGCGAAACTAGATAAGAACACAGAAGCAGTTGTCGGTATCATGAAAGACTGGATGGATAAGAATGGATTCGATGATTATGAAATCATCCGTTACGGATCTCTTTTCTATCCGATACCAATGAAGACAAAACTCACGAACATTACTCAGCTCCCGGGCAATATGGGAGAAAGATTCCGCGAACTCTTCAAAGTTTTCCTGAATAAAGGAATTTATCTCGCACCAAATGGATATGAAGTGGGCTTCGGAAGTCTTGCTCATGATGAAAAAGTTCAGGCAGAGCTCAAACGGAGACTATGGACGTAATCAGGGCCCGTCGCTGGTTTTACGGACTGACTCTCCTATGGGTCGTCCTTCTTTTCGGGATTGGTTCCTGGTGGCTTTACCTCGTCTTTAAACTTCACTCGATGATTTCAGGTCTCAATCTCCCGGAGCTGGGATCAGAGAGCAGATTTCTCAATATGATGAGATGGGAAGGATCATTCTTCTTCATTTTTCTCCTTCTCCTGGGTGCCTCTCTGTTTATTATGTATTTCAGAGACCTTCGTAAATCGAAGGCGATGCAATCCTTCTTCTCTTCACTTTCTCATGAGCTCAAAACTCCGCTTGCGAGCATGCGACTTCAGGCGGAAGTGATTAAGGATCTCATTGAAGATGAAACTCATTCTCATGATCAGCTAGCCGCTCTTACCAAACGACTCATCGAAGACACGGATAAGCTTGAATCAGAACTGGAAAAAAGCCTCCAGCTCTCAAGGATTGAGCAGGATGGAAATCTCACACTCGCTCCTGTGAGTCTTGAGAAGTATCTCCGGCGCCATGAAAGAAGACTTGAAGGCCGGGAACTTGAACTTGATCTCAAGGGTTCAGAAGTCATGGCAGATGAGCTCGCTCTCAATATGATTTTCCGGAATCTTTTTGAAAATACTCTGAGACACAATTCGACGACTAAAAAAATCAAAGTTTCATCTGTTATTCAGGGAAATACTGTCATCGTCACTTACGATGACCATGGTAAGAAATTTGCGGGTCCGGTGGAGAAGCTCGGAGACCTCTTCTTTAAATTTGATTCTTCAAAGGGCTCTGGCATCGGTCTCTATCTTATCAAGAGCCTTATGAAGAAGATGCGCGGAAACTTCGAAGTAAAAAACGACGAACGCCTGCGCTTTGTGATGTGCTTTGAATCCCCCGGAGGAGAAGTATGATCGATCTTCCCCTTCTTCTCGTTGAAGACGAACCTAATCTGGGCCAGACTCTCCGGGATTATCTTCGTGCCAAGAAGTTCAAAGTTGAGCTCGCGGTAAACTGTGCCGAGGCCCGTAAGAAGTTTGATGAGATTCGTCCTGCGATCGCAATCCTTGATATCGGACTGCCGGATGGTTCAGGAATTGAACTTGCCCGTGAAATGCGGAGTAAGAGAAAAGATTGTGTTCTTCTTTTCTGTACCGCCTTGAATGATCCTGCTCTCCGTGTGGAAGGTCTTGAGCTGGGGGCCGAAGACTACATTACAAAACCATTTGAGCTGAAAGAACTTACTTTAAGACTTGATCGTATTCTCAAGACTCAGTCGAGAATTATGGTGAATAAGGATGAGTTTCTTTTCGGAAAGCTCATCTTCTGGCCCAAGCGTTTTGAGATTCAGGATGCTGCCGGTATTGTCTCGTCCATTGGACAGAAAGAATGCGCGATTCTCGAGCTTCTTTTACAGAAGAAAAATGAAGTCGTAACCCGTGATGAGATGATTGAATCAATCTGGGGCGAAAACAGCTTCCCTACAAATCGTACGATTGATAATTACATTGTAAAACTCCGCCGCTGGGCCGAGTCCGATGAAGTCGCCGGACTTCGCATAACCTCAGTCCGCGGCGTTGGTTATAAACTTGAATGGAAAGGAAACTAATTATGAATATATTTGAAAATCGCGGAAAAACTCTTCCGGTATGGTTCATGCGCCAGGCGGGCCGTTATCACTCTCATTATCAGGGTAT
The DNA here is from genome assembly GCA_046595005.1 of Bacteriovoracaceae bacterium. Taxonomy (GTDB): domain Bacteria; phylum Bdellovibrionota; class Bacteriovoracia; order Bacteriovoracales; family Bacteriovoracaceae; genus Peredibacter. The sequence goes on along the minus strand of JBKJPL010000009.1, from coordinate 138,698 downwards.
CAAGAAGAACTCTGACTTCATGACGATGTGTAAGAGTCCGGAGCTTGCGACCGAAGTAACATTAGGTCCGATTCAGGATTTCGGATTCAATGCCGCTATTCTTTTCTCTGATCTTCTCTTCCCGCTTGAGCAACTCGGGATGGGACTTTCTTATCACTCGGGTCCACCTACACTAGAGTGGCATCTTGAATCAAAAGAGGATCTGAAAAAACTTTCATACAAAGCCACGGGCGAGAGCTTTTTTGCTTTTCAGGGACAGGCCTGTAAGCTTCTGCGTGAGAAATTACCAAAAGACGTTACCCTACTAGGATTTGTGGGAGCACCTTTCACACTTTATACATATGCAGTTGAAGGCTCTCACGCCGGAAATCTCGTTTCAGCTAAGAAAGGTCTCTACGACGGGCGCTGGGAAGGATTCACTGAGATGCTGATTCCTCAGCTCATTACAGAAATGAAAGTTCAGGCAAACAATGGCGCCGATGCCATTTGCCTTTTTGATACAGCAGCAGGAGAGCTTTCACCTGGTGATTATAAGGAACTAATCGTTCCAAAGCTCACTTACGTAATAAAAGAATTTAAGAAAGCATGTCCGGATAAAAAAATTATCTATTATTCGAAACATACTCAGGCCGCTCACTTTAAGGCACTCGATTTCTCGTGCATTGATGTACTGGGTGTTGACTGGAGATGTGACCTGGTTGAAATTCAGAAACTTCTTCCAGCGAATGTTTTCATCCAGGGAAATCTTGATCCGGCATGGCTCCATCTTCCGTGGGAGCTTCTTGAAAAGAAAGCGACCGCTTACTATGATGATCTCCGCGCCCGCGGACTTGATTTCAAGAGATGGATTGCTGGACTTGGTCATGGAGTACTCATTCAGACACCAGAAGATAATGTCCGGCGCCTCGTTAAACTCATACAATCGCAGAAAATCTAAGAACGCAGGATGACGGCCCCCGTGTGACGGCGCGTGGCGCCCAGCCACCTGCGTCTCCTGTACTTCTCATTCCTCTGGTAATTTTAACTAAGGGTTTTCACCCCTAGTTCATCAAGGAGGACAGAAGTGATCTATTTTTCCCGTTTTATTTTGGCACTCATGATTTCATTTACGCTGACTGAGCTTCCTATCATGAAAGCCCAGGCAGGACTCATTACGACTCAGGAAGCTTTCACAGAGTATTCCAGAGGCCAGGGTGAGAGCACTATTCACAATTTCATCGCACGCTCTGAAGTCAAAGATAAGATGATCGAGCTGGGTGTTGATCCTTTCGATGCTCAGAAAAGAATCGCTTCTCTTTCAGACTCGGACGTTAAAAAGCTTAATGATGATATCCAGAAGGCTACCATCGCTGGTGACATTGGCGGGATCCTCATTATTGTTCTGGTAGTGATCCTGATTATTTACTTCGCGAAACGGATCTAATGAAGAGTTTAGTTTTGTTCCTTCTGTTCCTGGTGTGCGTGTCCTGTGCGACACGTACTCCGGTAACGGATAAATCTCAGGATAAGGATTTATCTCACAAGATAAAAAATGTTCCTGTGATTAAGCAGGATGATCATCATTGTGGTCCGGCAACTCTGGCGATGGTGATGCAGTATCATGGCGGAAAACAAACTCCGAAAGAACTCGCTCAAGGTCTTTTTCATAAGAAACTTCGCGGATCATTCTTTCCTGAGATGAAAGCACGTGCCAGATCAGAGGGCATGATGGTGCTGGAAGTAAATGAACTGAATGATGTCTTTGCTGAGATCAAGGCCGGGCATCCCGTGATTGTCCTTCAGAATAATGGCTTCCGCTTTTTCCCGCGCTGGCATTTCGCTGTTCTCACTGGAATGAATTTTGACGGACCCGACGTCTATCTCAATGATGGCGGAAGGAAAGTGAATAAGCGTGATATGAGGCTTTTTGAGAGATCGTTTGCTCTCGGAGGCAGAAGATCACTGGTAATTCTTCCCCCGGGAAAATTAGCAGTCACCGCGACTGAGTATCAACACCTGGAAGCGGCCGCAATGCTAGAGGCGATCGGAAAGAATGTTGAGGCAGCGAAGTCGTATCTGGCGATCCTCGAGAAGTGGCCTCAAAGTTTGTTGGGTAGCATGGGAGCATCAAATGCTCTCTACGCAATCGGTGAAAAGAAGAAAGCAGCTGAGGTTCTGAGGGCCGCAACTGAGCTTCACCCTGAATCCGCCATGATCTGGCACAATCTCGCGATTATTCAGGGTGAAACAGGAATGCGGAAGAATGCTCGCATGAGTGCAAAGAAAGCACTTACATTTGCTCAGGAGGAACAAAAAGATAAGTTCCATGTGAGTCTCAAAAAACTACTTTAAATCTTAATAAAGTTTCGGCGCCGGCGGGGCCTTGCGTTAACAACAGGTATGCTGGAACCTTTTTTTTTAGGTATTAATGAAAAAATCTTTCGGAAGTCCTACTGCCTGAAGCTTCGCCGCACATGCAGGTACGAGCCCGGTAAATGACATTCCGTCCCCGCGATTGATACCGATATCCTGCATGAGAATTCTCTCGCCTTCCATACCGGCCAGTTCCGTCAGCTGCTGGACAACTCTCTCTCCGGTTTTATTGCGCTTGATCTGGATAATAAAATCCACCGCAGAATCAATCTGATAGCGAAGAGCTTTCAGTGGAATTTCATAACCTGAAAGGAGATAGAGATTCTCAAGTCGCATAAGACATTCAGAAGGTGAATTGGCGTGAACAGAAGTCATCGAACCTTCATGGCCTGTATTCATGGCCTGAAGAAGATCAAAAACTTCTCCACCCCTCACCTCACCCACGATGATCCGGTCAGGTCTCATTCTGAGAGTGTTTTTCAAAAGATCGCGGATGGCGAGTCCCTGATTTGTTCCCGCAGCGGGACGTGCTTCCAGCCTTACAGTGTTAGCGTGTTGAAATTGAAGTTCGCGTGTGTCCTCAATCGTGATGACTCTTTCCTTGTGATCGATTTCCTGAAGAAGGAGATTGAGGAATGTGGTCTTGCCCACACCGGTTCCGCCTGAAACAACTACATTCATTCGCGCTTTAACCAGTGTCTGGATAAAACTCACCCATTCAGGCGAGAGACCAAAAATTCCCGGAGCATCTCCGAAAGTTTTGATGTTCTTTAAGTATTTCCTGATCGTCACTGCGTGATGAGTGTTCGTGTAGTCCTTGTGAATGAGATTGATCCGCGACCCGTCGGGAAGATTTCCATCAAGAATCGGAGTTTCAGCATTAAATGCTTTACGATTGTAGGCAGCAACCTCCTGACAAAACACCTCGATATCTTCTTCACGGAATTTAGTATCAAGCTTTATCAGTTCGCCCTCTTTCTCAACGAACACATTGTCCGGGCGATTGATGATGACTTCAGTGATCCCGTTTCTTTTTGCAAGCTCGTCCAAAAAATCGTGGATCTTGGTTCTCGACATAGTAACTCCTACACTTTTTGGTAGAGGAAGGTTTCGGGTTCGTGAATGCTCATTCCGTATGACAAAAGATTCTCGTGCATGCGCTTGCGTGATTCTTCACTCATGAGCTTGTAGATATCATCAAAAGGTCTGTCGGATACAAGTGTATGTGCGAGGGAATTTTCGCCTAAGGCTTCGGAGAGATGAAAGAGAATAAGAATAAGCCAGTCAATTTTCTCAGCACGGCTTGGCGAAACCTTGAGAAGCGGAATGATAATGTCATCAGGCAAACGAAACTCGAGAAACTTATTTTTTTCTACTTCCTGATTTTTTATCTGAGCAAGCTTCAGATAGAAACCCAGAAGAAATGCGCGTGACTGACCACTGACAGATACTTCAGCATAGGTCGCTTCAAATTTCAGGATATCTTCCACCAGACCCATGTCACTTTTGAGCGGAAATTTGCCATGAATCGCTTTGTAGATATAAAGGCTCGCAAAGCGGTCACGAAAGTTCGCCCAGCCGAGAGCGACCATGGTTTTTTCAAGGCCTCTTCCATCGTTGAATTCCTTGAAGGCGATATCGAGGACTTCGTAGAGTCCACGATTGGCCTTGAGAATTTCAAAGACGGCGGCCGGATTTGTGGCCGGCAGATTAGACTTCAGGAGTTGCACGAACTCCCGCGGAAGAATGACATGTGGGAAATGCATCTTCTTCATATCTGACCAGTTTGATCTGTTCTACTTGTTAACATCTGAGAATATTTAACCATGAGGGTGTCCCACGCCCAAGCCCTTCTTGCAGTTTTCGGCCTTTTCCCATTAAATAAAGTATGAGTTTACCCGTCTATCAGGTCATTAACGTAAAGTCCGCCTCTCTTGAGGACCTGAATGAAATTCTGAAGAAGGAAATGAATCTGCGCCATCCGGTCGCGATCAACCTCCTCCTGCTGGATCTGGATGCTCAACGTGAGTTTATCGGGCTCATTGAGAACTACTTTGTCTCAGAGAATATCTCTTTCAAATTTCCCTACGCGGTTTATCTCGTAACAGTTCATGAGCCGAGTATCTCGCTCATGCCGATTGTTCCTTCCATTCAGAAGATTCCGAAGTTTTATCATCAAAAAGATGGCCGGATGAATGTGAAGGAAAGTCATCTCGCGGGAAGAAATAAGCTTCTTCAGCAGGAAGTCGCAAACGCTGACTCTTCCCTTCATCAAAGTGAAGTCAGGTCATATGCCTTATTTCACCGGAGGATTTTCGAGCTACAGGCCGAGCGGGATTTTTGTCTTGGTATCCTTAATAGACTGTTAAAGGGGAAAAAACATGGATAAGAAAAAGTTTAAACCCTTCCCTACTGAAGACATTAAGGGCTTTGAAGAATTCATCGAAAATCAGCAATCAGATAAGCCATTTCTTCCACGAGGAATCGGCGGCGGAACAAAGAAGGATTTTTCTTTTGAGCACTTCACGTTTCTTACTAACGACGGTGAAAGACTCACGAACCTGAAGCTTCTTCTCTCATCGAAAATCCCATTCTCACGAAAGTATGAACAGGGTAAGAAACTCATTGAAGAAGAAATGGAAGAAGTGAAGAATGTCCGCGATCAGCTCTTCAGCATTCAAGACCAGCCGGAATCACCTTACCGCAAATCAATGCGGGAAATTTTCCAGTCCTACTTTGGATCCACTAAAAATTAATTGCGGGTTAGATTAAGAAGAATCGGTCCGCCCACGTGCTGGAAGTCTTCTTCAGTCATCGTATCGATCTCGTAGCTATTGAGCTGCTCGAGCATGATCTGATAAAGATACTTCTCAAAGCGAGGAATGGTCTCAAGGCCAAACTTCTTGATGAACTCCGCCACTTTTTGACGGAGGATAGGATCTTCTTCGCCCTTGATAAGATACTCTTCTCCCTTTTTCTGGAAGAACGAGTGATAGAAGGAAACGAGTTCAGAAACCGTCACTCCCATCTTTCCTCTGGCAGAATCTTCAAAATGCCCACCAACATAGTTGATAAAGCTTGAGATCATGATCGCTTCGAAGTCGATATTTTCCACTTCGTAGTTGAGATAAAACTGATCATTCAATACGCCATCACTCTTGAGCTTATCGAGGGTCATGAAAAATTTTTCAATGAACGGAAGTGATGTCGTGAGGGTTTCCACGGCTTCCGACCAGAGATTATAAGTTGCGAGATCTCTGATCTCGAGAGGCTTTGAGCTACCGTCGAACTTATACTTGGCCTGGTCATCGAAGGAATTTTCCACAAAGGAGTTCCAGTACATGCCGAGGAAATAAGAAAAATCATCGCGGTCAAATGAACTAGATGAGAGAGCTTTTTTCATCTGGCGCTTTTTGATTTCGATGAGACTGTGACCTATCTTATGAAGATCAGCAAAATCGAAAGTAATGAAAATATCTTTTTTGCCTTTCTCGCGGACGTATTCAAAAGCAAGCTCAAGCCGCTGGCGGGTTTCAATTCCCACTTTCCCCATGGCAAGAGAGCCATTCTTCAGCGCACTTCCGAGAGTCATGCGGGCATTTACGAGGCGGATGAAATTAAATTGCAGGAACTGAGAGCGCTTCTCATTGGTGAGACTCGAGAGTGCTTCACGAATGGAATCCATGCCTGACTGATAAGGAGTCAGCATCGAAGAATGAAGACCCTGGTTCGTTGAAATGGGATCAAGACTTCCGGTGCGGGATTCTTTCTTCGCGATGAAATCATCGATCTGAGATTGTTGTGTAAAGAATGCATCAAAATTCAGAGCTTCGAAATAATCAACAAAGCCAAAATCGCGGAGGCGCCCGATTTTTTCCTGGTAAGCGGTCTCTTCCATTATCTGATATGAGTCGACAACCATCTTGAAGAGGAAGGAATAAGCATTCTCCACTCCAATATCACTGTAGAGTCTTCTGATCATCTCTTTCAGTTCCTGAACAAGAGAGAAATCTTCCGGATATTCAATAATGAGCTGCATACATTCAGTAAGAAAATAATTATTTCCATCAGGATACATCGGATCGTCGACGTCGAAAGTCGCTACCGTAAACTGGTTTTTCAGAGTGAGAAGAAAATCTTCAGACTTCACATACTCGAGGATGATCTCATCATCCGGGCAACGGGAGTAGATTTCAAGCCAGTGAATGGCCTCGGCTGGATCGAGAAGGTCTTTTGACCAGAGATCAATGTCCCGGAGTGCCTGACGTTGTTCAGCGGAAAGTTTTGGTAAAATGAGAGCAACCTGATCAGCTGCTGTATTCTGGAGCGAAACATACAAAGGCTGAATCGGAATCATGGAGAGGTCTTCTCCGCGATCGACGAGCTTTTCGATATCTTCAAATTTCTTATAGGCCTCGCACTCATAAAGTAGCTGGCTTAATAGGTCTTTTTTAATCTCAGAGTCTGTCATAATGGCCGGAGTTTACACTTTTTGAGCTCTCTTTGACCAGAAAAGATACTCTGCAGCACATCCCGTGCATGATAATATTTGTTATGGCCACTCACCCTATGAATTTAACCACTGTTCCTCAGCTATCAGCACTTAAAGCTGGCTACCCGGACCTCAAGGCATTGTTCTTTGATATGGATGGAACCCTTCTCGACACCGAGAAGTATCACACACAGGCCTTTTTAAAGATCGGAAAGGATTATGGAATCGTTCCACCTCATTCTCCGGAAGTGATTCATGGTCTTCTCGTCGGAAGGGCCGATCACCTGGTCTTTGAAGTCGTAAAGTACTGGAAGGGATTCCCCTCTGAATGGACGGCAAGAGATTTTGTGAATGAAAAAAATAAAAACCTCCTCGGTATTTTAAAAAGTATTCCCACAGAAAAATTTCTTCCCGAGATTATTGTCGAACTCCTGAAAGCTGCAAAAGATGAAAAACTCGCGATTGCTTTGGTAACTTCCAGCGAGAAAGTAGTAACGGAAGAACTACTCCGCATGGGTAAGATCAGGGATTTTTTCAATCTCGTTATTACCCGCGATGATTGTCCCGCTCACAAACCTGATCCATGGCCTTATAAGAAAGCGCTTGAACTCACAGGCCACTCTCCGCATGAAGTGATTATCTTTGAGGATTCTGAAGTGGGGATTGCAGCTGCCATGGGTTCTGGAGCGCATGTCATGCGCGCCGACTGGCATCCTAAGGCTTAACGATAAAAATTTGCCAGTTTCTCCCGGTTGAATCGTCATTCACCAGCTGAATGAGTTCCGGTTTCGGATTAAAAGCCGCATCGATTTCATTGGAAACATAGAATCTCTCACCAACAACGGAGACCAGATTCCAGAGACCCTGATGCTCTTCCATATCGATCATGAATTTAAGAAATAAAAGCGGAACCGGACCTTCAGAAGTACCAAGCTTGTCATAAGTCATCATCTCAACCAGCGCTTCTCGTTTCATAAAAGTCTTAAGGCGCTTTGAGAGATTGTTCATCATATTCAGAGTAAATATATAATCGTACTTGAGCTTAAGCATATCAACTTCCATACGTGGAAGATTTCCCTGAGTGCGGAGTTCTGCGGCCTGAAGAAAGGCACTCTTTTGCGGAGTTCGGATTTCCACAATTGAGGGCGCCTGTGGCTCTTCGATTTTCTTCGGAGCTTCAGGTTCAACTTTCGTGACCTTTACCGGCTCGTCTGGTTTTTTAGTTTCAACTTTTGGCGCTTCAGGTGTTGTCACAACCAGAGGCTGGTCTTCCACATAGAGATCAGTCAGCCCTTTCTGTTCAAATTCCTTCCCTGCTCCGAAAAAGAATGTTCTCCCCTGAAGAAAACGTTCTTTATGTTTAATCCGGAGCATACTATGGAGTGGAGGAAATAGATTCTTGAGACCCGGATATGAAACTTCCCGATGTGAAAGAACTTCACTGAAACGGCGGAGGCAACCCATTGCCTCGCCACTTTTATTAAAGGTATTGATGATATTGGATTGCCCCAGAAGAAAGTAAGCATCTCTCTGGCCCGACATTCCCATGATCTCATCTTCTTCACTGCAAATTAAATTCAGGATCTCATCACTCTGGGCACAGGCCTTCGTAAATGATTCTTCCAGGCGATCTTCGCCACAGCCAATCCCGCAGACATCACGCACGCGGTACTGAGAGTACCATTCAAGTTCTCCCTTGCGAAAAGATGTCATGAAGGCTTTGCGGTCATAGGTGGGTGGAAGTTTTTCAGTGTATCTTGGCTTGAAGCGAATCACGCGATCGACAAATTTTTTCATGTCATCAGACTTGGGCCTGCAGTTCTTTGCCCAGGTAAGGACATCAAAACCGCAGGAATTCTTCATGCGAAGTGTGTTCGCCATCAGATTCAGATGCCAGCGGGCCTCAAGAAGATAGCTTAGTGTGATGAGACGATACGAATATCTGATTTCATCAAAGTTTTTTCCGAGATCTTCGTTCGAGCACATTGCGCCGCCCGGAAGTTCGGATTTCAGAAAGAAGGAATAATCTTTTTCTTCGCGAAAAATATAAGACTGAAAATATTCCTGAAGAAACTTCTCGTCGGAAAACTGAATACGGCCGAGATAGGGATCCTGAAAGATTAAAGGCTGCCACCGTTCTGAATAATCAGTCAGAGCTTTTTCGCCGAGGTAACCCTCGACAAAGAAGCGATCCGTTTTCGCACTGGCCAGGGTTGACCAGGCGGTAACGGCTATCAGGAAACTAAGAAGAGTGTTAACCATGGAATATAAGTAATTATAAGCAGCGCAAGGATCATGAGGAAGAGAAAAGGGATGCTCACACGATAAAGTTCGAGAACCGGCCGGTTAAAGCGGAAGGAACTGATGAAAAGATTGATTCCCACCGGTGGAGTGATGTACCCGATCTCAAGATTCGTGAGAAAGACGATCGCCAGGTGAAGCGGATTCACACCAAATTGCTCAGCAATCGGAAGAATAAGCGGCACCACCACAACAATCGCACTGAAAATGTCCATGAGACATCCCACAACAAGAAGGAAGCAGTTCAGGACCAGAAGGAAGACCCACTTATTGGTAATGAATGTCTTCATCGCCTCAAGAATCTTCATCGGAACTTCTTCATCCACCAGGTAGTTGGTCATGCCGAGCGCACAACAAAGAATAAGTAAAATGGCTCCAACGAGAGTCAGACTATCTGTAATAACCTTCGGAAGGTCCTTTGTCGGTGACAGGTCTTTTGTCACAAAACAGTTAATGATTAGAACATAAAAAGCAGAAAGAGCTGAAGCCTCAGTTGCTGTTACAAATCCGCCGTAAATTCCCCCGAGAACGAATACCGGAAGCGGGAGTTCATAACGTGCCTCCCACATGGCACCCTGAAGTTCTTTCCATGAGAAAGTTTTCTTCTTCTGGTGCCCCTTCTTTGCCTTGAAAACGGAATATGTTCCGAGGATCACAATGAGAATGATTCCCGGAATGAGACCTGCGAGGAAAAGATCATCGATATCAACTTTAGCGATAATCCCGTAGAGGATGATCGGTAAACTTGGTGGGAAGAGAAGACCGAGCGAACCGCAGGTTGTGATGAGTCCCAGCGCGAATTTTTCTGAATACCCTTCTTCGATGAGAATCGGATAAAGAAGTCCCCCGAGAGCAATGATGGTTACACCACTGGCGCCGGTGAACGCAGTAAAGAATGCGCAGACAAAAAGACAAACTATCGCTACCCCACCCGGAAGCCAGCCCAACATTGCCTGTGAAAGACGAAGAAGCCTGACCGGAGCTTTGGATTCAGCGAGAACATATCCGGCGAATGTGAACAAAGGAATGGTGAGAATTGTCGGTGCTGAGGCAAGACGATAAATCTCAACTGAGACGGCCGAAAGCTCAATTCCCGCGAAATAAAATGCAGAAAGTGCAAAGGCCGCCATAACCGCAAAGATCGGAGCTCCGAAAAGCGCCATGATTAAAATTGTACTATATGTGAGAGTGGCCACGAGGGTCTCCCTTAAGAATGCCGAGGATGAGCTGATTTAAAAATCTCAGAGCTATGAGACCAATTCCCACCGGGATGATCGCCACTAATACTGATGAGTGAAGACCCAGTAGTGCGGGAGCTCCGTACTCTTTTTCAGAGAGAAAGAAGTCATATGCTGACTTGTAAAGTGCAAGCACCGTTATGAAACAAAACAGAGAAATAATATTTTTGTGAAGCCAGTGAACTATTACCGAGTCAGTTCTTTCCAGAAGCTTCGTTAATAGATCGACCTTGATATGCACATCTTTACTTGTTGCGAGCGACCCACCAAGGAAAGCTGAAAGAAAAACCAGGTGCCGGGTCAGGGGCTCAAGCCACATGAAGCTGATGCCGCTCCAGCGGAGAACAATCGACATGACAGCAAGTCCGAGAATAGTCAGGAGACAAGTGATTAGTCCCCAGCGGCTAATTTTCTCGAGAATATCATCAAAGCGCTGAACTAACTTCACTTCTTAACCTCTTTATCGAATTCCTGAATCATCTGAGCTGAAATAACTTTTCCGCTGATAAGTTTCTGAACAACGGTTCCGCGAAGGTCTGCCGCTCTTTTGTAATCTTCCGGCGGAAAAGAAACAAATTCGATTCCTGATTTTTTCATCTGAGTGCGGGCCGCTTCATTTTCAACGAGAGATTTTTCGTTAGCTTCCTTGATGTACTTCGCAGAGATTTCCTGAATTTTCTTCTGATGATCCGGAGAAATCTTTGTCCAGACCTTATCCGACATAAGAAGCGCACCGATCGAGAATGTTGTCGGGAAGTCGACGAGGAACTTAACCTTGGTATGCCACTGAAGGGCCAATATCCCAAGTGGAGGAGCATAAGCAGCGTTAATGATCCCTGTTGAAAGCGAAGAAAGAACATCAGGGAGAGCAAGCGGAGTACTCACAAGTTCCATACTTTCAATCATGGCACGCGAGAGTTCATCCCCTTCCCAGGACCAGATCTTCACACCCTTCAGTTCATTGAGATTTGCTACTCGTTTGGTAGAAACAAGATACACAAGTCCAAGCTCATAAAAGCCCAGGTTAACAAAACCCTTCTGCTTAAAGCCGGCATTAAATTTCGGAGTGAGATTATTCATCACAGTCCCGGCTTTTTTCTGATCACCGTAGAATGTGAAGGGAATTTCCATCACGCGGACATCGGGGTAAATCTCAGCGAGAGTCTTACCGGTAAAAATCCCGCCATGAAGCTGGCCGATTCTGATCTTACGAAGAACATCGGGCTCATCACCTGCAACACCGCCGTAATAAACTTTTACGTTCACTTCGCCACCAGTGGCCGTTCCCACTTCCTGAGCGAATTTTTTAACACTATTTCCCCAGCTCGTTCCTTCGGGAATGAGTGCTGCGATTTTCACCTGAGTAGCCGCAAAGGAAATTTGTGAGACGAGAAGTGCTATTGCACCAAGTTTCCATTTCATGAGAGTTTCCTTAGAAAATAGTCTTTTTATTTTGTTCAATGATTTCTAAACGTTTTTTGGCGATGGCATTGTAGAGATTGAGATCACGGTGCTTCCGGAATTTTGATTCATCCTCGAGATTATCTCTTTTTTTCGAAGACCAATCCGCAAGTTCAGTTCTAACAGAGGCTGCTAGTTTCTCGTATTCTTCAGCTTCCATCGCTGGCAATAAGATGTACTGAATGAAATTCACCGGAATCAGAAGATGCTGGGGATATTTCTTCATCGCCGCAACATAAAGCTCTCTGGCCTTCTCCGGATTACCACCCACCATTCGCGGACGGCTCGCCTCATATTGAGCGAGGAAGATATCGCAGATTCCATTTTCAATATCCGGCTGCATTTTGCAGACATGATCGAAGATGATTTTCACCCTCGGAATCTGGGAGACAAGTGCTACATCATCTTTCTGGAGATTAATGAGAGATCCCCATGCCTGCGCCATATACGCCATGGCCACGAGATCATTTTTATTTGTTTCGTCTTTAAGTTTTTTCAGGAGCTTTTCTTCAGGGAGATTCAGGAGATCATCTCTCGAGATATCTCTTTTCCCCAGGTAATGAACACCGTAATCAAGAGCTCTCGTGTAATGGTGAATCGCCTCTTTTTTGTGATTGGATTCAACACCCTTTAATTCGTCTTCAAAAGCTAGAGTTTCAGGAACTGCGTATGCGTATCCCACGTGAGCTTTGATCACTGTCGGAAGTAGGCCTAAATTATCTGGATCTGTTAGGTAAATCAGCTCGAGAAATTTGAGATTTCCGGGGGCCGAATTTTTAAAAAATTCCCAGGAGTCTTCCCTGGTCAGTTGCTCTCCGGCCTGATGAAATACGGGGGAAGAACGTCTGACTGCCCACTTCTGGACACTGGAGCAGCTACTGAGAAAGATCAGTAGTATAAGATATTGATGTGCCATGGCAATGTAACCTATGAGAATCACGTTTCACTAATCTTAACCGCAGAGGAAAAGAATCGGTAGGACAAAGGCATTAGGAAAAAATTCCCACTCTTTAAAGTAGTAGGCCGTGGCGTGATATAATATCCTCATTCGGACCTGAAGGATTTTTCGTAAAGATTTGCGTAATTTTACCGACAGGTTTGATAGGACATTTAACAGGAGAAACTGTGTTGAGTGATCACCAGATCCCTTAGCCTCTTTCCCATCTTTCGTTTATCGACTGAGGGAAAAGGCTGTAACAACAGACTTTTTAACCCGAGGTTATTATGAAAACGAAATCGACTCTTCCAACGAAACCGACTCTAGCTGACAAGGCATTAGGCACTCGCAAGAAGCCTAAGAGTCTCCGCCCTATGCGCTCTATGAGTGCTCTTCAAAGCTTCAAGCCTAGAACGGTTGTTGCTTCGATGATGAAGAAAGAAGCGGAAGTTCAATAAGCTTTTACTTAGTCATGGATTTGAGAAATTCTTCCGCGATATGTTCGTGGCGTTTTCTTTTCTCATTATCCATCTTCTCAAGAGTCCGCACCATCATGCTCAAACGATAATTCTTCGCGAAAAACGTCCTGTGTTTTCCGATGAATCTCCAGAAGAGAGCATCCCAGATTTCACTCCACTCATCTTTTTTCCAGTCCGACATTTTATGAATGTAATTACTCCCTGAGATATAGGGTTTGGTGGCGAAGATTCCTCCATCAGAGAACTGACCCATTCCATAGACGTTTGGACCCATCACCCAGTCTGCACTATCAACAAAAAGCTCCATGAACCAGCTATGGACTTCTTTCGGATCAAGCTCACAAAGAAGCATGAAATTTGAGAGGACCATCAATCTTTCGATGTGATGGCAGTAACCATACTTCAGCGCCTTTTTAATTGCGTAGTCCACTGGTTCAATACCAGTTGTTCCATCGTACCAGTTCTGAGTCATCTTCCTGTTGTGACCAAAGAAATTCTTCGTCTCTTGAACGTCGGAGAAGTTCTGATAAACTCCGCGAACAAATTCTCTCCAACCCATTACTTGCCGGATGAAACCCTCAACAGATGACAGAGGAATTTCATTATCATTTTCATAGGCCCATAGAACCCGGTCAATCACTTCATCAGGTGTAATGAGACCCATATTGATCGCAGGCGATATAAGTGAGTGATAAAGAAATGGCGCTCTATCAGTGAGAGCGTCCTGATAATCTCCGAAACTTTTCAGATGATTGCTGATGAAATGATCAAGTCCTTCAAGGGCACTTTCCCTGCTCACAGGAAGCCAGAAATCTTCCAGATCTCCCGGATGATCAGAAAATTCTTTATTAATCAGACGTGCAACTTCAGGATAATGCTTTTCGTCCTGCTTAATCTTCATCTCTTTATTTGTCAGTATTTTGGGTGCCCGTTTTCGGTTTTCAACATCAAAGCTCCAATGTCCTCCAACCGGTTTGTCCTTTGTTTCCAGAAGAATTTTGAGACGTTTTCTTTCGCGCTCGTAAAAAGTCTTCATGAAGGGTTTTGGATGATAGAAAAGATAGGCCTTGAATTCGTCTCGCGGGCAACGGAACATCGGAGACTCAAGCACTCTCACAGGTATTTTGAGAGAATCCAGGAGTTCCTTTTCAAAAAACTTATCCTGAATTTCCATGATGGAAACTTCAGTTACATTCTTATCTTTCAAAAATTTTGAAAGACGTTTTACAAAAGGAATGTCGGAGAAATTCTCGTAATGAACCTTGAATCCCCCAGCGCGAAGTTCATCGGCATAGATGCGCATTGAGGTCAGAAAGAAGGCCAGCTTGTGCTTGTGATACTTATAGTGAGTGCAAAGCCCTGCATCCTCGGCCATGAAGATGAGTGAATCTTTCTGATCTGCGTAATATTCATGGGGAAAGAGCTGATCACCCAGGATAATGAGGGCTTTTGTCATGAGACAAGTTTAGGACAGAGATGTTCAATGGGCCCTGAACAATAGCTCTACATTCCAATGCAATGAGAAATCAGAAATTTTTGTCTATGTCCGCTTTAAGCTTCCGGTGAACTTCCGTTAACCGTTTCTGTTGTTCATTGTGAAGAAGCTGGAGATAGTTCTTCTTCGCTTCAAAGATCACTTCTACCGCCTCGAGATAATTCTTCTTGAGATCCCGGAAACAAAGCTGTTTTTGATCGGGAGGAAGGACTTTTCCTTCTGCATCCGGTGCCTCTCCCCCGCAATAGAGCTTCTCTTCTTCAAGTCCATTCTCAACTTCTTTCACGGTCTGATTGAAGGTGTCTTCAAAACCAGGATCAGTCTTGAGTGGGAGTTTTTTTAATTTTTCTGTGAGCGCGGGGATTCTGCTCTTATAAGCTTTGTCAGATCCAAAGCTGAAGATATCAGCATGAGCTGAAGCGATAAAAGCAAATATCAAAATAAATCTAACCACGTAGTAACTCCGGTAAAATGTTGCTTTAGAAAGCTTTCACTTTCAATGACAAATCGGGAAAGTGGAAAGCCCACGACATTCGAATATGAGCCATCGACCTTCGAGATGAAAGTAAGTGATGGACCCTGAATCCCGTATGCTCCGGCCTTATCAAGCGAATCGCCGGTATCAAGATATTTTCCCATAAGCCGGTCTGAGATCTTATCGAAGGTGACTTTAGATTCATCGACAAAAGAATGTCGTGAAGTCTTTCCATCACGAATGAGTGTGAGTGAAACCGCTGTGTAAACAGAATGAGTCCTGCCTGAAAGATCAGAAAGAAACTTTCTCGCTTCTTCACGATCAGAGGGCTTGTTGTAAATTTTTCCGTCATGAATGACTGTTGTATCAGCAGAGACAATGAAGAAATTTTCAGATCCACGTTCTTTACGAAGCTTTTCTGCAACCGCATCCCCTTTGACTCCGGCAATGTCGCTCGTGTACTTAACCGGATCAGTGGCATCAGAATGTTCAGGAACTGAGAGTGCAATCACCTCAAAAGGAACTTTGAGATGTCCAATGAGCTCGCGTCTTCTTGGTGAAGCACTGGCGAGAATTAGTTTTAGTTTAGAGTTTGCCATTTCTTAAAAGCCACACATAGTACTGGAGTTCGTTCATTTCGCGGATGCGCATTCTCTTCTGAGTGTACCTTGTCTTGAGACCAAGGAGATAGTGGTTAAGTGCTTTTTGGTAAAGATCAGGAGACAGTTCGCGGCGAGGTGATTCACCTGATGCTTCAAGACGCGTCAGGAGATTTTCCACAGAGCGAATATTCGTGGTCTCAACCCGGCGGGTGTATTCAGTGAGAAATTCCTGGCGCTTTAAGAGATCCGCTTCCACCCAAAGTCTGTATCCATGTTCGATACCAAGTTTTTTCGGGTCACTTATCACTTCAAGCATCGGCAGAGTGAATTTCTCCATCCACATCTCACGCGCGAGTTCTATCGTCTGAATTCTTTTTGTAATGAGTTCTGCCACATCCAGCTCGGCAATGGGAGTAGCAATCAATGTTGACCTTCCTGTCGGATCCACTTCAGTCCAGACTTCAGGATTTTCCACGTTCAACTTTGCTTCTTCACCCTTATATCCACGGAGCTCCATCATCATCGTTCCATTACCGGCCGATTTACGGAACCAGCTCTTACCACCCGGAACATGGAGGAGATTAAAGCTCATCCCTGCTGTGGTAACAGAAATATTTGGCGCCACTATCATGACTTTCGAAACGATGCTCGATCGCTGGAATTTTTCTATCGATTCATTGTTCTTCTTTTTTAGCTCATTGATTCGCGCCACCTGATCAATAATGGCAGCATCATTCAATTCAATGACTTCATTCCGGTGTAAGCGATCATCCTGGGATGAAAATCTCTTGCGCTCATACCATTCGCGATTTGATTCTCTGAGCATAAGCGGAAGAAAGATAGAATCTGTTTCCGGGAGGAATTCCGGTTTCACTTCTTCTTTATTTCTCGAGTGAACAAAGACATGCCCCTGATTGAGACGGAAGAGATAAAAAACTTCCTGTGAAGAAACGAGCATTTCATGAAATGAGAGCGAAGATTCTGCACCTAATCTGATGAGGGTTCCATCCAGGAGATAAATCCAGGCAAAAGAATCTTTGCCAGTGCGAAATTCATCCCCTTCCACGATCCGTGAAAGGTATTCAACATTTGCTTTTTCTGTTCCACGGAAGACCGGACATTCGCCAACGCATTTCAAAACTTTCCCCATGAGCTCAAGATGGCGCTGATCGCGAAGACGGATCTGCCAGTCAGGAGTGACGTCTTTCAGCTCTCTAGCTCTCATCCAGGGAGCGATCGAAAGAAATTCTTCGGGATCAATTCCCTTCCACGGAATAATGGAATAACCCTGACCTTTCAGCGGTTCTTTATCGAGAATTACTTTCTGGTCGGGTGGTACCTGCCATTCAGGTTTTTCGTGAAGTTCAGAGGGAGTAAAACGCTGGGGGCCTTCAAGATCCGGAAGGACTTCGGATTCGAGACCAAGAAAATCATCCACTGCTTCCGTTTGGGTGAATCCCATAGACGGAATAAGCGTTAGACTCAGGGCAAAAGCCGACCATATTAGTCTCTTCATAGTTTTTTCTCTTAATCTCTCCTCGGAGCCTTTGCTGAGAAATTTACGCTGGCCCTCTTTTCTGCTACTGTAAGGGTTCATTTTTACCCCTTTTTTGGAGTCCCCTCCCATGGAAAACAGAGAACAGAGCGTCGCCACGGAAAGCTTCTCATTTACCCAGGCAGAAAAGACCGTTCTGAAGTTCTGGAAAGAGAAAGAGATTTTCAAAAAGAGCCTTGATAAAACCCGCTCCGGGAAGAACTATATTTTCTACGATGGACCACCGTTTGCGACTGGTCTTCCACACCACGGACACATTGTTGCCTCGACTCTGAAAGATGTCGTTCCCCGATATTTTACGATGAAGGGTTATTACGTTGACCGCCGTTTTGGTTGGGACTGTCACGGTCTTCCGATTGAGCAGGAGATCGACAAAAAGTTCGAGATGTCGGCTTCAGACTTTGTGGCAAAATATGGAGTGAAGAAATACAACGACGAGTGCCGCGGAATCGTCGACAGATATTCCAGTGAATGGGAAAAAACCATCAGCCGCCTTGGCCGATGGGTAGATTTTGAGAACGACTACAAAACCATGGACGTTGATTTTATGGAATCTGTCTGGTGGGTATTCAAATCCATCTGGGACAAAGGTCTTATTTATCAGGGTAATAAAATCGTTCCCTTCTCTCCTGCACTTCAGACTGCACTTTCAAACTTTGAAGCTGGTCAGAACTATCAGGATATCCAGGATCCGGCGGTAACGATTCTTTTCCGGACAAAGAAAGATCCCAATACTTATTTTGCAGCATGGACGACCACTCCCTGGACCCTTCCTTCGAACCTTTCACTTTGCGTTCATCCTGAAATTGAGTACGTGAAGATTAAAGATCTCGAGAAAAATATTTTTGTCATCATGGCAAAGGGAAGACTCGAGTCTTACAAGAAACAACTCAAGTACGAAGAAGTGGAAACAATGACGGGCGCTCAATTAAAGGGCGAACGTTACGAGCCACTCTTCCCCTATTTTAATCATCTCGAAAAAGATGGCTACTTCGTCATGCTGAATGATGAATATGTCACAACGACTGATGGTACCGGTATCGTTCACCAGGCCCCA
Organism: Bacteriovoracaceae bacterium; assembly: GCA_046595005.1. Classification (GTDB taxonomy): domain Bacteria; phylum Bdellovibrionota; class Bacteriovoracia; order Bacteriovoracales; family Bacteriovoracaceae; genus Peredibacter. The sequence goes on along the minus strand of JBKJPL010000009.1, from coordinate 120,254 downwards.
GGCTTCGGTGAAGAAGATAATCGCGTGATGAAAGCAGCAAAACTCACTGAAGTTGTTGTTCCATTTGATGGCTCGGGAATATTTACTGCAGAAGTCTCTGACTTCAAGGGTCTCAAGTTTAAGGATGCTGATAAAGAGATCATCAAGAACCTGAAAGATCGAGGCCTTCTTCTCCATCAATCCGTTCTCGTTCACAGTTATCCAATGTGCTACAGAACCGATACTCCACTCATGTACCGGGCGATGCCACAGTGGTATCTCGCCGTTGAAAAGATCAAAGATAAAATGATCAAGGCCAATCAGGAAATAACCTGGGTGCCTGAAACAATCAAAGATGGTCGTTTTGGTAAGTGGCTTGAAAACGCCCGCGACTGGGCAATTTCCAGAACGCGTGTCTGGGGAACTCCCCTTCCTATCTGGATTAACGATTCATCAGGCAAATCCATTTGTATGGGTTCCCGTGAGGAGCTGAAAAAATATTCAGGCACACTCGTTAATGACCTCCATAGAGAGTATGTCGATGACATCACTTTCAAAGTTGCAGGCGAAGAAGGAACTTACAAGCGTATCCCGGAAGTTCTCGACTGCTGGTTTGAATCAGGATCAATGCCTTACGCTCAACTCCATTATCCATTTGAGAATGAAAATGTATTCAAAGATGGTTTCCCTGCGGAATTCATTGCTGAAGGTCTCGATCAGACGCGTGGTTGGTTCTATACTTTGACTGTTCTCTCAGCAGCTCTCTTTGACAAGCCTGCCTTTAAGAACGTTATTGTAAACGGAATGGTTCTCGCTGCTGATGGGAAAAAAATGAGTAAACGTCTGCGGAACTACACTCCGCCGGATGAGCTCATTGAGACTTTTGGTGCCGATGCCCTGAGACTTTTCCTCATTAACTCTGGACTTGTGAAAGCGGAAGAGCTTCGTTTTACCGACGATGGTGTGAAGGACATGGTTCGTCGCGCTCTTCTTCCATGGTTTAACTCATTTAAATTTTTCTCAACGTACGCGAAAGCTGACGGCTGGAAAGTTTCTGAGAAAGAAATCATTACGGATAATATTCTTGATCAGTGGGTTCTCTCAAAACTCCAGACTCTCATTAAGAATGTGAATCACGAGATGACAAATTATCGTCTTTATAATGTTGTTCCTGAGCTCTTTGCCTTCATTGAAGATCTTACGAACTGGTATATCCGTCTGAACCGTCGTCGTTTCTGGGAAGAAGGAGTGTCTTCTGATAAACAGGCCGCCTACGCGACTCTTTATACAACACTCGAATCTCTCTCAAGAATGATGGCCCCGTTTGCACCTTTCCTTTCAGATTACATCTACCAGGAATTGAAAACATTCGGTGGGAAGACGGAAGAATCCGTTCACCTTGATTCTTACCCAGTTCATGATGAGCGCAAAATTCAGTCCACACTCGAGCTTGCTGTCGATCGCATGCAACAGGTTGTGATTCTCGGTCGTCAGAAGCGCACGAATGAAAACGTAAAAGTTAAAATCCCACTCAGGACTCTCACTGTGATCCATCAGGATCAGGCGCTATTAACTGAGATGAGTAAGCTTGAAGAATTCATCAAGACTGAGCTCAATGTGAAAGCGATTGATTACTCCACGAAAGAAGATCAATACGTTGTTCTTTCGGCGAAACCTAACCTCCCTGTCCTTGGAAAAAAACTTGGTAAGGATATGGGAGCATTTAAGGCCCTCATCGAGAAACTTCCATCGGCAGATGTCTTGAATATTGAGAATGGCGGGAAAGTCACCCTGAATGGAGTGGACTTTGATGCTTCAGAAGTTCTGGTTCAGAGAAACACGAAACCAGGTACGCAAGCCTTCACGAATAAATTTGTGACCATTGATCTCGACTGTAAGCTCGATCAGGAACTCGTAGATGAGGGCCTTGCGCGTGAAATAGTGAACCGTATTCAGAAGTCACGAAAAGATGCTAATCTCAATGTATCTGACCGGATCGAAGTCGCTGTTCATACAACCGAGAACCTGGCGCGTATTTTTGAGAAGTTTAAGACTCACATTGGGTCTGAAACTTTGATGATTAAAGGAACCGTATCTAACGAGCCGTTAGTAAATCCCATGGCACATGAAATCGATGAAGAGACATTCACTCTGTCACTTCGAAAGGCTTAAGATTTAATGAAGCATATCCTTCCTAAATTCAACCAGACAGATCCCTGGCGAAAGATCGTTCTGGAAAATGCGCTCGATGCTGTTGTGGGCATGGATCAATCTTCCAAAGTAATCGACTGGAATGCGCAGGCGGAAATTGTTTTCGGATGGACGAAGGCCGAAGCAATGGGGAAAGTTCTCTCTGAGATGGTCATTCCGGAAGTATTCAGGAAGGCTCATCACCAAGGTGTAAAACATTTTCTTCAGACGGGAGAAGGACCCATTCTCAACTCTCGAATCGAAGTGATGGCAAAGAAAAAGGATGGTTCAACTTTTCCGGTTGAACTGACAGTTATTCCAGTCAATATTGAAGATACTTTTGTTTTCTATTCATTTATACGTGATATCAGTGAACGGAAAAAGACAGAAGAAATCCGGCAAAAGCTCAGTGAGAATATCTCTTTTTTGTCTGAGACAACTAAGGTCCTTCTCTCAGATCCACTGGGCCTTGATAGTCGCCTGAACAAATTCGTCGATATGATTCTTCCTCAATGGGGTATGGCATGCATTCTGGATATTGCAGATTCTCAGGAGATGATTACCGAATCGATCATTGCCATTCAGGAAGCTGATACTAAAGACATTCAAGTTCTTCACCACGAATATCCCCAGCAATCAGTTAAACAGATTGAGATGGAAAAGCTCGGCCCTGAAGCGAACGAATACATCCAAAAAAGATTCAGTCGAGGACTAGCAGCAAAGAGTATATTATTTCTTCCGCTTGCGGCCCACAAGAAGAGCATAGGTACATTGACACTTATTTCTGATCAGACATCTTTCTATGATCAGGCAAGTGTTGATATCTTGAGTGAAGCGGCTAAACGGAGTGCCTTTGCAATTTTCAATGCTCAACTTTATGAGGAAGCCACTGAAGCCGTGAAGGCCCGTGATGAATTCCTTTCCATTGCTTCTCATGAGCTTAAAACACCCATGACTTCCATCATGCTCATGACTCAGCTATATCTCAGAAAAAATCCTGAAAATGAAATCTCTCCGGACTTGAAAAAGCTCATTGATCTCATCGATAAGAATCTTTCGCGCATGCTGAGACTAATTGAGGACATGTTGGATATTTCGCGAATAGCTCACGGAAAAATCCGGTTTGAAAAGAAGGAAATGGATATTGGTCTTCTCATCGAAGATATTCTCCAAAGAAGAAATGCAGAAATCTCCACGACAATGAGCTGCCTGAGCACAGATATTGCGAAGAATCTTACAGGAATCTGGGACATGTATCGTATTGAACAGGTGCTTTCGAATCTCATCAACAATGCCCTAAAGTATGCCCCTAAGACAGAATTAAGAATTTCTGCTAAGAGAGAGGGTAATCTCGTCCATATCATTTTCAGCGATACCGGAAAAGGTATTGAGCCTGAAAATCTCGATAAGATCTTTCAGAGATTCGAAAGAGTCATTGGCACAGATCATGTGGGTGGCCTGGGACTTGGACTTTATATCAGCCGCCAGATAATCGAGGCCCACGGTGGTGAGATCTGGGCTGAAAGTGAATCAGGAAAAGGCTCCAACTTTCACATCGAACTTCCGCTTAAATAGCACCCATGTCTTTACCCGACAAATTAGCTCCCGACGATTATTTCCCTTTGAGGTGAAAGTCCAAGGGATGTTTTATGATGTAATGGGGGTTTTATGCCTTTTTACTTCTTATTTTTAATCGTCCTGAATGCCCAAGCTGTGACTCTCTCAAAAATCATGAGTCGCCCGGAAGGCACATCCGTCCAGACATACGAAATAGTCAAAGGACAGGGGAAGCTTTTCCGGAAGACAAATATTTATGGCCCGAAGGATGATCTGCGGCTTGGACTATTCACATCAAAAACAAATTTCAAATCAACTGAACAAAGAATAAATAATCTTTCTCCGAAAGAGGATTTTAAAATTATCGAAGATCACAGAGTATTTCTCAAAGTGAACGATAAGTTTGTTGATCCCGCCTCTCCCCTGCAGCAAAAACTTGAGCAAGAGTTTGCATCACTTCAGCAGGCCGAGTGGAACTTTCTTGATGGAATCGAGTTAACTGCTGATCTCACCGAGATGAGTGAGTTTGAAAACGGAAAGCTTAAACAAAAGAAAATTTTTCCACAGTCCTATCATTGCGCTCAGATGAATAAGGACCAGGTCTGCAAGTTCAAAGACACAGGGATTCTTTATGTGCCTTAAAATTCTTTTACTTATCCTCTTTACTACCAGTGCATTTGCTGAAGAAGAATGTGAGATACCGGGAACTCCATTTCAAGAAGTTCAGAATCTTCTGAGAGCTGCTCGTGACAACTGTACAGAAATCCAGCGCGGAGCTTTTCGCATTCACAATACCCTCAGAGGACGTGCAAATCATCTTCTGGAAAGAGATTCAAACGGCAACTACCGGGCAACTTTCAATATCGATTTCAAACCTCAAAAAGGCATTACAACTAATCCTCAGTTTTTGAGAGAGAAAATGAATGCCTGCTTAAAAATGGTCGCTCCTTATCTCAAAGGGCCGGATGGAAATACCATTACCATGCGAGTTCTCTCACCTCAGGAAACAGAGGCGCTTCCGGATAACCAGCGACCAAGTAAGTTTAAAATATCAATTGGTGCGGTTGGCTCACGTTCTAATACCCTGATGTTCAGCTCCGATGATGATTGCGCAACCTTTACACATGAAATGCTTCACCACATGGGTCTTGAGGACGAGTACCATGAAGAGTCGGTGGAACTTGCACATAAATATAATTGTCGTCCTGAAACACGTGATGATTCAGTCATGTTCACTCATACAAAGGGCCTCGAATCAGCGGTTCCCAGAACTGTAATGTGTCGTTGTTCCACTGATGCTTGCGAAACTTTAATGGCCAATCCGGATGAGTCAACAGTCCGCCGCCTTTTACAAGCTCCGGGATGGCCGATGACTCAGGAATTTCAAAGGACCAACTGCACTTATCGTTATTCTTTTCTCACAGAAGGTACAGCTTCACGGGAAGGGCTCAAGGTCATTAGAGATAATGGTGACCATCTCGAAGCGAAGTTTCAGTCATACCATCCAGACAACATCAAAAAACGTTTTATACCTACGGAAATGACCCTTACCTGTACCTGTCGTGATGATGCTTGTCGGAGAACGAAGACAGAGATGCTGGCGAAGATAGGGCAAACGCCTCCCCCACCAACCAGTTGTCCATCGGGGTTCAGAGAAGCAAGTCGCGAGTTAGCAGCTGGAACCTTCAGACCTGGACTTCACAACGGAATGCTTCGATATTCACTCACGCCATCACGTAGTACGATCCTATATCCTAATCAGTTCAGACGAGCTGTTGCGGGAACCTGTGAAGAAAATGTTGCGGGATATGGAATGTGTGCTGAATATGCAACGACCGGATCGATAAGCGGTCAATGCAAGACACCTCAGGAATGCAGAAATCCGGATTTTTATATTGGACCAACACCGCAATAAAAAGAAGTAGGCCCCTTAAAAAGGGGCCTGCCGCATCCGAAAAAGTATCGAGGTTATTAATTACTTTTTCCGGAGATCGATTAAATATCAGTCCTCACTTCTTTGATACAACGCTCGTAGCTTCCGCATCTCGTCCCTACGTAATAGCAACTGCCACTGTTGTACTCTGAATCGGTACCGTGGCAGTCATAAGCGTCCGTACAATAATCAGCTATCGCGTACTCTGCGCACTCGTAGTTAGCATTCTTCCACTGGCCATAGGCAAGGGAGATGGCAATGATCGCAACGATCACTCCACCCCAGACGAAGACCTGCGTGTTCCCGTTCCAGGAAGCACCATTCACGTAGAGTTCAGATGAGTTGTCCTTGAGAACTTCAACAACATTCGCCGGAGTGAGCTTGTTTCCCATCATTGCGATCTTGAGTTTTGCTGCTTCAGCAACCTGTGAGTTCTTGAAACGGCTTTCAACAAGCTTATTCACATCCTGAGAAGTAAGCCCCTTCTTAAAGAGTTCGCCCATTTTTGCTGAAAGAACTTCGAGCTGCTTATTTTTGAAACTCTGGTCTTTCTGGTCCCATTCAACAGTCATGGAATATTGATAATCATCCATAGCAGCTGAAAGATCATTTAAAGCGCCGGTTGAGGCAAAAACATTCATCGTAAAGCAGAAGGCAATTAGTATTGATAAAATTTTCATATTTATTCTCCGTATTCTTAGATTTAGATTTTTTCGTAACGAAGACAGTGATTCATTGGTCCGCAAGTAACAGTTGTTTCTTCGTTCCAGTAAGTGTCACAGGTTGTGTAAGTGTGCCCGTCTTCATCTGTTTCATCCGTACAAGAGCGGTCATCCGAGTAAGTAGTCACGCACTCATCGCGGAATTCCCATTCAGCACAAACGTGATTTTTTTCCCACCACCATTTATAGGCTATGATCGCAACAACGATCACTCCGATGGCCAGAGGAATAACGACTTCCCCGTTCCATGAAGCACCTTGCGTGTACATATCTTTAGTTGATGACTCGAGGGCATTAGTCAGGGCTTCCGGTGAAGAAGTATTACCGAGAAGAGCGAGTTTCAGCTGGATTGCGTTCAAAGCGTCTTTTGAGATAACCTTTTTCTGAAGGAGAGACATGACTTCGAGCTGAGAAACACCATCCTCACGGATCACTTTCTCGAGAGCTGAGTTGAACTCTTTCGTCTTAGCAGCTTTAAAAGCCTCATCTTTCTGATCCCATTCAACTGTCATTGCATACTGATAATCATTCAGATGTTTTTCCAGCTTCAGAGCACCAGCATTTCCCGCCATAACGTTCACACTCATACATAGCAATAGAACGATTGATACAATCTTTTTCATTTTTCTCCTCCCCGAGAATTCTTTCCTTGCAAATATCAATTGCGGAGTCGCGATGAAAACGTTTTTTTTATGATGTGAGTATTTTAGTAATTTTGTGGTGTCGTGATGATACCGAAGGATCAGAGTGACACTAGGACCTGAAGCATATGTGGTTCATTTTCATCTTGGGTAACTTGATTTTCCCAGAGAATCTTAAGACCAGCTTGGGATATTTCTAAGAGAACTTTTTCTTTCGGATAAATTCGTCGCTGAGGACACCACCACTTCCCTTCAAAGAGCTCACAGCCTTCACGCGAGGAATCCTTCGTAGGATGCCAGAGGATGAAATTCTCATCGAATCGAAGCGTATCGATGCCTGAGTGATATCCCTCTCTCCAGATCATGGTATCGATGAAAGCTGCTCCTCCGGGCAGAAGATTACTTTTTATTGCTTTGAGGAAAGCTTTGCGCTCATCCTCAAGGACAATGCAGTGGAAACAATGACTATCATAGATAAAATCAAACTTTCCTCTGTAACTGAGGACATCCGCCACTTCAAAGTGTATTTCACTACTCATCTTTTGAGCGAGTTCTATCGCCGTAGGAGAAATATCAATGCCGGTGGTTTTAAATCCCAGTGAATGTAAAGTCTGGGCGGTGGGGCCAGTTCCACATCCGAGATCGAGCGCTGTTTTTCCGGAAGTCGTTGTGAATTGTTTTTTTACGACTGAGGCAACCAGATCTGTTGCCATGCTTTGTTTGAAGTCCTCGAGTGTCGGGGCCTGCCAGCCGAACTCCCCTTTTTCACGGATGGTCCGGTAAGCGCCCTCATGGTCGTCGTAATACTTTTTTACCATGATGAGATTTTAGCACGAATATAAAAGGCCGGGTAAACCCGGCCTTAAGAAAACAAGATTATTTTTTTACGTACTGAGTACAGTAGTCCTGGTAGCCGCAAGACTCTTCAGTCCAACAGTAGTCGCCATAAGTGTCACACTCAGAATATGAGTTACACTCCCAACGTGATTCATAGGCAACACACTCATGAGTCGCTGAGAACCAGATTGCATATCCGATAAGAGCTGCCAGAGCAAGACCGCCAAGAATCGGAAGAACTGCTTCTCCATTCCAGCTCGCACCTGACTGATACATATCTTTTACTGAACTCTGGAGGATATTTGCGAGTTCTGAAGATGAATTTGCTTTACCTGCAAGAGCGAGCTTGAGCTTAAGAGCTTCGAGTTGTGCCTTGTTCTTCATTTTCTTGTCAGCGACAGAAAGAATTTCTTCCTGCTTCAAACCTTCTTGAGAAATGATTTTTGACATCTCAGCAAAGAAAGCATCAGTCTTTGCCTTATAAACTTTCTGATCTTTCTGATCCCACTCAACAGTGAGAGCGAACTGATATTCGTCCATCGCGCGCTCGAGACTTGCAGTCGAACCAGCGAAAACGTTAGCTGAGAAACAAAGAACGAGTAACAAACTAAAAAGTTTTTTCATATGCGTATCTCCTCCAGAGATGTGATGTGCTTATTCCACTCATATCAATGTAAGGAGTAAGAAAGAAACAGAGAATTTCAGGTGTGAGAATTTATTGAGATTTCGGTGTCAGAATGAAGCTGATTAGGGCCAATGTGACTCCAGAATCCGATGTAATCAAGGACCTTTACTCTCGAAAATTCGAATTTGCCGCAATTTTTGAGACTCAGCAACGAGCTTTAGCCAGGGAACATGCATTAATTGTTCACCTGGTTTATGAAGAGTCACAATTCGGATTTTCTTTTTTGATCCGATGACTTCAAGCCGCTTCAGGACCGTATCAAGAATCTCGGGAAAGGGATTAAAGAGAAAGAAACACGTACCGTCACTGAAGTCCGTATTGAGAACATCATTGGCAATAAAGCTTACATTGTTGAAGGAATGCATTTTGGCAATCGCATTTGTCTGCTCGACTCTCTGAGAGACGATTTCGATACCTTTAAATTTAGTTTCCGGAAAAACAGATGCGCCGTAAAAAATCACCCGCCCATATCCTGACCCCAGATCGTAGAAAACATCACTCTCTTTAAGCGGGCCCAGTCTAAAAGCTATCCCAATTTCTTCGTACCATGATTGGGTGAGAATTTTATCCCAACTTATGAGCGCAGATAGTGGAAAAACAGAAGTAATGTTTTTTTCGGTTCTTTCGTAATTGATTCCCAAAATGCGATCAAGTAGATGACCGTCGATGACATAGTCGTTCTGGTAAAGATAACGGAAAATCTTTTTAATTTCCCCTGGCGAGGAGTATTTTGTGACAAGTAAATCTTCGAGTTGCTTTCCCTTTTCCCATTCTTGTTTCATCTCAGAGAGATGAAGAAAATTTGAAAGATCAAGAAGTCCGGGAATCTCCTTATGAAGTTGAGCTTTCTCTTTTTCAGGACGAGAGAGGTAATTATGTATAGTGAGAGTAACCGGGGGTTTCCCTGCCTTATTCATGACCAGGGCAAGACCAAAGGTCCAGGTATTTTCCGTGAGTGAATTCTTCTCTTTCAATCGCGTGAGTTCCAGAATATCCGTGAAGTTGGCATGAGCTGAAAGCCCCAGGAGAATAAGATAAAGAATGTTCATGGAACTATGATAAACGAAGAAAAGAAAGGAGTAAAAAAGAAAGGGCCGCTGGAAGCGGCCCTTTCGTAAAGAAATTAGTCTTTCTTAGCGTACTCAGTACAAACGTCCTGGTATCCACAAGTCGTGTAACCAGTACCGTAGCAAGATCCACCGTAGTATCCACCACCGTAGTATGGATCATTATATCCGCCGCCGTAGTTACAGTTGTTGTAAGTGTTACAAACATACTGAGACTCATAAGCAACGCACTCGTGAGTTGCTGACCACCAGATAGCATAACCGATAACACCAGCGATAACGAGACCAACAGCAACTGGAATGATTGCTGATCCATTCCAAGAAGCGCCAGAAGCATAAAGGTTCTTAGAAGAATCTTTGATCGCCTGAGCGAGCTCTTCAGCAGATGTATTCTTAGAGAGAAGGCTGAACTTGAGCTTGAGAGCTTCAACTGAAGCTTTGTCCATTTTCGATTCAGCAAGTTTCAGAACTTCAGCCTGAGAGAGACCTTCTTCCTTGATGAGCTTAGTCATCTTAGCGAAGAACTCCTGGCTTTTTGCCTCGTAGAAAGCAGCATCTTTCTGATCCCACTCTACAGTAAGAGCGTAGTGATAATCATTAAGGCTTTTCTCGAGCTCAACAACAGATCCTGCAAACACATTCATAGAAAGTGTGAAAGCGAGGATTACAGACAATAATCTCATTCTTTTCTCCTTGGTAGAAAAAGTGGCTGGTATATACCAAAACCGTAAACATTTGTGAACGGGGCATGAGTACCTGAAGGAGAATTGAGTTGGCCTCGGGATTTGTAATATTTATATAGTCAAAAAAGCTTAAATCTTAAGGGCATACCCCAGATAGGAAAGGAGAAGCGAATTTGTAAGTTCAAACCTGAGGGATGGAGGAACAACCCCTGTAAACAGACTTCGTGGAGGAATAGAACTGAACACCGGCCTGATCCCCGTCATCTCAATAGTTTTCATGCCGGCTTGCTCACAAAACTTTTCGAGTTCGGATGGTTTTATGAATAGCTCAATCACATGCATATTTTTCGGAGTGTTCTTCACGAGCCACTCTACACACTTGATGACCAGAAACCATGAAACGACATTCCGGTTAAAAGTGTGAAAGAAAAATACCCCACCCGGCTTCAATACCCTTCCGGCCTCAGCAATATAACTTGTGGGTGCCTTTACGTGCTCAAGAAAATCCATGCATGTGACAACATCAAAACTCTTGTCCGGAAAAGGAAGATGAAGAGCATCTCCTTCAATATAAGCAGCAGTTCCTGTCTTATCATAATTTCGCGCAACCCTTAAACTATCGGAGGAACTATCCAGACCGGTGACGACATAACCTTTTTCAGCAAATTCATTCGTCAGAAAGCCCGCGCCACAACCGACATCCAGGATTGAAACTTTCTTCTCTCCGAAATGCGCGACAATCTTATCAGCAATCCAGGCGTGCTTTATCCGGCCTTCGGCTCGGAGGAGTGCGATTGGGTCATCCCAGGCTTCGTACCAGCGTTCTCCGAGAGTGTCGTAGATCGTGTTGTCAATTTGGGCCATAAGGCACTCCAGCGTAAAATTTGATAAAGCATGAAGAAACTGATGACGAGTGACTGGATCAGAAGAAACGGGTGATCCGGATTTTCTTTCCAGATGATACCTGCGCACCAGAAAGTTACGGGATGAAGAAGAAAGAGAATCGAATGGAGCCAGTGCTCTAGGGCACTACTTTCTTTTTGGTGAATGAATTCATCTTTCGTGATGAAGAGGCAGGAAAAAATACAAAGCCCCATGTAAATATTCTGATTCGCCGGACTCCATGGAAAATTCAGAAGAAAAAGAAATGCAGCGACCACCGTGAACGAATCCATCGGGTGTCCATATCTCTCCCATGTCGGTAATCCCCGTTTCTCGTGAATGATAAATTCATCCACCATCATAACGAGTCCCTGTAAAAGAAAAGGCAGATAAAGGATCATGCTACCTCGAAAATTGATCCGATCATGGTTAGCCCCGGACCAAACGCCATCGCCACAACCTTTGTCCCTTTCGAAGGATTTGCATTTAAAATCTCCTGCCAGACATGGGGAAGTGTTGCCGATGACATATTTCCTCTTTCATAGAGGACTTTCCGGCTCATCATGACCTGTTCGTTAGAGAGTCCCAGAAGTTCCTGGATGCCGGTGACAATCTTTGGTCCTCCCGGATGAATGGCAAAAATGGCATTCTTCAGAAGATAAGGAAGCTCATAACCCGAAGTCAGAGCAAGCTTAGTCAGGAAGGGAGAAATTCTTCCAGCTAATTTCATGGGAACTTCCTTCGAAAGAGTCATCTTCATTCCATAAGGGCCCGGAATCCAGGTCATATCGTTTGCTGAATCAGGAACAAGTTCTTCGAAAGTAGAAAGAAGTTTCAAAGATGAGCCATTTGCTTCTGGCGAAAGGCGATATTTGATGTGGCCATCAGCAAAGAGACTCTGAACAACTATCTGCTCCGGGCTCACGAGCTCCGGATCCATATGAAGACTGCACATCTCAGTGTGAATGATATCAACTTCAATCCCTCGTCCCTTAACCAACGCCTCTCCCAGCCTCACTGCAGGTAAAGAAGCATAACAACCCATGTGATAAGCATGAGTGATTTCAGGACGAACATCAAGTCCTGCAAAATATTTCTGCACCGGACTGGGTGAAATATATCCCGTACACGTGACATGAATGAGGTGATCGGGAACTTTTTCTTTTGAGTAAATTTCCTTGAAAATCTCCTGCGCTCTGCGATCAAAAAAGTCGAGTCGCTCAGTAATGCCCTTTCCGTGGGGAGAATCCGCTTCGATATTATAAATTTCATGAGCGTCCCAATTTTCATTCACGTCATCGCACTCGTACCAGCGGGATTTGATCTGGTCTTCATTCAGAAAAAATCGCCTGAGAGATTCAAGCTTTGTCGGATCATGCGTTTTAAGGAGCTCTAGGGCGCGTTCATGTGCTTTCATCGTCCAATCCAGAATTTCATTCTGAGGAAGATGGTGAGAGGGATAAACAGGTAGAAATGAATTCAGAAATACTTGGTTCGTTTGCATGGCAATATCTATCACGGGGAAGCAAAGACCGAATTACCAAGAGAGTCACTTCTATGTCATAATGAGGGGATGAAATTCTTGTTAGCTATTTGTCTTATGTTGGCGGGGCGTGTTGAAGCGCAAAGGACTCTTTCGCAAGATGCCTTTCGCGCGAATGTGAGACCTGTTCTTTCAGGAATTCTGAATGACTTTTACCAGATGATCTCTCTCTTTCCGGATTATCCGAAAGAAGTTCTTAGTCTCGTAGAAGAACTTGAACGCCTCGCTGAGAATAAAGAAAATCTGCGCGTCCATTGTCCGCGCGTTCTGAATGAGCAATGCTTTCCTGATATTCGTCAGCTCCAGGAAAGACTCTCGAACCTTTCTCAGAAAACTATCCAGACAAGGGCGAGGATGAAAATGTCTCAGGCGCTTTATCTGGGAAATCTTGGTGGCCTGCGAGTGCTTGAAGAATTTGAAGCAAAGCTCGAAGACGTGAAAGGAGTTATGGATAACAAATCATTCTTCATCAAGGCCAGGATCAATGAGAAGAAAGCAACCTATCCGCTGATTAAAGATCTGGATGAGCTGGGAACACTAATGTCACTTACGGTAGTGGAATTTATTCCCTTCGCTTACAAAGAAGATTTCCGGCATTTTTATTTTAACTTTGTTCGTCCAATTGAAATCAATATCAGTAAGAACCAAAATTACGAGTTTTTGAACCGTAATGTGAACTCACTCAATTTCACCCTGAATCTCCTCAATATGAACCTCACTAAGAGAAATAAGAAGACGCCTGAGGGAATGGCGCCGTATCTGGCGACGATTCATAATCGGTGGAATTCACTTCTTCGATATTATTTTTAATTATCTCCGAGCACCAAGGGTTTCCCCTTGATGAGAATTTGGTCATACTGCCAGGAATTCAATTCATTAAAGAGAGATCTACCGAACTCTTTCGATTTCTCTCCCCCTCCACAAACACCGAAATGGCGGGAGATATGAGTGACTGCAAGATCAATAATATCATTGGCATTAACCGGAAGAGCGGCATCACAGTGGCGTTCGAGAAAATTCATGAAGAATAGAGCACAATTATCGTACTCATTCGGAGTGTAGCCTGCGACTTTTCCTGGATCCACAGAATGCAATGTTTGTCTGATGACGTAAAACAATTCAATCTCCAGGAAGACTTCTTCAGGCTTTTCTCCTGACTTAATTCTCGCTGTATATTCTTTGATTTGTTCTTCGAGCATTAATTCCTCAAAAAAAAAGGCCCTCTTGCGAGGGCCTCATTCAATTAGTACTTCGTAGTCCGGGTGCGAGAATTCGTTTTATGACGGCGCTTTTCAGCGTTCTCGAGTTTTTCCTTCATTTTTACAGATGGTTTTCTGTACTCCTGACGGGCACGATATTCTTTTACGATCCCGTAAGAATCACAAAGTCTTTTAAACTTCTTGAGAGCTTTTTCAGCTGGGAAACGGTCGTCGATCGAAATTTGAATAGTTGACATGCAAAACACCCCCTTCTTTGTCGGCGCTAGAAGCTGAAAACAGCTTTGAAATAGATGGAAAAAGTTAACCTTCCAGACTCTCTATGTCAATGACACTTGCTGTGCGCAATTGATAAAAACACCGGATGCAATTAGATGTATTCTCCGGAAATGAACCTCACGAACTTCCACTGGCCGCTAAAATGCGACCTCAAGACCTCCGAGACTTCTCGGGTCAGGGGAAAATCCGCGCCCAGCTCGAGAAAATCGTCTCTCACCCGCGCCATGTGATCTTCTGGGGCCCTCCGGGAACGGGAAAGACGACCCTCGCCCATATCATTGCCGGAAAGATTGATCGCCAATTACATGTGTTTTCGGCCGTCACATCAGGGATTCCGGAACTCAAGCGCCTGATCCAGGAAATGCTCGAACACCGCCGCGAATTCGGGAAAGATTCGATCCTTTTTATCGATGAAATTCATCGTTTCAATAAGTCGCAACAGGATGCTCTTCTTCCATATCTCGAGAATGGCGATTTTCTTTTTATTGGTGCGACGACCGAGTATCCGCATACGTATCTCAATAAAGCACTTATTTCCAGAGTGTCGCTGGTAGAACTCGAACAACTTTCCCCTGCTGAGCTCGCAGAAATTCTGAACCGGGCACTCACTGATCTGAAGCGCCCGGAACTTGCTCCCTATCTACCGGAGCTCTCAAAACTCTCAAATGGTGATGCTCGTTTCGCTCTCAATCAGCTCTCACGTCTCATGGCGTTTAATAATGATGAACTGAAAGACAGTGAGAAAGTCCTGAAGGAGCTTTTTCTTCACGCCCGCCAGTATGATAAAAATGCCAACCGCCACTATGATGTGATTTCTGCTTTCATAAAGTCGATCCGCGGATCAGATCCGGATGCAGCTCTTTTGTATCTGGCTATCATGCTCGATGGTGGTGAGGATCCTGAGTTTATAGCAAGACGCCTCATGATTCTCGCGAGTGAGGATGTGGGCCTTGCAAATTCCCAGGCGCTGACCGTGACAACTAATGCTCATTACGTAACAACAAAAATCGGAATGCCTGAAGCGCGGATTACTCTTGCTCACGCCACAGTCTTCATGGCGCTTTCACCGAAATCAAACTCTGCTTACACTGCTATTAATGAGGCCCTGAGTTTTGTTAAGGACAATCCTACGATCCATGTTCCGGGTCATCTCTCGAGTGTCTCTCCGGAAAAAAAGAATTATAAATATCCTCACAGTTATCCCGGTAACTGGACTGAGCAGGATTATTTACCGAAAGATGTGAAGTCGAAATTCTATCGTCCGCAACAGAATGGTTCGGAGCGCGCACTGTCTGAGCAACACGCTCAATTGACTAAAAAGAAATAGCTACGGGCATATATCCCCGAATCCACATCCCCACTCAATCTTTTCAGTAACTTCAGTTTGGTCTTCTTTTTGCTCTAAAAAGAGAAGAATCATAGGAGGAACTGTGAAAAGTATTACTCAGACCATCAGTCTTATTGTGGGAGTTGTCCTCTTTGTGATTGGTCTCGCGGGTATATTCAATCCGTCATTTGCAGGCCTTCATCTCTCAACATTCCACAGCAGCATCATGGCGTTTACAGGTGGAATACTTTTTTACAATGGTAAGAATGATAACGACAGAAACTCATTTATTTCATGTCTTTGTTTCGGTCTATTTTTTTTTCTTCACGCACTCGCAGGCTTTGCTTTCGGATCGAAAAATGGGAACACATCACCAGATTCAGAACTTTTACGGATCATCCCGAACTTTACGGAGCTGGGAACACTTGATCACGTCATGAATGCAATCATCGGTGTTGTTCTTCTTGGCGGTGCTCTTGATTGGTGGAAGATTCATCATGAAAGAAAACGCTGGAATCGTCACGATCGGAAACGTGAACGTTTTAACCGACTCGCACATTAAAATCCTGAATAATGAAAGGGCCCCGAAGGGCCCTTTCATTGTATTTAAATCAGATCAGAAACATTCATGTTCTCGAGATGATGTTTCACACTCGCGAGGAATTTACTTCCAAGTTCTCCGTCAATGAGACGGTGATCGTAAGTGTGTGTTCCGTACATCATTGAACGGATTGCCATGGAATCATCTTCCATAACCATCACGCGCTTCTTGATAACTCCTGTACAGAAGATACCAACCTGCGGCTGAAGGATCACCGGAGTCGCGATAAGCGTTCCGAATGAACCGTTATTTGTAAAAGTATAAGTTCCGCCTGAGAGATCATCCATCGTGAGCTTCTTAGTCTTCGCTTTAGTAGCGAGGATATCAAGCTGACGGGCAAGACCAGTGAGGTTCAAGTCACCAGCGTTTTTAATAACCGGAACAACCAGACCTGTAGGAGTCGCAACTGCACATCCGAGGTGGATGTCTTTTTTGATTACAATATTATCGCCTTCAATCGAAGAATTGACCAAAGGATGGTCTTTCAGCGCCTGAACGATGGCATAAAGAACGAAGTGCGAGTAAGTGAGGTTAATCCCTTCACGTTTCTTGTATTCGTTCTTCAGCTTCTCACGCTGTTTCACAAGACCAGTCATATCGATTTCATCGATTGAGTTCACGTGCGGAGAAGTTTGCTTCGAGAGAACCATATTCTTCGCAATGGCCTTTCTCATATTATCCATCGCTACGATTTCAACCCGATCAGATCCACGAGTTTCCGCTTTTCCAGATGGAGCAGCAGTTGATGCTGGCGCGGATGCGCCGGCTTTCCCAGCAGGTGCTGAAGCGACTGCTTTTCTTCCTCCGGCGATATATGCTTCAAGATCGGACTTGTTAACTCGTCCCGCTGCTCCCGATCCCTTTACGTTTTTAAGTTCAGAAAGAGGAACACCAGCTTCTTTTGCCATCGCTTTCACGAGTGGAGTGTAGAAGCGAAACCCTGATTCATCTTCTTCAACTGCTGGAGCAGCAGCTTGAGCAGGAGCAGCTTTGGTCGTAGCCTCTGCTTTAGCGGCGGCAGGAGCAGCAGCGGCTTTAGGGGCCGGAGCTGCATCAACAGCAGCATTCATATCATCTTCGATGATCGCAATCGCCTTGCCCACATCAACAGTTGCACCCTCAGGATAAAGAAGCTGAACAATCTTTCCGCCGATGGGTGATGGAATTTCTGATTCCACTTTATCGGTTGAGATCTCAAGAAGGATCGCATCGAGTTCGATCACTTCACCTGCGGCCTTGTGCCACTTGGTAATTGTACCGGTAGTGATTGATTCACCCATCTGGGGCATTACGATTTCTATCTTAGCCATACTTATTTCTCCGATCGGTTATTATAGATTAAGTGCTCTACCCTTCGCTGCCAGAACTGCCTCACCCAGGAACTCTCCTAGAGTCGGATGCGGATGAATCGTAGCGAATATTTCTTCATCGATCCCTTCCATCTGACGGAAGAGAACGTATTCATGAATCAGCTCAGTCGCATTGGTTCCCACGATGTGGGCACCTAGCATTTCACCATGCTTGCCCATTAGGACTTTGATAAAGCCATTGTTCTCATTAGAAGCAATTGCTTTACCATTTGCTGTGAATGGTGCTTTACCAACTTTGTACTCGATTCCTTTTTCCTTCAGCGCTCTTTCGGTGAAACCAACAGAAGCAACCTGAGGCTGGCAATATGTACAACCGGCAATATTCATTTTATCAATCGCGTGGGGATGCATACCTGAAATGTGTTCAGCTGCAACAACTCCCTCATGAGAGGCGGCATGTGCAAGTAATGGCGGGCCTGAAACGTCACCGATAGCATAAATGCCTTTCACGGAAGTTTCATACATGTCGGTTACAGAGATAAATCCTTTCTCCGTTTTCACCCCGATCTTATCGAGTCCGAAGCCATCAATGACTCCAGTCATTCCAACGGCAATAAGACTCATCTCAAATTTATGATCAGTGTTCTTGCCACCTTCAGTAACTGAAATCGTGACATCGTTCCCATTGTTTTTCGCAGAAACTTTTTCCACACCAGTATGAATCTTCATTCCGAGTTTCTTATAAGCGCGTTCAATTTCCACAGAAACGTCAGTGTCTTCAATCGGAAGAAGATTTTTCTGCATTTCAAAGATTGTGACTTCAACACCGAAAGCGTTCCAGAAATAAGCGAACTCCATTCCGATAGCTCCGGCACCAACGATACCGATCGACTTAGGAAGTTTTTCGATCTTCAAAGCTTCCCATGCACCCACCAGGCGTTTGCCATCGTGCTCGAGTCCAGGGAAAGTACGATATTTTGCTCCTGTAGCAATAATACAATTGGTGAATGAGAGTTCTTCTTTCTTGCCGTCAGCGAGAGTTACTTCGAGAGACTTGTTCGTCTTGAAGACACCTTTGCCATTAAAAACTTCAATCTTGTTTTTTTTCATGAGGAAGGCAATTCCCTTCGACATGTTATCTGCGATTGTGTTTGCGCGTTTTACAGCAACACTAGCATCGAGACCTTTGAGATCAACATTGATTCCGAGGCCCTTCATATCGTGAATCTCGTGCACAGAATGCGCGGACTTCAGGAGTGCTTTAGTAGGAATACAACCACGATTAAGACATACCCCACCGAGTTTATCTGCTTCTACGATGGCAACTTTCTTTCCGAGTTGTGAGGCGCGAATGGCAGCGACGTAACCGCCGGGACCAGCACCAAGAACGACCACATCAAATGTTTTGGCCATGAGATTCCTTTGTTCCAAGAACGAGTAAATGTCCTGAAATCTTGGTCTTTGTGCCCTGCACTTGTCAATGAAACCATGGGGTTTTCTCTGGACGAAACTAGGGCAAAAAAGCTATAAGACACTCTATGTCAAGAAGCCAGGCCTCTCTCTCATTAACCCCTGAGGAAATTACCTCAATTCTCACCCTGTTCCCGAAGGGTCTGGTAGCGGTTGATCTTGAGACCACCGGGCTCTCTCCACTCGTGGATAAGATCATTGAAATCGCAGCAGTGAAGATCACGGCCGCAGGAGTTGTGACGACCTTCCATACTTTGATCAACCCACTAATCGATATCCCGGAATTTACGATTCAGTTTCATGGTCTGAAGAATGGCGACCTTCTCATGGCGCCAACAATTAAAAAGCCGTTAAAGAGTTTCTGGGATTTTGTTGAACGACATCCGATGATTGCTCACAATTCGAGCTTTGATCTGGGTTACCTTATTAAATCCTGCCATGATTTTCAGATCGAGTTTCCCCCGCTTGATATCTATGATTCTTGCCGTTACGTACGTGCGATTTACAAGCCACTCGATAATGCTCCCAAAAATTATAAGCTCTCAACTCTTTGTGAATATTTCAATGTTCCGTTTCAGCATCATGTCGCGATCGAAGATACTTTTGCGTGTCTGAAAGTGACTGCCGGATCAGCAAAAATGGTTGCTGATCATAAAAAGGCTCTCGAGAAGAGTTTTGTTTTCCGACTTTCAAGCTTTGATAAGAACGAATGCTTCAATATTTCCACTCGCCTCAATGGACTCAAGGACCTCGTTCAGAACAAGGATCTTATTCAGCTGGATTATCGCGGAAAAAATATGAAAGGCATTCGCCCGGTCAGACCTATTGGTCTTATGCCTCTACCTAAAGGCCCTGTTCTCTTTGCAGAATGCCTGATCTCAGGAATGAATAAATCATTCTTACTTAAAAAAATAAAAAATTACTCACGCCTGGAAGCAAGTCTCTGGCGCATTGGAGAAACAGTTTGATTAAGCATTTTATTACTCGTGAGAATATGGGCGATCGTTTTATTCAGCTCGTGATTCTCATTGCCCATCTTGCTCTTTTAAAGTGGATTCTCTACACACTTTACGAAGGTGGTGTTCTTCCGTTTACGACTCTCATGTTCCATTTTACCGGCATCTCAGTTGCTGGAGGTCTCCTCATTTTTACCTGTGCGCAGATTTATAAACGTCAGTACCTGAAGGAATTGAAGAAGAATGGACAGGAACCAAAACTGGACCGCTAAGTTCCAGGAGTCATTCCGTGATCTCGCTTCGCTCTCAGCTTTTTTAGGCTGGGAAGCACCTTCGCATGTCGAAAAAATCTATCCCATTTTTATTCCGAAGGGTCTTGCCGGAAAGATGAAGGCCCAGGGTCCGGGTGGAGTTCTCGCAAGAGAATTTTATCCACATGCTGATGAACTTATTGATCAGGGATATCTGGATCCCATTGGTGATAAAAAGTTCAATGTGGCACCACAGCTCATTCATCGTTATGAAAATCGTGTTCTCTTTACTGCTACAAGTGTGTGTCCGGTTCACTGCCGGTATTGTTTCAGGAAGAATGAACTGACTCCCACGGATGAAATTTTCGGGCAGGATTTTGAAAAGACTCTCGATTATCTCTCCGAGCACAAAGAGATTACTGAGATTATTTTTACCGGTGGTGATCCCCTCACACTTTCTGATCAGAAACTCGATCGCTACTTGGAAGCTTTCAGTCAAATTCCGCATGTTAAAGATATTCGCTTTCATTCGCGCTATCCGGTCATTCTTCCGGAAAGAATCGATGGTGATTTTATTGTTCTCATGAATAAGTGGTCGCGCCACTTCCGGAATGTGACGATCGCTGTTCATGCTAATCACATTGATGAATTCTCCTGCGGTTCTAAAGCAGCTCTTAAACTTTTAGCAGGATCTAATATTCAGCTCCTATCTCAGACAGTTCTTTTGAAAGGTGTGAATGACTCTCGGGAGGCACTCGCACAGCTCATTGAACTTTTCCTCAATCACAAAGTGCGGCCTTATTACCTTCATCATCCGGATCAGGTTCGCGGAGGAATGCATTTTTATCTCTCGCTGGAAGAAGGCAGAAGAATCTACCAGGAACTCCGTAAAACTCTCCCGGGCTGGGCCATTCCCCAATACGTAATCGATGTTCCCGGTGGCTTTGGCAAAACTCCTGCGTTTAACCCGGAAACTCACTCTTTTTCCGGCCAGTTTCTTACTCTCTCAGGGGAAACTCTCCCTATCTCCGAGCCACCCACTCAGGCTTAAGCATTCACTTCCCCATAGTGTAAATCATTGGCCGTGTTAAAATTTAAGGCATGAGCCAGACCATTCTGATTGAGACCAACGATGATCTCAGAAAAATATTCAGTCTTAATCTCAATGCCTTCGTCGGTACAGATGTCGTTCTTCGCACTGGTGCTGAAGACACACTCGCCCTTTTAAAAATTCTTCCACAGATTTCTCTCATCATCACGCGCACAAAGATTGGCAGTGAAGAAACTGCAGTAAAGATTCATCAGTACTTGAGAAACGAAGGTCTTGATACTCACATGATCATTCTCGGTGAGTGCTCACAACTTGCTGATCAGGTTCTCTGCTTACAGGAACCGGTGAGCTGGGAAATTCTCATTCGCCAGGCCGCTCAGTATCTCGGAGTTTCTCTTCAGGACGTTTCTCATAGAGTGAAGCCGGATTATCTTCCTGTGGGTCTTCACTTCTTTCGTGATATCCAGAAAACTCCCTGTGATGTTTATATCCGGATCAAGAAAGGTCCGCATGAGTATCAATACGTAAAACGCATTCACTCGAAAGACGTCTTTGATCACGAGTCCATTCAGAAATACGAAGAACAGGGACTCAAAGAATTTTATGTCTCGAAAGATTACATCCAGTATTTTACAACATTTGTAACCAATGCTCTGGTGCAGAAACTTGAGCGCGAAGACCTCACACTTGAAGAACGGATCATGGCCACTTCTCACGGTCATGAGATCGTGCGTGATTCTATTGATAATATCGGTTTTGACAGCTCGATCATGGATCTTGCCGATGCTTCGATTGGCTCGATGATAAAATCTGTGAAGGACTCTCCTCAGATAGCTAATCTTCTCAAGTTTCTTTTCTCAAATAAGATTTCATACGCCTATCAGCACTCACATCTTCTGGCCCTCATGAGCCATTACGTACTCAGTAAACAAAGCTGGTATCGCCAGGAGCATCTCGAAGTTCTCTCATTCGTGAGTTTTTTCTCGGACGTCACTTTGAAATCCAATCAGCAGATGCAGATCGGATCTATGCGCGATCTCTGGGAAGCTAATTTTTCTGATGAAGAGCGCGCGCAGGTTATGAATCACGCTAAGGACGCTGTGGCACTTGTTTCTGGTCATCCGGATGCGGATGAATACATCAAGACCGTACTCCTCCAGAGCCACGGTAAGCTCGATGGCGTCGGTATTGAGGACAATCCGGGTGAAGACCTTCATCCCCTCTCAAAAGTGTTCATTATCTCGGATAACTTCGTGAAGATTCTTTTGAATCCGGCCATGCCTAAAACGAAGAAAGATATCCTGCCGATTCTTTACTCGCGCTTTACCAATGCAAGTTACCAAAAGATCATTAAAGCTTTAGAACAGAAGTTCGAGTAATCCCGTCCATCCAATTTTGTTTATATTTAAAGAGTTGACGGGCCCACTCCTCCTTTGTACACCCATCTTATTCATTCTCGGGGTTAAACCCATAAAAAGGATTCCAATGAAGCTCGCGACACTTGCTGTTCTTTTTGCGTTTGTGATGCCGGTTCATGCTGCCTATGTCTCTATTGCCTGCTCGAATGCAATCAGCACTGTAGTTTGGGAAGAAGGCGAAAATTCGAATATGGCCCGCCTTACTTATGACGGATTTGTGTCGGGAAATCTCGATCTCGAAATTCACAAGCTTTCGATCGAACTTAAGGAAGAAGTGACTCTGAGAGAGCGTGTCCTTACTCAGTGCGGGGCCCAGTCTTCGCTCACAACATTCGCTGCCCGGGCAGTAATCACTCCCTCTATCGATCACCCAGAAGCGCTTCTTTCATATTT
Source organism: Bacteriovoracaceae bacterium (assembly GCA_046595005.1). Taxonomy (GTDB): domain Bacteria; phylum Bdellovibrionota; class Bacteriovoracia; order Bacteriovoracales; family Bacteriovoracaceae; genus Peredibacter. The sequence continues at coordinate 97,262 of JBKJPL010000009.1, read as the reverse complement.
TCCGAACAATCGGATTGAGGCCGATGTGATCTGCCAGAAAATCATCAGCAATCGCTCGGACTGCCACCCTTAACTTAAAGCATCAAAAAGTATTTTGTTGAGAACGAGGGCCCCTTATGGGGCCCTTTCTTTTGATATGGCATTGAGTTTCCGTTGACAGGATTCGCCCTGATCCATATTATCAACAACACTTAAACGCGGTTGTAGCTCAGTTGGTAGAGCGTCTGCTTGCCATGCAGAAGGTCGTCAGTTCGAACCTGATCAGCCGCTCCATTTAAATCTTTTTAGTTCCAGATAGATAAAGGGCCACGTCATGTGGCCCTTTTCTTTTTTGTAATCAAAATGTCCCAAATCTGTCCCAAGAGGATTTTATTTAAATCATCTTGAGCACCTTTTCTCCCGCATCACTAACGTTCAAACTCGGCATTTCTCCGATCTCTTCGATGTCTTTCCCCATGACATGCACGTATCTCATCGTGGTCTTGATATCCTTATGTCCTGCGATCTTTTGGATCACAGGTAACAGGACTCCTTTCTTCACCATTAACGTCAAAGCAGTGTGCCTCAGGTCATGAAATCGTATGGCACGAACTCCACATTCCTTCGTGTCCCTCTTGAAGACTCTTTCCTTAAAGTTGTCGTGATCAATCGCTGTTCCCACTTTGGATACGAAGAGTGTCGATTCTAAGGCCCTAGTGACCTGACCACTTTTTCCCATCTTCAATGATCCTCACTCCAATATGGCGATTCCCCCTAAAAACTAGGAATTTTGCAATCTGATACCAACCGTATCATAAGACACAAAAAGGAATCAGATGAAGAAGAGATTTACAGAAGAACAGATCATCAAAGTTTTAGCTGAACACAAGACGGGAGTGACTGCTAAAGAAATTGCTCGCAGAGAGGGCGTCTCCATTCAGACCCTTTATTTATGGAAGACAAAATTCGGCAGCATGAGTTCCGAAGAGGCCGTTAAACTTCGATCGCTCGAGCAAGAAAACGCTCGCCTCAAGCGTCTTGTCGCCGATCTCAGCCTCGATAATCAAATCCTCAAGGATATTAATTCAAAAAAGTGGTAGGACCCAAGGCCAAACGTGAAGCAGCGATTCGAGCAGTAAAAAAATACTCGATTAGCAGCTCGCGGGCCTGTCGTGTTTTGGGTCTTGCTCGATCAAGTTTCGATTACCAAGAACATCCTCGTGATGATTCATTCGTTTCGAATGCCCTTCAAGATTTAGCAGCTGAGAACAAAAGATTTGGTCACCCACGACTCTTTGTTCTGCTCAGAAGAGACAAAGGCATCATCATAAATCACAAACGGAGTGAGCGCATTTATCAAGAGAATGGACTTCAAATCAAAAATAGAAAACGAAAGAAGCTTGGTGGAATTCAGAGAACAGATTCACCTGTTGTGCCCTATGGAACTAGTGATGTACTTGCCATCGATTTTGTATTTGATTATCTCGAGAATGGAAGGCGGCTTAAAACGCTTACAATGGTTGATGAGAAGTCGAAAATCAGTCCAGCGTTATTAGTTGCTCATTCGATAAGAGGATTTTAACTTGGGCCATTTATCGAACTAGCCTGCGAAAAACTTCCTGAAGTTATTCGAGTTGATCAGGGAACTGAATTTACTTCGAGGGCGTTTCTAGATTGGTCGTACAAAAATGGAATCCGACTCGAGTTCACAAAGGTGAAAAAACCAAATCAGGTCATTGAATCATTTAACAGTCGATACAGAGATGAATGTTTAAATGAGCATGTGTTTCTGGATCTTGAAGATGCGATCAGGAAAATTTACGAGTGGCACGACCGCTACAACAACCATAATCCACACTCGAGTTTAGGGATGATGACACCAACAGAGTTTGCCAAAAGAAATGAGTTTATGTTAATTGCTTAACGCTACGAGATTCAGATTGTGGATTCCCGATGAATGGGGGAATCGCCATTGGGTTAAGATCAAAAAAGTGTAATACAAAATAGGCAACAGCACTTGTGTCCATGACCTGACCCCTTTTCCTGATCCATTGACAGCTTAGTGTGCTCCGAGTTAATAACCCGCAAACTTTGGAAAAAAACATGAAAGCAAAATCTCATTCACAAGAGAAGATCATCGCCGTTCTAAAAGAAGCCGATGCTGGTACAAAGATCGCTGATCTCTGTCGCAAACACGGAATTTCCGATGCCACTTTCTACAATTGGAGAAAGAAGTATCAAGGGATGGAAGTTGCCGAGGCAAAAAAAGTTAAAAAACTTGAAGATGAGAATGCCAGGTTGAAGAGAATTATCGGAGAGCAGGCCATCGACATTCAGATGCTTAAGGAAGTCGTCGGAAAAAAGTGGTAAGCCCTGCACAATTACGCAAGGCCGCAGATCATCTGAAGAAAAAATTCAACAGATCCGAGCGGAGCGTGTGCAGGGCAATCGGTCTCGCTCGCTCGAGCTGTCGATACGTTTCGATCAAGGCACCTGATGATGAGTTGAAAGCAAAGATGCGCGACATCGCTCAGAAGTATCGTCGTTACGGATACAGAAGTATTTATGTTCTTATTCGTCGAGAAGGTTTGAAGGTGAATCATAAGAGGATCTACCGCATTTACCGAGCGGAAGGTCTCAAAGTCGAAAGACGGAAAAAGAAAAAGATGGCCTCGTTCATCCGCATTGCCTCACCGTTACCAACTAGACCGAATGAACGTTGGTCGATTGATTTTGTGAGTGATCAATTTGTTGATGGCCGCAGGCTCAAGATTTTTACTGTAGTAGATGATTTCAGCAAAGAATGTCCGCTCATACACGTCGATACCTCTATCACTGGCATTAAGCTTGTAGAGCTGTTTAAGGAGCTCGGAAGAAGAAGGCCTTTACCAGCAACGATTGTGTGTGATAATGGTCCTGAGTTCATTTCAAAAGATCTGGATGCGTGGGCTTATCATCGAGGAATAAAGCTCGATCACATTCGCCCAGGTAAACCTGTTGAGAACTGTTTTATCGAGAGTTTTAACGGAAAGTTCAGAGAGGAATGCCTGGAAGAGAATATATTTTCAGAAATCGAATACGCGAAGATGATCATTGAAAGCTGGAGAAAACATTATAACCGGTTCAGACCGCACAGTTCTCTAGGAAACAAGACGCCGATGGAATTTATGGAAACTTTAAGGGGTACTACTAAGTCGTTACCGGTCCAATAAAAGGGGTCAGGTCACCGCCATTGCTCGCCAATTGATCCAGTTAACTTTACTTTCTAAATACAAAATAAAGTGCAACCGCGATGGCGACAGATATGAAGCCTAAGGCAAACCAAAGTAAGAAGTTCTTCCTTGCTAGCGGTTTCTTAATTTGTACTCTGTCTAAAGCATAGTCTATGACTATTCCTATGAAAATACATGCTACGAGAAGATACCATAGATCCAAAAATAGAACTCGCGAATTGAAAACGAAATTTGAAACTGAACTAATTCCGAATATTGTCAAGATGAGGACAAAAAGAATTCCGCAACTAGAAACGATTATTGAAGAGAATATAAGTTTTAATGCAAATTTTCTAAGCATAGCATGCATTCTCTTCTCCCTGTGGCTGAGGAGTGTTTTGTTGACTCGGACTTGTTTGTGAGTTGGAATTTCCGTTCTCAGGAGTGGCTTGGGGATCATCAATAATATCTAATTTCATTTTTGGAGCACCATACTTCCAGAAGAGATATAACAGACCAGCCCCAACAGCAAAGGCACAAACGCCGACTTTATTAAAAGCCATTCTTCTGTCTAATGCCTGGGGTTCTGAAGCCAAACCGGAATTATAACCTGCTATTCCACCAGCAATCGCTCCAGCAATAAAGCCTTGTCCAAATGTTCCTACCCCTGTAGCGGCAAAACCAGTTCCGCCAACCAAACCGCCCGCCAGTCCACCTATTAATGCACCCGAAATCGGGCCAGAAGCAAATGCTCCAGCTGCAGCTCCGCCGGTAAATCCCGCGGCGACTAAAATCGATGTCGATATCACTACAGCATCAACTGTTCCTCGATCTCTTGAATTCAAATTACTGTAGATACTAAAGAGAAGCGGACCACCCAGAGCAAACGAAAGTGATCTCACGAAGAGACTACCATCAATCTTTATACGGAACGCACCTGACGGATCGGTGAAATTAGGAGCGCTATTTCCCACATAGGCATACTGACTATTGAATGATCCCGGACTTCCAAGTGATCCAGGATGTGGGTCTTGTGCCATAAATCTTCCCGTCCCAGAATCGTAATACCTAGCTCTATAGTAGTACAACCCCGTCTCCTCATCAAACTCCCTGTTAGTGTAACTGTATCCGGTCTTAAACGCAGTCGACTCGAGTCCGACAGCGTCCACAGTTTTAAGGAGTTTTCCGAAAGAAGAATATATGTATCTCTGAACCAGCTGCCCAGATTCTGTGGTGATCGCCTGAACTGAACCTAAACCGTCTTTCAAGTAGAGATACTTTCCAGGAGCGGAGGCAAGACCTCTGGAAGCCCCTTCTTGAGAAATCTCTACTGCCAAGACGTCATCAGTTCGAAGCCCCGAGTGAGTGTATGTCGCGAGCACAATATTGCTCTCATCCAGCTCAGCAATGATTTCACTCGAATCGTAGGCGTATCTTCGCTCGTAGCTAGTTCCAGCTTGAGCATCATCGACTGATTTCTTCACCCGTCTTCCGAGAGCATCGTACGTAAAACCAACAGTTCTGATCCTGGTTCTTCCCTCATAGAAGCTCGCTTCCATGAGTTGGTTTTCGGAACTGTAGGAATAGTTCCAGACCTTACCGGACATGCCTTTTTCCTGCTTCGAAACGAGGTTACCGTTTAAGTCGTAGGCGTATAAAAATTTGTAATCCTCTTCCAGACGAAATTTTTTATCATCATAGGCGTACGTTCCCTGGTTGTCGGAAGTGCGGTTTCCGAGGGGATCGTAGCTGAAGGTTTCCAGAGCATGGAGTTCGTCGGCTTCCGGGTGGGTCGCTGAAACCAACTGGTTTTCATTGTCGTACCCAAATGCGAAGGTACCTTTCGAAGTTTGAATCGAAGTACGATTTCCAATCTGGTCACGGGTGTAGATAAAGTTCTCGATCACCTCATTGCTCTTCTTATGAGTAAAGTTTGTGAGAAACGAGTTATTATCATAGCCAAGAGTGGAAGTACTTCCGGAGCGATTGATCTCAATCAATCTGTTAGCTTCGTCGTACCCAAACGAAAAATTTTGTCCAAGATTATTCGCAAGCCCTGTCATTCTGTAAGCGGCATCGTAACCATAAGTCACAGATAGATAATCAGAATTCATGCTCGTGCGCTTTCCGGCGGCATTAAATCCGTAGGTCGTGGTTTGAGTGGGAAGTCCCTGCACGTTTGAGACCACAGTCTTGAGATAATTTTGACCGAGAATCTTAACATAAGTCATCTCGAAGCGGGATTTCAAATTACTCGTCTCGATGAGTTCACCTTGATCATTATAAAGAAAATTATACGTTTCATCGGGAAGAACTTTCTGCAGAAGCTGGTTCTTCTCATTATAGCTAAAAACCTTCGCGTCTCCCTTGGGAGTAATCTCCCGAATGACATTATCGTTTTGATCATGGAAGAGCTGCGTGACCTGACCCCTCGGGGATATTCTCTTCTTGAGGCGGCCGAGGTGATCGTATTCAAAATTGGTCTCGTGCCCCTCGGGATTGGTAATGAGACTCAACTCCCCAGTCGGAAGATATGCGTAGCTCGTAGTAAAATTTCCTGGAGTAATGACACTTCTCAGTCGATTTACTTCGTCGAAGCTGAATTGAGTCGTTTGATTTTTAGCATTCGTCTTAGAAATCACGTTTCCGGCTCCGTCGCGGACGAAAGTGGATTTTTCACCCATCGGTGCACGGATTTCTGAAACGTTCCCATGAGAGTCGTACACATAGGAAGTTTGTAGTCCCAATGTGTTCGAAGAAGCGAGGATTAGCCCCAACGAATTGTAAGAGTTCTGAACAAAGTTCCCGTTCGGATCTGTTTCCTTGATCAGAAATCCTGTTACCGGATCGTAGGTATTAATCTTTGCCCGATTGAGCGGATCTTTGTAGGAAATAAGCTGTCCGAAAGTATTGTATGAATAACACTCCGATAAATTCGAATCACTTTCAAATCTCGTGAGAAGATCTCCGGTGAGTGAATCATAGGTCATCTCAGTATACGTCAGATCAGGTTTTATGATTTTGGTCGGTCTTCCCTCCCCATCCCGCTCTACCCTGGTGACTAGTCCTTGAGCATCTTTAATCTCCTGCACATATCCACTCGTGTCGCGGGAGAAAGTTGTAGTATTGCCTTTGGCATCGGCAATAGTATCTCGAAGTTCGTTCTGGTCACTCTCAATGGATCTCAGCTCAGTAAAATTGCCGTTGACGTTGTTATTTGAAATCGTCTTCGAAACCGCATCGTCCATACTGATGGAAGTTCCATCCGGCCGCATGACCTGCGAGAGTCTTTCCCAGTTATTCAAAATGTATCGGGTGGCGATTCCTCGCTGATTTCTTTCTTCGGTCAGGACGCCATTCGCATTGTACTCAAAATTTTTCTCAGTTCCATCAGGTAGCCCAACAGCGATGAGATTATCACCGGAGTACTGAAAACTCGTCGCTCTTCCGGCAGCATCTATGATGGTAGTAAGCTTATCTCCGCTGTAATTCATTTGGATTTGTTGCCCCGTTGGCAGGATAACGGATGTCAGACGCTGAGAAGGATCATACTGATACGCTGTTGATCGTCCTGCGCGGTCTATCGTTTGGAGTTCGAGTCCTTGCGCAGAGAAAAGAGTCTCAGTTCCACTGCGGGTCTTAAGTAGGAACGATCCATCCTGATTCTTCAGGAGTTCCGTGTTGTCTTTGGCCAGAGCTTGATAACGGGTGATACCGTTTTCCGGTGAACGGAAATTGATTCTTCTCACGCGCTTATTCGGCTCATCAAGGACGAGAAGATTTTTATTTGAATCGAGCGCAATCTGCTCCGGACGGCAGAGAGAAGTGTCGAGCGCCGCTTTCCCATTAAAAGTGTCATCGGTTGTACAGGTTCCGTTCCCGGCCACCACTCTGGCCTCTTCGGTCGCTAGATTGATTCTGAGAATTCGATTGTGTCCAGTGTCCGCTACATAAAGGAAATCGTTTTCTGAATCTAATACCATACCACTCGGAGAACTCAGGGCCACTTCCCGCATGTCCGTAACATCGGAAAGGATGCCACCTTTACTCGTCGGTTTGCCGATGTAGGCATTGATAAGGCCATCGGTCGAGACTCGGCGGATGTAACCACCTTCACTAGACACAAGATATGATCCGTCTGCCAGAACAGCGAGGCCTTTCGGGTGATAGATCGAAGCTGCAAGAGCAGCTCCCCCGTTGCCATCATCGAAGGTTTTTTGATTTCCAGCAACCGTTGAAGTATTTCCAGAAACCATATCGATCATTCGGATGAGATTGTTTCCGTAATCCGCGACGAGGTAGGAATCTGGTCTAGGCCCTTTCACAAAAGCGACGGGAGCATTGAACTTCGCGCGCGTTGAAAGACCATCGTAAAAACCTTTCTGTGGTATGAAACCGTCGCTCTCCTTCCATTGAGTCGTGCAATTCCCCGAATTGCAAAGGCCTGGGTTATTACACCATCCGAGGGTATTTGTGCTTCCGTTCGTTACACGGATTGTATATGAATTAACATTCTCCCGCACAGTGGAGCAATCACCCCCGGTTGAGCTTCGGCAATACGGCTGATAGTCCTGCTCACCTGACGAATTAGTCGCAACTTTGTAAGAGTCCGGGAGAACCATTTCTCCTGAAAGAGAGAACTGATCACTATTTCCAAAGATCGCGCCAGTCTGATCTAGATAGACGAGACTTCCGCCTTCCATCAACATCGACTTCACCTGCCGCTGATGATTAAAATCGGCGTTAAACTTATTGCAACTATAGTAGTAGGTGTATTGATATCTTCTGCATCCCCTGTAACCGGACTTGGTGCACTTTCTCGTAGTATTTGAGTACCAGGAAGTGTTGACACCCATTTGACCCTGGTAAGGTGGTAAAACCCGCTCTACATTCGTAGTCCCACCTGAAGAGCGAAGAACATTTCCTTCCATGTTCACACCAACGACATCAGTTCCGTCTGTCGTGAAAGATCGGATGCCTTTTACGTCATACTGAACAGTTTCTACAGTGTTCTTCAAGGTGTAAGCTGCCACTTGACCATTCTCATGCTCGAGCATGAGTCTATCCTGCTCCGGATTCAGAATCTTTTTCCCCAGATTCAGGCGCCAGCCGGAACCATACTCCGAGTTTTTCTTATTCTGGTGATAGATCGTCGTGACGAGCTCTTGAGGAAAGATTTCTTCAAGAAGCTTCTCATCCCGCCAGCTCTTAGTTTTGGTTTTGGTTCTTCCCCAGCTTTTCGATTTAGTCTTGAGAGTCGTAAGAGTTATGGCCTTAAACCCAATCTCATAGCTCGACTTTGCCGGATGAATCCCGGAAGCGAGTTCTCCCAGATCCATCTTGTAACTAACAAGAGACTTGTCTGGCATCCCTGTGAAACGAATCTTTTCACTCGTCACATTGTTCGAAGTAAACTGGGCATCAATGTATTCCGGAACAATCCACTGCTGAATTGATATTTTCGCTTTGGCAGATCCGAGAGCACCACCCTGGCTTGTCGACAGTGACATCTCAATATACTTCCTGGGAAGATCGAAAATGTTTGAGATGACAATATTCGGGTTGGCCCATTGCGAGTTATAGAGAAGCCCTGCCGAAACATCCTGTCCCATAGATTTAAATGAGGGAAGAGATACCGAGCTTGAAACTGCGCCACTTAGAGTATCGAAGGTCGGTTTATCCCCGTCTCTAAAGGCTTTGATCTCCATCCCGAGGGGAGAAGCGTAGACTTCAGAAAAATGTGAGATCCCTTCGCCAGGTTTAGTTTTTACCTGATCCTCTTCTACAGTCGCCGAACCATCGACCTCCCAGTTTCCGGTCTCGGAATTCTTACTCAGGATAATGAGTTCTGTTCCATCAGGGAATTCGTTAACGTTCGGTAAAACCAGATCAACTCTCTGAGAAAACTTTAGTCCGGATGGTTCGAGAGCATAGACTGTTTCCGGTGTAGCCATCTCAAGGAGCTCAACGGTAGTCTTCTCCGCAGGAATTTCCATGATATTGATAGAGCCACTCGCCGATCCGTTAGGAAATCTGGTGACTCCTGCTGGAATGTTGATCTCAACTCCCGGAGCATGTTGAGAAGAAACCATTACTGCGGCACCGGCAGTCACGACCGTTTCTGAACCATCAAGGAGCTTGGGGGCAAGGTAAATTGGCCTTTCGATGATGTTCTTCTGAAGATTTCCAAGGGAAACGTTCATTGTGGTTACTGAAAATTCGCGTTCATTGTTCGTGACTTCAATCGGAATCGTTCTTCCATCAATAGTGATGACCTGATCCCCCAGTGCGGGATTAGCGATGGCAAAGTTTCCATTCGTGTCTGTCTGAGTACTTTGCCCTGATGATAAAATGGTGATAGTGACCCGAGGAAGTGGATTATCGTAAATGTCTTTCACCGTACCCGCCAAAGTGGTGTCGGCCACGAAGGATACGATGGTGGACTCGCCACGATCCCGGGAAGGATCAAATGCTGTAACTTTGGCGTATCTGAATAAGTCGAGAGTAATCTCAAACGACCCATCCTCTGCGGACACTGCTTCACCGGAATTGAAGAAACCATCTTTAGCTGTGATCTCGAGACCGGCCTGAGTCGCACCTGGATATCCTACAATCTTGAGTTTTCCCTCTTCAGTTGAAGACTGAACCGCGACGAGCTGTGGATCCAAAAGCTTAAGGAGGAATTCATAATCGATTCCGAATTGAGACTGGTTTCCCGCGAGGTCAATCAAGGTAAGTTCCACCCGCTGTGGGCCATCGATGAAGTGCTCAAGAACGTGAGCAAAATTGGGAGACCCGTCCGGAACGTCAATCTCTTCTCCGTTAACCATTACCGCCAGAAGAACTTCATTAGCGGCTCCAGTAAGAGTAAATTTCTTGGTCGTAATCAAATCACCAGATGAAAGATTGAGACTCGCGAGTTCAGGAGGAGTTGAGTCAAGGATGATCACCGGATAATTGATGACAGACTCGTTACCTGCTTCATCAATTGCCTGGAGTGTAACAAAGTTCGGACCTTCTTCCAGTTCGATCGCTAGAATATCGGTGAACGTTCCATCAGCGGCTTCAACTTCGAGTTGGAGGACACCATTCACAGAAACTTTAACTCTTGTTTTTGTGAGATCAGTGACTGTGATCGGAAGTTCAAAGGAACGATTGTTAGTCATATAAGGTGCAGTGAATGGCAGAAGAATAAAAGGGGGACTTCTGTCATAGATGAGTTCCCACTCCGCTCCTTTTGCCATGTTCCCTGCAAAATCCTCGGGCCTTAAAGAAAGGTGGTGAATCCCTTCCGGGAGATTCGTAAATGTCCCTGACACTCGGTAACCCGAGCTCCCTTCCTGTCCCCCGTGAATTTCCGGGACTAAAACCTCGCCGTTTGTTTGATAGCTAAGGTCACCTGACAGATCAAGTTGCTCTCCGGACTGAAGTTCAAATATGGCCTTAATACTATCCTGATTGATCCTTCCTCGAAGGTCTTGCGCTACATAGGAAAGACTGTGTTGATTTCTGGATACGTATCTACCGGCCACTGGATTCAGATCGGAGAATGTTGGCGCGACATCATCTGAGAGCGTTTGGAAGTAATACTTTTTAGCAAATGTGAGATTCCAACGAGGCTCAGAAACACTGTTCTTCTTTTCGTTCTTTTTAACTAGGATTTCAAACTCATGAGTTCCGGTGCTTAGCTGTGAGGTAAGAAACTTTTCATTCACAATTGAAGTGGGATTTGAAACATCAGAATTCTTTACGGTTATGCCATCGATCTTATACTCGATCATAAAATCATATGTATTCGTTACATACGGGGTAAGGGCCACATGAATCCAGGATTTTTCTCCCTCGAAACTTGTCCCGAGTGAAACGGAAGACTCGATCTGCCATTCTTCAGCAGCGTTCGACCAGGTCGACGCTTTCGAAATATTATTTCCTACCTGAAGAGGGAATTCTCTTTTAGCGATCAGAGCTGATTCACCCTGAAGCTTGAGTGCGATACGCGCCTCTATCTTCTTCAGGGTATTGGTAAACTCTCTAACGTGTTCGCCTCCAGCTTTTGGCCAATGAGTTTTCTTCTGGAGCAGTTTTCCTGAAAGCGCTTGAAATTTTGCGAGTAACTTTTGATAATGAAGGACTTTAGAACCTTTATTGATAATTTGAGCAATGAAAACAGGTTTCTGGGTTTCAACGATCGGAGAGGTTGTGAAGCTGAATTCGTGTCTGTCCTCTTTAATGACGAGGCTCACAGAATCAGTCACTTCCTGGGTGATATCAGGATAAAAAAATCTGACATCATACTTAGAGAGGTCCTCAGGAGTAAGCAACTTGCAATGCTTTGGATTTTCTTTTCTTAAACAAAAGTGACCGTTCAGTTGTGGAGTTTCTCCTGAAGTAAGAGTTGTGACCAAATTTGTGTCGACCTCGAGTTCGAGATACGAGTCCTTGGCGTTAATGTGCCAGGTGCGTGCGTTCGCTGAAAGAGTAAATGCAAATGAAATAAATCCCAGAAAAAGAGCTTTCATCTATGCGTCCTGATTCGTTTAAAGATTTTCTTTGATAAGCTGAGCTTCTTCGTTCGTGATGAGGCCTTCACTTTGAAGTTCGCTCAATTCATCCGTATCAAGCTGAAGACTTGGAGGGAGACCAGCACCCACTGTTCTTGAAAACTCACTTGCGACCTGTTTAGAAGAGATGCTTCCACTCGAAACCTTGCCCTGAGACTTAGAGCTGTTCCCATTACAGGAGATTAGGAAAAATACTACTAATAGAATAATATAATGCATGAAACTCCCCGTAATGATAGGACTAGAATAGTTTCGTCTAAATTTAAGAAAAATTAATAATTTTCTAAATCTTCAGGATCAATCCTTAGATTTTGCATTCAGGTCATGGAAAACATGTTCGTGGATTGTTTCCGGAGGAGGCAATTATTTCTACGTCACCGACATTTCTGAAGTGTCATTAGAATGAGAGCAATGTGTTTCATTAATACACTTTCGCCGTTTTGAGTTGAGAGAAGTGAAAGACTGGATTTTTTTGTTATGAGATCAATTAAGGCTATCGTCCTATCGTTTCTCCTCTCCTTTCATTCCTTCGGGAGTACAGTTGAAGTTTTAGGCACAATCCCAGTTACCCTGATCGCGAATTGTTTCAGCTGTACAGCAACCTATGGCGGCAGAATAACATTCAAGCAGAATGAAAAATTCTACGCCGGCGCAGGGATTCTCGGGTCATACTTTTCTGATGATAAATACGTGAAAACCAGCCAACAGATGCGAATGAAAAGACCTCGCAATATCGAAGCGACAGAAGTTATTGTTGGAGGTAAATATCTTTTTCAGGAAGAGCCTACGAATGGATTCATCACGCTTTATTTAGGAAAAGGAATAGGTTCCGCGAGATTCGAGAAAGAAAAGCTTCATGACCACGGGAGGGTTCAATTCACAACACTAAGACTGGGTGTGGAGTTTCAGGGATCATTCGATGCCTTGGAATCCCTAGGTTTTATCGTTGGGGTCACGGAGTCTTTTGTTTATCACGACGACACTTCGGACTATCCGTCCTGGGCGGAGAAAAAAAGATTCGTCATTACAATCCCGACATTCTTACTTGGGCTCTACTACTCCCTCTAAAATGATAAGAAATAGAAAGATCCGTCCAAAATGTCCCAAAAATGTCCCAGTGGCTTCCGAAAGCAATCGAAATTCCCCTAAAATTTACGAACTCTAAAACACATTTAAACAACTAAGATCATTCATGAATTTCTACAATTCTCAGTACTTTTCAAAACTCTCTTTCAGGATTGCCATGCAGAAGGTCGTCAGTTCGAACCTGATCAGCCGCTCCATTTAAATCTTTTTAGTTCCAATAGATTAGGCTTTTTACTCATTGGCCAATTCCTGTTGAAGATGGATCATGACTTTGGTCTTTAGGGTTTTATCATAATAGGCAATGCGATCTGCTTTGATACTCCCTTTCTTGATGTATCTTTTGATAGCTTTGTAAAAAGCTGGCCCAGCAGGATCTAGTTTATAAGCTTCTGCAAGAGTCCGTTCAATGTCATAAATTTTTATTACAATTCCATGATGAGTGACTTTGGTGATTCCAATAAGTCTTTTAAGATCTACGCGATGGACGTTGAGCATTTTATTGCGAAGAGATTTCTCGCGCTCGATATCAACATCGAGTCTTTCAATATAGTCCTGTGCTAGGCCATGAATATGGAGGGCCGTCCGGCCAGAAATGACAACTTGAGGGTAGTACTTGGCCACAGTGACCAGTGCAGCAAGAAATGGATCCAGCCCTGGAGTCGCATAAAAACCGTTACCAAGCGATTGAAGTATTCCTTCACCGGCCTTTCGAGATACTTCCATCCGATTACCAAAAAGCTCTATCAGTTCTGACAGAGCCATTACTTTTTCTTTTTTTATCTTAGATAAAGCCTTCTTTAGATCCGTATTGTTCATGTTACAATAGTACCACAAGGCTCATGGAAGTGTATACATTGTAACAGGGACTTGCCAGGTGCTTTCAATTACTTAAGAGTCCACCTCATATCAGCAAGATACTTAGAGGGAATAACCCGCTCCATTTTTTTTGGCCGTAATCGTTCCTTCGGGGAATCCAGAAAAATTGCCATATACTTTCCACCAGAGCTTAAAAGTGGAAAGACCATCCAAAATGTCCCAGCAGCTCCATTTAATTCTTAAAAAGAAAAAGCCCGGTCGAAAGACTGGGCTTTTTCTTTTTTACAGCATTGCTAAAGATTGCAAACAAAATTGCATTCAAGAACAGAGTTCGCAAAACCCAAAACCTTAATGGCTTACTAAGAAAGTTTCCTGATACCAGAAATAAAAAACCCCAAGAATTCGGAGAAGTTTTCTAGTTGAGGGAACCCGTAAGTTGCCTGCAAGCTCTTCAGACCCTCCAACTAGTTTTTAAATCATAGCAGAATTGAGATTTCCTGCAAGTGTCTCAACGTAAGGCTTCGCCACGGTGGTTCCACCGCCGCGGGAGTAATCCAAAAATTACTCCGCGATAATCCGCAGCTCTCTTTCATTTACTTCATTAGCCAAAGCATCTCCGAGCTTCTTACCGGCATAAATATCAGTCGGATGGTGAACTCCACCAAGAATCCGATTATTGGCCACTTCATTTGCCCGCTCCATAAAGGCGTTAGCACGCTCAGGATAAATTCTGGAGAGGAGTCGCGCGAACATTCGTGAAAGAGCAGTGTGACCGCTTGGATAAGCATATGAGCTTTCGCGATCTATGCACGGCTGGATCTCGGGATTAGCAATATAAGGTCTCGGACGTTTGTAGATTCTTTTAGCGAGATAAATATTGGCACCGGCCTCGCCGTATACAGTAAGAAAACGCGGATGAAGTCTTTTCGCCTCTTTTTTTGTGAGTGGGCCCTTAGGTCCGGCAAAAAGAGAAAGAAGATTTGCATCCTCTTCATGAGAAGCTTCTGCGCATTCGGCTTCAGTTCTTGTTCTCTGATATTCAAGTAGAGCATCGAAATCGTTTTGCGACCCAACTGAACCGAGAGCCGGATAAGGTCCAAGCATCTGGCGGATTGCACTCGGTAGGAAGATGCGAATTGACTCACGTGCAGCGAATGCATCAAAAGACAGAGTTGTGAGCAGGAACAGGCCTAGAGAGATAGCTTTCATGAGAACTCCTTAATCAGAAAAGCATAGTACAGGAATCCGCGTCCATTCAAGTGAAGTGTTCTTTACATATCTGTCAGTATCTTGATTCCAAAGGTTACCCAGTATGGAAGCTTAGGATCGCCGGTAAGACCGGTTCCAAGGGTGCCATCGACCTGAAAAGTGGCCGTCAAATCATGTCGGAATCCGGAGTGTGCAGCAATGCCTGGATTCAGGGCGAAGATGTCTCCATTGGAAGTCTCAACGAAGGTGTGGGTTTTTGCCCAGGTCCTGTGTTCAAAAGCGACTCCCCAGAGAAAGATTGGTTTGGAGTTATCCAATTGTCTTCGGGTCTGTTGTCCAAGATTTAAATGAACAATCACTAACTCGGGAATAATTTCTCCCGAGAGTGCTCCATAAAAAAAGTAATCCCACGATTGAGATTTGAAAGCACCTTTACCATAGGGAGCAATAAGGCCCCCGGAAATCCCGAAACCTGGATGATCCCATGATGAGGTTTCCGAAATCATATACTTTGTCTGAATGATTGGGCCGGAAATGGAATATTGTCTGGCCTCATCTCCTTTCAGGATAGTTCCCTGAACGGTCGAAACGTTAAATTCAATATCATTGATTCCAATTGTAGGAACAATCCAATGCTGGAAAGAGCGTTCATCAAGGAACCCCCAGGTTTCCAGCTGGATTTTGTTGTCCCCCACGACTTCAGCATCATCAGTGATGAGGGGCCGTCCGGCGTGGAGGGAGAAAGAGAAAAGGAAAAAAATAATATACTGCACTTGATTACGATAATTGAACCGGGAGAGATTGTCTTTCGTAAACCCCAACAGTATCCCTGATCCATTTGAGAAAATTTACTCCTGCCACCAGATCTTGGGCAACGATCTGAGAAAAGTCAGAAGACATTATTTCTCTCCTGGTGAGATTACGGATGATAAAGTCCCATGCCTAAAGTTAACTCCTGACCCAGGTAAATATTTATACCGGGATTCCATTCAAAAAGAGATGTTTTCTTCTCTGAAAGAAACGCCCAGGAAAAGGGCTTCACGATTGTGCCATCCTCCGGAATATTCTCATCCCGATATAGGGGTAGAGAAATTCGCGCCGGATGAAAGCTTACTCCCGGAAAATAATCTTCTGTTTCTTCCCGGAGATCTTTCAGAAGCTGAGTAAATGGCGACTTCACTTCTTCCTCGAAGAGTGTTCTGTTTTTTTTCGAACCATTTCCGATTCTTCCGGTTTTTCTCTGCTTCTTCAAAATACGCAAATGTTTTTTTGTTAAACATGACCGCCCCCTTTTTATCAGTGAAATTCCACAAAAGGAGAAGCTTCGGCAAAAAGAATGTATGTGGGCAGAAGAATAACTTCGCCTCTAAAAAACCCTGACTAGTTTCCCCGGGAAATAGACATCCATCAGGGATGAGGTACACTTTCTCTTCCATGATCAAAAAAGACCTCCCTCCCCGCTACTATCTTGATCACTTCAGAGACATGATCAGTGCTATCCGAAAGAATCATTACTCTTTCCTGGGTCCAGAACATCATGCTTTCCTCGATGATTTTCAGTCGCTGCCTGAGGAAGCCCAGTGTCTGTATGTCCGTTTTGTTAACCGGAAAGGAAAATATTTCTTCCGTCAAACTCTTCGTTATCCGGAAATCGGTGATGTCGACACTGCGCTGTCGGAGTTAAAAGAACGAGGCTTTGTCATCCTGCCCGGAAGAGAAGACCTGCTGAGTATTTTTCAGGGAATGGCTAAGGAGAAACTGCAGGAATATTGCGAGCTCCTCGAAATTCCCGTCAAGAAATCATGGCCCAAGCCCAGATATATGGAAGTCCTTTCCGTAGCACAGCTCGAAAATTTCCCGCTGGAACGACTGGGTTTCTGTGTGGTTCAGCGTAAGCTAGAAGAACTTTCTTATCTTCTCTTTCTCTACTTCGGAGAAATCAGCGAAAATCTTTCACTCTACACCATGAGAGATCTCGGCATCTGGAGTGAAAATAAACGAACGTCGTTTGTGCCGAAGTTCACATCCCGTGATGAGGCGACGGCGAATTATTTCTATGCCAGACTCATCGATAAGATTGATACCAGCATTTATGATTATAAGCTGATTGAATTCTGGCCTTCACCAGTAAATGAACAGAGTCTTTATTTGCGGGAAACACTGATCGTTGCTCTGGGTGAAGAACTGAGAAAAAGCGATCGTCTTGCAGAAGCTCTCGAGGTCCTTGAGAAGGCCACCATTCATCCCGGTCGCGAAAGAAAACTTCGTCTTCTCTATCAGATGGGAGATCTCGAGCGAACATTGAGTGAGCTCCATGAAATCATGGAAAATCCTTCATCGGATGAAGAACTGATTTTTGCCGAAGACTTCCTGGAAAGAAAATTCCACCAAAAAAAACGTTCCGCTCTCACTCAGATGCTTCTGGATGCAGAAACTCTTCAGATTGATGAAGCCTATTACCGCCAACCGGAAGAAGGAGTCAGGGATACCCTGTCCCGCCGTGGAATGATTGTTCATCATTCGGAAAATGCTCTCTGGCGCACTTTGTTTGGAATGCTCTTCTGGCATGAGATTTTTGAGTCACCCTTGAATACATTTCATTCTCAGTTTGAACGTCTTCCGGAAGAACTGGGATCGGCACAGTTCTTCGTAAAACATCATGAGGCAATTACGACGAAGCTTCATCTTTTGAATTCTCCCGAGGAGCTGAAAGTTTATTTCGAAACTCTGAAGTGTGAGAAGGGCACTGATAAAAACGGAATCTTCGGATGGGGTGAAGACACCGTGAAAGCGGTGATGGATTTCTGTGAATTTGCACCGGTTGAAATGATTGCATCGATTCTCGTCTATCTTGCGTCAGATTTTCACAGGCGGATGCGCGGTTTCCCTGATCTTCTGATTATTGAGAATGGAAATGTGAAATTTGCAGAAATTAAGGCACCTGGTGATTCACTCCGAAGTCATCAGCTTCTCCAGATGAAAATCCTGGAGAAAGCAGGGTTTCCGGTTGAAATTCTCAAAGTCGAATATCGAGTGAGCCCCGAGCAAACTTATGTCGTGGTCGATCTCGAAACGACCGGGGGAATGCTTCCGTATCATCGTATTACTGAAATTGGGGCGGTAAAAATTCGTGGAGGCGAAGTCATCGATCGTTATCAAACACTCGTGAATCCCAAAAAGAGAATTTCTGAGGAAATCCAGAAGCTCACCAACATTACCAATGAGATGGTGAAGGATGCCCCTCTTTTTAAAGACGTGGCCGCAGCTTTCGAGGAATTTACTAAGGACGCGATCTTTGTTGCCCACAATGTGCAGTTTGATTACGGCTTCCTTCAGTCGGAATATGGAAGGCTTGAAGAACGGTTTGTGAGACCCTTTCTCTGTACGAAGATACTTATGCGAAAATATTTTCCGGATCTTGAATCTTATAGTCTCGCGAATTTGACTAGTCACTTCAAAGTGCCCTTAATCAATCATCACCGGGCCATGTGCGATGCTGAAGCAACAGCGAAGCTCTTTCTGATTATCAATGAGAAGCGCTGATTAGTAAGCAATCACCCTTTCAAGAAGTACCCCGTAATTCTGAGCATTCTCAGTCGCACGCTTTTCTTTATTTTGCACAGAAGTATCGATGTACCAGCCTTTGCCAAGTGAGTGCCGGATCCCGGAATTCATTCCTTCCTGTCCCCCACCCACGCGCAGTGATGTTTTTCTTCCTAGTCCGAATTGCGCAGTGGCATTTTTAGAATCAGGATCAAATCCGACATACTCCACAGGACTTCCAGCGAGGAAATAGAGAACCGAGAGGGAGAGAATTCCGTTGGCGAGGATTTCATTGGTTTTTTGAGCAGCTGTTTTATCATCCGGATCAAGATCCTGAAGAGGACGTCCGAAAAGAAGGACAGCATAGATATCATTTTGCGGAAGTGGTGGATCACTTCGGAATGAATAGCGAGGTTTATTCACAGGTCCTTCAAGCTCAAGAGTAATCTTGTACTCCGGTAACGGGAAAACAATCTCAGAGGTAATGACTGGCCCAAGCGGAGCCTGAAATTTCACCTCAAACTTTTTCAGATGAATCGGTCTCTTGAAAATTTCCGTTTTAAGCGGCAATACCGTGACATGCCCTTTTTTTACTTTACCGTTTCCAATCAGGAGGTCGAAATTAAGTCTGATCGCCTCATCGAGAAGATTCGTTTTTATGTGCAGGGATTTTCGGTTAAGTGCAGTCAGGTGGAGATTCACACTTGTAGCCTTCGAATCATCCACCGGAGGTTTATAGGCGCCCTTCTTAAAGCGCTTGTCTGGAATAAACTGCGGCGGTGGTGCCCTTTTTGAAAGTTTCGGAAGCTCGATTTTTACTTCGTGGAAAGTAAGTCCAATTTCAATGACGTCAGGCTTGAATGTCATCACGGGAACTCCCGCTCCGACTTCAATATCCATGTTCATAGCTTCTTTGGAAGACGACAGATCAATATTGGTGACTGAATGGATCTTCACCTCATCTTCGTCGCCCTTATTTATGTCAAATTTCATGACAACTGTACCGTCCATGACATTAAAAGGTGCTGGTAGCTCACGAAATGTAGCGGGTGCTCTTTTGGAATAGGTCTTTCTGAATTCCGGCACACTGATTTGCCCTTGTACCGTTGACAGGAAATTTCGCCGGAATTTAACTCCACTGAGATCATCTTTGAGCGGGAGATCAAGCAGGGCCGTGACATCAAAAGCTGCTTCTTCAACAGACCCGGTAAGATGAAGCGGGATATTTTCTGGAGTCACTTTTCCGGCGAGTGCTATATTTCTCACAAAGAAGGGCCCCATCGTATCCATCTTTTCAGGAATCTCTATGGCAGCAGGTCCTGTCACTTTGAAACTATCCGGGTCAGCGATGAGTGTGATCTTCATTGTTTCGGCTTTCAGAAACTTCGCACGCTTCTCGAGTGAGAAATCAAAGTTCCGTAATTCTCCATCAGTTGTCAGCTTGATTGAATCAAGCTTTACATCCAGATCCGGAACCATTCCGCTCCAGAGAACTCTCCACCAACGGTAAATATCCGGGGGAGAAGTGTTCTCGGTCTTCTCTTCACTTTTTGTCATCGCGAGTTCCATCTGGGGAGAGCGGATGACAAATGGATGATAGGTGTGTGTCTGAAAGCCCTCGCCTACCTGGAACAGAAGATCGAAATCCCATGAGATTTCTGAAAAGCAGGTGTAAGCATTCGTCCCCGCTTTTTTGTAGCGGAAGCAGAAATCACGGATTTCTCCTGTCAGATGCCTGTCATTCCACTTCTTCCATTCATGATTAATTTCCATTTTCTGCCATGACCAGGTATCAAGAACCTTTGAGCGTCCGAGTGCCCATGAGATATTTTTCTCATTGATGATCACAGTAGGATCAACAAAGAAAACAAGCAGGAGCACAAGCACGGCACTCAAAAGCAGACTGACGATTCCACTGATAATATAAAATATTTTTTTCATCAGAAGTTACCTCCGAGGCCAGCGAAAAAAAAGTTTCCGGAGTCCTCGGTTGGAGATTTTGAAAGCGCACGCGCCCAGTAGCCCTGAACCAATCCGATGGGAGAAAGCCATCGAAGACCTGCGCCGGGTGAATACCAGAGGCGGGAATCCAGTGAAAAAGATTCTTCACCGAAATAACCACCGTCAGCAAAAGCGAACGCTTCAATTTTTTCGTGAAAGAAGTAAGTCTGCCTCAACTCAAACTTGCTGATGACCCGGGAAAGTGCTCCTAACCCGTTATTGTCCGGAAGAGTCCGGAGTAAGTATCCTCTCAAGTCATCACTACCACCACCGAAGAATTTTACTTCCGGTGGCAGCTTACCGAGATCTCTCACCTGACTTGCAAATGAAGTCCCTGCTTTTAATCTGAAGCCTCCGATAACCGCACCTCTTCCTGAGTTCGTGACCGTTCCGAGTGTGACAAAGGTTGAGTCCACTCTGGTCAGTGACTGGGTAAAACCTAATTCCGGATTCCGATAGGAAAAAGTAAATCCGAACTGATCACCCCCCTGCGGATGAACATCGAATAATTCATACTCGTGCGCAGTTCTCAAAATACTTGCTTCGAGCACTCCAGTGGAAAAATGTCTGGTCTCGCTATCATTCTGAGAATTATAGGTACCAGTCTCATACGCGGGGCCGGTGATCCATACCGTATTATGCTGGTGAATATCAGTAGTCCATTTTATCTGAGGTCTCAGACGTGCGAGAGACTGTTCATAGTCAAATTGAGATTCACGGGTGAGCTCGAACTGTGTAAACAGCGACTTCCTGGGCCTCGAGGTCCAGGGGAAATAATCCGATGTCAGATTGAGAGACTGAATTCTCAATGATAACTCAGCGGTGGCCGCAAGTAGACTCGCCATTTTTCCTTCGCGGTTATTCGCCCATCGAACACGGACAAAGGGACCGACCTCAGTACTGGCCCCAGCCCCATATCTCAGAGTTCTCGGAGGACCGGTAATGAATTTCTGTTCGAGCGAAAATATACTTCCGTCTTCACCGCAATTTTCCAGGAAGTAGGTACCCTGAACTACTTCAGCGCGAAGGAGTCTTTTCTCTGTCAGAGTCAGAAGATCACCATCAAAGCGCTGATCTTCTTTCATCGGATAAAAACGGTGAAAGGCACTGTCGTGAAGTCCAGTCACTGACTCACGCTTAATTTTACCGAAGAGATGTTTATATTTTGGATCAATAATCAGTGTGACTGTATCGCTGGTCACATCTGCTTCAGAATTAACCTTGCCACACGGGTAGCCACGCCTGCGTAACTGGCCCATCCCCTCACTTTCAATCGAATTCAGCATGGGAGTAGTGAGCTCACGGCGGCGATAAAGGCGACGGATATCTTTTTTTATTTTCTTCCCAAGATTTTTATTTTCCGAAACCACACTGATTTTTTTAACTGAGGATTTTCGGCCTTTTCGGACTACGAGAGTTTTGCCCCTCACTTCAAATTTTGGAGAGAGATGACCCCTCGACTGGAGCATGCCGCGAAGTATTTGTTCGGCCTGGTAGGGGGGGATATATTTCCATGCGTGAGAGGAAGGATCACCGCAGAAAAGTTTCAGTTCGGTGTCAGAGAATTTGATCTTCTTCCCCTTCATTTTAACTTCCGGGCAATAGGTCACATCCCCATGGGACATTGAGGAGAAAATCATCAGCAAGAAGAGCACTAGTGGCCTCATCCTGATTTGTTTGCAAAGCAAAGACCAAAGGTCAGGAAACGTCGCGAATTTTTAACTGATTGATGATCTTAGTGACGCCCGGCACTTCTGCAGCGAGATCCTCGGCGCGCCATTTTGAAATACGCGAATCAACAAGGCCCGCAAGATGCACTTCATCACCTATGACTTCCACATCGATGAGGGAAGCATCCAGAGCACGATCAATGGTAAAAAGATGGCAGATATCATCATGAACTCGGTCACTGCTGCGGACGTAATTTTTCGGTCCTTTCCCAAAATATTTCCCAGTTCCAAAGATATCTTTGGGAGTGTAGTCAGCATAGAATTCATCAACAACTCGTTCACCGTAGCCGTCTTTTCGAATGATAGATGATTTTGCATAGTAGTCCTTGAGATGTCCTCCAAGTTGTCCCTCAAAATCTTTATCATTACTCCGGATACTCATAAATTCTCCTAATGAAGATAATTTTCAATCACAGCAAGATGTCTTTCCTGATTAGGAATGAGTTCTGAACGAATAAGTGCTTTCACTTCAGGGCGAATTCCATCGTCATTAAGTGCTTCCCGATATTCATTAAGACCGTGCTGTTCACCGACTTTCAGTGCATTGATGGCAGCTTTATCGCCAAAAAAAGAGGCGCCTCCGGCAAAAGCAGTGGTGAAAGTTCCCCATGGTCCGGAAGTTTCAGTGTTCCCTTCAACTTCTCCCGCAGCGAATTTTTTCAGATTTTCAACTGCCCGCTGGTGATCCAGGCGAAGCTCTGAGAGTTTTGTCAGCTCACTTACATCTTTTATTTTATTAATCACAGTATCGAAGCTTTCGACCGCAGAAATCTCGCCTCGGATGAGTTCATCAACATGTTTCATACATTCCTCCTGGTAATTCCTTTTTTAATTGTCCTGTACCCAATACGGCAGGTAAATGAAGGTGTTCCTAATTTCAGTGGAGTCTTTCAGGGCAGGATTTAATTGAGGATTTTATTTCTTAACTGGACAGAAAGTCTGGGAAGGGACATTCCGGCAAGTTCCGGCAGGACAGACGATCTCATATACCCGGGGCTCATCTTTACAATGAAGAAAGATGACATCGCGAAGATTTCCTTCGCAATATCCGGGTTCTTTTTTGTCATTCAGTAAAAGCTGAGAATCAAAGAGAAGATTACCGGAATCTTCACGGATCTTAGAGAAATTATTTGTATTCAGGCAGTCCAGCGGCCACTTGGGAGTGCCATAGTAAGGATCAAAAGACTGCTCAAATAAGAGCGAAAAGTAATTCCATTTATTTTTAATGAAGTTCTGAGATTCTTTCGGTGAGGAGAATTCTTTAATAATGATTTCGGCGCCTTCAGGCAAGGCCGTCTTTCGGGTGGCACAGGAAATAAGGAGGAGGATTAAAAAGATTCTAATCATAGAGACAAAATTTATCTGTAATGACTTCACCCTTCTGATTCGTGGATATAGAAGTCATCTGGGTCGTATCCATGCACTCATCACTCTTACCAGGAAAGACAAACACAAATCGCTTCTCATCTTTAGAAGCAAAGATAGCAGGAACTTTTGATTGCATAGATTCATGTTCAAGAAGGGGGCGCATTTCATCGAGAGTCCCCTGGAAAACATGCTTTCTCAGAATCTCCATCTCCACCCATCTCACCTCTTTTGCAAATGCCGGAATGAGTTTCCGGATATGCTCGGGCAGTGAAGTCACAGCTCTGGTAACATAGGAGATGCTATTCACCTTCTTCTCTTCGTGGGTAAAAATCGGTTTTACATATCTCGTCGTTGAAAAGTGTTGCGAGAAAACATCCCCGCGGTTTTCAACAATCGTATGACAGGCGTAACACGCATCCTGAGTAATCTTAGGATCCTCATTAAAGGTTTTACCTTCTGGATCAAACAGAGCATAACCCCATCCGTGAGTTCCGGAGTACATCTTGCGATTTTTAACCATGAGCTGATATCTGCGAATACCTTTTGGAACAACTGAGCTGATGAACTGCGGATCAACACCTGTATGGATTCCGGTTTTCGCAAACACGGCACCATCAGGATATTCCGTCTTCCCTTCTTTCAGTGCTTTCATCGCAATCGGATTAGCGTATGTGATACGCATTTCTCCGGTATCCTTCCGGAAGCGGATAGTAACGAGCTCCCACTTTTCAGGAAATCCGCGAAAATCTTTCCAGGCGATGCCATTCATCTCATCTTTACCGGAAAATTCTGGCGCAGAAATAGCAATCACCGGCATCAGGAGAATCATCAAAAAGAGTTTCATGTGGATTTAGTATAAATCGAAGAGGTCGTAGATTTGAAGGAAAGAATACCTTATGAAAGTAGACCGATAAGCACCTGAAGCATCATCCAGCTAAGATACAAAAATAAAAAGAGCACAACGAAAACAGCGAAAATTACAAAGAGGACTATAACCCGGGAAGTGATTGAAGCTTTTTCCGGATTCTCAAGGTGCTGCTCCAGAATCTGCATATTCCGGTTGTTTGACTGCCACCAGAAATCAAACAGGCTTCCCAATACAGGAATCATATCGATCAGGTTTTCAAAAAGAATATTGAGCGCCATCCTGATCAAAGTAGATGGAGTTGCTCCCATCCGGGCGGCGGAGACCACAATAGAAAACGAGACTAATGAGGTGATTATATCCCCGATAAAGGGCACAAATCCCAGAATACCATCCAGACCAAAACGGATACCCATGGGACCGACGAACTTCGAGTCCATAAACTCGCTTAGAATTTTCAGGCGTTGAAATTTTTCGATTTCGTCTGGTTTCATCACTACTCCATTATACACCAGAATATTGTTGGTATCTCAATTGCTTCTATCACTGTAGTCATAGGACCAGGAGGTCCGTGCAAAGGAGTTTTATGAAACCGATGAAGTCAATTGTGCTGCTGACGGTGGGTGCCCTCACCTTCGGAGCATGTTCAAAAAAAGCTGATGATACCCAAACAACTGCCACAGGTAATCAGGACACAACCATGGGCGCTGGAACGGCACCCGTGACTGAGCCAATGCCTGCAACTGACCAGGGATCTGGGTTAGGAGCCGCTTCTGATTCTCATTCACATGATTCTGACTTTTCTACCGATCAAGGTTCAGGATCAATCAGTGATGATGACGAATTTATCGAAGACACTTCAGCAGTAGATGAAGAAGATCTTCCCACTAACAGAGGGACTGGTGCATCAACCAGCGATACTGAATCAGAGTATATTGATGAAACCAGCTCTGAAGCAGATGATGTCAGAGGTGGTAGAGGTTCACGTATGGTTCCTAAATACGAAGGTGTTGATAACTCTTCATCGGAACCAGACCCAAATCAGATGTAAACGTAAAAGCCGGGAGAAAATCCCGGCTTTTTTTATTTCAGGCACTGATACCAAGAAAATTCTGTGAAGCCGGATAAATCAACCGCGGAGAAATCCCGACTACAGGAACAAACACACTGTTCATCACGGATAATGTGAACCTCATGGATAATTCCAGGGTTTCACTTGTTTGCATCTCATGACAGAGATCAGGGTTAATTTCCACGAGATCCATCGAACGCAGTCTTCCGGTATCACCAAGAATCTTTCCAAGCTTCATGATTTCATTTTTGCGCGGACCAGACTCAACACGTGTTCCGGTAGCCGCGACATCCATGGCATCAAAAACATCTACATCAAAAGACAGATGAATTGGTGCCTTTCCAGAAGGATCAGCAATCCTTAAAGCATTTCGCAGAAGAACTTCAGTCCCGTATTCATTAATATCGTCTGACGAATACCACTGAATACCGAGCTCACTAATGATTTGCTTCTCAGCTGGATCAAGGTCTCTTGGACCCATGTAGATAAGTCGTTCCGGGCGCAGTCTCTTACGAAGCCAGGAGAATTGCGCTCGATCCTGCGCACCTTCAATCAAAAACGAAAGAGGCATTCCATGAAAATTTCCGGTCTGTGAGCCAGAAGGTGTATTGATATCACCATGGGCGTCTGCCCAGACTACAACCAGATCAGGATAATGATGAAGTAGTCCGTGAATCGTCCCCAGGGCCAGGCCATGATCGCCGCCAACATTCAGAAGAAAAGAATTATTCAAATTTTCAGTTTCAATAGTCCGACTGATAAGGGCATTCCCCAGACCGGAAATCCGTTCATTTTTAATGAGTCCGGAAGAAGATTCTCCGCAGAGCGAGAAGTCGAGATCTCCGAGGTCAGAAACACTTACCGGACATCTTTCAAAGAAATTTTTCTGTCGTAAAGCGTCCGGAGACTTCTCAACACCTTTATGAGGCTGACCGCCTGAAAAAGGGATACCGAGGTATTTAATGTGATTCATATGCCTCCGAGATCTCTTTCCATGCTTCATCTTTTAAGCTGAAACGGTCTTTCCCCTGCGGAGAAATTTTCGTAAGACGCTGGACACAGACACTGAAATTTTTCTCCCGGCAGATTCTCAGGAAATGAGGCACGAAGTCCATATCCCCATACCAGGGAGCGAGCTTCCGGTTTGAACCCAGATATTTAATAACGAGTGGCTGAAGCCAGATATTATTATCGATCGCGAGCTGGAAAAAATGAGCTTTAAAAGGAAGAACCTGAGAACCGTCAGAGCTTGTGCCTTCCGGGAATAAGAAGATATTGAACCCTTCTGACAGTCTCTTTCTCATGAGGGCGAGTTCTCTATCCACTGACTCCGGAGTTCTGAGCTCCTTTCTGCGTTCAATAAAAAAGCAGCCACCAAGTTTTGTTATCTGTCCCAGAACCGGAATTTTTTCAATTTCACGTGATGTGATAAACAGTGCCGGATAAAGCGTGAAAAGAACCAGAGCATCCAGCCAGGACATGTGGTTACAGATGATGAGTTTTCCTCTCACTGGTTCAGATTCGTCATGGAAAGTTTCTATGCCGAGATACTTGAGAACCAGCCCCGCATGAAAAGCATTACTTCTTACCACTAAGCGAAGCCTTCTTTTCTCGTTTCGGACAAAGATAAAAAGACACATATGGATGAAAAGAAATACAGAAACGTGAAGGATGAAAATCAGAAACTTAAAGGTTCCTGCAAAAGGGAGCCCCCCCACTCTGAAGTCAATCTTTCTGAGTGCGAGGTTCTCTCTCATGCAAATCTCCTCTCAAAAGATGAAGGGAGATTTGTAAAATCCATAACGGTGAAGAAATCCAGACAATCCATTTCTTCATCATAAGCAATTTGTGATCCGACCTTTGCACCGGCCAGAAGATACATGTTGAGAAGTGACGGCAATTTCTGATGATCTTGAGAGATGACATCCGGAAGTTTCAGCTGGGGATATGCTGAAATTCTGTAGGCTGGCATCACACCTATTTCAAGCTCAGAAACAACATTCCTCTTTCCGAATTGTGCGTGAATATAGGGAAGATCCATAAAATCGCCGCGGGAAAGACTGGAACAGCCGAACATGTACTTTGTGGAAGTCTTTTTAGCGTAAGCGCATAATCCCTTCCACAAAAGACTGATCACCAGTCCTGAGCGGTAATCTTTATGGACACAAGCTCTGCCTAGTTCCAGTTTATTACCGGAAAGTTTCCGGAAATGAGTAAGGTCAAATTCTGTCTCAGTATAAAAATCCCGTTCTTCGCCTTCTTCCTCGAGTAAAAGCCGGTATGTAGCGACGATTTTACCGGTCAGCTTTTCTTTGACGATCAGATGATCACAGGAGAAATCGTGAAGGTCCATATCATATGGCATGAAAGAGAAGCGATCGCCTCTTCCGGCAAACTCACGGAAAAATACATCGTATCTGAGTTTAAAGATCTCTTTGAGCTCACGGGGATCAGAGAGTGTCTCAACTATATATTGGTCAGATTCCACTCTTACATTGGCACGGGGTGAGATGATCCGGATCTGCCCCAGTCGAAAAACCAGGGGAAGTTTTTCGAGAACATTTTGTGAATCCATCCATAGTTCAGCTGCGGTCATTGCATTCTCCCGGATAAGAAAATGCTCGCATTGAGTAGGAATTTTGGCCTGTTAAGTTACCGTCAGGGTCTTGTGAGGAAGAGCGGTCACCGCCCAAAAGGGCGATGACCATTCTTGATTAGAAGTCGTTGCGGAAGGTTTCGTTAGACTGTGACGGCTGCTTTTTACCGAATAAACTCACATCAAAATCTGTGAACTTACTTAGTAATTCATCTTTCAGAACTTTGACCGATTGATTAAGTGCTTCCTGAAATTCCGAACTGAATTCGTTCAGCTTTCCAGCAGCTTTCTGATTAATCATCGTCTGTTCTTTTTCGGAAACCGGAAGCGCGATACCTGTTAGTGCACCAAGACCGGCACCGATTGCTGCGAACGTCATTGGATCAAGATTTTTTACAGCATCAACCTGTTCGAGAGCCTGGCCTTTGAAGCTTGAAATTTTTTCTTTTAAATCATCAATACTCGAAGCTCCGAGCTCTCCACCTTCACCCAAATCATATTCCCCGGTTCCACCGGAGTTGATTTTATTCTTCAGTCCGTCGACTTTGGATTTAGTGCGATCAATTGCTCCCTGGATTTTGCCGCTTACGCCGGAAACTTTTTGATTCACATCACGGTTAACATCGGAAACACGGCTTTTCAAAAGTGTTGCCTGATAACGGGTGTTTTCATAAAGAGAAGACGTACGCTTACGAACTTGACCTTCATACGTCACATGAGATTCATCTTCCATAAGAAGAAGAGTTCCAAGTCCTAAAAAAGCAGTTCCGATTGGATTTGCTTTCAGATGGTCAAACATCGCGCGTGGATTATTATTAATGGGTTGAAAGAGAGCATCGTCGATGAGCTGTCCCGGAGTGAGACGGCCTTGAATACGATTCATATCTTTATTTACCTGATTCAGGTCATCGAGAACTTCCCGTTTGAGCTCCCGTGACGTTTTAGTGTCTTTTGAATTCATGGATTCTCTCCTGGAAAGTGTTTTTAATCTGATTAAAAGCATCGATTGAATGCTCAGGAACAAGTGCTTTGCCCGCTAGTTTTTTCTGTCCACCTTTCAACATCACCAGACCGATGACGAGAAGCGCGACTGTTACAATTGCAGAAGCAATCCATGGTTCCATAATATTCGAGAGTGCGATGATGGTAGTTGCAACCAGGCATAACACACCTACAAAGGCGAGCACACCGCCGACGATCATAGAGATAGAAGCGGCTTTTACCGTTGTTACTTTTTCATTCAACTCTGTTCCGACAAGACGTGACTGACTGGACCACAGATTTGTCACATCTGTTGAAAGTCTTTCGAACATTATTCCAAGGCCAGGTCTTTCATTAATAGTATTTGTTGTTCCTTCCGGATAAAGCTGGTGAACATTGTTATCTTCATACATCTTTTCCATTTTTCTCTCCTTGTTAGTGAATATTCTCAGTTGAACTTCTCATGGTTTTTCCGAGATGACGGCCAAAGCGACCTAAAATCATTCCTGCAAAATAAGATGCTCCGAAGAGAATTGCAGGACGCTTTTTTCCCTCTTCTTCAAGTAGACTCATAAATTCATCCGGTGAGTTCACATGGAGTTTGTCTTTCCACTGTCCAATCCAGTCAGCGCCTTCTGTGAAATATTGTGCAATGTATTTCTCAGCATCAGAAGACTGTTCACCTTGCAGTGATTGAGCTCCGGACTGCAATGCTTTTGTCAGGGCATCGAGATATGGGGAAAAGTCGCCTTTGTGACGGGACAAGACTCCCACCAATGGCCCTAATCCTTTTCTTCCGAGATCTTTAACCTGACTGATTTTTTGATACGAGGACTGGCCTGCCTCATCTGCGAAATTCGTATTTTCGGTGTTACCGGTTTCATTAATCATGTGAACCTCCCTTGGGTACTTGCCGCTGATTAGAGCAAGATGGGTACCAAGGAAGACTCAGTAATTAAGTGCGTTTTGTTTTCCGGTGCCATGACACTTGCACCTGCAAGTGTCATGGCACCTTTACAGGTAACGCTGAGATTTAATCCGGCCGATGAGCCTGAATAGTTGAATCTTCTGCGCCATTGAAGTGGGAAAGAACTGAACTCCGTATCCTGGAGTGCTGGAGATCACGTGCCGGCTGATTACCTTCACAGGAATTTCCATAAGAAGTCCTTCTGTCTCAAAAGACAGAGAGATGACATCTCCTGGAGAAAGAAGATTGTTATCTTTGAGAAATGCTCCGGTCTGAGAAATATTGATAATCTCAGACTGAAAGGTAATTTTATTTCCGGTGATCTTGGTAGGAATAATGGTTTTGTAACGTGGCTTACTTTCCCACCAGCGAAGTTGTTTATTAAAGAACGGTGCACGGACATCAGGGATAAGAAAATAAGCGATAGTGCCTAATGTGATCGCGATAATAAAGTAATGATAAAAAAGCGGAGAATCGCTGTTGTAAGGCCATGTATATTTTTCGTAAGTCGCAATACTGAAGATGAGATAGGCCATGACACTCAGAAAGGCAAAATATGTCCATTTCCTGAGCTTCCAGAGCATGAGACCAGCAACTGGAAAGACAATCCAGAAATCAAAAATCTCACGAACTCCGGAACGTGAAAAAACATTCTCTAAAATAAGTGCGAAATCAAAATGGGTCGATGCCTTGAAATAAAGGATCTTGATTGCTGGTTCAAGAAGGAACAGTACCGAAAGGATCTGGAAGATAAGTGGCTTGTGTCTCATACAAAAATTTTAGCATGAGTTCGGCCCCTGTCCAGAATCTTCCGTATTTAGTGGGCTTGGCCCTACCGCCAGGGAGGGGCATCGCCCAGTTCTGTAGTCGTTTCCCGACCCAGTCTTAAGAGCCGGTTCTCTTCCTGCTGAAGGTACGAAAGCTGCGCCCTTTCTGCATGAAGCTCAAGACCATCACTTTCTTTGCTACATCTGTCTCCGGGAGAATAAGTTCCCGATCCACAGATCGAGACTTTTATCTTTTCTGGTTTCCCCATCATCCCCACCCACTCTTCCAGCTTCAGTGGTCGCGATGGTTCAAGTGCCGGATCAAGGACATATTTCTGCCCATTCACCTGAACGATAGGGGCAACGTGATACCACCAGTGAACCGCTCCCCTTGGTGAGTTCTTAGTGACTACTTTGAGATTACCGAAAGCAAAAACTTTTGATGGAAGTGGAGCATAGATTTTAAAAAGATTTCTCATCGCAAGTGCGGCGCGGGCATAACATCCGTCGTCCGGAAACATCCATGATGAGCGTCTCAGATTACCATCACTGTCTTGAAGAAAGCGGACATCTCTCATGTGAGCAAATCTTTTCTGCATGGCTTCAGGTTTCCATCCAACTGCGTCTGGTAGTTGAGCAGTGGCGAAAATTTTAGAATTTCTGAGAGCAGATCCGGTGAGAGAAACTTCATGGATTGAAGATATATCTTTCGTCATTCGATTTTCGTAATCACTGAAATCTCTATCAGGATCGCGCTTAGCCTTGAGAAGTTCGGTGGCGTTGACGGTCAAAGGGAGAAGAAGAAAAAATAACAATGACAATTTCACGGTGCCTCCTGATCAATCTACGCATTTATCATGGCCGGCGAAAATCATATGACTAGACCCGCCGGGCCTGCAGCTTGCATACTATGAAGGCAAAATTAACAAGTTAAATTAAACTTCAGGATTAGTCCCATGGCTCCTGTGATTTCGGTGAAAAGATGTGAGAGGCACCGTCACCCTGGAAGCAGGTATGAAAAGCTTTTTCAAGCCCGTTCAGGACTTCTGCAGCTGCAGTCATCAGTGCTTTCTCCTCAGTATCATTGAGATGATTAACGTGATCCTGGCACATCTCTTTTACATGCCTGATCTGATCCTCAATCTGAGTAATATTCATTTGCATGAGAACTCCCTTGTTGAGAATCAATTCTATGGGGAGTGTTTGATGGATGAAAGTTGCGAAGCGATGGGAGTTTCCGTGACAAGCATTGTAATTCTTCCTGACGAAACAAGTTTTCCAGTCTGATTTGAAATATTCACGTCCCAGACCTGAGTTGTCTTACCGACATGGACAGCTACTGACCGCGCAGTAAGAACATCACCAGGTCGTGCTACTGAAATATGATTGGCCGTGACCTGAATCCCAAAGGCATTGTATTTTTCCGGATCGATATAAAGACAGGTACTGATACTTCCCATTGTTTCAAGAAGTACGAGACTCACTCCCCCATTCATAATATTACCCGGACGAAGATGACGATGATCCACCGTCAAAGTTCCCGTCACAGAGTCATTTTCGACTTTCGTTATATCGATGCCGAAAGATTCCGGAAGTTGTCCCTTGATAAAAATTTGGCGTGCAGTGGCGAGATCAAAGCTCATAGGATCCTCATACTTTTTTATATTAGCTTAGCATGATGACTAAAGAGGAAGACAGGTTTTTCATAAGACAGGACCGGAGGACAATATGGACCAGAAAAGACCTATCATTATAGCTGTTTTGATTATTTCTTCTTTCATGGCGGAAGCTTTTGCCCGGCAAAGTATCCGCGAAGGCGAGCAATCCGGAATACCGGATAGTGAAAACGTGGAGAAAGAATTGAAAGAAACGGATAAGAAAGAAGTGATGAGTAAAAAGAAAGAGGTCAGAGAAAACCAGGAAAATACTGATCCTGTTTTCTATGACAGCACTACATCTCCTAAAGAGATGGAAGATAAGAGTAACATCCAGAATTAAAACCCGTAGCTTTCCGAGTAACGGGTGACCCGACGGATTTTGAGCTTGTTTTCCACGTGTCGAATACCGTCCATCTCTTCAAGGCATCTATCAATAACTTTCTTGGCATGTCGCCCGGTCACGTCGCCCTCGAGTTTTACAACACCATTATCAACTTCAATATCAAAATTGTGAGTGTCCACGACTCCATTCATGAGTAACTTCTTCAACACTTCTTGTTTCATGCTGAGATCTTGTTCATTCATAGGGCCTCCTGCTGATATTTTACTCTGATCAAAGGGCTAAAGCACCGGAGCAATGAGATTCACACTTCTTTCAAGAACTTTTTTCGGCAATGATTTTCCTCGAATGGATTCTGTTGTTACTAGATCTGTGTTCTTCAAGTCTGACTCAAGCATTTTGCTGAGTGATTCTACAAAATCAGCATCAGAACATACTGTAGTGATTTCAAAATTTATATACATGCTCCGGTAATCAAGATTAGCAGAACCAACAACACCCAGGAGATCATCTACCAGCATGACCTTCTGGTGAAGGAAACCCGCTTTATACTTATAAATTTTTACTCCGTATGACATAAGTCTTTCATAATAAATATCTGCTACTGCCATGATCAGAAAATTATCTGAGTAGCTCGGGACGAGGATACGTACATCCACCCCCCTTAGTGCGGCCATGGCAAGTGCATCAATGAGACTTTGCGGGGGAACGATATAAGGATTAGCGATCCAGAGTTTTGTACGCGCGAGATCAATAAGAGCAATGTGGTGAAGAAGGCAGAATGGTTTTTCTTCAATCGGTCCTGAAGTGAAAACGAGAACGTTCGCGTCACCATCTGATGGCCCATGCTTCCATTCTATATCGGGTGCTGATCCCTGAGATCCCAGCCAGTCATTACAAAAGGCCATCTGACCAGGAATGAGCGAGGGCCCTTCGATTCTCACATTGGTATCCCGCCAATGACCGATCTTGGGATATTTTCCGACATAATCATCTCCGATATTAATGCCCCCAAAAAATCCAACTTTCCCGTCAATGATCATGATCTTTCTGTGATTACGGAAATTCAGATGAAACATGTTCCTGGTAAAAGGCTTGAAGAGTCCGGTATGGATTCCGGCCTCGTGCATTTCATCAAGAAGATTTTTGTCCATCTTAATGAGAACTTTCTCATATAGGACATAAACCTTTACCCCTTCACGCGCCTTATTAATAAGGATGTCGGCAAATTTTCTTCCGGTCTCATCCGTCCGGAAAATAAATACCTGAAGAATGATATATTCTTTAGCAGCATTCAAAGCTTCAAACATCGATGGGTAAATCTGATCAGCATCTATCAGGAGATCTATTTTATTCTTGCCGGTAAAATTGAATCCAGTGTGATTAAGGAACTTCTCGAATTCACCAAGCGGTTCACGCTTGTGCTTTACAACATCATACTTGGGAAATGTTAGTTTTTTCTCGCTCTGATTTTCTTCATGATAGCGTCTTCTCCCGAAAACAATAAAAAGAGGAATCGCCAGATAGGGAAAGCCAACCAGTCCTACAAACCATGCGAGGGCCCCTTGCGGAGTCCGCGATTGAAATAAGGCATTGAAGGCCAGATACAGGCCAAGAAGATGAGCGCAAATGGCAAAAGTATCATTCATGCGCCAACCTCCCTGTGTGTTGTTTCATGAAAGTCCTGACAAGCGGAGGAAGAAGTCCGAGGACACATAAACCCAGGATAATTTCCCAGGAAAAGATCTCCGACACTTTTTCTATCGATGCAATCTTCTTGCCAGCAAGGACAAAGATAAAAGTACCGGGCAACATCCCCAGCAAAGTTACCCAGGCGAAGTTCCATAGCTTCATGTCGGTAAGACCCATCACGATATTAATGACAACATAGGGGGAGACTGGGAGCATGCGAAGGGTAAAGAGATAAGCAATGCCTCCTTTCTTCACCCGGTGATTCATCTTGTTGAACTGTTTCTGGAAGCGCTTTGAAAAATAATCCCGAAACATATATCGGGACATGAGAAATGCAAGGCATGCACCAAGAGTCGCGCAAATCATGACCCAGAACAGCCCCCAACCAATTCCGAAGATTGCTCCCGAAAGCAAAGTCAGAATGATTGCACCTGGTATCGAAAGAGTCGTGAGAAAAAGATAGACCCCGACAAATGCCGATGTCACCAGAAATGGCGATTCCTCGTGGAGCGTTCTCAGTTTTTCCAGATTCGTCTGCGCAAATTCAAGAGTCAGGTATTCACTTCCACCAAAAAGGTAGAATCCGGCTATCGCACCCACTATCAGCATGAACAGTAAGGGACGGGACCAGGATTTTTTCTGCAAGTGTTCCTTTTACTCTGGTGTCTCCACCTGAAAGTCCGGACGTTTGTAGAATCTGAGATTCTTCGGAGAAGTGTGGCGGTAATTCTGCTTGAACCATGGCTTCTTGAAGATTCTCACATCCGTCAGATGTTCCAGATCACTATCTCCCAGGTCAAGCTGGAGATAGGAATCATCCATGTCGTAAGGCCACAGAGGTTGTGTCGCCCAAGCAACACTCAATTCTGTCGTGATACCTGTCATTTGAATCTCTCTCGACATAAAACCTCCTATGGAAGTCAGGCCCTATTGAACTGCTCACAGATTATGACCCGCAAAGAAATAAAGAAAATGAAATTTGCCTCGAGATTGAGGCGTAGTTGACTCACCGGGTGTTGAGAAGTGGGGCATTTTTTACGAGACGGAATTTATTGAGTATAGATTGGGAAAGAGATTTCATGATGTTTGCCACTTGTTCTTCGCTGGCATTTAGTTTGCTTTATTTATGTCATATAGCAGGAGGATGGGAATCCATCAAAAATCGAAATTAATCCCCGAAAGCAAAACTAACCATTTTCGCTTTTTCACCACGCCCCTTCACCATTACATTCAATGTCCCATCCTCCCTGCAGGTTACTCAAGGGCGGCCTTCAGATCACTTAGAATATCATCGGGATGTTCTAGACCAATTGAGAGCCTCACAGAATAAGCATTGATCCCTAAAGCTTTTGCCTCATCACCACTTAAATCATCACCAAAGAACATGAGAGTGGGACAAATAAGCGATTCGGAAGAACCAACACTCGCAGTGAACTGAAGAAGTTTCAGACGATGACAGAATGCCAGAGCATCACCAGCAGTTGCATCGATTTCAAAGGCCAGAATCCCTCCCATAGAGCTCATCTGAGCGCGGGCGAGTTCATGGGCAGGATGAGATTTCAAACCAGGATAATAAACTTTTTTGATACGTGGATGCTTCTCGAGATATTCCGCAATGACCTGAGCAGAAGCGGCCGCCCGCTCATAACGAAGATGATAAGTTTTAAATCCGCGCTGAATGAGAAAGGCCGCATGGGGATCCAGAGTTGCACCCAGATTGATCGTCATCTGGCGGATCTCATGAATAATATTTTTTGGACCTGAAATAGATCCCGCTATCACATCTCCATGTCCATTCACATATTTTGTCAGACTCTGGATAAACACATCGATTCCAAAGTCACGATGCTGATGAGGGCCTCCAAAAGTGGCATCCATCATCACGAGAATTTTGTGTTTCTTAGCGATACTCACAATTTTTTTAATATCAGCGATATCGAGATGAGGATTTGTAGGACTTTCGAAATAAATAATGCGTGTCTGTGGTGTGATGGAAGCTTCGAGAAGACTTAAGTCAGAAAGAGACAGGACTGTAGAACTCATTCCGAAACGTTTCAAAGTCGAGCGAATAAAAATTCTTCCGGGACGATAACTTTCAAAAAAAGTGATCATGTGATCGCCGGCCTTCATGAGACCAAGGATGGCGCCAGTTATTGCGGCCATTCCGCTTCCCAGGACAATACAGTCCTCAGTCTTCTGAAGTTCCGCCAGAGAAAGTTCAAGTTCTCTTAGTGTTGGGTTTGAAACGCGAGTGTAGAAGAATTGTGATTGAACAGGGATCCCCTCACCCAGTGAGAATTTTGCGGTTTGATAAATGGGTGAAAGAATGGGTTTGTTTCCCGCCGGTATAACCACTTCCGGTGCATGATTGGCACGGGTCGATTCATGAAGCTTATCTCTATCGAGTGACATACTGTTATCCCGGAAGATGTTAACGTTGGTTAAATTTTAGTTGAAAGAAGTCGTACAAGCCAAGGAAATCAAAGACTCTTCAAGGCCCCTTCACATTCTGAACATATATTTCCAACAAGTCTCATGTACACTGCTCCGATAAGGATAATAATGACTCCCCTCAAAGCTCTTAAGGATAAAAAGAAAGTACTCGTTATAGACGATGACGAAGATATCCTTAACTGGTTTCGGATGCTGGAAAAGAAAGAAAATGAATACACGTTTGCCTTCCTACAGGATGAACTTGATATTCTCCGCGCCCTTGTTAAGCAGCCACCCGACCTCATATTTCTTGATATTTACCTGACTCATATTAATGGAAAAAAACTGAGTGAGATAATCCAGATCGCAAGTGACTATCACATTCCCATCATTCATATTTCCACTCAGGAAGGCGCTCAAACCGGGCTCTCTGCACAGTCTTTCATGAGAAAGCCTCTCGAACGCAAAGCAGTGGATGCGAAAATCCGCACGGTTCTAAAAATTTGATAGGAACAAATACCGCAAGCGTCTAGACTATCAGGATGAGCTCTCCAACCATCCTGATGATCGAAGATGATATCGAAATCTACAACCTCGTTAAGGGGTTTGGAAAAGATCTCGAGATCACTCATGTCACGAGTCTTACAGAAGCTTCTCGCTGGTTAACTCAAAATACTCCGGAGCTTATTCTCCTAGACATTGAACTCCCTGACGGAAACGGTGTCGACTTTCTGATGAGAAATCGAACCTTGTTTGAAGACTCAAGCGTGGGTGTCATTATGCTCACCAGTCATGGTGAAATCGGTATGAAGCTCGAAAGTTTTGAGCTCGGTGTCCTGGATTATGTGCAGAAACCTTTTGTCCCGATGGAGCTCATTGCACGAATCAAAGTAAATCTCAAAAAAGTCAGCCAGAAGAGTAAAGACATCATTAAAAAAGATATCGTTGTAAAGATTCATTCCAGCCAGGTTTTTGTAGGCCCTAAAGAGAATCTAAGCTCTGTTGAATTATCTCCCCTTGAATTTAAATTGCTTCTTCTGTTTATCCAGAATGAAGATCAGGTTTATACCAGGGAACAGCTCATGGATCTGGTCTGGGGGAATGAATTTGAAGTGACTGATCGAAATGTGGACCAACATATCTCAAAGCTCAGGAAAAAAATAAATTCCCAGTACTATCACATCAAGACGGTTCACGGCACAGGTTATTCCTGGGTGAAATACGACCGCTCTTCGCTCTAACTTTTCGCCAGATAAAATATATCGTGTTGATTATTGTATGCTTCCTGCTCAAAGCTGATGTTGAGATAAGCCTCATTATGGTTGAGACCCGTTAATCTTCCTCTGGCATATTCGCCCAGGTAAACGGCATAGAATTTCATCACACCTACCCGCTTGATCTGGGCCATGTGGATAGCTTCATGATTTTGTATGAGTGGATGTGGATCTTTATCTGCATAAAGAACAAAGGGCCACAAGACTATCCCATTAAGCCCGAACCATCTGAGTGGTTTCACGTTTTTGATATTCATTCACGCGTGAAAATAATGATGGAGCGTGATGCTTTATCCATCTCAGAAATGCCGGCCTCACCAAGTGATTCCTGAATTCTTGCTGTTTCGTTGGGGATCATTCTTTTTAGTCCACCCGGACGTTCGGCCATGCTGATGCGGTCTATGTTAATCTTTCTCTCAACACCCTGTATGAACGCCGAAAGAGCATCATTTCTTCTCTTTGCGAGTTCAATCTGTTCGTCAGCCAGTCCTTCTTTATTCCCGGTTGGCATTTCCTGATCTGCCCAGGTAATCAGCACGGCCTTCTTCATAAAATTTTCTTTTCTGGCCTGGGCAATTACCGATGATAGAGATTTCTTTGCTTCAGCAGTCAACTCGGAGGCCCCTTTCTTGAAGCGTATCTCGGAGACGTAATTGGATTCCATCTCATTGGCGAGCTGTCTGGCATCGAAGCTTATTCCTTTCTCACTTGAACCAGCTGAACCAATTATCTTGGGAGATTTGGCAGGAGAAGCTTTTCCCGGGTCATCGGGCGCTTTTGTGGAACAGGCGGTACTTAAACCCAGGATCAACAATGGTAGAAGAATAGATTTCATCGTTATCTCCCTTCGTTTTTATTCTTTGTCGTCGGGTTTCTTACCCTCTTTCTTTTCATTCTCGCGTTCAGTTTCTTCTGCTTCTTTTCTCGCCTCTTGTGCTTGCATAGTGAGGTTAGAATCCACACCCGGAGATAACTCCTGGTCAAATCCGTGCTCAATGACATCGCCGACAGCTTTAGAGGTATCAATGGAAAACTTTTTACCGTCATAGGTGAATGGTACTTTTGTCGCCACAGTCTTACTGCGTTTAGCCTCCATCACCCAATTCCCGACAGCACTTCCAACCTCAACCAGCCAGTGCTTGGCACCCTTGAAATTCTCATTATTCCTGATGAATTCCAGATCTTCCATGAAAGGTTTTACGTATCCGCGAATTTTCCCTTCTTCAGATTGAACCTCGGCATACATATCAAAAGTTCCCTTCTTAAATGTCAGTGGGATTTTATTCAGAAGAAACTGGTTCATGGAAACAAGTGAGAAGCCCTGAAGTTGAGCATCCATATCCCATTCAGCAGGATCAGCGAGAAGATTGATAGTTCCAATTGCCTTGAAGACAGAAGTTCCGCTGCCCTTCCCATGAGTATGAAAGAATGATCTTGGAGTTTCACTGTCGGCCAGAACGTTGGTAATTCTCCCTTCGATATCCGTCAGACGAAAGGGTCCCTGATTGGTGTAGGCCTTGTCGGATGGATAAGTAATATTCACATTTTTCCAGTCAAGGCGGGAGATTCTGAGAGGCGGGGTCTTCTCGGGTTCTGCCGGATCATCGGCAGGAATAGATTTTTTAAAAGCTGCCGGGAGACGTTCATCAAAAGTAAAATCAACTCCATCAATCATGGCATCTGCCATGAAATTGCCTTTGAACATTTCTCGCCAGGCAAGAGATATGTCTACGTCTCTTACTTTCAAGAACGGATTATCTGCTTTCTTGAGCCTCATCGTGATGCCCTCAAGTCCGAAGGCCCCTCTAATTATGGCAAGATTCAGCCCATCCGCATGGCCCGTTATCTCAGGGGAGAAAGTTTCGAGTTTTTTATTAATCTGCGCCAGAAGTACTGGTTGCAGGACAATCCTTACAACAACAAGGGCAAGTATGATGAACAAAGGGATTATGATTTTTTTCTTTTTGTACCATTTCATTTTTATTCCTCACTGGCATTCAAAATAATAGACCGAGAAAAGAGACCGTGGATCCTGCCAGGATTTCTTAAGAGAGAGTCCCGCCTTCTTACCAAGATCAGTAAATTCGGCAATTGTATATTTATAGGAATTTTCAGTATGAATTGTTTCGCCTTCATGGAAGCGGAAGACTGTCTGATTGACTCTCACCATCTGGGGAACGCAGCTTTCAAGATGCATTTCAATCCTGCCCTTCTCCTCATTGTAGATAGCCTCATGCCTGAAATTTGAGAGATCGAAGGATGCATCTACTTCGCGATTAAGTCTCTGAAGGAGATTGAGATTGAAAGCGGCAGTCACACCTTCCGGATCATTGTAGGCCTTCCGAAGAATCTCA
Organism: Bacteriovoracaceae bacterium; assembly: GCA_046595005.1. Lineage (GTDB taxonomy): Bacteria > Bdellovibrionota > Bacteriovoracia > Bacteriovoracales > Bacteriovoracaceae > Peredibacter. Next base: position 56,758 of record JBKJPL010000009.1, on the reverse strand, counting down.
GTGTCTTTTTTCATATCGACACCAATAAGAAGCCCCCCACCTGTTCCCACCATGCGGCCGCATTTATTCATGAACTCACGCGCTTCCTCAGGATCAAGATTTCCAATGGTGGATCCCGGAAAGAAAACAACTTTCTTTCCGGCTTGTTGGCCAACACTCTTTGGTAGTAACAAATCTTTGGTGAAGTCAGCACAAACCGGAAAAATTTCGAGATCATCATACTCATCCAGGAGATCTCCAGAAGTTCTGAGGAGAATCTCTCTTGATATCTCCAGAGGAACGTATCTCTTTTTTCCGGAAATTTCAGAAAGCAGAATCCGTATTTTTTCAGCGGCCCCGCTTCCAGGTTCGATAATGAGAGCATCCCTTCCGATGTGGCCAGCCATTTCACGGGCGTGAGTTTTCAATATCTGGGTTTCGGTACGAGTCGGATAGTAGGAAGGAACCCGGCAGATTTCTTCAAAAATCTCGGACCCCTTTTTGTCATAAAGAAGTTTCGCCGGAAGTGTTTTCTGAGACTGCGATAATCCCATGATCACTTCTGTCAAAACACTTTGTGAATGCGGTTGGTGATCAACTAGTTGTGAGTCCATCATGCCAGATCCTTAGCGAGGCGTACGCCTCCGTATTGCCATCTCATATGAGGGTAATAAAAATTCCGATATGTCTTACGATAATGAGATTTTGGTGTGACACATGATCCACCTCTTAAAACCATCTGATTGATCATGAATTTTCCGTTGTATTCGGAAAGATCCCCCGCGAAACTTTCATAACGTGGATATGGAAGGTAAGCACTCTGAGTCCATTCCCAGACAGTTCCGTGCATGCCGGTGAAAGACCCGCCTTCTTCGGGCACGAGTGCTTCGTAATGCCCGCTTTCGATGAAATCACCTTCAATCTCTATCTTTTCAGCGGCAGCTTCCCATTCGAATTCCGTCGGAAGTCTTGCTCCTCTGAATCGGGCGTAGGCATCGGCTTCATAGTAGGAAAGATGACAAGCAGGAGCATTGAGATCCAGTGGAACCATTCCCCAGAGAGTGAACATCCACCACTCTCCATCTCTTTGTTCCCAATAGAGAGGATGTTCCCAGCCCTCTTTGCCAATGAGATCCCATCCGTCTGAAAGCCAATAGCGGAAAGTTTTGTAACCGCCCTCATGAATGAAGTTGAGATACTCTCCATTTGTTACCGGATGGCTCATCAGCATGAAGCTGTCGATCCAACGGAGATGAGAATCACTTTCGTTGTCATAGTGAAATTCTGGAGTACCGAGAGGAATTCCGAATTTCATAAGACCGGAGGGTATATTTATCCATGTAGAGCTTTTCAGTTCATGAGCTTCCGCGAGAACTGTTGATTTATAACGGGGACGCTGCGGATTCTCAAAAAAGTTCCGCTTGATATCCATCAGGAGGAGTTCCTGATGTTGCTCCTCGTGATTGATTCCGAGCTCGAGTAGTTTTTTCATCTCAGGAAGACTTTCCGTGGACGCACTCTCGAGACAAAGGACTACCCGCTCTCTGATATCAGCACGCCATTCACGGATTTCTTCAAGCCCCGGACGGGAAATGGAGGAACGTGAAGTTTTTTTAATGTGGCCACCCACGCCTTTGTAGTAGGAATTGAAAACAAAATCAAACTCCGGAGTCATCTCAAAATCTGAGAAATCACACAGAATGAATTTTGCAAAAAACCAGGTCGTATGTCCCAGATGCCATTTAGGGGGAGAAGTTTCTTCTGTCACCGAAAGAATCGCATCCTCTGAGGAGAGCGATAAAGTCAGCTGATCCGTTCTCTCCTGAGTGGAGAGGAATCTGGTACGAAGGTCTTCAATCTCAAAGCCGAGTCCGATAATTTCCATCATGTCTCCGGAAGTTCCGAGATAGCTGGACCCTCAATGGGAGTTCCATGCGTATTGAATCTTGACCCATGTGCCGGGCAATCCCAGGTCTTCTCAATATCATTCCAGTGAACAATTCCACCGAGATGAGTACAAACGGCAGATTTCCTTTCGAAGTTGTCACCCTGCTCATGATAAACGCAAGCTTTAGTGAGCCCATGGCGCATGAGACATCCGGTGTCCTCGGGAATTTCTTCTTCTGTTTTTACTTCGCTTGCGGTCAGCCAGTCAGTGTACTGATAGGCCACATTGATATTCTCTTTCACAAACTCGGTCATGTTTCTGATTGGAGGACGTTTCGGATCGTAGATCTCTGCGAGTGGATGAAATCTCTTTTCTATAAGATTAGGGATAATATGCGAGGCAATTATCGCACTCGTCATCCCACTGCCTGAATATCCGGTAGCAATATATGTGTTTCTTTCGGTACCAGGATTTTTCCCTATGTAACCGATCACATCTGATGGTTCAAAGACCTGCCCGGACCATTTGTCCACAACGTCACCTACGAAGTCAAAATGAGCTCGAGTCCAATCTTCCAGATTTCTGAAAGGATCACTATCAGGATTCTGTCCTACCCTATGATCTTCTCCGCCAACGATGAGCTTGTTATCTGCCACCCTGATGTAGTGATAAGGATCTTCCGTATCCCAGAGCAGGACATTCTCAACTTCACGAGTGAGTTCAAGCGTAATGGCATATGTGCGATACGCATGCTGTTTCGTATGAATATGAAAGCGGTTATTGATCGGGGTATCAGTTGCCACCACGACATAGTCCGCCTGTATGTCGAAATTATGCTCGGTTCTTATAAGAGAAAGATCCGGTGTCGGATTTTCGATTTCTGTTACACGAGTATTCTCAAGAATTGTCACTCCCAGGTCAGTGAGACAATGAATGAGACCTTTCATATATTTCAGCGGATGAAACTGTGCCTGTTCAGCAAAGCGAAGTCCTGGAATTTTCTTTTTAAGAAGTGGAGTCTTCAATACCGGATCCAGGGCAAGTCCACACTTGAGAGCTGAATCCCTCTCACGAATGAGAAAATTCGCGCTGACATTTTCTCCGGCGAACAGATACCCATCAACGCGCTTGAAGTCACACGAGATATCTTCCTGAAGAGCAATGCTTTCAATTGAATCAATTGCACTTCTATGCGCCTCCATGAATTTCCTGATCGTTTCGAGATCATGCATTTTCAAGAGGTGATAAAATTCTTCTTCCAGCTGACAGGAAAGATGAGCAGTCGTTCGACCACTCTGACCGGATCCCAGGCGAAAAGATTCAAGAAGCGTGACTTTCTTTCCCCTCTTCGCGAGTTCATAGGCGATCGAAACTCCTGATAGTCCGCCCCCAATAACACAGACCTCAGTGCGGAGGTCTTCTTTTATTTCCGGAAAAGTGGGGAGACTTACCGTCTCCCACACTGAATCTGTTCTGTCTTTTATACTCATATGCGATTCTCGAAGTTGTTTCTTCTGTTCTTATCAATCGTTTGACTGATGTCAGAACGACCTAGCTCTGCTTTGGATAAATCAGAGGGAGAATTAGAAGAGTCGAAAGTATCCATAGACTGGATCGTTCCTTCCCCCAGGGCACCTTCTTTCACCGAGCGTCTTTGAACGTCGACAATTGATCTGTCTGCTTCTAGATTTCTTTTCTTCCAGACATAAGCTGAAGAAAGGAAAGCAGCAGAAAGAATCAGGTGAATTGAGTGGTCCATTGTTCCGAATTCGAGAACATTCGGGATCATTCGCAGAAGATTTTGATCAGCTTCCATATGACCAACTCCCGGATATCCAGGCTGACCAATGACGAAACCGAGGATCCCGAGAAGACCGTAAACCACACCGAAAATTACCGCGAAGGTATAGGCCTTGCGTGAATCATCAGCATAACCAACCGTGAGTGCCACTGCCCCTGAAACCAGGTGAATCAGATTATGTGCCATGGATAAATGCATCGCCATGAAACCTGGCATCACAATGCCGGCCAGACCGATGAGGACAAAACCAGCACCTAAAACGATGCAGGTCTTTTGTATACTTGATCGCGTAGCAAAGGCCGGTCTAGTACGGTGACTGCCATGCTGCGTATTCATTACTGTTGCCATAAAACACTCCTTGTTCACATTCGCGGTGTCAGGAGGACACACGCTGACACCACTCATGATGTAGTGATTTAAAAGCAAGGGGTGGGCCAAGGATAAAGGGGGAAAAAATCCCTGAACTACACGAGCTTAATCTACCCCGTGGTCTATTGCCCCGGAAGAATCACTCATATCTCCGAGTCATTCTCTCCAGCATTCTCCAGTAAACAATTTACTGCTCTAGTCCGATAGAACTGACAGGGAGATTTCTATGCGCACTATTTTTATGTTGGCCGTATTCCTCAGTCTCAATGCCTGCGTGCAAGATGAGGGAGAACTCAGCGCTGGTTCTGTTTCTGACGACGGAGGTACCACTGGGTCAACCAGTGGCGGCACGACCGGTGGAACTACCGGCGGCGGCAGCGGAATTCCTTCTGATCCACTTTATGAATATCAATGGCACTTGAAAAATATCGGGCAGGATGTTCTGAGCTACAACGACGGCCTTGTCGATACTACTCCGACTTCAGGAATTGATATCAATGTCCAGGATGTTCATGATGATTTGATTCTTGGTGAAGGAATCAGGATTGCTGTATCAGACAGTGGCGTGGATTACAGTCACTCTGATCTCGATGCCAATGATCTTCCGCTTGAGCACAGGAACTACGCTTTTGTAGACCCTACCAGATGGAGAAATTCTGAAGCTTACCCTTCAGGAAATGAGGCCCACGGAACAGCAGTCGCAGGAATTTTAGCGGCCGAAGGATGGAACGATATCGGTGGTCGCGGAGTTGCTCCTTCTGCTTCTTATGGCGCTTTCAAGTTTATTCTTAATTATGCGGATTCTGCTCATATGTCTTCATACACAGATAAACTTATTGATCAGATGGACGGAAATTTTGACGTCTTCAACTACAGTTATGGATTTATACAGTGCGTGTACTATAACGATTATGATGACGTTATTGATGCTCAAAAAGATGCAATTGCAAATCTCAGAAGTCTTAAAGGTGCCAACTACGTACAGTCTGCAGGAAACTTCTTCCGGGCAAGTGATGACCAGATTTGCTACTTAGCTCCTGAGACGTATTACGGAAACACCAACGCCACTGCCTCATTATCTACACCTTACAAAATCGTAACCGCTGCTGTCAGCGCTGATGGAGTGAAATCAAGTTATTCTACTCCAGGATCAGGCGTCTGGATTAGTGGACTCGGTGGTGAAGCTGAATTTGATATTGATTCGAATCCACTGGATGCCGTTACCGACTTTCAATATTTGCCGGGAATTTACACGACAGATATTGGAGATTGCAGTTCTGGTATGAGTTCCAGGAATATCGCTTACCAGATCCAGAATGCATTCAATTATGCTTATGACAGAGATCTCAATCCGACATGTGACTTCACAAATATCATGAACGGAACTTCAGCCGCGGCACCGATGGTTTCTGGTGTTGTTGCTCTTATGCTTGAAGTAAATCCTGCCCTCACCTGGCGTGATGTGAAATATATTCTTGCGAGAACTGCCCGTCAGATAGACTATGATCCACTTATTAACGAACTCCCACATCCGGATATAACCGGCGCCACTTCATGGGCCCTTTATGATTACGACTACAAATGGGTTCAGAACTTTGCCACGAGATGGTATTCAAACTGGTATGGTTTTGGACTGGTTGATGCTGAAGCTGCAGTCGCCATGGCCGACACCTGGGTTCCAGCTCCACTAGGGCCTCTTGGAACTTATGTGAGAACGGAATCCGCTCTCGGTGTCTGGGACCACACTTCGATTCCTGGTGCTCCAGCAATTGCTGAAGACGCTACCATGGCAACATCAACTGACTTCACTATCTCTGGTGTCGCCTCACTTACAATTGAAGCCGTTCAGGTAAGAATCACGACTAACCATCCTGATCCGGGACAACTTGCCATTCACCTCGTAAGCCCGAGAGGAACTGAATCACGTCTGATACTTGCGCAAAGTAATATCGTTGCAGATGGATCCGGGACTTATTATTTCTTAAGCAATGCTTTCCTCGATGAGGATTCAGGATTCGGTGCCGGCACCTGGACATTAAAAATTTATGATTCAGTTGCTGATGCTTCCGCCGGAAACCTCACCAATTGGGGCGTGAACATTCACGGACATTAATGAGCAAAAAGAATTTTCAACCACTTCATCTAATACCAGTTGCCCTCGTAGCAAGTGTTCTGTTTTTCTTCCAGGAAAAACCGGTAACAGAGATCAGACGTGCACCAACGTCCCTTCCGAAAGTAAAACGGAATTTTATCCCGAAAAAAATTATTATGCCTTCTCCTTCTCGTGCTCCTGCTTCTGTTCATCCAGTTTCGCGTTCTGAACTCGAACAGCTGGTTGAAGCAGATATGGAAGTAAAGCTTCCACGCGGAAACATTCTCGCCGCCAATCTGGGTGCGATTCCCCTTTCACAGTGGAAGAAGGGAATGTCACCGATCCTGTTTGATGACGGCGTGTATGGATATTTCCGTAAAAAGAATGGCGATAAATCCATTCCGGTTGCCTATAGCCCGGCCTTCAAAAATCTTTTTCCCATCTCTTCGATTCTCCATGTCCGCGGCGTGGATGAGGATCTTCGCCAGGAACTGAAGAAGTCCGGTCACGAAGAATACATTTATTTTAAAAATATCCGCAAACTTTCGCTCAAAAGTTCCCCTGATCAGGTCGTAAAGCTCTATCAGGAACTCGGAAAACAGGGCCTTGATGTGAAGCTTGAAGTGATTCAGATGCGACCGGTGGCGCACTAACTTTTCGCACAGCATTCTCTCGACAGAACGCCGGTTTTTCCCCACAATAGAACGACAATCATAAAGACATCTTCGGAGATACCAATGCAAAAAATCAAAGTACAGAATCCTGTCGTTGAACTCGACGGCGATGAGATGACACGAATCATCTGGTCTTTCATCAAAGATAAGCTCATCAATCCCTATCTTGATCTCGAAATTAAGTATTTCGATCTCGGAATGGAAAATCGTGACAAGACCGACGACAAAGTTACTGTTGAAGCTGCTGAAGCAATCAAGAAGTACAATGTCGGAATCAAGTGCGCGACCATTACTCCTGATGAACAGCGTGTGAAGGAATTCAATCTCAAACAGATGTGGAAGTCTCCGAACGGAACTATCCGTAACATTCTCGATGGAACTGTTTTCCGCGAACCAATTATAATCTCGAACATTCCCCGCCTCGTTCCAGGCTGGACTCAGCCAATCGTTATCGGTCGTCACGCTTTCGGAGATCAGTACCGCGCGACTGATACTGTGATTCCTGGTAAGGGAACACTCAAGATGACTTTCACCGGTGAAGACGGAAAAACTCAGGAGTGGGAAGTTTATAAGTTCCAGGGTCCGGGTGTCGCACTTTCAATGTACAACACTGAAGAGTCGATCAAAGGATTTGCTTACTCATGTTTTAACATGGCACTCGTAAAAGGTTGGCCACTCTATCTCTCGACAAAAAATACTATTCTCAAAAAATACGATGGCCGCTTTAAAGATATTTTCCAGGACATCTATGAGAAAGAATACAAAAAGAAATTTGAAGCGAAAGGCATCGTGTACGAACACCGCCTCATCGACGATATGGTTGCTGCTTGTATGAAGTGGTCAGGCGGATTCGTCTGGGCATGTAAGAACTACGATGGTGACGTTCAATCCGATACGGTGGCTCAGGGCTTCGGTTCACTTGGTCTCATGACTTCTGTTCTCCTCACTCCGGATGGAAAGACAATGGAAGCAGAAGCGGCCCACGGAACTGTGACAAGACACTATCGTCTTCATCAGCAAGGTAAGCCAACTTCAACGAACCCGATGGCATCCATCTTCGCGTGGACTCGTGGCCTTCATCACCGGGGGAAACTCGATGGTAATAAAGAACTTCAGACTTTCTGTGAAGCTCTGGAAGAAGTCTGTATCAAGACGGTTGAAGAAGGAAAAATGACGAAGGATCTCGCGGCTTGTATTCACGGAGAGAAAGTCACAGCTGACAAGTATCTTACGACTGAGCAGTTCCTCGAGGCCATCAATCAGAATCTCCAGAAAAGACTTACTAAATAGCAAAAAGGGCCGCAAGGCCCTTTTTTTTAATTGGTCGCACGACAGGCCATCAGAAACCAGAATGCCGGCATTTTTAAAATACTTCCTGCAGAACACAACTTTCGGCGCCATTGATCTTGGTTCGAATGCCATGCGCGCTATTATCGCGAGACGTGTCGGCAGTGAGCTCATGGTCATCAAGAACTTTCGTGTTCCCCTGAGGCTCGGGGAAGATGTCTTCAATGGTGGATTTATTTCTGCAAAAAAAATGGAAGAAACCGAAAACGCTTTTATCGAGCTCTTCCATTCCTTTGCCGCATACGGTGTAACGGAAGTCAGATGCATGGCCACCTCTGCGATGAGAGATGCAATGAATGGCCCTATCCTCGTAGAGAAAATTTTAAAGTATACCGGAATTGAAATTGAAATTATTCGCGGTAAGGAAGAAGCAAATGTCATCTGCGAGGCAGTGAAATCCCAGCTTGATTTCCGTGAACATGATGTCATGCTCATGGATATCGGCGGAGGATCAACAGAACTCACCCTCATCAAAAATGGTGAAATTATCGGCGTAAAGAGCTTTAATGTCGGAACGGTCCGCCTCCTCCACTATAAAAACCAGATCGAGCTTGAAAAGAAAATCAACTTCGAGCTCGAGCGCATGTTGATCTTTATCCGTGAACATTTTGGTAAGAAGAAACCGGATTTCTTTGTGGGAACCGGTGGAAACTTGCGCAGAATCGGAAAGATCAGAAAGAAAACTCTGGGAAGACCAACCTCTCAGCTTGCAACTTTTTCTGAGATCTCTCACATGGAAGATATTATTCTTTCGATGTCCTATATCGATCGTATCCGTGGACTCGAGCTCACAGAAAACCAGGCCGACGTTATTCTGCCTGCGACCATGCTCACACAAAAACTCATGCAGAAGCTAAAGATCACAGAAATTCTTCTTCCTAAAGTGGGACTGAAAGAAGGAATTCTTCTTTCTATGCAGGAAGTGCCACCAAAGAAATTCATCCTTCTCGACTAGTAGGTTCCCGCATACCTGTGCCACAGGTATGCGGGAACCTAATGATAAATATGTCCTTCATAATCCTTTGGTCCTTCCCAGTAAGGATGGATTTCATCCGATTTGACTGAGTGTGGAAGCTGGACTTTGAAAATGGTCCCTTTTCCTTTCATACTTTCAACTTTTATATGTCCGTGGTGTGCTTCGACAATTTGATTAGCAATGAAAAGTCCAAGTCCCATTCCACTATAGACTCTGGTGGGGACGGCCCTTTCAAATCTTTCAAAAATACGTTTCTGATCTTCTCTCTTGATTCCTACTCCGTGATCAGTGACTGAAAAGACGGCGTAACCACCTTCTTCTTTAACTTCAATGATAATCGGAAGACCATTTCCATACTTAATAGCGTTTGAGATGAGATTGGTGAGAACCTGATCGATCCTTGCCTGGTCCCACTGACCATGAATATTTGGAATTCCAGTCACCGTGATTATAGATCCTGATTTTTCAAGTTCAGTTTTTTGCCTCTCAACCGCTGCATGAACAAGTGCTAAAAGATCTACATCTTCAGTATCCAGAAGGATTTTTCCCGATGAAATACGTGAGACATCCAGAAGCGAATTAATTAAGCCAGCGAAGCGGCTTAATTCCTGATCAGAGATCCGTGCCAGACGTTTGAGCTTCTCTTCGGAGATAGTCCGGATTTGTCCCTTGATAATATAGTTATTGAGAATCTGGAGTTCCATCTTCAGTGACTGAAGCGGAGTTTTCAATTCATGGGAGGCTACCGAAATAAAATCATCACGAATCCGGGTAGCACTCTCCGCCCGGAATCTCAAATCCATCTGCTCTTCCAGTGCCGCGGCCAGGATTAACATCAGCACTCCGAGATTGGTGACAAATAATTGCAGAGTGAAAAGGCGCTGATAGGGATCAAGATCCAGATTGGCAAATGCTCCATAGCCCCGGACAGTTGCCCATACCTGCACAATATCAATCACGATCAGTGCCAGGGTCACTCCCCTTGATCCAAAGCGAATCGCGGCCCAGGCCGCAAAGAAGATGAGAAAGGAAAAAAAAGACCGATCAATAACTTTCTCGCCTGGATGCAGAAAGAGGACCGCTGAAAATGTGATGAGAAGAGAAGCTAGTAACAAGCCTTCTTTCCGGTCACCATAAAATTTAGAACCAGAGGTCCAGGCGAATAGAACCGGCGCCATCAGAAAAATCCCAAGTGCATCACTAAGCGCCCAGGATAAAACAGATTCAAAATATTTGGTTTCAGGAAAATCGTAATTCGTCCCCAGAGCTGCCAAAAGGCTTCCGGGAATTACTCCCAGAGGAACAATCCAGATAAAAGAAAATACATCCTTTACTCTTTGAAAGCTGAAATCCTCACGCAAAAACTTTCGCGAGAGGAATATCATGCTCAAACCCAGTGTCACATTCGACAGACCCCAGAGTGCAGCAGCCAATGTTCCGATTCCATGCTGGGAAACGACATAAGCTTCAGCAAGAAAGATTGCGCCCATAAAATAGGGCCACATTTTTTTATGATCACGAAAAAAAATACAAAGGAAGGCATTAATCCCGCTCGGCATCCAGAAGACTGAACTCTTCATGGGAGGAAGGACGAAGAGGTAACTCCACTCAGCCAGCAGAACATAAATAATGACAAGACTGATTCCTGAAAGGACTCCGCCCAGGTGAAAAGGAAGTGACAGGAGTCCGTCAGCTATATCAGAGGCCCGGCTTTTATTATCCAGGTAATCTTCCATCGCAAAATGATCGCTCTACTGAAGGGAGGTAGCAAGGACGTGGATGTCACATCCCGCCTATAGAGTTTTCATCTGGTATTAAAATCAGAATGGCCAAAGTCTGGATGAATTTCCTACCCAGCTCTAGCATTCAACTGACTTCAAGAATTACAATTTCACAATGAGAGAACCATGCCATTTCGCCTTCGTTATAATTTTATTCTTTGTCGGCGCCTGCGCAGAGCCGAAAGGAAATGTCTTTCTTGACAAGAGTCTGAGAGAAGAGGAAACGGTTAAATTCTGCTTCACTGGTGATATGGGTATGGATACCTCTCATCAGAAAGCCATGGCAGAGGCCCTGGAACGCGAGCAGTGTCACCGCATCTTTTTTCTTGGTGACCTCATTTATCCCAAAGGAATCAAATCTATTGATGATCCTCATCTGGAAGAAGCTTTTCTCAAATATTATGATCCTCTTCTCAACAGGAACCCAAATCTTTATATCAATCTCATCCTGGGAAATCATGATCACCAGGGTGTTCCGGCCGCCTGGAAAAAAATCTCGCAAATAAATGATCGCTATTTCTTCCCTCACTACTGGTACATGATCGACTACGGTGGCCTTTGCATGGTCGCTCTCGATACGAGCTTCTATTATTACCTCTCAGAAGTAAGTGAAACTACCCAGCAAACCCGATATATCCAGGGACTTCAAAAACGTCTTAAGGAATGCGACGTAAAAATTGCCCTTACCCACCATCCTTTTAAAGGTACAGGTTATGATGACTGGGAAGGATCGAGCGGAGCACTAAAGATGTTCCTCGATACATACGTCATAGGTAACTTTGATATCCATCTTGCCGGACACGTTCATGCTGTAGCTGACGATGGTAAAGATGAAGGAACTCGGATGCTCATTAGTGGGGCCGGGGGAGAAACGAGGGGAGGAAATCCTCCCGGATATATTGTTTTAAATTGGCAACCCGACAATCCTAAGCGAGTAGGATACCATATCCGTTACATTGATACGGAAACAACGATCGTAGATGAAAGTTTCTCCGGAAGCCGGCAGGAGCAGGTGTCGGAAGAAATACACGATGAGATCGTACCGAGGAAAAAAGTTGAATTTGGTCTTTTCTCAAGAATCTGGAACTGGCTTATCTCAACATTAGTTCCTTACAGATAATATCCTGTGCTTCAGATTGGATAGTCGAGTCAGCACAGAATCGCTCCTGCATTTTCATTCTCAATTTGACCGGATCATATTCCTGCGGTCTGACACATTTAAAATATGTATCCACCCAAGTAGGCTCGTAATGATTACTGACCTCAAGCGGCTGAGTGGCATACGTCGAGCAAATACTATATTGGCTTAGCTGGTGTATCGGAAAGGCCACTTGCATACTCATTTTTCCTAATTCTAAGTAATTTACGACATAGCGATATGTGTTGCTTTGACGCTCGAGGCTCCGCTCAATTTTCTGCTTTCCGATAATTCGTTCTTCAATAACCTGTCCCATCGGGAAGCGTGGAAAGAAACTTGCTTTCGTCTGAGCAAAGGTACTTATAGAGATTAGTAGCAGCAGGATGATCATGGATTGATTATAGGAGCTTGCACCCATTCCACGAGGATACAGGGAGATAGCGCGGTGGCACTGGCAACAATTCGATGCTTCCTCAGTCTTTGGGCTGGCCGAATTTCACTGTTCCGGACTGTCCAACGCATGTGAAACTTTCTATGTTTCTACATGGGTATTTTTCTCACCTTCCTGTTTACCATCTCCATTCTTTACGCCAGAACCCAAAAAGGGATTGAGAGGCTGAATTTTTTTCCGGACTCCGATGCGTACCTTTCTGTAGATTACGCTCATCAAGAACTTGATATTGAGACGCCTAAAGAATCCGTCCAATCCAAGGGTGTAAATAATTACGGCAACCGATTGTCAGGTATGTACGCCCAGCGGGTTGGAAGAAAGATGTTTCTGGGAGCGCAGCTTACCTATGAGGAAGCATCAGAAAATGCCGTGGTTTATGGTATTCCTGCACGCAAAAGATTCAGAAGTTCGGGTTTTGTTGAGCCCGCTATAATTGGTACATACCGACTTCGCTTTCAGAAAGAATCCAGGGGAATGATCGATCTTCATTTCTATGTTTCACCATCCCTTGGCAGGCGCGAGATCGGAGAAGCAACAACTACCCGCCTTAACGGCAGAGATTTATACCGGCTCGGTTTGAGCCACGGTTTCCTCGAAGATCGTTGGGAATTTCAGAACATGCTGGAGTTCAGTTATTTTTCTGATGGAAGAGAGGATAATAAATTTCTTCGCGCAAGTTTTAATCTCGAGAGCAGCTGGCAGTTGGGATACAACTTCACTACTCAGTATGAAATATCATCCGATTATGAATTGTTCGCAACTTTTGGTCTTGTTTACCGCAGTCAGGAAAGAATCAGATCTGCAGTTGAAGACATGCGGGAAATCCGTTCAGGCACTGCCAGCTTGTATGGACTGGGAATCAAAAGACCTCTGGGTGAGTGGACACTGATTGAGGGTAAATACTCTCTGAAAAGAGAGGAATATTTTGTCCGTTCAACAGCATCCAATATCGATGGCACTTCCACTACACAGGCCTTCACACTTTCCTATGTCGTTCTCTTCTAGAAATGATGCTTGAATCCCATCGCCAACGAAATGTGTTCCAGGGGATTAACCGAATTCCTGTTAGTAAGTGTATTTACAATCCATAAGTCATTCATTCCTGCTTCAGTATAAAACGAGCCGAGCTCATCTGATCCGACTTCAATTTCGAGCCCCAGATTGACGAGTCCCCTGAAGCCACCTAGCTGATAATAGTTTCCGGGTGAATCACGAAATTTATCCGTCTGATAATCAAGCCCAAAAAGATGATAGATATTGAGTCCCACGTATGTCGAAATTCTTTCCCAGTCATAAAACCGGTATGTTTGTCTCAGTGCCACTGTCTCAATCACAGGACCTTCAGAAAACTCAGAGGGGACAATTCCGTAAAGACCACCAATGGAATATCGTGAGAAGTTTCTTTCGGCACCGACGGAAATAAGGCCTACTTCCCCCATCATCTGGACGAGAGTGGAATCAATAAATGTCAGTGCGAATGCTTCTCCCGAAAGAATAAGTAAAACGCTAGAAATTAACTTTTTTATGAGTCAATCCTCCTGCGCTTCTTGTGAGTTCGAAGTAAACCCGCTTGTTCGCTGATCCCACAGTGACTGATATCATTCCGGCCATCGACATATTGATGGAAGAGTTATGATTGTGACCCGAAATCATATAATCCACCCCCTGATTGAGGAGAATCGCATAAAAATCCGTGATCTCAGTCATGCTGAACCGTGCACTGTCGTCCGGAGAAACATGAGCGACTACAATCTTGAAAGCGCCGGGTGCTGCGGCCAGAGAACTTTCGAGAAAATCAATGTCAGGCACTCGCCCCCCACTTTCCCAATTGTTGTTATCGAGAAAGACAAATGAAAGGTCGCGGTAATCGAGTGTGAAATTTTTAAGCCCGAATAAACGCGCGTAAATTTTTTCGCCATTTGATAAGAGATCATGATTTCCTACAACGACCAGAGAAGGATAATTTAGCCTGCCCAGGATCCTTTTCGTTGCCAGATATTCATCCCGCATGCCTTCATTGGTAATATCTCCACTCACAACAACGAAACTATATGGCCCGGTTTTATTCAGCTGATCAACCAGGTCATTGAGATCATCGTAGTTGTTATGGGTGTCCGAAATAAAAGCAATCCGGAATTCGGCAGGGTCCTGAGGCCCATTCCTGTTAATCCGATCGATAGACTTTCCATTTTCCATTAATTTCGGCACCTCCACACTATAAGGTGAAGTGGTGTACTTGCAGGAAAAGCAGAGGATAAAAAGCAATATACTCCGGACTAACATGTCATTCTTTTAGCAAGAAAATCAGAGAAGAACGAAATTTACCAATCATCAATGCAACAGGCCGAGAATAACAATTTCTCACACTCTTAAGAGGAGCTTAATTTTGCTTTTCTGACCGGATGATCAGCTGCGAATGGATTTGAGAGCTTTTGGAGACATAAGCAGTTCCAGCGTAAATCCTTCCCACATTCCTCCCTGAAGTACACAGATTCCACCCTTCTTGAGATTTAAGAAATCATGCTCAGGATGAAGCGAGAGGATATTTGCAATCGCACGCGTGAGATGGGGATCATGGCCCACAAATGCGTAAGTGCCGTCATTGGGAAGAAAAGAGATGTATTCCACGAGATGAGAAGGGTCATCGAGGATATCCAGATCTGCCATCATCTCGAGATTAGCTTCAGTATAATCTTCCCAGAGAAGTTCAGCAGTCTGCACTCCACGCGCGAGGGGTGAAGTGAAAATTACGTCGATGCGCTTCTGGACCTTCTTGAAGGTCTTGAAAGTCTTTTTGAGTTCAGCAATCCCTTCCGTAGTAAGTTCCCGCAAGAAGTCCTTGTCCTGATCTATATTGAAATGCCCTTCGGCCACTCCATGTCTTACAAAAATTAGTCTCATGTAACTTTCTCCCGGGCAATGGTGACTTTCATGAGCTCATGGTGGGAATTTTTTTCTTCCTCACCTTCGGCAGGAACTTTCTGGATATAAGATCCATCTGATTGAAGGATCCATGCCAGGCGGTTATCTCGAAGAACAATCTCAATGAACTCCCAGAGTTTTTCTTTGAGCTTCAATTCGACGATCGGAACAATGAGTTCCACCCGATTATGCAAATTCCGGTGCATCCAGTCCGCTGAACCAATGTAGAACTCTCCTTTCAGAGGTTCATCTTCCCCACCGCTGAAATAAAATACGCGTGAGTGTTCAAGGAAGCGACCGATGATAGAGATAACTTCGATATTTTCTGAAAGTCCCTTGATTCCCGGTTTCAGCGAACAGAAACCGCGGACAATAAGAGTCACCTTCACTCCCGCAAGACTTGCCTCATAAAGAAGCTCGGTAATCACTTCATCTTCAAGTGAATTCATCTTCGCGATGATACGAGAGCGCTTCCCGTTTTTGGCGTGATTGATTTCATCCTGAATCTTACTCATGAAAGTTGATTTCATGTTGATAGGAGCAATGAGAATTTCTTTGTAATCAGTCTTGAGCGATGAACCCGTGAGATAATTGAATACCTCCGCCACTTCACCGGAAATTTTCTGATTACAAGTAAGAAGTCCGAGATCCGTATAGAGATTCGATGTTTGTGAATGATAGTTACCAGTTCCGATGTGGGCGTAAGTTAAGATCTCCCCATCATTTTCCTGGCGAACGATGAGAGTAGTTTTCGTGTGAGTTTTTAAGCCCAGAATTCCGTACACAACATGAACGCCGGCATCTTCGAGCTTTTGCGCCCAGACGATGTTTCTTTGCTCATCAAAACGCGCTTTAAGCTCCACCAGTGCCACAACCTGCTTTCCTTTCTCTGCTGCCTTGATGAGTGAGCGGATGAAAGGAGAATTGTCGCCGGTGCGATAAAGCGTCATCTTAATCGCGAGGACATGGGGATCTTCAGCGGCAGAGGCAACGAATTTTTCCACTGTACCGGAAAAGCTCTCGTAAGGATGATGGACGAGAAGATCTCCCTGCCGGATCACTGAGAAGATGGAAGTATTCTCAGCAAAAATTTTCGGGATGACCGGAGACCATGGCTTGAATTTCAGGTGTGGGAGATCAAGATCCACTATCGGCTTGAGTAATCCGAAGTCGATCGGAAAATCCACTTCATAAATATCTTCATCAATGATCTCAAGAGACTCTTTCAGAAAGTTAGTGAGATTGGGATCAGTGTCACGGTGAATTTCAAGACGGACGCATTCAGCAAGTCTTCGCTCTTTAATTCCTTCTTCAACCAGGATGAGAAGATCCTGAGCTTCATCTTCCCGATGATCAACATCAGCATTTCTTGAAACGCGGAAAGGAACTGTTTGCTGAATTTCCATTCCCGGATAAAGAGTCGCAAGATTAGAGCGGACAATTGTCACTGTGATGACAAAACGATTTCTCTTCTCTCCTTCTCCGCGCGGAAGAAGCATGAGACCAGGTATGGCCTCCGGAATTTTTACCCGTGAGAAAAGAATCGAATCCGTTTGCGGATTCCGGAGAATAAGTCCCAGTGAATAAGAGAGGTTTGAGATAAATGGAAAAGGATGTCCCGGATCTACTGAAAGCGGAGTCAGGACCGGATAAATCTTACGACGGAAAATACCATTACAATATTCCTGGTCATCAGCTGCCAGGTCCTCGTAGTCATAGATAAAGATATCATTTCTCTGAAGCTCACCAATGAGCTGAATATAAATCGCCCGCTGGGTTTCAAGATCCTCATTAATGTGCTTTCTGATGCCTTCAAGTTGTTCAGTTACAGAAAGACCATCCACCGAGCGGTGGGAAATCCCGGAAACCAGAAGATGCTTCAGGTACCCGATACGCTTCATCACAAATTCATCAAGGTTCGTTGAGAAGATGATCAAAAAGCGGAGGCGCTCAAGGAGCGGGTTTCTCTTATCAGCAGCTTCATGAAGCACGCGGCGGTTGAAATGCAGCCAGGAAACATCCCGGTTAAGAAAGTGAGTCGGATCAACGGTGAAGTGGATCTTCTTTGGGGATCTATTTTGGCTGCGGCGTTTTCTCATGTATCAATTTGAAAGTGTCTAAGGTTTAGACACTTCCGGAAAAGCTGTGAAAGTTTTAGTCGATTGCATCCCCTAGTTTAAAAACCTCGCCTTCCCCTGACAAGGAAATAACCCTTTGGATTGTCAGGATTTCATGAAAACCCCAGCGCCTTTTTCTCAATCACGGTTGTTTGGCATGGAACTTGGAGTCATAGGCTTACATTTTCTACGTTTCCTAGGGGGGAACTATGTCACTTAAAAAACACCAGTTCTGGGTCATGATGCCCGTGCTTGGACTTTTACTCATGTCACCGAAAGACATCCAGACAAAGTATGGACGTCATATTGCTTCCGAACCTGAACCACTGAAGCCTGAACAACAACAGGTCGCTCAGGTGTCTTCACAGACTCCTAAGCTCGACCAACTCCTTACTGCAGTGGAAATTCCGGTTAAGCCGAATCCTTTGAACCTCAACTCGGACATGTTGAAAGAAAATATTTCAACTCTTTTATCAAGAGTTTCGAAAGCAGAGGAATTCGACAAGAACACGGTTGAGAAACCAGCGCTCGATAAGCTTCGTGAAGAAATCAAGGCTTCGGCAATTGAGCTTCGCCAGGTGGAAAACTCCATTAAAGACCTCATGAATCCTGAAGATAAAAGTGATCTTCCTTCAAGAATCTCCGAGGCAAAAATAAGACTTGAAGCTTCTCTCAAAGATCTTGAAGCAACAGAAGTTCTGGTAGCAGCAAGAGCTGTTGTAGAAATTAAACCAGCGACAGAAGTTGCAACAACTATTCCAGTAGCTAAGCCCGAAATCAAACCAGCACCGGAAGTTAAACCTGATCGCGCTCCAAGTGTGGTAGATGCAGAAACTAAACCAGAGACGAAAAAAGAAGATAAAAAAGAAGAAAAAGATCCGATCCTTTGCGCTCTCGAAGACCAGAATAAACTTCTTCAACAGCAGCTTCAGGGATTTGTTCAGCAACAGTCACTAATTATGCAACAGCTGATGAGTCTCTCTCAGATGGTGATGATGCAAAGTATGTATCGCACACCTGATACTTTTAATTATCAGCAAGCTTACCAGTATCATCAGCCTCAGGTTGCGGGTAACTGGGTTTACTATCCTCAGGGACTCCAGCCGATTCAGCCGGGACAAACGGTTCCGGGTCAGCAGGATCAGGCGAATATTTTCGGCCTAAACCAAGCTCCACAAACTATGCAGATGCCACAGATGCCGATGATGGGTGGTTACGGTGGAGGAATGGGCGGCATGGGAATGGGTATGGGAATGCCATACATGCAGCAGCCAGGAATGATGAATCAGGCGCCTGGACAGTGGGGATTAGCTCCACAAACGGGCATCACGCATACTCCGGGTAATTTCAGCATGGAGAACCAGGGTTTTAACCTCGGCTCACCTACGGTCTCGATGGGTTTCTAAAACACTCAACTTTCTCGGGGAGGCTTCCGCCTCCCCATTTTTTTGTTTCTAAACAATTCTTACAGGCCTCCGATACAGATTCTGTGAACGAAATAAGAAAAGACACTAAAGAAATTTTACTGATGAGAGTTTGCCACCGCTGCAACCACGTGAATGAATCTTCCGTGGAATTGGAACGCTGCACTCAATGCCAGAAATCCTTTCTACCTCTTCGATACTTCGAAAAGGTCCACGCTTCTCATGGTGAAAAATGGAAAACCAACTTCTCCTCAACAGCAGAAATTGAGGAAGAAGATTTGATCAAAGGTATCTTTGTTCTGTGGTGAGTCCGAATCAACGTGTGCTAGTTTCTAAGAATGATTCAACAAACAAGTCTTACTTCAGAACTGAGCCCGGTTCTGGTCCGTCTCTTTAAAAAAAGAGGCCTCTCTCCCTCTGATGTCGACAACATGCTCTCCTGGAACTTAAAAGACATTCCCACTCTCACAGATATGCTCGATCTGGGACTTGCTTCTGAGCGCATTATCCGCGCGATTGAAGACGGAGAAAAAATCGGTGTGTACGGAGACTATGATGTCGACGGAACAACATCGTGCGCTCTTCTCTGGCATTTCTTTGCGATGACCGGAACGGAAGTAGAAGTATTCCAGCCAAGCCGCTTTGTTGAAGGCTATGGCGTTCATCCTTCTTCAATTGAAGCTGCTCTTGAAAAAAACGTAAAAGTTCTCATCACAGTTGATTGTGGAATTTCGAATACTGCGACTGCTGACTACGCGCTTGAGCGTGGAGTGGATCTCATTATTACTGATCACCACAGAGACGCCGCTCCCCATATTCCCCGCGCGTATGCAGTAGTAAATCCAAACCGTCGCGACGAAAAAGATTCTGAGCTTAAGACTCTCGCCGGTGTTGGTGTGGCCTTTGCTCTCGCACTTCAAATTAAGAATGATCTTGCTCTTAAGGGCATTGATCTCCCGACTCTGTATCCGCTGCTTCAATTTGTAGCGATCGGAACGATTTCAGATCTCGCCCGCATGGGTGCGCTTAATCTTCGTCTTACAAGACATGGTTTGAAGCAGATTCCAACGAGTCAGTATCCGGGAGTACGTGCTTTCTTTTCTCCGGAAGAACTGAAAGGCATGACAGTTTCATCAGAAAGAATTTCTTTCCATGTGGGCCCGCATATTAATTCTAAAGGCCGCCTTGATCATCCGGACCGCGCGATGAGACTTCTCATTGCCGGGGACGCGAGAGAATCTCTCGAGCACTTCACGCATCTGGAAGTCGCGAATCGTGATCGCCGGGTGATTCAAAATGAAGTTTTTCAGGAAGCGAAAAAAGATGTGATCGCAGGGCTCTCGGGATCAGAACTTCTCATCAACATTATGTACCGTCCGAAGTGGCATGAAGGTGTGATCGGAATTGTTGCTTCAAAGCTCGTTGAGACATTTGAAGTTCCTGCCGTTGTATTCACTGATGCAGAAGAAGAAGGTGTGATCAAGGCTTCGGGCCGCACCGCCGGTGAGCTCAACTTGTTTGAGCTTCTGGAACAGTGTAAGGATCTCTTCATTAAATTCGGAGGCCACAAGGCGGCCTGCGGACTCTCGATGAAAAAAGAAAACTTCCCAGCGTTTAAAGAACGCATGATGAATCTCCTCAAAGTTATTCCTGCTACCCTTCGCACGAAAACCCAGAGCTATGATATTGAAGTTGGTATTGAAGAAATCAGCGCCAAACTTTTAAAAGATCTCGATAAGCTTGAGCCTTGGGGACCGGGACATGAAAAGCCGGTTTTTCGTATGAAAAATGCCACGATCCAGTCTTATAAGATCATGAAAGACACACACGTTCGCTGGACCTTCATGGGCCCTGCCGGAAAAAAAGTGATGCTTCAGGGGATCAGCTTTAATTATCTCGGCAAGTGGAATGAATCAACTCCCGAAGAGCTCTTCGCTCTTCAGGAGAAATCAGGACTCACAATTCAGTTCACTCTGGGAGTGAATAAATTCAACGGCAATGAAACTATCCAGCTCATGGTGGACAGAGTAATTCCCGGCACGGTCTGAACTCAAAGCAGTAAACCGACAAGAAGAGGCAGGTAAATCCTTCCACGCCTCTGTTCTCCCACGTAATCGGGTTAAAATTACGTGGGGAGACTTATGAAATTCATTCTATTTTTAGTCCTGATACCTCTCGTTTCTTTTGCAGAAAGAGGGCAATCCTTCAGTCTATCGGAACTGAATGGAATGATCGAGGGAGTTGCTCCCGGACCCCAGGTCGATTGTTTTGATCCCAATGAAACTCCTGCATGTCACGCGATCACTGAAAGTTTTTGTACTGATCTTGGTATGAATGGCGGACGGGCAACTGACCCAACTGGCTCAATCAGTGTTGGTATGTCTCGCAGAAGTAATCTCTCAGAAATGGAGAGAGCAAATCTTGTCGACATCACGAGAGCGCTCCCACGACTTCCTCAGGATCTTCAGCGTGAACTGGGGCGACCAATTCAAAAACTTTCTCAATTGATTGCACAGGAAAATGATTCTAAGAACTGGTACCGGGATGTTTCCCGCGTCCGGAAAGAGATCTCTGAACTAATTTCAGATGTCGCAAAAAGGCGTGCAGATGTTTCTCTTCGTGGCCGCCTTCCACAGGGACAGCGTGCTACTGACGCTGACAAAGCTGCAGAACGTGAAACTCAATACAGAGCTCTCATGGAAACATTCACCCGCGCGAAAGTTGATTCTTCACCGAATTGGGCCCGGATCCAGACGGTCTACGCCAGAGTGAAGCAGGACATGATCGCTGTTCTGAATACACTTGCACTTTCTCCTGAAGAAAAGCAGCAGCGAATTGCAAAGATCAACCAGACTAACCTCTCCTACCCTTTCGGAATAAGAGTTGGTGGAGTCATCGGTCAGATCATTGAATCGGATTGCCGCACGAACATGATTAATGCCATGTACATGCCTTTTACCGGAACTCTCACAGTTTGTGCCGGACTCTTAAACGGCTACCAATCTGAAAACTCTGTTTACTTCACTCTCGCGCATGAGCTCGCCCACGGATTCAACTTAAAACAAATCCAGAATCAGAACTCTGTTCCTAGATGGAGTCGCCTTCAAAACCGTCTTCTCGAAACGAATGGAAATATGCCGTGTGAAGAGTACACCAGAAGAAGAACTGAAGAACGTGTTGCTCCCGATGCTTATCAATGCGGAAGAGATGAATATAACAATTTCATGAGTTGCCTGAATGGAAACCGTCCACCAGCAACTGCTGCTCAACCTTCAAGTCTCCGTCCCCTAATGGATAAGGCCGGCTATTGCGATATCCTTGATCGTCGTCAGGGACTTGCTCACATGAATCCGAATGAGTTTGCTGATCGGAGATTTGCCCGCTACATAAGCAGTGATATGCAGGAATACACCGGGCCTGCTCTCACCAATGCCCGCGGTATGCTCTCCCCGGCTTATTTTGTTACCCAGGAAGCCAGATGTAATCCGCAGACCTCGTGCGAGGCTGTGCTTACTATATACAATTCAATGGCGATGTATGGCTCAAGACCTCCTGCCTGCACCCAAAACAGTGAGCGTGGTGCTGAAAATGAATCTGATTGGTACGCACACAAGGCAATGACACTGAGACTTCGTGGCATGACTGATATCCGCGCGAGACGCCAGCTGGTCGCAGGCTCAATGGGTTTATTTTGTCCATTCAGGTACAGTCGCGCCCCAAGCGATAAAGATCAGGCGAGACTTGAAAAAGAGATGGCAAAACTCGCTGAGCAAGGTGGCCCTGGTGAAGATCATCACTCTTCCAATGAAGAAAGAATTTCGGCCGCAATGACTGATGAGATGGCCTCACTTCTTCAATGTACCCGTTCGACTGGTGAAGCGGCCCAACCGAACTCATATCAAAGCTGCAGACTATGAAGTGGTTAGTCTTTTTTCTTGTATCCTTTCCTGCTCTGGCAGCAAAGCCCACCTTCTCCATCATGGTGAAAAGAAAATATGACAATGCTTTCTACAAGATCACAAAGGAAGGAAAGCTCTGGGTCTGTAAGACAAATCACTTCCCCTACTACGAGGCGAAAGAGAATCCTCTCGCGAAGTTAAACTGGAAGGAACTCGAAAAAGAAAGTAAGTCTCTTCCGCAGCAGTGCCAGTCACCGGTTGTGTTAGAAAATTCTCTTGATGGAAAAACGAAGATGATTTCGACTTGTTTGTCGCAGAAGGAAACCCTCTCGCTTTACGAGAGGATTTCCGAACTATGTCGATCTAAAATATAATATTACTTACGAACGATTTCGACGTGATTGATAACAACATCTGTTTTTGGACGATCCGATGCACCCACTGGTGTATCGCCAATCTTCTTCACAACATCCAGGCCCTTCACGACTTTTCCAAAAACGGTATGGCGGCCATCAAGGTGTGGAGTAGCACCAAGAGTAATGAAGAACTGAGAACCGTTAGTTCCGGGACCAGCGTTTGCCATAGAGAGAATGCCTTCGCCAGAGTGACGGAGATCACGGTTAAACTCATCATTGAAACGGTAACCAGGACCGCCGCGGCCTGAACCTTCCGGGCATCCACCCTGGATCATGAATCCACGAATTACACGGTGGAAAACAAGTCCGTCATAGAATTTGCCTTCTTTGGCTGTCTCTTGTCTGCCTTCAGCGAGGTTTACAAAATTCCAGACTGTCTCAGGAGCTTCCTTGTGGAAAAGCTCAATTTCAAAATCTCCCATCGTTGTTTTGAAAACAGCGGCAAGACCTTTTACTTCTTCTTTGTGAGCATTCTTTTCATTTTTCATTGTTCCAAACATGGTGACTCCTTATTCAGTGATAATTTCTGTGGGATAAAGATCAGAGGCCTGTGGGTGAATGACATTGATCTTAATCTCACGGTTAACTAATTTTTTTATTTCGACTCTGAGGCGAGGTTTTAAAGTGAGTTGACTCGTATAGGGATTGAGCCACTCGGCAGAGAGAAGATAGAATCCAATCTGATCGAGGTTCTGCTCTGAGAGCCAGTTCGAAAGGGCCTGCTTTGATAAACACGCAGAAAAAATAATCGGCAGACGCTGATCAAATTTTCCACTCTTCGCCATCTGCTTAAGATCAGCGACTTTATTGTCAGCGATATATCCATCAAGCCAGATCACATCCACTTCTTTAACGTCAGGAAGCTTGAACTGTCGAACTCCGCCCCTCACCTGCTCGAGAGTATTGGCAAAGAAGCTCGCCTCTTCCACGGGCTTTAAAAATCTCACCGCTGTAGAGCGGAAATAAGATTCGAGGCGATCATTGTACTGCGCCTGAAGCTCGACCATTTCCGGATATGTCAGCTGATAGTTCGAAGCAAGTTTTGAGAAATCCATGTAGTGGAAGGATGCTGATTTAAAGCATCTTCCTGAGGGAGAACTGTTGGCCCAAGCTGGAAGCTCAGGTAGAAAGAACTGCTCCACTCCCGATGTACGGTAGGAAGTCTCTTCGATATTTCTTTTCACTTCGCCGGTTCCGCAGCTAGTGAGTGCCAGTAGGGCTAAATAGAGTAAAAATTTCATTTTCAATACCTTTCAAATTTTCAAGATCACGCACCCATGCGTCTTTGACATCCGGGAATACCGGAGTGAGATCAAAGAATCCACGTTCAAGTAAGCGAAGATTTTCTGTAACATTTTTTTTCACAGGATCAATAGCGACAAAAATACGATCCACACCAACAGTTTTAAGATCCAGCATATTATTGGCCGGATGCCTGAAGCCCTCGCGGAAATCAGGATGCTCAAGAGTCATGAATAAGCGCTTTCTATCAATAAGTTCATCGACAGCAGAGACATTGTGGCCCGAGAAGAAGTTGAGTCTTGGAATGGGTTCGGCCGGCCGTGGATACTTTGCCTGAACAAAATCATCGAGCTCCTGCCAGTCACGGAGTTTTTTTTCAAACTTATCGATGTCGAGAGAGAAATCTTTTTCCATCGTTAACAGAACTGACTCAAGTTTTGATTTGAGAAGCGGATGAGCATTTTCAAGAATATTTTTAAATGGATCAGCTTCTGTCGAGATGATGAAGAGACTCATTCTCGGATCTTTGAGCCACTCTTCGAGATGAACAAGAACCTGGGCCGCAAGAGCACCCGATCCCACGAGAGCTATCTCGCGGTCATTCTCATCTGGCTGGGCCTTCAGACATTGAAGGCCGTAAATAACTTTCTTCGGATCAATTCTTTTTTCACCAAGGGCCCTTCCATTCATTGCCACAGACTTGGTCACCATGGGATAGCGGCAGTCGATCACAACATCGAAGTCTTCATACATCTCAATAGAAGACTGGAGCGACCCTACTAACTCTTCGGAGAGCCTGGCATAGAGATCAGGATTTGTTTCTTTCTGCTGATGAATAAACTCATGCGGATTCATTTCATAAATCACGCGGAAAAGATCATAGAAGCGGGTCTTACCAGGAATCTCTTCTTCATGAGAAAGGAATCGCTTACTAACCGAGACTATTTCATATTCTTTTACGATCTGATTCTGCCGCAGGAAATTGATAAGAGGCTTCTGATAAAACTCTTTCCACTCTTCAAAGCTATAAATCTTCTTTGTCGCCACACCGGTTTCAATCAGAGTTCTCTTACCCAGATGCTCAGTAAAAGCATCCTCCTTGTCTGACCATCCCACCGCGGATTCGGCACCAGCAAACAAAGTGATGCTGGCCCCATGAAAATGGAAACGAAGTGCGGCCTCAAGGGCAATGGGAGAAGAGCCTAGAATAGCTAGTTTCATAACAAAAAAGGCCTCCAGTGGAGGCCTTGAGTGTAACAAAATTATCTTTGTTGGTTTAGAAGAAAAGGACCTTCTGCTCGCCTTTATCAACGCACGAGTACTCAGCGTACTGATACATAAACTCTGTGAACGAAGCGAGAGCGCCATAACTTGGAAGTGTTGTGTCGAAAACACCACCGAGCTGCAGCCACGCGTTGCCGTCACGATCTACATATTCAGAAGCATGGCGGATAGTTACAACCGCTGGAAGATATGTGCCCTTCGTGAAGAAGATTTTCAGAGTAATTTCTTTACCAGACGTGAACTGGTTCTTGGCCTTAAGAGTGAATGGAAGCTGAAGCTTACAACCCTCTTTTGAGATATCAAGAAACTTGATCGGAAAACCCGATCCCTGGTCATCCACAACGGTTTCTACACCGAGGAATTCCTGGAAAACCACACGCTCAAAAGTTCTGCGCTTTTGCTCGATGCTCTTCTTTCTCTTTTCATTGAAATCGACGACTTTATTAGACATGTGAGTTCTCCTTGCCCTGAACTTATCGGACAAGAGAATGAATCCCTGAGGGTTTGAAGGAGATTATTTAAAGGATAATTTTTTCCAGGGGCCCAAGTGTTTCCGGATACATCAGCTCCTTGGCCAGACGTTCGAAGTGGTCGGTGACGTCAGTAATACACACCCGGATTTGTCGGGAACCTGTTTGAGTAGCGAGATTCAGGGCCTTTATCTCGCTCGTCAGTACCTCGCCTGATTCCACCAGATTCACATTTCCAAGATATTTGCGGATGTCAGCGGCGAGAACCGGATAATGGGTGCAGCCCAGGATCACGGTTTCGATCTTCTGGGCCTTAACGTTTTCGAGGTAGCGCTTGATCACGAGATCGGTGATCTCATGATGAACAACACCCTCTTCCACCAGAGGCACAAAGAGCGGGCAGGAAATTTCGGTCACTTCAGTGGCCGGATGTATCCTGCGAATTGTTTGAGCGTAAGCGTGAGATCGGATCGTCGCACTTGTCCCCAATACAGCAATTGGTTTACCGCCACTGATTTCAAGTGCGGCCCTGGATCCTGGCTCAATAACATTGAGAAGTGGAATCTCCTCAAAACTTTTTTCGCCCAGGTAAACCGTCGATGCTGAGTTACATGCGATAACCATCGCCTTCACATCCTGATCTTTCAGGAAGCGAAGAATCTGATCACCATATTTTCTGATAGTTTCAGGAGATTTGTTTCCGTAAGGAAGGCGGGCAATGTCCCCCAGATAAATGAATGATTCATGCGGAAAATTCTTCGCAAGAACTTTAAGGACGGTCAGACCGCCAAGGCCTGAATCAAAGATTCCGATGGGACGAGTGTTCATGATGAAATGCTAGCGCAGGTCAATCGTTTTAGTCAGTTTATTTTTCGGTCCCCCTTACCGATGAATAAGACATGCAAAGAATCTTTGTTTCTTTCCTCTTTATTCTGACCTCTCTTCCGGCATGGTCAGACTTCGGAAGAAACGATTGCCAGAATTTCGACTACTCTAAGCGCTTCGGTCCCGTACGGGATCAAGATGGCCACGGATACTGCTGGGCCTTCGTCGCGAGTGCCTTGGCCGAAGAGGCATTCTGTAAGAAGAATCGCGAAAACTGCGGAAAGAGTGTCTCTCCCCTCGATATTTCCCGGTGTCAGTGGGCCCTGGCCACAAGAAAAGAAGGGGGCGTTTTCCAGGACGCTCTTGAGTGCGGAATTTCTCAGGGTGTATGTAATGAGGGCCATGCCCCTTACGATGCAATTCGCTCATGGGGTTGTACCATGAAGCAGCTCATTGTCTTCCGGAGTAACCGCTGCGATCGGGACGTTCTTAAAAATTTCTATACAAAGTGGCACGCTGAAAAAAATAAGTGTGAACAAGATGGGGTGATGTCTTCCCAGGAACAAAGAAACCTTTCTGCGATCCAGGCGAAGCTCATTGAAGACTTAAAAGACAAAGTACCTGAGAAAATTCTCCAGGGAAGAAATCTCCGGAGTCTCTTCAGAAGCTCTCAGAGTGCTGACGAGTTTCTTAGAAGAACACTCATCGGAAAGAGCTGCGAAGAACACCGCGCCCGTATTCCGGGGAAGCTCGTCGATAACTGGAACTCACATAAGGAGTACTCTCCCAGGGCGATTCGGGAAGCACTTCTGGGCATTCGCGAAGGACTCCGGAAAGGCTCAAGCGTGGGAATTGGAGTGGACCTTGGAAGAACGAAATTGAACCTGGCCCTGGGGGGACTAGTCACTCAGTACGAAAAGAATTCCAACCACGGACTCATCGTCACCGGAATGCGCTGGAACGCGACTGCTTCCCGATGTGAAGTGAACCTTCGGAACTCCTGGGGAGTGGGAGCAGATTTTCATGGGTGGACAGCACTTCGAGACATTGAAGGCGGACTCAAATACGCCTCGTACCTCCAATGAAAACCATCACGGTCATGATTCTTCTTATATCGATCGGTGCTCAAGCCTCGGAAAAATACTTCGCTGACAGCAAAATAAAGAACGTTGTTGATTTCAAGTTGGTAAAAGATATTTTAACTTTCTGTCCCGCGAAGTCTTGTCTGGCGGCTACGGCCCCAGCCTCAGAAAAGTTTGGATCCTATCGCTCAAGCTGGGAGAACGGTGAGAATCCTTCTTCCGGTCTTTGCCGTCACCTCGAAGGAAAAGCAGACGTGGTTTACCTCGCCGATGGCTCCGAGGTCGCGGTCTGTAAATTTTCTGATGGAAGCCAGTTGCTCGGGTGGGACCTCGTCCGGGCCAGAAGAAAGCTCGCGCCCTAATGTTTCCGCGAAAACATATCCCGTAATTTCCCTACTCGCTCAAGATTTTTCAGAAGTTCCGGAGAAAGTAATCCGGATTGTGTGAGAATCTTGTCGGATAGAAGCTCCCGGAGAAAGTCTTTTTCCCACAATGGTGAGTATGTTGTCTTAGATTCTGCCGCCGCTGTTTCCATCGCATCCCGGGCACTCAGAGGAACGATATCTGAAAATGTTTCGCGGGCCTTGGGGTTCCGGACGACAGTCGGATGGATCAGAGATTCAGCAAGCTTCTTACCTGCTTCCTTGTATTCTGGAATCGAGTAATCGAGTGCTTTCAGTATCACTCTCGTTTCTACATCGGGAATTTTTACTCTCAGACGACGGAGACCTCTGATCTCAGCGTACATCTCGAGAAGCTCTCCATAATTCACGACATCCGGTCCGCCGATCTCAAAAATCTCGTGCCCCTTCACTTCGCGGTGAATAGTGTGTGTCAGATATTTCATGAGATCAGAAAGGGCCAGTGGCTGACATGGTTGATTGAGCATCTTCATCTCAGGGATGAAGGGAAGTCTTTCAGCAATCGCTTTGATCATTTCAAATGAAAGTGATCCTTCACCTAGGACAATACTTGCACGGAATTCAAGAAGTGATATACCTGAACTTCCCAGTATGGATCCTGTGAGATGACGACTCCGGAGATGCGGAGAAAGAGCAATTTCTTCATCTCCGAGTCCACCGAGATATGTGATCGAAGCGCCAGTCGGACGAATCCAGTTTATGAAATTCACCGCCATCATGGCTTCGTTGTATTCAAATCCCTGCTTGTCACCCTTGAGACCATGAACAAGATAGAAAGCGCGATCAAATGTTTCAACTTCTGGAAGGCTTCCTGGTTTCAGGAGATCACCTTTAAGAACTGTTACTCCCGCCGGAAGTTCAGTTTGCGAGCGTGCGAGTGCAAAGACATCATGCCCTTCTTCGACAAGTGCGCGAATAAGATTCTGTCCGACAAAGCCATTGGCGCCGGTTACGAGAATCTTGAGCCCTGACTTTATGCCAGAGTTTGAGGCTGCGGACTGCTTTTTATGACGTGCCATTTGAGATGTTCTCCGAAGGCCCTCATCACAATTAAGTGAACGACGGCCTGACTATATTTATAAATCCACCACGGAAGGCTTGGACGGAACTCATGAAGTGCCGCCATGATATATTTCCTGTCGAGTACAACGCGGAATTCAAGTCTTCCCCGATCCTGTTTTCCTGAAAGCATTCCACCAACAACATAAAGAAGCTGCCGATCAGGAGTACTTCTTTCTACACTTCTTTTCAGAATGAGGATCTTCAACTCTTCATGAACAAGATAAAAAATACAGAGATCTCCATCAATCTTGACCTTAATGAGAGTTGAGAAAAAAAGCGGAAGCCAGTCGAAGTATTCCTGAGCAACCCATGTTCCATCGCGGCCCGGCGGAAGAACGAGACGCTGGATTGAGCGCACATCTTTTTCACGGGGAACATATCCCTTGAACTTGTCCTTACTTTTTGCCGCCAGAGCATCTTTGAGTGCTTCTTCCAGAGGAGTTTCAAGATCTTCGGGATGAGGCCAGAGATGACTTTTCTCGGCCAGCATTTCATGGCGAAGGCTGAGAACCAGGGGATAAACCAGATTTTTCGGCATGCCTGTTACAAGTGACACCCAGAATCTCGAGAGAAAAAGTGGGATGATGTTTAAAGTGATAATGGTACGGGTTTTCCTGACCATCGATGCCGCTTTATGAATCAGTCCCTGATAAGTAATGATTTCATTCCCGCCGATATCGTAGATTCCACCCTTCACCTTTTCATCAAAAAGAGAGCGCTCGAGAACTTTAAGGATGTCTTTCAGTGCTACTGGTTGCGAGCGGGTTTTCGTCCACGCTGGACAAATCATGACGGGAAGTCTTTCGATGAGCTTCTGAAGAATTGTAAATGATGATCCATTCGGACCGATAATGAGACCTGCCCGGAGAGCAGTCGTCTTAATTCCTGAATGACGAAGAGTAGTTTCCACTTCCAGGCGACTTCTCAAGTGCCATGAGAGTTCTGAGAATTGAGGAATCATTCCTCCCAGGTAAATAATGTGCGAGAGATTATTCACGCGGGCCGCACGGACAAAATTATCTGCAATGATGAGATCGAAATCGTAAAAGGTACCCTGAGAAAGTGAAGCTGAAGGAAGCATCGAATGCACGAGATAATATGCTTCATGACAACCTACCATCGCGGCTTGGATGTCTTTTAAGGAAAAGAGATCGCATTGCTTCCACATCAGACGCGGATGATCTGAGCTTCTCGCCTTGCGGGAGAGAGCGACAATCTCAATATCATCTCGCTTGAGAAGATTCTCGATTAACGCATGACCTATGAAACCACTGGCGCCTGCAATCAGGATTTTCTTCATGTAATCCCTGTGAAAGTTCCGCTCAGTGTAGCATAATCAGAATATGATCTTCATGCGAATTCTACCGGGCGTATTGAAAGAACTTATGAAACACGTTCCCACTGTCCTGTTTCAGACGGTGGAATGGTCTTCTATTATGTCTGAGGTGCCCGTCATATCGCGCAGGATGCTACAGAAAGAAGGCCATGGAGAGCTCGCCGATCTGCAAAAAGAATTCCTGAAGAATCTTCCCATCTGCATTCGGCATGAGAGTCTCGAAGGCCATAGTCTTAAGGCCGGAGATGGCAAAACTATCCTCGCTTTATATTTTGGCCAGCTCTTCTCTCCGCATGGAGTGTTTCTCGATTTGAGATCCAGCCATTTTCATCATACTGAACAACTTCTCTGGCATCCCGGAGCTTTGTGGACGAAATTTTCTCCAACTTTTCGTGAAGGTTTGATTGAAGTCTATGATGGATTTTATCTTGAAAAAGATGATCTTTATAAGACTGGTCTGATCAAAATCGGGCTGCTTGATCCTGCCTGGCCTGTTGAAGATCAGACCAAGATCATGGATATTTTTCGGAAGCACTTTGGTGCTGCCAAGACTGGCGAGATTAAGTTCAAGCTGGAAAACCTAAAGGGTGGAATAGTGAGCATGGCGCAGTTTCTTCTCGAGAAGAAAACCAGGATCACGACCGACTTTCTTTATCTCGGAATTTATCTCGTCACAATGTACGGAACACTCGAAGAAATCGATGAGGCCCTGCCGGTCAAAGAAATTTATCTCTCAAGCAGAGTCAGTAACGAACATTGATGGAAAACTTTTGCACACTTATAATCAAAGTATTTGATGCCTTAACTCCATTCCGGTCAATCTTTTCAATGGTCACATTGCCTGTAAAATTCAGTGGAAAGAGGTATGCCGAGATGACAGGCTCTAGCAGAGCATTTTCATACGCCCAGTTTGTTTTACAATCGATTTCACCTTTAACATGAAGGACACTCATCCGGTCACAGGTAATGGTCCTGCGGGCCTGAGGACCGTCAATAGGTGTCCATGAAATAGAAATTTTTGCACCAGAATCAATCGCATAGGTTAGCTCTGCCAGTTCTGCAGCACTATTCATATTGTATCCGTAGACCTTGTGCGAACGACCATCACGCAAGCAGGCCCCTTTCGAGGGCCAGAATTTGGTATCCCAGTCAGCGCAGTCCTGAGAATACTCAGAGACAAATCCCTTTCCGATTCCGGATGCCGTAAGCATTTCAACTCTTGAAGAGCAGGCAACAATTTTTCCGGAAGTATCCCGTGTGGAGAAGATTGTAATTTTTTCCTGAGTATCCTGGGGACCCACTGCTTTAGATGTTTTCAGGATTCTGAGTTTTAAGTCACTCGAAACAATTTCACTTCCTGGTGAAAAGGAGATCATATTTCCGCCGAAATTGAATTCCGTAATTTTGAGACCTTTCAGTCCATTTTCCTGATTCTTCTGATAACGCTGAATCTCGCTCGTTCCATCATAATGGTGGAGAAAATCTAAGGACTTGATCTCGTCCGGTTTAAGTCCGCCGAAATTATCTTTACAGGTCTGCATGTTACTTAAGTAACTATGGACTTCACTTTTGAGTGTCTGAATTTCAAATTTACTCTCGATGGTCTTTGCAGATTGAATGCCTGAATCTGTAAGCTTTGTAATCAGAAGTGCCAGAGCGCCCACGGCTCCCATCGCCATGAGAACCTCAATCAGACTCATCCCTTTTTCACTTCTTTTTGACATCAAGAACCTCATATTAGATTTTTTAAACTACTATCTGTCGAGCCGGCCCCAAATGGCCTTAACTTCCGTAAAATCGTGAATGATGTGTTCGCTTTTATCTTCTAATTCCCACTTCTCGTGAGAAGTCGCAACACCAACTGACATACAACCGGCAGCAGTCGCTGATTCAAGTCCTGCAAAAGAATCCTCAAACACAACTGCATTCCCTGGATCAATTTCGAGGCGATCACAGGCCGTGATATAGATCTCAGGATCTGGTTTCCCGTTGTCCACTTCAGTTCCATCAACAATCACATCGAACCACGGACGAAGCTGAAGATTATCAAGAACCCAATCGACGTTTTCAGTTGGTGCGGAAGTGGCGAGCGCAATCTTGATACGATTTCTCTTTAAGCTCGCCAGAAAATCCAGAAGCCCGGTGTGTGGTGATAGATCATCGTAATAAAGCTCACGATAAGAAGACTCTTTTTCCTCCGCATATTCTTCAATCTCTTCGTCCGTTGGATCATCAAAGATCATCCGGAAAAGATCACGATTGGTTTTCCCGTTGAATTGCTCACGATAAATTTCCTCGTTGAGCTCAAAATTGTATTTTTCGGCAAAGCCCATCCAGGCCTTAAAGTGAAACTTGTGATTATCTACCACGACTCCGTCCATATCGAAGATAACTGCTTTAATGGCCATACCCGCTCCTGTGATGGCTAAAAGTTTAACACCTTTAGGGAGTTTTTTCCCTTAATATTGACCCCCACCCCTCCCCGGGATAACTTGGGCCTATGAAATTCCTAATTCTTGCACTCTTAAGCTTGCCGGCCTTCGCTATTTCCGAAAAGGACTATGATCTGGTCTGGAAGCGCGACGTTCTGGCCCACCTGGAAGCAACTCCTGCACAGGAATTCACTAATCACATCGGAAAAAAAGTCCGCTTCCGGACTTATATCCGAGGTCAAGGGCTTCCGAATATTGTTGTCTCTCCTGGTCGCCAGGAGCCGATGAAAAAATACTTCGAGCTCGTCCACGATATCCCTGATGCTAATTTTTATCTCATCGATCATCTCGGACAGGGCGAATCTGAGCGTCTTCTTAAAGATCGCCAGAAAGGTCACATTAATGACTTCTCTGATTACGTAAAAGACTTCACTCACTTCATGAATAAAATTGTTCTCCCTCAAACTAAGGGAGAAAATCTTTACCTGATCGCTCATTCAATGGGTGGAGCAATCGCGACCCGTTTCATGGATTCACAACCCGAAGTTTTCGACAGAGTTGTTTTATCTGCACCGATGTATGACATCTATACCAAGCCGTATCCTGCGACATTTGCTCGGGCCCTCGCCAAAATGCTCTTTAAGGCTGGCCGTGGGAATAAATATGCACCAGGAAGAGGACCATACAAACCGGAAATAGATGTTGTTGGAAAAAGTGAATTCAGTCACTCAGAAGCCCGTATTGAAATGAATAAGTACCTTTTTGTTAAGCAGGATTTAGGAATAGGCGGACCGACCGTGAGCTGGGTGAAAGAGTCTTTCCAGGGAACAAAGGGTATCCAGAATGTTGGTAAAAAATTAACCATGCCGATTCTGCTTTTTCAGGCAGAACTTGATGTGGTGGTAAAGCCTGAGAAACAACTGAGCTTCTGCATGCAGACCGCTCAATGTGAACTGGTCTCAATGAAAGGTGCCTTTCATGAGATCCTTCAGGAAAAAGATGTGATCCGGGATCTCGCGATTAAGATGATCAGAGACCATTTCGATCTCTAGATTTTAACGACTTCGGAGCGGTAATAAGATAACTCTTTGAGATAATCCTTACCGTATTTTTCTTTAACCGCTCTCTGTTCCATTCTAGTTATGATGCTGATAAGTTTATTTTTAACTTCTTCTCTATATTGATTCATGATCTTATCCTCTACAAGCAGAAGAAGACCAATCTCTGTCAAATTGGCCGGAGAAAGAAAAGCTGTTGGGCTGAAGCCGTTCCAGATTTGCTTGTTCGCCTGATATGTATTCTCCTGATGCAAAACCCCTTTTAAGAGTTCAAGTGAAGCATCTTTTGCAGCTGAAGGGTTTCTTCCTTTCAGCGCTTTTCGTTTATAAACATCGGTTGCGATAACTGCAATCGAAAGGATATGACCAGTACTATCAAAAGGAATGGACTTCTGAACTTTATCAAATTCAGCTGAAACGTCCCCCTTACCTACAAATTCCTTTTTTGTATCAAAAACGATCTTTGCCTGAGCAGCAACATAAGCAATCTTGTGATTTGATGGATTATTGATCCATGAATGATATTCGAGAAGGTTAGGTGAATATTGACCAAAGCCGAACCATGCCGTTTGAAAAGTCATAATCCCGAATAATAAAAACGAGTACCTTTTTTTTATCAGCACCGGGGCAAGAAAATTATGACCGCAGTTATTTTTCTGACGAAGGCAATATGAGATCAAGAAAAGATTTGAAACCGGGAGCAAACTATAAACTGCGACTGCTATACCCGAGATGTTTCTCTCCGGAAAAATGTCATTTAACCTTTGGGTCAGAATATTCGGAAATATTAATCCTGCAGCAACCACGACAATCAAGAAAGCAAAGATGCCTGTCCTGAAGTCTATAAATCCTAGTTTGTAGAATACGAAAAGTGTCCCAATGAAGCCTATTGTACTAAGGATTTGAATTATAAAATAAAGACAGAAATCTTCTCTGGAAATGGGTGTGACATCCCTATGCCTGAATCTGAAGAGCTTCCACATAGATCAATTATCGGCAACTTCCATCAGAATATTTAATATTCTGTACTCTTAGCCAATCCTCAGACTTCGCATACTTATGGAGGAATGATGGATTTCATCGAAGAGAAACTTTACCTTCTCCTCTTTTTCAGCAGCTCCCATGACATAAAGAAGTGGGAGATAATGTTCCGGTGTTGGTACACTAAGTTTTCCAGCTTCTGATTTCAGATAATCATTCACCAGAGCTTCGTCATCCCTCATTTCAATTTTCTCGTGGGACCACTTATCAAATTCCACTGCCCACGGATAAGGCTCAGATTTCTCCGTCCAATTAATCTGCCGGAGATTATGAACAATATTTCCACTCCCCACAATCAAAACTCCTTCCGAACGAAGACGCCTCAGCTCCTGCCCTACTTTATAGTGATAAGGCGCAGGTTGCTCGAGATGCAGAGATAACTGCATGACCGGCATATCGGCCTTAGGATAAAGATGGCGAAGAACAGACCATGTTCCGTGATCAAGGCCCCACATCTCACGATCCGGATTGATACGAGGATCTTTTATAAGTTTAGAAATCTGTTCCGCAATTTCTGGTGTACCTGGAGCAGGATATTGAACATCAAAGAGTGCTTGTGGGAATCCATAAAAATCGTGGATAGTTTTCGGGTGCTCCATTTGGGTGATCCAGGTTCCTTCAGTCATCCAGTGGGCGGAAACGCAAAGGACAGCTTTGGGCCGTGGAAGTTCTTCACCTAATTTATTGAGCATGCGAGTGTACGAATTAACTGCTATCGCATTCATTGGTGAGCCATGTCCGATAAATAAAACAGGTAGTAAATTCATAAGATCCTCTGATTAAGAAAAATTATTTAAACTTTTGACTTAGAAATTCCGTTTGAGAATTCCGATGATGTTGTACGAAGTTAAATTGATTAATCCCGAGACTAAAGAAGTTTACTTCATGGAAACATCTGTGAAGCCAAAATTTCCCTCGCAAGAAATCATAGATCGTTTTAAGAACGCAGTTCTCGTTATACGCACTCTGGAGATCATCCGGTAACGGATATCATAGGCACTTCCATCAGAAGAACTTCCGCACCTGAAGTTGCGTGAAGAGTGAGCTTCTCAGTTTTCGAGATCCCTACTCCGTCTCGAGTGCCAAGCTCCTGTCCATTCACATTCAATGACCCAGCAAGAACAAAAACAAAAACTCCGTTGCCGGGTTGTTTCACGTCGTAAGAGATGGTCTTCCCATGAGTCAGAAGCCCGAGAGAAAAATAGGCGTCCTGATTAATCCCGACCGAAGTGCCTTTTCCTTCAGGGGAAACGACAAGTGTGAGTTCGTTTTCTTTCAGCTCATAATTTTTCTGGTCGTATCTTGGTTTGATTCCACGCTTCTTAGGCATCACCCATATCTGGAGGAAGCGCACTTCATCCGAATCTGAAGCATTATGTTCAGAATGAAAAATTCCTGTTCCGGCAGACATGATCTGCACTTCACCTTTTTTAATCAAGGCCGCATTCCCTTCAGAGTCTCTGTGCTTAAGAATTCCCGATAAAGGTATAGAGATGATTTCCATATCCCGGTGGGGATGAGTTCCGAAGCCTTTGCCAGCTGCTACGAAATCATCGTTAATAACCCGAAGGGCACCAAAGCCCATGCGCTTGGGATCGTAGTAATCAGCGAAGCTGAAAGTGTGGCGTGACTTAAGCCAGCCATGATCGGCAAGGCCTCTGGATTCGGAAGGAATGGTCATCATAAAAGCTCCTTTAACAGCGCTAGCTTTCTCAATTAACCAAGGTAATGCCAATGATAGAGAGAGAAAAGACCGCCTGTTCATGAAGCTATTATCGCCACTAAACAATATAAAATAAATTCATATTAATTTATATAACTATATAAAAATCTGTTATCAAAGATGGTTCCAGCATACCTGTGGCCGAGGTCTGCATCTAACGCTTTCCTCGCCTCGCCGGCCGCACAACAAGTATGCTGAAACCCTTTTTTAGAAGGATTGCTCAATCTGAGCAGCATCGTCAGTAATCATCTGATTAAATTGCGCCATGAGAGTAGCGAGCTTCTGAGCATTGGCTCCCATTGAAGCTGGTGTGTAAGTGGCAGAAAGATATTCAAATACTCCCTGGATCACATCATGCTGGTTTCCGTTGTTCCCGATGATCGACTGGATATCAAAGATGATTTTCTTCCCGTCAGCAGTTCCCATTTCATACTTGTGAATAGCCGCCTGAAGTTTCTTACGATCTTTGCGAGTGATACCAATCCCTGAACGCTGAGGACCATCTGGTTTATTGTTCGGAGACGGAGCAAACCATCCACCGATTGTGTCATGTTTAAGCTCTCCACCAGTTACAATTTTTCCCATACGAACGCTGATCGGAGAAATGAATGTCACAGCTGCGAGATCGATTTCCCAAGGGTGAACACCATCTTCAAGATTTACCATGAGATGTCTTACCGCCTCGGCAGTATAAACTGTGAAGAAATCACCAAGAACTGCCTGACCAGCGTCACTGAGATTTCTATATCCACTTGTATCAGAGTTCGCGAGTGAGAGAATCATCGTCTGGATAAATGGTTTCACATCGGGCGTAGCTTTCAAGTATTCTTCAAGATCACGGAGATATTCAGGATCAGTAGCGTCAGCTGCTTTTCTTCCTGGAGAAGAAGAGAAACTTCTTCCACTCATCACTTCCTGGTGTGGATCTCTTTTTCCGGTCTTATAAAGAACATGAT
The DNA here is from genome assembly GCA_046595005.1 of Bacteriovoracaceae bacterium. GTDB lineage: Bacteria > Bdellovibrionota > Bacteriovoracia > Bacteriovoracales > Bacteriovoracaceae > Peredibacter. The sequence goes on along the minus strand of JBKJPL010000009.1, from coordinate 18,551 downwards.
AGTTATAATTATTAGCATCGAGTTTAACTTTCACGCCGATACCACCGGTAAGAGCGTAAAGCGTTCCGAGATCAAACGGAGCAGCGTTCACACCAGCAGACTTGAGGGCCTGGGCCATATCATTTTTTGCTGACCAGCTGCTGTCGTCGCGATCAAAATACTGAAGAGAATCAACCGTTGATGTAGGACGTATTTTTTTCAGAGACTCGTAAACTTGTTCAACCTGAGCGTCGGCAAGTGCACCTTCATATGTGCGTGTGTTTCTGTTCCACTTCGCTCCCTTATATTTCAGGAAAGTTTTCTGCGAGAGGTTTGCTTCGGCCTGAGTTTTGAAGGCTTGCGAACCGATATTGGGAAAACCGCTTGAAAGTGAATCCAATGAAGGTTTAAGTTTCTGCTTTAAGAAAGTGATATAGGTCTGACCTTTGACCTGGGCCATGTCGAAAGTTCTGTTCGATGGATACGCGATGCCAGTTGGGCCGGCTGAAGCAGAAACAGTGAAAGTGAAGAGTGCTAGGTTTAGTAAAAAGTATTTCATAAGTATCTCCGTGTGTAGGAGATAATTATCAGATCGGAATTAAAAGTAGTGAATAAAAATTAGATAATTACTATCGAGATCCCGGCGTTCTGGTCATCCGAGGGACCATGAATTCAGTAATGGTTTCAGGTCTTGTCATTGAATTCGTGTCATTAGAATCAAAGAGATCGGCCCAGAAGTTTATCCCCCGTGGTGTCCCCAGGAAATCAAAGAAGCTTTGAGGATTTCCATTCGTTGCCCGTGAAACATGAGGCAGTACGATTTCTCTTTGGATCATGTGAGAAAGTACGCCATGGTCGCCGGCACTGTTTGGTTGAAAATTCCGGTCAAAGAATGGCCCACTTCTCACCGCAAACCGAAACCGCTGGTTCTCGCTGGTCAGGACTTCATTTTCCGTCGGAAGCCTGCCCGATGACAGTGTCGACTCGTCTTCCCCGGGTCTTCTTCTCATGATAGTGGTGAAATTAGTTTCTCCGCGATCTTTCGCGCGCCTGACGAGAACAACGGCCAAAGCGTGCTCTGTGATTTCTCCCCTTCTCAAGGCCTCGAGATCTGCTGGTCTTCCGCGATGTCTCATCCAAAGAGCGGCGTCAGTATAGAGTTCCTGATAATATTTTTTGAGTCCTGCGCGGTCATTGAGAGCATTATAGGCGTTCGTGATTGATCTCTGCATTTCAGGAGCAAGTTCGCGGGCACGCTGGCGCATGACCTCAGGATCTTTTACAGCACGGAATGCTCTCGAAAGTTCATAGGGAATCTGGTCGGCACTTGATATTCCAGGGGATACAGTAATCTCATCACCATTTCCAAGAGATCTGATTCTTCTTCTGAGATTAAAGTATGGAGAAAGTAATTCAGAAGTTCTTCTCTCGCCCAACTGAGAACTGCGTTCCGGGCGCTGGCGTTGTCCTGTAACAACGATCGTATCCAGTTGGGCCGGAGAATTGGCATAAAGCTGCTCAAGTCTTCTTGAATTAACAACTCTCACTCCCGTACCAACGAACGCTGAAGCGACTGGAAGAATAACCGAGGTTATACACTGAGCGAGACTCGCCTCTTCATACGCAAGACCAATTTCAGTTGTTGGATCACAGGCCTTCCCATCTACGCGCGCCTGGAAATTATCACTGTCACAATCACGCATGGCCGCTGCCATCGCCGCACTGTAATCTGCGGCCTCAAGTCCCAGCATCGCAAAACGAGTTGAAGAAGCGAGTGCTCTTCCCCCCATACTCACAGCGCGGACGGAACTGGCCCCTGCTCTCAGAGCGAGTCTCGCAGCTCCGTATCCCACGAAGTATGTGGGAATCATCGCCACTTCAGTGACAACAGTTCCTGCGAGTCCATAACGATTCTTATTTCTGAGATTGAAATTCGAAAGTATATCAGTTAGTCCCATACGCTCGACAGTATGATCAACCTGTCCGGAACGGTAGAGGTTCTCTTTTAAGTTTCTGTCTACGCAGAAGTATTTCTTATCCCCAGACGTAACAGTAATCCCACGAATGTACTCGCGGGAATTCTGAACGCCTTCATTCATGCGTCTCATCTCCTGCTCATAGGTCTCTTGAAATCTTTGTTCAGTAACAGGAGTGCTGCTCATGAGAAGATTTTCCATCTGTGCTCTCATGGAATCGCGATTGGCCATAGGGATGCGGGAAATGAGAAGATTTATTTCAGGACGAAGCGCCTGAACCCTTTCCTGGTTTTCACTTCTTTCACGAATGCGGCGGATATCTTGTACAGTCGGAGTAGGACAAGTTTCGCGCGAGCATCTTATGATCGAATCAGCGCGGGAAACATCCGCGCGCTTTCTGTATTCTTCGCGAAGACGCGGAATCACTTCATTGCTTGTTGTAATATCCTGAAACTGTCTCCAGGCATTATTGAGAAGGTCATTTTTAATTGCAGGATTTTGAAGATAATTACTGAACAGACCATTCTGGCATTCATTGAAATTATGAATATCTTCAGCAGCAGTGAGGAATACTAATTCTTCCTGGAGCGGATCCAGATTTCCGACAGTGTTCAGAATTTCCTGGAAGTTTCCGTTGAAAGAATATCCCCTTCCCGCTTCGCCCGCACATTGAATGGCATTGAGTTCAGCTTTTGTTGGATCTTCTGCATTTCCGTTAACTAAAACAGCAGCACCAGTTGTAACCCGTGCCATCGGATTCCAAACACATTCAGGATTAGGCAGTCCTCCATTCGAATAAGCATCGATCGCGGTACCAATTGGATTAGTAGCAATGCGGGCACTAGTGGCGAGTGTTGAAGTAAAACCACCGTAACCATAATCCTGAACGAAACCATGGCGGCCATTATCGCGGTTAAGGGCACAGTTTCCCTGGTTGAATGAGCACGAAGATTCCGGACCTGCGAAGGCCTGTGGAATAGTGAATAAAGCCATGAGAATTAGTCGCAGAAACATACGAGCTTTTCGGCTGAAATGAGTCGGAGATTGATAGCGGGAATAAAAAAGCCACCAAGAAGGTGGCAATTTTATAAGAAGTGGCGCTCGAGACAGGAGTCGAACCTGTGACCTACCGATTAGAAATCGGTTGCTCTATCCAACTGAGCTACCCGAGCGTGGGTTGTTCCCTATCAAAAAGTCCATTGATTCCAAGGAGTTTCCAATTAAAGAGCAATGAGGCGATAGATTAATGTCCCCTCTTAATCTTGTCAATCTCGTATGTTACATTGTCGTATGACTATTTCCGCCCGTATTTTTAGATCCTCTAAAAGGCATTTTGACTGCCAGCGTGAAGATACCAAAACTATAGTCCCCGGAACCGCTTTAGCCGCTACTTTGAAAGAAGATCACATTGTCGTTGGTGATTTTGTCGATATCACTCCTCCCGGTCCCGGAAGTGAGGAATGGAAAATTGAAAGGGTTCGTCCAAGAAAGAATTCCATCTTCCGGAATCTTCCGCGTGAACAAAAAAAGAAAGTAATCGCTGCCAATGTGGATGTGATTCTGGTCGTGGTTTCGGCAGGGAAACCTGCTTACAAGCGTGGACTTGTTGATCGCTACTTAGTTCGCTCAGAGTACTGGGATGTTCCTGCGTATGTGATCTTTAATAAGATGGATCTTTATGGGCCAGGCGATTTTGATCTCAACTTAGAAGCTGATCGCCTGAAATGGCTCAAGGCCGAATGCTTTGAAATATCGGCCGAGAAACCTGATTACAAAAATCGCTTTCTTCCAAATGGAATGGCCGAGCTCAGAGAAAAACTCCGGGGAAAAACCGCAGTCTGCTTGGGCCACTCGGGAGTAGGAAAAAGTCATCTCATAACAACTCTCTCTGACGGGAAGGCCTCTCTTCTTACCGGTGAACTGGGTAAAGCGAATAAGGGATCTCACACAACGACCTGGGCGGAAGTCATTGATGCTGAATTTTTCTCAATTATTGATTCACCAGGTGTGCGGAGTATGTCTCTTTCCGATCTTACTCAGGAAGAGCTTCTTCATTCGTTCAGTGACATCAATGAATGGTCGACGAAATGTCAGTTCGCATCAAACTGCACTCACGAAGAAAATAGTAAGGGATGTTTTTTCCAGAAGCTGGATGAAAATAAAAGAGAGGACCAGTTGATCCTCTCTCGATTGGATTCTTTTAAACGAATACTAGACGAGGTTCAAAACATTCCCGACTGGCAGAAAAAGCCGTAGGAGTTTAGAACCGTCCGCCCTTATCCATTGAATAGTTATATCCAGCTTCTTTCTCATGTTTATCAACAGAAGAAATAGCACGCTGATTGTGATAAGAAGCGCAGCTTACCATTAATCCGAAAACGAAGAAGATTGCTAGTGTCCTTGCCATATTGGCCTCCAGGGTGGGTTGTGACCTCGTACCCATCTCTTCGGTTTTATCGGCTGAATGCTGAGGAAAAAATTACCCTTAAAATAAATTAATGAATCCAAACACTTAAGTTGGTCTGTTCTTTTTACCGGCAGGGCCCTTTTATTTACCCCGCCCTATGAAGAGGAGTAGATTTCACCGCCATGGAACCGCTTTATCAATTTGCTGTATTTTGTTCGCTTACTTTCCTGCTCGCTCAGTACGCGATCCACTAGATCGTTACTTCTGACTCAGCTTTGGGAAGGGGGATTCTCTCGTCCTTCTTAGGACTCTCTTTTTTCATCGTTTTCCACGGAAAGAACATCACGATTTTTCCACTCTTCTGATCCATCTTCACTTTACTGCTGTCACAATCCTGCGGAATAGAAAATGAATTCTGAAAATCTGAAACACTCGTTCCGTTTGGAGTTTTCCTTTCGGCTTTTCCTTTAATCGTCACCATGTCTTTTTGAACATTGATATCGAGCTTCTGTTCCTTATTTTGTGGAGTGATGAATAGTGTTCTCCCCGATTCTGATTCCTGCCATTCCGTCTCAAAATTCTGGGCACCGAATGAATATGAAAATGAACTCGATCCAGTTCCGAGAGAATCTTTCATGGCATCGTCCATGAGCTTTTCCATGTCTTGAAAAAGTTGATCATCATGAGTGCCATGAAAAAGATTTTCAATCATCTTCCGATGAAGCTCTTCTCGAAGCGCACGCGGATCTTGTTTTTGGGAAAAACCACTGAAGGCCCAGAGAAGTACCAGGAAGAATACGCCGAGAATGACATACATGCGTTTCATATTCTTAATTCTGGGTATGAATTAAACGCCGTCAAGGGCGGCCTTCCGGATATAAGAAAACATCTGATCAAGTCCATCAAGAAAAAGCGCCGGGCCCGGCTGGAGAAAGACCGCCGGGGGTAATTCCCAGACATAATTATTTTTGACCGCAGGAATATTTTCATATCCCTTGCGGCCGGTGATCTTCTCAATTTTTACCGGCTTTCCGCACCAGCAACCGAAAATAATATCGGGCGCTCTCTCGCGAATCAGTTCGTCAGTCACTTCCCTGTCCCGGGCAAGAGATCCTGACATATCTTTAAAAATATTTTCTCCGCCGCAGATTTCTATCAGTTCAGAAACCCATGTGATCCCGGAAAGTCGAGGATGATCCCATTCCTCAAAATAAACTTTCGGCTTCTTCGGAAGTGAGGCACCCTTCTTTTTCATATGCTCAGACATTGCGAGGAAATCCTGAACCAGCGCGCGGGCCTTCGCCTCCTCGCCCACAAGTCTCCCCAGCATTTCGATATAAGAAAGAATTTCAGAAAGTGAGCGCTGATTTGTCACAAAAACGTTTAGTCCCCGTCCTATAAGTTGAGAGGCGATGTCTTTTTGAATATCCGAGAATCCCAGGACGAGGGTGGGTTTGAGATTTACAATTTCTTCAATATTCGACCGGACAAATTGCGTCACTTTGGGGAGTAAAGTTGCCTCAACCGGCCGTTCAACATATTCGGAGACCCCAATAATGGAGCCTTCTTTGCCCAAGAGGTAGAGAGTCTCGACTGATTCTTCAGTGAGGCATATAATTCTGTCTGTAAACGACATATGCCCATCTTAAAGGATTCTCATGCTGAAAGCTATTTTTCTCCTCCTTTTCACGGGACTTGCTTTTGCTTCAGAAGAGCATGCCACTATATCTTTGCAACGCCATCAGAACCTTCTTGTTGTCACAATCAATCACGATAGCGGCTGGCACACATACTGGAAAAATCCAGGCGACTCCGGACTTCCTTCCGAATTTATTCTGAAGCCAGCGGTGAAAGCATATGAGTGGCCTGTTCCGACAAGACACTTGGAAGCTGGTGACATCCTCACAATCGGCTATGAAGGAAAACAGCATTTCTTCTTTGATAACGTGAATGGCGATATCGATGCGCATATCAAGATGCTTATATGCAAGGACATCTGTATTCCGGGTGAAGCAAAGATTAAACTGAAGTCCGGTGAAAAGTTCGTTTCTTCCCGCTCAGCTTCAATGTATTCCGCTGGCGAATTGAATGAAGCTTTCGAAAAACTTCCGCAGGCCGCTGCAAAACCAGCGAACCTTGAATTTTATGTGACTCGAGTGAAGGATCAGGCAGCACTTACTCTCCATTATAGCTTTAAGGGAGCAAAGTCGGCGAAGCTTCCCCGTGAGTTAAATCTTCTGACTGCATTTCCGCAAGCTCCTTTTGGATTTAAACGCGAAACCATTTATCACAAAGGCGATACGCTTTACGGGAAGATGGAAATTGAATGGGACGGAGAATATCAAACACCACCTGTGGCACTTCCAGCGGATGGCGCATTTCCTAAACCGTATGAATTAAAGTTTCTCATGAACACCCCAGGCTCTTCCCGGGTTGATGTGGTAACTCTTCCGGTGAAAGATATTTCCATAGCAACAACCGCACTAGATGATTTCTATAAAGATCTTGGAACTGGTGCCACCATTGCTTCAACGACGAAAGCTCCTGAGATGGAAGGTGGAATGCTTCGTTATCTTCTCTTTGCTTTTCTTGGCGGTCTGATTCTCAATCTTATGCCCTGTGTACTTCCTGTTATTTCGCTTAAGCTCTTTGGTCTTATTCGTCATCGCGATATTTCCCGCTCACGTCTTCTTTCGCACAATCTCACCTACACTGCCGGAGTCATCGGAACTTTCATGGCACTGGCAGGGATTGTGACTGCAATCAAGATCAGCGGGGAAGAAATCGGCTGGGGCTTCCAACTTCAGTCTCCTGCATTCATTCTCATCATGATGATCATTCTCTTCGTTCTGAGTCTTAATCTCTTTGGGCTCTTTGAATTTGTGACCCCAGGTGGATCAAAACTCGGATCGGCGCAGACTGAGGATAGTCTTGTTGGCGATTTTTTCAGTGGTGTTCTCACCACGATTCTTTCGACTCCTTGTTCGGCCCCATTTCTCGGAACAGCTCTCACGTTTGCTTTTACGACAAGTAACTACACCATCTTTCTCATGTTCTTCATGATTGGTCTGGGACTCGCGTTCCCATTTCTCATGACCGCATTTTTTCCGGCATCACTTAAGCTTTTTCCTAGGCCCGGTGCATGGATGGAGAAACTGAAATATTTCCTGGGACTGTCATTGGTTATCACGGTCATCTGGCTCTATGACGTTTTTGTCTCACTCGTAAATTTCGATGTGATTAGCTGGAAACTGAATCTTCTCTTTGCTCTGTGGTTCTTTGCTTTTTTCTTTGCGCAGAAGATTTCCCGTCACCGGATCCTTCAGGGACTGACCTTCGCAGTTCCACTCGTCCTCACTGTCATGGCGATCCAGAATCTCGAAATGCGTCCAACGACTCAGGCGATGGTAAAGCAGGAAAGTAACTGGATCCCATGGACGGAAGAAAAGATGATGGCCGAGAATAAAATAGTTTTCGTCGATTTCACAGCGGAGTGGTGCCTTACCTGCAAGGTGAATAAAAAGCTGGTTCTCGAGACTGATGGTTTTGAAGAACTCAAAGCAAAACATGGTTTTATTACTATGCGAGCGGACTGGACCAGACGTGATGACAATATCACACAGTTTCTTCGTATGAACGGAGCGGTTGGAGTTCCCTTCTATCTTATTCGTAAGAACGGAAATAACATCTCACTTGGTGAGACTGTGAGCCTTTCAAAGATTGAAAAGCATTTACTCTAACTAAGAAGTTTACAATTTGAGACTGAAGATCCTTTCAGCCTTCGTCGTCAAACCGTGGTGGTAGCTTCATAAGCTCTGCGAGAACTTCCTTCGGATCCAGCCCATCATAAAGGACATGATAGAGACCCGAGAAGATGCGCGCGCGGATATTATATTTCTTAGCCAATAGATAAGCTGCTTTTGCAGTCTTATAACCTTCGACGACGGACTTAGAGCTCGCGATAATTTCATCCGCCGTTCTGCCCTTCGCGAGTTCCATCCCGAAAGATTTGTTTCGCGAAAGTTCACCAGTAGTCGTGAGGATGAGATCTCCCATTCCGGATGGGCCATAGAAAGTTTCCGGGCGCGCACCGAACTTAACTCCGAAGCGGAGCATTTCTGTAATCCCGCGTGTGATAAGCGCCGCGCGCGTGTTGTGGTTATAGCCAAGGCCTTCCATGATTCCGCCGGCGATCGCGATCACATTCTTGAGCGCTCCACCAAGGAGAACTCCCTTAATATCAAGTGTAGGAAAGGGCTTGAAGAAATCCGTCGACATCATCTGACAGACTTTCAGGAGATTCTCGCGGTCCGAACCTGCGATCGTTACCATGGTGATCTGCTTATCCACAATTTCTTTCGCGAATGAGGGACCAGAGAGATAGATGATCTGGTTTCTGAATTGATCAAAATGGGAATTGAAAATTTCATCGGGAAGTTTCAGGGTTTCATGATCAATCCCCTTCGCAAGATTCACGAGTGGGATTCCTTTTTCAAACATCCGTGTCAGGTCATTCTTATTTTCGCGGCAGAAGGAATCGATCGCAGACATCGGAAGACCCGAGACCATGAGGTCGATATCTTCGAACTTTACTTCATCCCAAGTCATGACCGCGCGAATGGTTGGCGGAAGCTTCTGGCCGGGCAGATATGTTTTATTTTCGCCGTTATTGATCTCGTCTAAATTTTCTTTGGAACGGACTTTGATCACAACTTTTTCAAAGTTCTGTGTAAGAACAAATGCGATGGAAGTGCCGAAGGCCCCGCCTGCAAGGACCAATGCCGTTTTATGTTTCATATATTTGTATCGTTAAAGAGAGATCACACCTTTAATACTGGACATGCGTTTGTAGATTTCGACGACTTCATCGGTGGATTTGATCAGTTTCCGTGCAGAGATAGAGATATAATTGCCCTTACCTGACTGTTTCTCGCTGATTTGAAATTCTGAAAGTTGGGCCAGGATTTTGTCCTTATCTTCCATTTTCACAATGAATTTGAACTCATAGTAGTCGGGCCACTGATAAGAACCCTCGAGTATGTTTTTAAATTTTTCTTCTGACATAAAGAATTCCTCACTGAGATTATAGCCTAAGTCGCTGATATCGAAGCTGTCTCTCACGATATCGGATGTTTAAAGCCCTATCCTAACGTTAAATTTTCCCCCTGGAATTACCGAAAACTAATCATTACGACAAATCGACTTACACAGGGAGTGTGTATGAAAACAGTATGGATGCTATTTTTTATTCTGACGGGATTTTCGGCCCATGCTCAGACTTTCAAACACATCAAATTTACGCCGGCCTTTCAACAATATCTTAAACAACCTCAGATGAAAACAATGGGGATGAATTCGAAAGGTTTAATGGCATCACCTGATCCCTTTAAAGAAAATATCCGGAGTGCAGTGTTCGGAAAAAATGCAGCACCCGCTTCGCAGATGAAAGGAGTCTCGCCCTTTCCTTCGGTTGATGGTGAAGAATCTCTTCTTTATGAACAGATCAGACGCGAGCTTGAAGCTTCTCACCAAAGTATTGGTGTCGAAGAAGTAACTCAGCTTGACCGGATAAATCGCCAGTTCAATCTCGGGACTTCGACTTTCTCTGGCTTCAGCTGGCAGAAACCAGTCGGTTCTGTTCAGGTCTATGCTGACAGACAGGTGACTCCGAATGCTTTTACAGAAGACGAAAATGATATCTGGCTAGTGTCTGATACTTTTACGATCGAAGTTGAAGCGACGACATTCCTTGAAAAACTGAAAGAGGCCGGAGTCGTCGATGCAGGTGTGGATGTAGGTGCGTTTGCCGGTTTAACTTTCAAGCGCGTCTATCGTTACGATCACTACGCGAAAAATTACACTCAAGGTCTTCTGGTAGACTTCAAAAAACTCTTCCTTCCTTTCCTGGTTTTCAACGCCCAGGGAATCAATGTCATGGGTGACAAGGAAATTATCAAGCGCCAGGATCTCTGGACCGCCAAAGCTGGTGCTCTCATAACCACACCTCCGATGTATGGTGTTTCATTTTCTGCCGGTGCTCTTGCGGAATATGCTTATGAAGCTGAAACCAGCATGCAGGCCTTTAAGAATACCGATCCTTCAGCACAGGCGCTTGTCATGAATGTCTGGAGTAAATCGACAACAGTGGCCGGTGCCACAGCATCTCTTCAGCTTGATTTCTTCAAGCTCCTTCAGATCACTCTCATGAAGTTTGACCTCACGTATGAATATGGCAAAGGAAAGAATTACGTCCTCGCCATGAACATGAATGACGTGAATCATGTAAGAAACAATGCTGAGGAACTTAATGAGTGGAAAGGAATCCTTCGCGGAAAACGTGAAGTGAAACACCTTGAACCATTCGTTGTCCGCCTGGATGAAGTGACGACTGAAGCAATTGAAGCTCACGGATCAGTTCTTCTCTGGGGAAAAATTGCAAAAAATAAAACAGAACAGAAGCGCGTGATTAAAGATGGGAAGGTTCATACCTTCTATAAGAGCTACGCAACTAACGTCCGTTACGTGCAGAACCTTCTATCGCGCTTTCTGACAGCTATTATCTACAAACTCCTGAAGCTTCCAATGGGAACTAAGAACGTTGCGATCTACTCAAAGAACTTTGTGCTTCAATACGAAGATTCTCATGCTCAATCGACGAACCAGGACATTCTCCGGGTAAAGAGTGAAGAGAAGTTTTCTTTCTCAATCGTACAGAGCTATGAAGCACACGGAATTTCCAAGGGGATCGAGAAAAAGTATAAGGAAGACGTTCTTTGGTTCGTGGATGAATTCACTACCCTTCCGAAAGAATGGCTCGCTCGTATCAAGAAAGGTGACGTAAAAGGTCCGGTCCGTGTTGAATCAGATCTCAAAGTCGATAAGGCTGGCTTCCTTCATTTTGTTGCCCTTCCAGCAAATAATGTATTCGGAAGCATTGTGAACGTGTGCAAATCGAAGAAGCTGAAAGAGTGGACGACTGATGCGACCCGCGCGGCTCTCCTGAAGGAAACGCCTACAAATGAAGAAGAGAAATGTGTCCGCAAAATCGGACTTAACTATCTCGCCTTCAAAGACGATTATGACCAGAATTTCAAGGCACCTTCGCTCAGGAAGTTTAAAGACTTCCTGACTCAGTACTATAAGATGGTAGAGAATATCACTGCCATGAATAATCTCTTTGGACTTCAGAACACCTTCATCTCTGGTCGCTTGTCAGGGAAGTTTTCAGACGGAGTGATCCGTTCGATCCCATTTGCCAATGGACAATTCCGTGGCAACGGGGTTATTGATAATTTCCTGCGTGCCAATAATGGCCGCAACCCTGCAAGCATCACGAGTAACGAGCCTTGAACAAAGTTGATATTAAAGTGGCTCTACAACTTCTTCGAAAAGGAGAAGTTGTGGCCATTCCCACTGAGACTGTTTACGGACTTGGTGGCTGGATAAAGTCGCGCGCAGGACTTGAGAAAATTTTCTCGACTAAAGAGCGTCCATTCTTTGATCCACTGATCGTTCATGTCGCAAGTCATGATGAGGCCAGAAAGCTTTCATCGAACTGGACGAAGGTTCATGAAGTGCTGGCGCTTGCTGCGTGGCCCGGTCCTCTGACTCTCATTGCTGAAAAAACGCCTGAGATTAATCCCCTTATCACTTCAGGACTGGGATCTGTCGGTCTTCGGTGTCCGGATCATTCTTTGACCCTGGAGCTTCTGAGAGGAATTGAAGGCGGAATTGCAGCCCCCAGTGCAAATAAATTCGGCAAGACCTCTCCTACATCTGCAAAACATGTGGAAGAAGAATTCGGAAATTCTGTTGCGATTCTTGATGGTGGTCCATGCAGGGTGGGAATTGAATCCACTGTTGCTGGAGTCAGCGGATCACGCGTGGAGATTTATCGTCCCGGATTTTACACGTCACAAATGCTGAAAGAGATTCTTGAAAAAGCCGGAATCAAAGCTGAAGTTGTGTACGCTGAATCACCGGTTGCTCCCGGACAACTTAAACATCACTACATGCCTAAAATTCCACTCGTCCTGGTTCCACCCACATTTGTCTGGGAAAAAGACCAGGAGAAGATTGAAAAAGTACTTGGGAAAAAATTTTTAAGGCCTGCTTTTTGGGATCAGCCTGAAAGATCTGAACTCGCGAGTCGTGAACTCTACGAATCACTCCGAAAATTTGATCTTCATGGTTTTGATGTGATCATCACTAAGAAACTTCCCCAGCATGACAGTGAAGACTGGTTCGGAATCTGGAATCGCCTCGGAAAAGCAAAATCCGCCAGCCTTCTCCCCTAAATAATTTCAAAACCAATTGGTTTAAATTTATAATTATTTGATTGAAGAGCCGAACATGCAGTAAGACCCACCAGGAGATCTTCAAGTGCTTCAAACTCGATACAATCACCAGCTTTTGAACCTGGCGGAAGTACTTTCAGCGTTCCATCCTGAGCGATCGGGACATTCATGAAACAATTAAATGTAGGTGGAAAAGCATCGATATTTACATCCAGAGTTTCAAAAGCTTGTCGCAAATTTCCCTCGCATCCATGATGGGGATTTTTATCTCCATAAATAATCCGGAAAGTGTCTGCTGAGCATGGAGTAAAAAGAAAATCGTGAGTGGGAACTGTGTTTTTTACGATCTTCACCATGGGTCTACTCTTACTTGAATAGAGTAAATCACCTTCTTTAAAATTTATGCGAGAGAGATAATCGATAGTCCGACCGGATGAAAGATATTCTTCCGGCTGACTCTCAAGAACACAGAAAAAATCTGAGACCTGCTCACCTTCAATATCAGTTACCCGAAGCCGCTGGCCTTTTTTAAGTCGAAATCCGATTCCTGTTCTGGGTGGAATAATATTCATACGAAAGAAGTAACCCAAAAGCGGCTTCCCAATCACGCAGCATGGGACAATAGGCGACGATTCCGGTCCAGCAACAGGGACATTTCGTCCACCCTAAGCACTTCATGAAGATTTCCTATAAAATATCAGGGATGAGAATTGTCCTGCTCCTACTCTCTTTTTCTCTGATTCCATTCGCGTATGCTGAGGTCAATATCGAGACTCAGGATCTGCAGTTTGAGTATGGTCTCGCGTTTCACACACTCCGGGGAAAGCAGTCAGCAAACCAAACTGAAGGCCGATTATCTTCACCGCTGTTTCCCTATTTTCTTGGGTCCTATACTTTTCGAACGACTCAGAATACTGCCTTCAGGATTTTTGGTGGTCTTCACACAGTTCGTTTCGATGAGCCCCCTTTCGGAACTACTGAGAGCGAAAAACAGGCGCTGGTCCAGTACGGGGGAGAACTCATCAGAAAACTCGGGCCTCTGATGAAGCTTGGGATTTTCGGAATGAAACAAGATCATCCGCTCTACGTGACTATTTCACCTGATGTATTTGAAGTGGTGAGGACCAGTTTTGCCCAGGCCGGAGCACATTTATCATTCAGTCAGCGTCGAAGGATTGGTCTTCTCTGGGGGATTGGAGCAAAAGGCTATGCCCTCTTTCCCACAAAAGGCGGGACCTTTCTGACTGAGACCGGTGCCGGTGGTGAAGCATATGCTCGTCTCGGTTGGGTTGGACCCTTGGGAACTGCGATTCACTTCAAAGGCTTCTATCAGGTATCCACTGCTCCCAATGCAGAGGTGACATTCACCCATGAATTGTTAGGGTATTCTGTTAACATTCAGTACTCTTTCTAAATATCTGCCTCACATTCTTGGCACTTTCAGTATGGTCTTCGGACTTAATCTAAACCATCGAATTTCCCTCACCCAAACATAAGAAGCAACCGATGAGATTTACTCAGAGACTTTGAGGTTATAGAGGCAAATCTTTCATCGTGAAGGTTTTCTTCAAACAGCCTTAAAATCGAAGGTGCCGTAACAGGCAGGAGAGGAAATAAAGTGTTGAAATACGTGAACTTCATCATTCTGATGGCGCTCGCATTATTCGCTGGATGTAACAATCCAAGCGGACCCTCTTCCATTGCCCAAAATCACAGTCCTGGTCTTCAACCTCCAGGTGCTTTTTCTTTCACTCAAATTCGTTCACAAACTACTACTGCAAATCTTCGCTGGTCGAGCTCAGCGCGTGTTTCAAGCTATACCGTTTTTCAGGGAACAACTCCGAGCACGATCACAACGGTTCTTCCTTGTTCCACCGTTCTCAATTTTTGTACCGTTTCAGGACTCACGCCTGGTGCTCAATATTTCTACAATATTGTTGCGACAAACGCTGCTGGTTCAAAAGATATTACAGCTATTGGAACATCACAGTCAGTAGGCCTGTTTGATATCACAGGGAATACACCTTCAGACGGTGCCATGAATCTTTCCTGGAGTGCTTCAGCTAATGCTACTTCGTATGACATTCTTTATGGAACGCGTTCCGGGACCTATACTGCCACCGTCTCGAACGTCACTTCTCCTTTCAATGTTACTGGTCTCACCAACAACGTAAGATATTTTTTCCGTGTCGTGGCTAAGAACGCTAACAATGGTTACGGTTTGTCTGACTCTGAAGTTAACGATACTCCATTTGGTCCTCCACCTGTTCCAACAGGTGTTTCTGCTTTAGCTCAACCGGGAAATATCACTATCTCGTGGGGAGCATCTTCAGGAGCTTTAAGCTACTCGATTTACCGTGGAACAACTTCAGGGGTCCTTGCCCTTCACGTATCGGGTCTCACGAGTACTACTTTTGTCGATACTCCCACTACTGACGGTCAGGCCTACTACTACGTCGTCCGTGCGATAACCCCACCATATTCATCACCCGATTCTCTGGAAGTTGGTGCCAAATCAATTTCTAATTTCAATATGACTTCAGCGGTCGCGGGCCCCGGCACTAATCAGGCCACAATTTCCTGGCCGGCCGTCACTGGTGCGGAAACTTTTGATATTCTCTACGGTACCAATCCTGCTTCTCTCAGTTCAGTAGCAGTCAACGTTACTTCACCTTATGCTCTGAGTGGTCTTGTCGGAGGATCAACTTATTATTTCCGAATTCGAGCCAACAACGTTATTGGTGACGGGACTTCACGCCTTTCTACGAACCAGCTTTCCGCAACTCCGGTACCACTTCTGCCGGCACCTGCAACCTTTACTGTCGCGGCTACACCGGGACAAGTGATTCTTAACTGGAGTGCCGTGAGTGGAGCTTCAAGTTATGAAGTACTGCGGGGGACTGCTACCGGAGTTTATACTTCGATTGCCTCCGGACTCAATGCTACGACATATACTGATACCTTGGTCACAAACGGTACGACATATTTTTATGTCGTGAGAGCTTACAACGGTCTTCCTGGTGCAAACTCGATAGAGAGATCAGTCAAGCCGATCCAGTCATTTGCGATTTCATCTGTCACAGTGGTGAGCTCTTCAAGCCTGCAGGTCAGTTGGGGAGCAGCTGCAGGTGCAGATACTTATGACATCCAGTACGGAACAACTTCCGGAAGCTATACCTCAACAGTTTCAAGCGTAACTTCTCCCTATAACCTCACGGGTCTCGCGGCAAACACGACTTATTACATTGTCGTTCGCGGCCAGAATAGTGTGGGCTCGGGGACATCATTTACGACTGGGCAATCATCCGGAAAAACCAAGACCGCAGCACCATCAGGATTAGTTGCCACGAGTACCTCGGGAAGCATCTCTCTTGATTGGGCAGACACTGCGGGAGCGACTTCGTACAAGGTTTACCGCGGAACTGTCTCTGGAACTTATGCCCTACTCGCAACGGTCGGTGTTTCTGCCTACACCGATAACACTGCCGCGAATGGAACAACTTACTTTTATGTCGTGACTGCTGATAATGGTTCTGAATCTGCGAACTCAAGCGAAGTTTCGGCTCGGCCAATAAATAATTTCACACTCACCAGTCTCACAGCTCCCAGCCCGACATCCATTACTGTCACCTGGCCGGCGGTTACTGGTGCTGCTACTTATGATGTGAGATATGGAACTTCTACTGGCTCATACACTACCACCCTAACAAATCAGACATCACCACTGACGATCAGTGCTTTAACAAGTAACACAGCTTATTACGTGATCGTGGTTGCCAAGAATGCCGTAGGAACTGGAGCTTCATCCAATTCAAACGAACTTTCTGTGACGACTCCTGCTGGTCCACCATCGGGAGTTCTGGCGACAGTAGGATCCGGTCAGATCACTGTTAGCTGGACTGCTTCTCCGGGTGCTTCCAGTTATAAAGTTTTCCGGGGAACTGTCTCGGGAACATATGCTCTTCTTCAGAGTGGAATTATCACTACCAATTATGTTGATAATACGGTGGTGGATGGAACTCAGTATTACTATGTCGTGAAGGCCTTCAATGGTTCTGATTCAGATAATTCAGCTGAAGTGACGGGCCAGACCATTACTCCATTCTCGCTGACTTCTGTGGTTCCGGCCTCTACCACCAGTCTTACTGTAACATTTCCTACTACCACAGGTGCGACGGCCTACGATGTGAGATACGGAACGACCTCTGGCTCATATACGACGACGGTTTCGGGCGTAACTTCTCCCTATACCATCACCGGTCTTACTTCGAATGTTACATATTTTGTAGTCGCCCGCGCGAGAAACGTAATCGGATCGGGAGCTTCACAAACTACCGCAGAAATTTCAGTTAAAACTCCAGTAGCAGCACCGGCGGGTCTTGCGGCCACTTCAACTCCAGGCCAGGTTGTTCTCACTTGGGGAACTGTCACTGGTGCCACGTCTTATAAAGTTTATCGGGGTACAACCGCTGGATCGACAACACTTTTTCAGAGCGGAGTCGTAGCGGCAACATTCACGGATACTCCCGTTACGAACGGAACAATTTACTACTATGCTGTGACAGCGGACAATGGATCCGAATCGGCGAAGTCTTCTGAAGTGGCGACTCAGCCAATAGCAGCTCACACAATTTCTTCGCTCACGACTCCTTCGTCAACTTCTATCCAAGTGACCTGGGGAGCGGTAACCGGTGCGACTGCCTATGATGTTCTCTATGGCACTACATCCGGCACCTACACGGGCTCTGTTTTAAATGTAACTTCGCCCTATACAATTACAGCCCTTTCTGCGAACACAACTTACTTCGTTGTTGTTCGCGCAAAAAATACTGTCGGTGCAGGAACTAATACGAACTCCGCCGAGTCTTCACGAAAGACACCGACAGCAGCACCAGTGGGACTCACCGCCTCTGCAACTTCCGGACAAGTGGGCCTTAACTGGACGGCAGTAACCGGAGCAACTTCATATAATGTTTATCGTGGAACAATTTCCGGAACACTTTCTCTTCTCGCTAGCGCTGTCGGATCAAATGCCTACATGGATACGACAGCGGCAAATGGCACGACTTATTTCTATACCGTCAGTGCTGATAACGGTTCTGAATCAGCTCAATCTTCTGAAGTAAGTGTCCGGCCGATCAGTTCATTTACTCTCACTGCGCTCACACCTGCTTCATCGACTTCCATCAATCTTACCTGGGGAGCAGCAACCGGTGCTGCCACTTATGATGTGAGATACGGTACCACAACCGGCGTTTACCTCGGAACTGTGTCGAATGTGACTTCTCCTTATACACTCACAGGACTTTCACCGAACACTCAGTACTTTATCGCTATCCGCGCGAACAACACTGTCGGCGCCGGTACATCCATCAGCACTAATGAGCTCAATGGAACAACTGCCACTGCAGCTCCAACTACTCTGGTCGCTACATCTTCCGCAACTGCGAATGCTTCTCTCTCCTGGACAGCATCGGCTGGTGCAACTAACTATCGCATTTACCGCGGGACTGTTTCCGGAACATACGCTTCGATCGCAACTGGTGTGACAGGCACTACATATACCGATACAACAGTTGTTGATGGCACAACTTATTTCTATGTCGTTCGTGCCTTTAACGGAACCGAGTCTCCCAATTCAAATGAATCAAGTGTTCAGACCATTTCGAACTTCACTATTTCAGGGACTACTGCTCCTACACCAAACTCAATCCAGGTAACCTGGCCGGCAGTAACGGGAGCAACTCTCTATGACGTGAGATATGGAACGACCACCGGAAGCTACACCACAACTGTCGCCAGTGTGACTTCTCCGTATACGATCACGGGACTTGCTTCCGGAACAACTTATTTCGTTGTGGTGAGAGCGAGAAATGCCATTGGTGGTACTGC
>JBKJPL010000049.1:0-47454 GCA_046595005.1 Bacteriovoracaceae bacterium | reverse complement strand
ACTTTGAGAATTCCACCTTGCTGGTGGCAGACCTGGGCAAGAGAAGCCATGTCGTCCTGAACATATTGCCAGTCTCCGGATTTCACCGCGGAATTGTTCATCACCATGTCTATTTCTCTGGCACCTTCGGCGGAAGCTTTCATGGCCTCAAAGCGCTTGGTTTCCATGGTAGACGCTCCAAGCGGGAAGCCCACAACTGTGCAAACTTTTACACTCGTACCCTGGAGTAGTTGAGCGCACTTTTTAACGTAATAGGAATTCACACAAACCGAGGCGAACTGATGTTCGCGTGCTTCGGCACAAAGTTTCTCAATTTGCGAGATAGTGGCTTCAGGCTTAAGCAGAGTGTGATCGATGTATTGGTTGAGTTTCATCTTTATACCTTTGGGATGTTAGTTGCGACGACGTCGGAACGATCAGCATGATGATCCAGAAACTTTCTGCATTCAGGTCTCTTATCAATAGAGACGATATTTCTGAAAGTACCCCAGTCGAGAAAAGCATACGTGGTCATGGCCGCAAAGTTCCAATCCTTCAGGGCCTGGTCCTGAAGATAAGGTTTCAGATAATCCAGAACAGATTCAATCCGGTCTTTCTGGCGGGCCGTGAACGTAAAGTTTTCATCTATATTTATGCCTGATCTTTTCATCAGAAGAAGAGTAATTCCGGAAGCCATGGCACCCTCAATAGCCGTCAGGAGATTTTCATCTTGCCAGTTCATGTTCTGAAATTGATGTTTCTGATTCAAATATTGAAATATTTGCCGGGAGTCCCATATAGTTTTCTCGCCATCCTGAAGAACTGGGATCTGATTTAGCGGATTAATCTTGTTAAGAAGCGTAGCATCCTGGGCTTCAAAAACATTCATCTCGTTGAACTCATAAGGCATATCATGCATCAACATACGAAGCCTTCTTACAAATGGTGATGTTAGAGATCCATATAGAGTATAGGCCATGCCTTATCCTTTGATTGTCCGGAAACTTTCGGATTGTCTGATAGAATGGATGGATATTTCAAGGACGAAATTATGAATAACCAGCTTGGGTTGGTGTGCGAAGACCAGTTCTTCCATTCCCGCGAACTTCACGACAACACTCCCTTTTTGAATCTACTTCCTGCACCTGAAGTCATCAATACTGATAATAATAATGAACTTCCAGATCTTCTGGGTGCGCGCAATCTCGAAACCGAGTGCTGTTAATTTTTCACTCAGAACTGTCTAAAGATTAGACGGCCTCACACTACTGTCTAAATTCTTGTCACCTTCCCCTGTAATAACTCAATGAAACCACTCGAGCGAAACTGGCACGCTTCTTGGATATAGAGAGCCATAACATTGAACAATTCCCAGGGGGGATTTATGAAACTTTCTCTTTTATCGAATGTGCTTTTAGCTTCTATGATGGTCTTCGCCGTTTCGTGCGGTAAGGATGCGAAGAAGAAAAACAACAATCCGTACCACAATTACTACAATCCTTATGTTACTCAGGTTCCGACTGCTCAGGGAGCAACAGCAATTGCTAACCTCAATAGTTATGTCGATGCCATTGAATCGAATAACAGTCTGATCGGTCCGGTGAATGTAGTTAAGCAAAGATACTCTTGTGAGACGAAGGATTTCCTTGGAATCAATTTCCTTCCTTATGAGAAGTGTACTTATACACAGGTGCAAAACCAGGTTTATGCTCAACCAGGTGTCGCAAGATCTGCGATGAATCCGATTCTTGCAACAATCCTTACACCGTCAAATGGCTATACTCTTGGAAATGTCATTCAGTACGGGAACGTTATCAAAGTGGATCATGTTCTTCAGGGTGCAACGATCGAAACAATTCAATACACGGTAGAACTCAACCGTCACGCTGTATCGAACCCTACGATCATGAAAGACACAGCAGCTAAGCGTATCGATACTGTGATCTCCCCAACTATCTAAATTTCACATCCCCAAAGGGCAGCTTCGGCTGCCCTTTTTTTTTGCCATTTGGCCAAACTCCCAATCTCTTCGGACTATTTTAGTCGGGTGCAGCCTACCGATCGGTAGTCTGATGCGGTTTTCCTCTGTAAAATTCCTTTTTGGAGTTATTCTAGAACTAACCAATTTTTCATGAGGAACGTTTATGGGTTATTACAAAGCCGATCTCCGCGACATTAGATTTAATCTTTCTGAGCAACTTAAAGTTCATGAACACCAGCAATATGGGTTGAGTGAAGCGGACGCCATGGGCATCGTGGAAGAATATAATAAATTTGTGGAGAACGAGATTTTTCCAACCCGTGAAATTTCAGATCAACAAGGTGTGAAGCACGTTAACGGAAAAGTTATCGCACCTGAAAGTTTCCACGCCCTCAATAAGGCATTTTATGGAAACGGATGGTTTGCTCTGGCGCTTCCGGAAGAGATTGGTGGAACACCTGTTCCGGATGCAGTCTATGCTGCGTGCTTGTCACTGGGAACAGGAGCGAACTGTGCTTGGACGATGTATCAGGGTCTTTCCCGTGCGGCCATGAATGTGATGTGGATCAAGGGCGACGATTTCATGAAAAAGACTATCGTTCCTAAAATGATGACAGGAGAGTGGGGCGGAACTATGTGTCTCACTGAAGCTGGCGCCGGTTCAGATGTTGGAGCACTTCGTTCGACAGCTAAGCCACTTGGAAACGGAAAGTATGCAATCAAAGGAACGAAGATTTTTATTTCTTCCGGCGAATCAGATCTCTATGAGAACAATATTCATTTGGTACTCGCCAGAACTCCGGGCGGTGCTGAAGGAACGAAAGGAATTTCACTTTTCGTTGTTCCAAGATTCAAGATCAATCCAGATGGATCAATGGGTGGAACAAATAATGTGATCTGCTCTAAGATTGAACACAAGATGGGGATTCACGCTTCTGCTACCTGCGAGCTTCAGTTTGGTCAGGATGCAGAAAGCGAAGGATGGCTGATTGGTGGAGAGTTCCACGGCATGGAAACAATGTTCATTATGATGAACGAAGCTCGTCTCTATTGCGGTATTCAGGGTGAATCTCAGGCAAACCTTGCTTATATGATGACCGAAAAATATGTGAAAGAAAGAGCGCAGTTCGGAAAAGAGATTGCTCACCATCCGGATGTTCGTCGTTCACTTCTCAGAATGCGTGCGATGTCCCGTGGTATGCGCTCACTTTGTCTTTACGTCTCGGATCTTTTTGATAAAGCGAAAGCCGATCATAAATACGAAAATCTGATTTCGCTCCTGACTCCAATCTCGAAAGCTTATTGTTCTGAGCAGGGCTTTCAGGTTGCTGTGGAAGCTGTTCAACAACACGGTGGATATGGTTATTGTAGTGAGTATGGAGTTGAGCAATTTGTCCGAGATATTAAAATTGCAACGATCTACGAAGGGACAAATGCAATTCAGGCAATCGACTTCGTGATGAGAAAAATTCTGAAAGATCAGGGTAAGACCATGATGTGGCTTTCAGAAGAGATCATGAAAACTGTAGCACTTCTCGACGATGCGAAGTTTAAGAAAGAAAAAGACATGATGTTGAAAGTGATGAGCAGTGCACAGCAGATCATGGGTACCATGTCTGGTTACGCGAAGAATAATCAGATGAATCTCGTTCTCCAGAACTGTACTGATTTCCTACAATTTGCGTCACAGATGGTAATTGCATGGCGACTCTGCGAAGCCGCGATCCTGGCCGACAAAAAATTAGGCAGTGCAAGTGGTGATGATAAGAAGTTCTACGAGTCTAAGGTGACAGATTTCCGAGTGTATTGCGCTAATTATCTGATTCACAACCTGTCTACGGCCAAGACAATTCTCGAGTTCGATCTGGATGTTCTTGCGCTGGAGATTTAGGCCGCTACATGGTAGAATAGGTGTAATTTAAATTTAAAAGGTTACACCGTGTTAAAAGACAAAGTCTATGAGGTGTCCCAGAAGTTCTCTGGGTCAACTCATGGCAGTTCCGACTATGACAAAGACCAGGTCTTTGTTCGCGGAAGCAATGACAGAGAATATGTTCCTCTGAGCTTCCTCATGAAAGAGCTGCCTGAAGTTACAGGTATCAGCGATCTCAAATCTCTCGGATTCGTTTTCAGTTCTTATGATTTCCTGGAAATTAATGAGTTCGATGTCTGGTATCAAAACCAATTCAATAAGAGACTATCAAGTAAGGTCATGAAGAATCTTGGTATTCTTCACCTGCCTGATCAGAAAGCAATTTTTGATACGGTTGAAGTTGTTCACCAGACATTTCAGATTCTGAAAGATCACAAAGTACTGATGAACGGAAAGAATCTTCCGATTCAGCTGGGTGAGTGGTACGCGAAGATAATCTTCGGTCTACATCAGATCAAGTCATCTTCTCAACGAGGATTCGACTTTAAGACGGAAGCAGATAAAACAGTGGAAGTAAAAGTTCACTGGCATGATGCTACTTCTCCCAAGGGTGTAAAGATCAAGAAGTCTCTCGCTGAGCTTTCTGATTATTGCATCATCATGTACATCTCTAAGAATTTCACGATCAGGGATATCCTATTCCTCGATTCAGAATTCATTCTTCGTAAGTTTGATACTAAAGGACACACAATTTTCCTGAAGGATCAGGATGTGGCCGGTTACTTCTTCAGTAAATCTGATAAGCATTTTGATAAAGTGATTAATCAAACTGCGCTTCTAAAATTTGCCAGCCCAACTCTTGCTATGAAGCTCGAAGATCGGTTGAAATAATATGAAGTACGAGATTGCCTGTGTCGACGACAGCAAGCTCAACCTGGACTGTATGGTCACTATCCTTGAGAGTGACTTCGTTGTTCGCCCTTACGAGAAACACGAACCATTCCTGAACGATCTCGGTAAGAAGAATTTCGACTGTATTCTTCTCGATCTCCACATGCCGGAAGGCGATGGATTTGTTCTTTACGAAAAAATTCTTGCTCATCCTAAGTTCAATGGCTGTCCTATTTTCTTTATTTCTTCAGATGACTCTGAAGAGGCGAGAATTAAATCACTGACTCTTGGAGCAGTAGATTTTATCAGCCGACTTGTACCCCCGATGGAACTTCTCGCAAGGATCAAAGGGAAGATGAAATTCTTCCAGAATCATCGAAGCATCATTGAGTTCGACGGTATAAAAATCAACCTGACTCTTCTCAAGACCTATCTGAATGATTCTGAAGTTCCTCTTACTTTCATTGAGCTCAAACTTCTTACATTAGTACTTCGTCACTATCCCGAATCTGTTTCTAAGGGCGCTATCTCTGATAATGTGTGGAAAGGGGTGTCCGTTCAGGATGCTACGATCCATACCCATGTATTCAACTTGAATAACAAACTTTCCGTCTGGAAATATGAAATTCAAGTCGCCAAGGGAATTGGTGCCCAGCTAGTGAGGAAAGAAAAATGAAGTGGACTCTGGTCTATTTTGACGATCAGATTCAGAATATCGAGGTCTGGAAAGATCTGCTTGAAGATAACTTCAATGTCATCGGCTGCCATGATGCGAACAAGTATCAGTTGATCATGAAAGAAAACCATCCTCATGCATTCATGCTTGATGTCCACATGCCCATGATGGATGGTCATGCTTTATACAAGAAGATTACAGAGCATCCGCTCTATAACGGCTGCCCGGTATTTTTTATCTCTGGTGATATATCTGACGAAACAAAAATTCGTTCCTACGAAAGTGGTGCTGTTGATTTCCTGTCCCGTGAATTGCCAGTTAAAGAAATTATCCTGAGACTCTCGAGTAAGATTAAATTTTATCTCCAGACTTCTACGGTTCTTGAGTTAGGAAATCTTCGGATTGATGTTCAGTCTTTGAAAACAACTATTGATGGAGAGTCGATCGATCTGACTCTTTTAGAAATGCGGCTTTTGGGAATCCTCCTGAGATCTTTTCCACAGGCAATCACCCGCACTGAAGTTATCCGGAAAATCTGGGGTGATGAAGTGGTCAAGCCTGGAACGATTAATACTCACATTGCAAATCTTCGCCCGAAAATTGAAAAATGGAATCACGGAATCAAGATCCGTGAAGACAATATTTTGATTCAGCCGAAAGATCAGTAAAGAGAATATTCGGCCAGACGACATTCAATATCACCATTAAAGAGAATAGTTTTCTTCGACGTACGAAGACCTACCTGTTTTAACATAGGAAGATTTCCCGTGAAGAGAGCAGCTCGCTGTCCCTTCCAGTGATTTTTCCAGTGATCGCCAAGACCTTTGTAGAGGGCCTTAAGTCTTTCATCTTCACCATGCTCCAGGCGCTCGCCATAAGGTGGATTGCAGATAAAGAGACTCTTCTCTGATGGGGGAGTGGATTCGAGGGCATCTTTTCTTTCAATCGGAATGAGCGATGTCATTCCTGCTTTCTGAACGTTGTCCTGTGAGACTCCTACACTGTAGGCATCAATGTCGCTTCCACGGATTCTGCCTTTCATTGATTCAAGTTTCGTCATGCCGGCAGCTGTCTGAGCTGTTACTTCTTCGAGAAGCTTCTGGAACTTTTCCTGAAGGGGCTTATCTTCCTGAAACCAAGGATAGTTAAGGAAGGTCCACATACTCATTCCGCGATTTGAGAGATGTCTTTTTACTTTGATATAGCTGGGGGGAATATTTCCGGCGATGAGTGCCGCTTCAATAACAATTGTTCCAGATCCGCACATAGCATCGAGTAGACCTTCTGTTTCCGGATTCCATCCTGCGAGCTTAAGTAAACCAGCGGCAACGTTTTCTTTTACTGGAGCCTCGGTCTTAGCGATACGATAACCACGCTGATTGAGAGGATCACCGCAAAGGTCGTACATGAGAGTAACGGCATAAGGTTTTTCCTGCCCACGTTCAACACGAGCGAGGAATGCCACATCCGGAAACTCTTTTTCAACACTTGGACGAGTTCCTTCGAAGTGACGGAAGTAATCAACGATAGCATCTTTTAATTTTAAGTTAGTGAACTGCGAGTTCCTGAACTCTTCTCGCTCACTGTTGAGGTCTCCAAAGATAGTGGTGAGACGGAAAGTTTGCGCCGGATGCATGAGACCCTTCCAGTCGATCTCAGTTGCTTCGAGGTAATAATCTTTTTCGTTCAAACAATCGAGAGTGTAGAGATATTTGAAAACCCTGGAGGCAAGACGTGTGTGCAGGATTACTTTAAGGGCCACTTCATGGAGGCCTTCAAATTGAACCCCCCCACGGACGACTCTCGTACTTTTTGCCCCAAATGCGAGGATTTCCTGAGAAAGAAGCTCTTCCAGTCCCATGGGAGCGGAAGCAAAGTACTCAAAATTATATTTTTTCATGTTTTGCCTAAGGTAAGTCTCTGGAAACCCAGCATCCGTAACTTGTGTTTTCGCTACGGAAAATGCTAGTTTAGAGACCAATTCAAATATGAAGTTTATCTACCAGACCTCTCGGGTGCTGGAAAAGGGAATTGTCGATGAAAGCAAACTTTTCACAAGGTACGTACGGAAACTCTACTCGGGTGAAGTACAAAGTTAAGGATATTTCTCTTGCTGACTGGGGTCGCAAGGAAATCAGGCTCGCTGAAGCTGAAATGCCAGGTCTGATGGCACTTCGTGAAGAATTCGGCAAAACGAAGCCGCTGAAAGGCTCTCGTATTGCTGGTTGTCTTCACATGACAATCCAGACTGCTGTTCTTATCGAGACTCTCGTTGAGCTAGGTGCAGACGTAACATGGTCATCATGTAACATCTTCTCAACTCAGGATCACGCTGCTGCTGCCATCGCTGCTGCCGGTATCCCTGTTTATGCCTGGAAGGGAATGAACGAAGAAGAGTTTAACTGGTGTATCGATGAGACGATCTTCTTCGGTGAGAAGAAAGAGCCTCTGAATATGATTCTCGATGACGGTGGTGACTTAACTGAGATGGTTCTTTCTAAATATCCTGAGCTCTACAAAGGCATCAAAGGAATTTCTGAAGAAACAACTACTGGTGTTCACCGTCTTTATGAACTTGAGAAGCAGGGGAAACTTCCTGTTCCATGTATCAACGTAAACGATTCAGTTACAAAATCTAAGTTTGATAACAAATACGGATGTCGTGAATCATGTGTGGATGCTATCCGCCGCGCGACTGACGTAATGATGGCAGGTAAAGTTGCTGTTGTTGCTGGCTTCGGGGACGTTGGAAAGGGATCTGCTGATTCTTTGAAAGGTGCCGGCGCACGTGTAATCGTAACTGAAATCGATCCTATCTGCGCTCTTCAGGCAGCTATGGAAGGATATGAAGTTAAGAAGATGGACGATGCTGTCAAAGAAGCAGATATCGTTGTGACAACGACTGGTTGTAAAGACATCATCAATGGGAAACATTTCCTTTCGATGAAAGACAAGACGATCGTTTGTAACATCGGTCACTTTGATATCGAAATCGATATGGCATGGTTGAATAAGAACTACGGTCACACTAAAGATACAGTGAAGCCACAAGTTGATCTTTATACTCTTGAAAACAACAAGCAGGTTATCGTTCTCGCTGAAGGCCGACTGGTTAACCTTGGATGCGCTACAGGGCACCCAAGTTTCGTTATGTCAGCATCGTTCACTAACCAGGTTCTTGCTCAGCTTGAACTTTGGGGAAACACGAAAGCATACGAGAAAAAAGTCTACATGCTTCCTAAGCATCTTGATGAGAAAGTCGCGCGTCTTCACCTTAAAAAGATTGGTGTTGAACTCGATACACTTTCTCCTGCTCAGTCAGAGTATCTTGGACTCTCTGCTTCCGGACCATATAAGCCGGAATACTACCGCTACTAATCGTTTCAACGAGGGCCGCTTTTGAGCGGCCCTTTTTTTTTCTTCAGACCCTCTTAAGTACAATTAGCATAATTCGCACTGTCTAATAGAACCAAGAATACGGAGGTTCTATGAAGTACTTATTGTTATCACTCATTCTCATCTCAAGTTCATCATTTGCCGGAAGAACATACGATCTGAAAAACAGATTCGGTGTCGGTGGTGGTGGCGGTTGGACATTTCCCATAGGTGGTGGGGATTTTAACGATTTTGCTGACGATGAAATGACCTATAACTTGCATATGCGCTATCACATGAGTGCTTCCGATGCGCTTCAATTGAATTTTCAGGATTACGAGTTTGAAGATACTGATCTTGGCGCCAATGTCATCGATCTCATGTGGGTCAATCGCGTGAATGAATATGATCGCTTCACACCAATCTTAGGTCTTGGTGCCGGTGTGGCAGACTTTCATGACCTCGGAGGATTCAGAGATGACCTCAAGTTCGCTGGTCGTTTCCGCTTTGGGTTTGAATACGCTCTGACTGACGATATTTTTGCTTCACTCACAGCTGATTATCAGTACATCGGAATGATGCCTCACCAGGAAGAAGATGATGATAATGATAAACGTCAGTTCCCAGGTAAAGAAGTTCATGCTCTCGTTCCACAGGTAAACCTGACCTGGTTCTGGGGCCATGATAAGCAGAAGGGTGAAGAAAATAATTCTGCACCAGCTCCTGCGACCGCTCCAGTTGCTGCTGCTACGGCTGCAGTTGATTCGGATGGAGACGGCGTTTCTGATCAGATGGATAAATGTCCTGCGACCGCTGCAGGTTCTACTGTAAATGCCTACGGATGTTTGCCAGAAGAGAAAGCGAATGTTGAGCTTGAAATTCTTTTCGCAACCGGGAATGCAACAATTCCTCCTGCTTCACAGATTGCGATCCAGGATCTGGGAAATTTCATGAGAAACCATCCGGAAACGAAAGTTGAAATTCAAGGCCACTCTGACAGCACCGGAAACAAAACTCGAAATAAGACCCTTTCTCAGGAACGCGCCAATGCTGTGATGACTTTCCTGGTAGAAAAAATGGGTGTTCAGGCTAGCAGGGTAACTGCTTATGGTTACGGTGATGAGAAGCCGATTGCTAATAACGTAACTTCAGAAGGTCGAAATAAAAACCGTAGAGTAATGGCCGTCATCTCTCAATAGATGCTACGATCAGAGGCGAATAAGGAGTCATCTTGAAACTCTTCATCGCCTCTGATCACGCTGCCTTCAATGAAAAACAGGCGCTCTTCGAATATCTGAAAAAGAATCACGACATTGTTGATCTGGGAACGCACTCGCTTGAGTCGACTCATTATCCGGAATGGACCAAAAAACTCGTTGAGAATGTTCTTAAAGAAAAAACTCTGGGTATTCTTCTTTGTGGTTCCGGAATCGGTGTCTGCATGGCCGCCAATCGCTATGCCGGTATCAGGGCCGCTCTATGCCGCGATGAAGACGATGCGAAAATGACCCGTCTCCATAACGATGCGAATGTCCTGTGTATGTCAGGTAGAAAAAACTCGATCGATGAACTTAAAAAAATCACAGATGTGTTTCTTGCAACAGCATTTGAAGGTGGAAGACACCAGATGAGAATTGATCAGTTCAACTCGCTGGGCGAATAGCTATTTCCCTTCTGTAGTATCGAGTCTCTTCCAGGCCGATGAACGGTAGCGGTTAGAGATAATATCAAAGATCGCAACATCAGGTGAGTTTCTCACATCAGCATTGTCCATTGCCTTAGCTGCATATTCTTCAACCTGTACTCCACCTTGCGGCTCTTGCTGGCCACCCACTCCCGGAAGACTGAATCCTTGTTCTCCACTCGCAGATGTCGGGGAGAATCCACCATTGCCACGATAACCGCCGGACACTTCGAAATCTTTCATATCTTTTTTAAGTGAGACTGGAAGCTTGTCGAGAGCAGAAGCAGTTCCTCCACCCATGATTCCGCCCACCGGAGGAGAGGCGGAAGGGGATGCTGCTGCAAGGTTTGCAATGGATGCAGGTGCTACTTTACTTAATTCATCTGCCATCGCTTTCTGTCCTGGATTCAGTTTTACGTCACCGATATCTTGCCCTGGAACTTTCCCGAGTTTTGCAGCCATCGAAGACTGAAAGTCGGCAAGCTTAGCTGAATCAAACTGGCTCGGATCCAGAAGTGCGAGACCTTTATTGGCATCATTCACGAAATTCGCACCAAGCCCAAGGGTAGATCTACCGAAACTGATTTTTGATGAAAGACAAGAGTTGGTCTTTTTACAACCACAACTCTTATCAAGAGAGATCTTACCTGCAACTTGAACAGCGCAACCATCGTTAGCAAGTCCGCCGTTAGGATTACCTTTATTGAGAACGCAAACTTCCTGATACTGACCTGGATAAAGTTTTAATGAAGTTTTCTCTCCACAGAAACATGAAGTTCCGGTCCACGGATTACAATCGCCTGCTTTAGGAAGACCATCGATTACGGCCTGAACCATTTCAGCTGCTTTTCCGTGCTTTTTAGCTTTCGACATGAAGAGCATGGAGAGGGCACCAGCGGCACCCATCTTCACGAAAGTCATTGGACCACCGTCTACTTTACCCATCATCAACATGGCCGCATAACAGGCACCTGTTACACCATAGACAACAGACTGTTGAGTCGCAGTTTTCTTACGAGTCTTATGGGCTTCTTTAAGCTGAACAAGTGATGCTAGTTGAGGATCAAGATTCGCTGATTCCTGTTGAGCTTGTTTTTGACCACTTGATTGAATGAGAAACGAGAGACCTTCGTAGGCCATAGGAATGTAGATACAGTAATCTTTTTTCTTTGCAGTTTCTCCGGTCTGGCCACTGGTTGTTCCGCCTGATGCTCCGGATGATGTACCTGAAGTGGTTCCTGTAGTACCTCCGGAAGATGTTCCTCCGGAAGATTCGCCTCCAGAACTTCCACCACCAGATTTCTTCATCATCATTGGACCTAGTCCAAAAAGAAGCGCATACATTTTTCCGATTTGATCTTCGAGTCCTGGTTTAGCAGAGCTTCCGTCACAACCCTTCAAAGTTTTATTGTCACAGCCTTTTTCGATCGCCTTGTCTTTCAGACCCTGGTGAACGAATGTCGCAGCTTCATCAGCTTGCTGATCAGTCAGCTGAGTTGTCTCAGAGAAAGTGCTGTCGAGAGAATCAGATCCATCAATGGTCTGGGCCACTGATTGGAAACTGAGAATGAGACATAAAACCAAGATTAAATTTTTCATAAGAATTCCTGTGATGATGTATTTTATCACTCCTTGGGGACACAGATAGACGGTGAAAAAGTTCCCTTCAGAGGACGCTGTGATTACAGTGACTTAGGGGTGCTGCTTCCGAGGTTACTCGAGGGGAGAGTGCAACTAATAATTATCGTTTGACGGGTATTTGGGGGGTGGGTACTTTAGTAGCATGTTAGAGAAAAAGCAGTCCATTCAACACACGCATGACAACGATCTCACGCACTCGATGGTTCACTACCTTCTAGCGATTCATAAGCTGAAAGAGTCCAAAGGGTACGCGCGTGTGACCGATATTGCTCTTGAAATGGGTCTCACTAAGGGGTCAGTATCAACTGCCCTTACGAATCTCAAAAAGCGTGATCTGGTTATCGAAGATGAAAGCAAGTTTCTTTCGCTTTCTCCATCAGGTCATGAAGCGGTTCACGGAATCCTTTCTTCACGCACATTACTCTTCTATTTCCTGAAAGATATCATCGGTGTCGACGAAGAAATTGCTCACAAAGACTCGTGTCTCATGGAACATCTCATGAGCTCAGAAAGCCGCGAGAAGTTCTTTAACTTCATGAAGACGATTTGTTCCGATGAAGTGAAGAACACGCAATTCAGTACTTCTTATGATTTCTCAAAATTTGAGCATCAGCATGATTTTGAAGAAATCCAGAAGGGCGATACGTATCTCAAGTCTGAATGAAGTTCACTGATCTCTGGAAAAAGAGTGATTCTTCTTTCCGGAAAAATCTCGTCATCTTTATCTCCGCTTATTTTCTGGTTCTCTTTAATTACCCTCTGATCCGGGCATCGGGAACAGCATTTTTCTTTGAGGCCTATGGAGCAAAATCATCCCCAGTGGCGATGTTTTTTTCTGTTTTCTTCCTCGCACTTTCGATCATGGCCTGTAACCGCATTCAGGCGGGATCCATCGTTCAGAAAGTATTTCTCGTGGCTTCAGTTTTCTCCGGAATTCTTTTTGTCGCGGGGACGATGGGATTTCTTTCGGGAATAAAACTTCTCGCTTATGTTCCGTTTGTCTGGAAAGAAATCTATATAGTTCTTCAGGTCCATCTGCTTTTAGCCTATGCAAATACTTACTTTACCCGTGAAGAGTTCAAACTCCTTTTGGGACCGGTGGGAGCAGCGGGAAGTATCGGAGGGATTCTCGGAGGTATACTCACAAGTTATCTGAGTGGTGTTGCTAAAACTGAGTGGGTGATGTGGACAGGTGTGTGCTTTATTTTTCTTCCCGCAGTGTTTTTTCTTTTCACCCGTCCGGTCATCGGGAAAAAGGAAGAAAAGAAAAAATCTCCACTCAGCTCACTGGATACTCCGGAAATCAGAAAATATGTTTTCTATGTGGCGATGGTGGTTTTAGCGACTCAGTTTGTAATCAATATCGCTGACTTCATGTTTCATCTCGAGTTTGAGAAAAACATCCTATCTTCACAGGATAGAACCGGTTATCTGGGCCAGATGTATTCACTCACAAACCTCCTTACTCTGGTTTTTCAGGTGGTCTTGTTGCCTTTCCTCCTTCCCAGAGTCTCAGAAAGAAACTTTCATCTTTTCATTCCTGTTTCGTACTTTATTTCTATTGCCCTGATGCTTGGTGGGTCGGGAATGGGCCTTCTTCCTGTTGCAGCACTATTCATATATCTGAAGGCCTCAGACTATTCACTTTTCAGTTCGGGGAAGGAGCTCCTATATCAGCCATTAAAACCCGAGCAGAAGTACGGAGCGAAATATCTCACCGATATGCTCGTGTATAGAGCGGGGAAGGCTCTCGTGGCCCTTGTCTTGATTTATCTCCAGTCATCGACCATTCTTAATATGCTGATGTTCATTTTTCTGGGTATCTGGATTTTCCTGATCATCAAGCTTTTCAAATTACACCGCCACCTTTTTAGCTGAGGACCTTATGAGTAACCCACTTCTTGAAACCCCGAGCGCACGTTACGGGGCCTATCCATTTAATGTAATTAAACCTGAACATTTTCTTCCCGCCATCAAAGAGGCAGTGAATTCTGCCAAAGGGAAACTCGAAGAATATAAGAAAAAGACAGGTTCGAGCTTCCATCATGTAGTTGTTGAACAGGGAGATATTTCGGATCAGGTAAATTACATTGCAGGTGTCTTTTATAATCTTCATTCCGCTGAATGCACGGAAGAGCTCGAAAAAATATCTCCGGAGATGTCAGAAATCCTGACTAAGTTCGGAAATGATATCTCTCTGGATCCAGTAATCTTTGGAAAAGTGAAAGCTTGTCATGATTCACGTTTTGAGCAGAAGCTCTCAACAGAAGAACTCACCATCATCGAGAAAACTTACAAGGGATTTGTAAGAAGCGGGGCCCTTCTCGCCGATTCTGAAAAGACCCGTATGCGTGAGATCGATGAAAAGCTGGCTAAGCTTACTCTCAACTTCTCGCAGAATGTCCTTAAAGCAACGAATGATTATCTTCTGGAAATTACCGACAAGGGTGACCTCGATGGTCTTCCGGATACAGTGATTGAAGCAGCAGCAGAATTCGCTGAGAAAAAAGGAAAGAAGGGGAGTTGGTGCTTTGGTCTCGATGCTCCTTCGATGATTCCTTTTCTCACTTACTCTAAAAAACGTGAGCTAAGAAAAAGAATATCACTAGCGAATGCTTCAAAAACTTTCGGTAACCAGTACGATAACCAGGAAAACCTGAAAGAGATCCTAAAGTACAGAACCGAACGCGCCAAGCTTTTGGGATTCAACACTCACGCTGATTATGTCCTCGAAGAAAGAATGGCGATGTCTCCGAAGAAGGTCATGGATTTCCTGGATGATCTTCTCAATAAAGCGAAGCCCCATGCCGCGAAAGATATGGATCGTCTCAAGGCGATTGCAAAAGAACTCGATGGCATTACCGATTTCCAGGGATACGACTCTTCTTATTACTCAGAAATTTTGAAGAAGCGCGAGCTCAGCATGGATGATGAAATGCTCCGCCCATTCTTCAAGCTTGAGAATGTAGTTGATGGGGTGTTTAAGGTTGCGAATCTTCTCTACGGAATCAAGTTCAATGAAGTATTCGACGTTCCTAAATATCACGATGATGTCAGGACATTCGAAGTCACTGATGAATCTACCGGAAAGTTTATAGGACTTTTCTATACTGATTTCTTCCCGCGGGCGACTAAGCGTGGAGGTGCCTGGATGTCAGGAGTCAAGGATCAGGGAATGTACCAGGGCAAAGTAGAACGTCCTCACATCATGATTGTTTGCAATTTCACAAAACCTACGAAAACAAAACCGTCTCTTCTCACTCTGGATGAAGTGCTGACTCTTTATCATGAGTTCGGTCATGCTCTTCATGGACTTCTCTCGAATGTTAAGTATCGCGATCTCTCAGGTACAAATGTGTTCTGGGATTTTGTTGAGCTTCCCTCGCAGATTATGGAGAACTGGGTTCTTGAAAAAGAATGTCTCGATCTCTTTGCTGTTCATTATGAGACTGGAGAAAAAATCTCAGATGATCTCGTTAAGAAAATTAAAGAGAGTGGGAAATTTCTGGAAGGAATGGGAACTGTTCGCCAGCTGACATTTGCTTTCCTGGATATGGCCTATCATTCAGAGAGTCCTGATAAGATCACCAATGTTGAGGAATTCGAGATAAAGGTTACTGAAAAGACGTCTCTTGTTCCGCGCATCCCAGGCACAAGTATCTCAACCGGCTTCTCTCATATTTTTGCCGGCGGTTACTCTGCGGGATATTATTCATATAAATGGGCCGAAGTTCTGGATGCAGATGCCTTTGAGTTTTTTCAGACTTCAGGGATTTTCAATCGTGATGTTGCGAAGAAATTTCGGGAGCACATTCTTGAAAAAGGCGGAACGGAACATCCGATGGAGCTCTATAAACGATTCCGTGGTCAGGAACCGGATGTGGGGGCCTTACTGAGAAGAGCGGGTCTCCATTGATTAGCTTAAGTCTATCTTAAGAGACTGCTCCCAGGGTTTTCGGATCAATGCCTATGTGCGAGGATGAGGTCCTATGAAAAGTAAGTTTGAGCGCTATCACGCTTCTCAAAGCTGGTTTGCCAAGAATCCAGAACTTTACCGCTCAAGCCGTCACAAGGGCTTTGAAATCATCTGCTCAAAGATTGCGGAGACCATTGGCATTGAAAGAGTAGGTATATGGTTTTTCACGATCGATCGCGAAGCCATTTTTGAAGAAATGACTTTTATTGTGAATGGTGAAAATCATTCCGGGGCGATCCTCCGTAAATCTGATTTTCCAATCTATTTCGATGATTTGAATAAAGAACGAGTTCTGGTAAGTAACGATGTCCGCAAAGATCGGGTGATGAGTGAATTTTTGGACATCTACTCTATTCCTCAGAACGTACATGCCTTGATGGATTCACCTATTTATTCTGATGGTGAGGTTCTCGGTATCCTTTGCCTTGAAGATTCAAAAGGCCCGCGTGAGTGGGATATCACGGATATCAATTTCGCCGGTACCTGCGCGGATCTCATCGGCCGTCTTATTGAATCGGAAAAAAGACATATCTATGAGAAAGAGCTTCGACACCGGATTAACTATCTCGAGAATGATCTGCGGAAAAAGCTGGATGATTTAAATGAAGCTAAACTCTCTCTCGATCTCACCCTGGAATCTGCCCAGGTAGGGAAATGGGACTGGGATCTTACTACAAATAATCTTTCACTCAATAAAACCTGGTACACCAAGCTGGGTTATGAATACAACGAGCTCCCTCAGACCATGGAAACTTTTGAAGGACGCTTGCATCCTGACGATTCAGAAAGAGTTCACCAGGAACTTGAACGACACATGAATGGAGAAACTCTCTTTTATGAATGCCGATACCGGATGCTAACAAAAGCTGGTGATATTCAGTGGTGTCTGGATCGCGGATGTATCATATACCGGAATCCGGAAGGTAAACCTCTCCGTCTCACCGGTGTAAACGTGAACGTCACTCCGATGATTAAATGGGAGCAAAGTCTTATTACATCTGAGCAACAGTTGAAGGCCATGATTCAGTCACTCCCGACACCTGTAGCGATGTTCGATTCTCAGTTTCACTACGTCGCTTTTAGTTCACGATGGACTGAAGAATGGTCGACTATTCTGACTCCTCCGAAAGAAGGTCAGAAAGTTTCTGAACATTTCCGTAAAGAGTGGCTTGATGATATGTCCACAGCTCTCCAGGGTAAAATTGTAAGCCGTGACGATTCACTTCTCGAAATAGCTCCCGGAGTGGAAGTGTGGCTTCGAATGCTCATTCAACCGTGGAAAGACGCCAATGGAAAAATTGGTGGTGTGGTTATGATGGCCGAGAACATCACCAGACGTAAGGAAACTGAGATCCGCCTGACCCAGGCCTCAAAACTTTCTGCCCTTGGTGAAATGGCCGGGGGTATCGCTCACGAGATTAACAATCCTTTGGGGATTATCAAGGGATACATTGATCTTCTACGCCGACATTCTTCGCGTCAGTCTCTTTCTCCGGAACTTCTCGTTCAATACATCAATAAGATGGATACAACGGTGGGACGAATCTCACGAATCGTGAATGGTATGAGAAGATTTGCGCGAGAGTCATCGATGGACGAAAAAGTCACGTATCCGATCAATAAGATTATCGAAGAAACGCTTGATATCTGTCAGGAGAGAATTAATAACAACGGTACTTCCGTTGAAGTTCAATATCTCAAAGACGATGGTCAGATCTTCTGCCGTCCGGTTGAAGTTTCTCAGGTGATCCTGAATTTGATTAACAATTCCTATCAGGCGACTTCAGACTATACTCATCCATGGATCAAGGTGACTGCTGAAGATCTGGGTACTAAATACCGGATCAGAATTTCAGATTGTGGTGGAGGTATCTCTCCAATCGTCCGGAAAAAACTTTTCCAGCCATTCTTCACGACTAAAGATGTGGGTGTGGGAACTGGTTTGGGACTTTCGATTTCCCGCGGAATCATCGAGGAACACCACGGGAAACTCTTCTATCAGGAAGACGCCCCTAACACGACCTTCGTGATTGAACTCCCGAAGCTCGATGAAACAGGCGCTTCTACGGCCCAGCAATAATCATTCGAAGCGAACTTTATTCGTTACAGCGAAGTCAGAAGCCTTGATAACTTTTCTGGCCGAAATAAAGTCCATGAGAATATTAAAATCGATAAATCCGAAGGCCTTGAAGGTCGCAAGTTTTGGAAATCCATCACCACCATCAGCACCCATGAATTTAGGAATCGCAATCTTATAAGTCTTATTCATATCAATTGCGACACCGGCAATCTTAACGTCAGTAATCGTCTTCATTTCACGGTTTGCAGTCATTTCAATTCCAGCGAGCTGCGGGAAAGCTCCTCCCGGAGCTGTTTCACCAGGTTTTGGCGCCAGTGTGTGAACGACAGTCGTAAAATATCTTACAACTTCCGCTCCAGTCAGCTCAGCAGTTCCGACTTCGTTACCAAAAGGAAGAACCGTCATGATGTGTTCTAAAGTGATTTTACCGGCAGAAATTGTAGCGCGGATTCCACCTGAGTTTGAAATCGCAAAATCAGCATCGAACTTAGCACGATAAGCTTCTGCAACAAGGTTTCCAAGATTCGTTTCACCCATGCGTACGATGTTTCTTTCTCCAACGAGATCTGCTTCCGTTGCTCCGACTTCCATAGAAAGTGCAGCATCACCCTGATCTTTAAATGGCTTAAGAAATTGCTCCATGTTTGTATCTTGAGCAATTTTCACCGCAGAGTTTTTAAGATTCACCGGAATGAGCTTGTACTCTTTAAGAGAAACTTTTCCGTCGAGGATCTCAAGATCAACACGTCCGAGGTATTTACCCCAGTCCTGCGCCTGAACAATAATAGTGCCGTTCTGGATATCAGCTGTGAAAAGTGGAATCTGTGTGTGGCCACCGACAATGAGATCAATTCCCGGAACTGCACGAGCAATCGCAACGTCACCAGGAGCGTTTGATCCGCGGTTTTCATCGGTATAGTGACCGGCATGAGTTACAGCAATGAGAACATCCGTATTTTTTCTGAGGTAAGGAACAGTTTTCTTAGCTTCCTCAACAACCGGGTTGAAACGGAGGTTCTTACTATACAAAGGATTAGATTTGATCGGAGTATCTTCTGTTGTTAGACCCATGAGAGTAACTTTCAGATCATCAACTTGCTTTACAACGTGAGAAGGGAAAACTCGTCTTGATGTATTCTTGTAATAAATGTTTGCAGACACGAATGGAAAGCCGGCCCACTTTCTTTGCTTGAATATTGTTGAAAGGTCGTTATCAAATTCGTGGTTACCAAGCGCCATCATGTCATACCCAAGCTCTGCCATTCCTTTAAAGTCTGGTTCAGCATCCAGCATGTCTGATTGAGGAGTTCCTGTGTTCACGTCCCCTGCATCAACGAGAAGAACATGTCCGCCGTCTTTTTTGATCTGATCTCTTAACTCTTTAATGAGTGTTGCGCGTGCAGCGAGTCCGTATTCACCATCTTTATTCGGCCAGAAATGTCCGTGATGATCATTTGTGTGGAGGATAGTGAGCTTATAGGTCTTTCCCTTAGTGTAAGCACTGGCAGTGCTTGAAAGGGCAAAAAGGGATAAGGCCAATAAAGTGATTTTCATAATAACTCCTGAATATACTGCCTTGTATCCCATACTCCCGGAAAAGAGGATAGGGAGTCGGGTAAAAATGCTATCCGGGGGTGGTAAAAATCATGACAGTTTGGTATATCAAACTACCTATGACCATAGATCTTGCCCCCTTGAACCAGAAGCTTGTGGTTCGTTCCTTTATGCCGGACGAGGAGTCTGAAATTTCCGACCTCGAATCGAGACTCATGCATTTGGGCTTTTTCTACGGTGAGACCATCAGGATTATCAAAAAAGCTCCTTTGTTTAATGGGCCCTTTCTCGTGGAAGTCCGCGGAAGGATGGTTGCATTAACTAAGTCAGAAGCGGCCCTGGTTAAGGTTGAGGTTCTGTCATGAGAGTGGCCCTCATCGGAATGCCTAATGTAGGAAAAACGGCGCTGTTTAATAAGCTCACCGGAAGCTTTCAGCGGGTCGCGAATTTTCCTGGTGTCACGGTAGAGAAAAAAACGGGTTGGATCGTTGAAGACGGAAAACCAACATTGGAAGTTCTCGATCTTCCCGGAATTTATTCTCTCGATGCAACTACTCTTGATGAAAAAGTCACAAAAGATTTTTTACTTCAGCGTGAAAAAGAAAAATCAGCTGATCTCTTTGTTCTCGTTCTCGATGCAACTAACCTGGATAAATCACTCTATCTTGCATATCAACTTCGGGATCTTGGGTATCCTTTACTCATTTGTCTCAATCTCGTTGATGAAGCTGAAAAGCGGGGACTAAAGCTCGATCTTCACCGCATGAAATCTGAGCTCGGTGCTGAAATTGTACCGACAAGTGCTGCTACCGGAAAAGGTGTGAGTGATCTTCTCAAAGTCATGAGAGCTCATAACAACGAAACTCTTCCGGAAATAAAACTTCCGGATAACCATCAGAAGACTTTCCGTTCACCGGCCTATGTTAACGGGATTTTTAAGCGCATCGACCGTCTTTTAAAAGAAGTTACTCTCTCTCCACTGGCCCGCGATACTTTCAGCGAAGGAATTGATCACTGGGTGCTTCACCCGGTGTGGGGATTATTAATTCTCACGGTTCTCATGCTTTTTGTTTTTCAGGTTCTCTTCAGCTGGTCTGCACCTCTTCAGGATCTTATTGAAATGTTT
The DNA here is from genome assembly GCA_046595005.1 of Bacteriovoracaceae bacterium. GTDB lineage: Bacteria > Bdellovibrionota > Bacteriovoracia > Bacteriovoracales > Bacteriovoracaceae > Peredibacter. The sequence continues at coordinate 26,618 of JBKJPL010000049.1, read as the reverse complement.
TTTTCTCTGATGGGGGAAAAGGCAAGTATCTACATTGATCACAAACTCTTAAGAAGCCTGATCGTCGATGGAATGATCAATGGAGTCGGGGGAGTGATCGTTTTCCTGCCTCAGATTGTTCTTCTCTTTTTATTCATTCAGTTTCTCGAAGATCTTGGATACCTCGGACGAGCAGCTTTTATGATGGACGCATTCATGAGGAAGATTGGCCTTCCCGGAAAAGCAGTCATTCCGCTTTTATCTTCACACGCATGTGCGATTCCGGGAATTCTCTCAACGCGAGTAATTGATAATCACCGCGAAAGACTCATAACCATGCTGGTGATTCCCCTTACGACTTGTTCAGCGAGACTTCCGGTCTATGCTGTCCTGATTGCTGCTATTATTCCCAATACTGCCGTTGCTGGAATCACCTGGCTGCGCATGCCGGGACTCGTTCTTTTTGGTCTTTATATGATGGGATTTGTCTCAGCGATTATTGTCTCTCTGATTTTTAAGAAGACACTTCCTTACTCATCGCCTTCGATGCTTCTCATGGAACTTCCACCTTACCGCATTCCGAAGATTCAGAATCTCGCTCTCGTCATGATGAATAAAGCGAAGATTTTTTTATCCAAGGCCGGAGGAATTATTCTCCTCGTGAGTATTATCATCTGGACGCTGGTTACATTTCCCCAGCAAAATGGTGAGACTGTTATTGAACAATCTTATGCATCTGACATCGGAAGATTTTTTGAGCCCGCTTTCCGCCCACTAGGTTTTGACTGGAGAATGACGACTGCTCTTATCCCGAGCATTGCCGCCCGTGAGGTAGTTGTCAGTGCCATGTCTTTGGTTCTTTCAGTAAAAGAGGGGTCAGAAGGTTTTGAAGATGAGCTCGCGGCTAAACTGGTGAGCGAATTCGGGATCGGGAGTCTTCTCGCTCTTCTTATCTGGTTTGTGTACGCTCCACAGTGCGTTTCCACATTCGCAGTCATGAAGAGAGAAACCAATGGCTACAAATGGCCACTGTTTATGGTGACCTACACATTGTCACTCGCATATCTCTTCGCCTGGCTCACCCGGATTATTTTTACGCCTGGGTCTTAACATTTCCCCATGGCTTTAACTGCCACGTTGTTTTGACTCTTGCGACTTCCTTACCAGTTTTCACTTCCTGAATTACAGTTTCCAGATTCTGCGAGTAAGTGTTTCCTTCTTCGAGCGAAGCTTTCACTGCTTCAGAATTAATCATTCCCGGATTGCAGATTCCTTCAAGATCAGTCCTTCCCTGCCGGGTATACGTGACAGAAAGTTCAGACATGATGAGGCGATATTTACTTATTCCAAATGAAGATAGTAGTGACAGGCCCGCACAATATTCGCCGACAGTTGCCATGGCACAGGCATGAATTCCGCCGATGTGATTATGATTCAGCTTCCGGTTGGGAAGAGATACTCGTACCTGATCAGACGAGATGTCTTTAATGGTGAAGCCATGGGGAGCATTGAAAGGAATTCCTAATGTGAGAACCTTATTAAGTGCCATAAGATTCAGCTTTGTTGGATTCTCCATCAGTTTATCAATGAGCTTGTATCCAAGTTTCATAATCTTCTCCTGGCCTCTTCCATTTCTTTGATTAGTCTTTCAACGATATCTTTTACCGGTTCAATTTTTTTGGTGAATTCAATTGATGTTCCGGCCACCCATACAGATTTGTAACTTGCCCCGAAGGCTGCACTCTCAAGAAGTTTCATCCCGCGATAATAGGTCAGCATCTTAGCGTATTTTTTAATATGTTTATTCGTGTTGAGAAACGATTCGATAAAATTCTGGTTCGTTCCGATCTTTTTCAGATAGGGAGTATTGATTGCAGTCAGGCGTGTTCCCGAAATCTTGTCTGAGAGGACAATATCCTCCGCCCCATATTCAACACATGCATTTTTATAGGCCTCAGAAATCGGTGCTTCCGTTGTTGCAATAAACGGTGAGCCGATGGAAACACCGTCCGCACCCAGAGCGAGCATAGCGAGAACTCCCGCACCACTTCCGACTCCACCAGCGGAAATTACAGGAATCTTGCACGCTTTCTTGAGCATAGGAATCAGAACCGTTGCCGGAATGTTTCCCAAATGTCCACCGGCGCCGGAGTTTACAGCTATCACTCCATCCGCACCGAGGTCTTCAACTTTTCTGGCGTATTTTTCATCGATCACATCACAGAAAACTTTTGATCCTGATTTCTTACTCTCGCGAATAGTTTCTTCCGGAGACCCCAAAGAGGTGATGAAGTAATCCACTCCCTGATCGAGACAGGTATGGAGTTGTTTTTTATAGGAGACATTTGACTTATTTACTATGAGATTCACCCCGAATGACTTCTTACTTCTGGCCCGGATTTCTTTCAGCGATTTTGCTAATTCTTCGTTCGTTCTGAAATTCAGGGCCGGAATGCAACCAGTGATACCGCTCTCGAGTGCTGCAACCATCATTTCCGTATTCGTGATGAGAAACATCGGCGCCATGATGATGGGATATTCGACAGAAAGAAGCTCAGTGAGAGTGGTTTTCATGCTGTGTCATTGTAAGGGAAAGTCATGCGACTTTCGTTTTCCAAAGCAAGTTCGGTATGGGTTAATTGTAACAGTCATTTTGTGACCTACAAGGATGGAAACATGAAAATATCTCTCGGAATCGTTGCCCTCGTTCTCTCGACAGCAGCCTTCGCTGCTCCGAAAGCTCAGTGGCTTACCGTGGACAATGAAGTCCTCGCAAAGATTCGCCCAAAACTCGACAAATCAGTACAGACGCTTTTCTCTTCTCAGGGGGCTTCTGTTGTGAAGCTTACTCAGGATGAAGTAGAAAAACTTTCAGCTGTCATTCACGATGAGCTTCACCGTTGCGGTGGATTCATTGCGCATGAATCATTTGAAGAAGCTCGTTCTGCGCTTTCATTCCAGGGTGATACTTATTTCGCAAAATCTGCAATCTTTGCTGATTACGAAATCTCCCGTCAGTCTGAAGTCCGTCCGATGGTAGCTCAGGTTTCTGATGCTCAAATCGAAGGTACAATCAGAAAACTTTCTGAATTCAAGACTCGTTATTACAAATCAGAGACTGGTGTTAAGTCTTCTGAGTTTATTCGTGATACATGGGCCGGTCTTGCTAAGAGCCGCAATGATGTAAAAGTTGAACTCGTATCTCACCGTTCATGGCCTCAGGCTTCTATTGTTATGACGATCGCAGGGACTGAGAAGTCTGATGAGATCGTGATCATCGGTGGACACGCAGATTCAATCGCAGGCATGTTCGGCGGTAGCGGTCGCGCTCCGGGTGCTGATGACAATGCTTCAGGAATTTCTACAATCACTGAAGTTATCCGCATTCTTATGAACAGCAACTTCAAGCCAAAGCGCACAGTACAGTTCATGGGCTACGCTGCAGAAGAAGTTGGTCTTCTTGGTTCAAAAGAAATCGCTACAAATTACAAAACTGCCGGAAAGAAAGTGGTTGGTGTTATCCAGTTTGATATGACTCTTCGTAAGGGAACTGTGGATAAAGACATCGTTTTCATGTCTGATTTTACTAATGCTGCACAAAACGAATTCCTCGGGAAACTGATTGATGAGTACGTAAAAGTCCCTTGGGGATATTCTAAGTGCGGTTACGGCTGTTCAGATCACGCTTCATGGACTGCTAATGGTTACCCAGCATCAATTCCATTTGAGTCGACAATGGACGATATTAACCGTAATATTCACACTGACCGTGACACTATTGAAAATGCCGGCGGCGATGCTAAGCATGCTGCTAAATTCGCTAAGCTTGGAGTTGCCTTTATCGGGGAGCTCGCTAATTAAGGAAGTTGTACTAAGTTGAATAATACTATTGATATCCAGTCCCTTTATCAGGACATCCGATCTAATCTTGAAACATCTAAAAAAGCGCTACTAAAGACGAGCATCCTGGGAGACGAAGAATCTCCCGGGGGCCGCTCTTCGGAAGACTGCCTGATAGTCCTTGAAACTCTCGAAAAAATTGCGGTTGATGCCAAGACTCTGATTGAAGTTCATCCTTCACTCGAGTCTCTTTTTGAAAAGAACTTCGGCCCTTTTCGTGATCTCTTTGATCGCGAAGCGATCGTTGAAACTTCTCTCCTGGAAGATTTCCTTTTTCCGGTAACAAGTCAGTATCCGGTTCTCGTTGACGGTGACTTCAATGCTGACGTCACTCAATCGTATAAAGATATCTTTAAGGCCTGGGCCGACCTGAAAGGTGATGGTCACGTTGAAACTCAGGATATTCTCAAAACTAAATTTGATCTGAAACTTCAGGACAACAATTTGTCCTGTCAGTGCGTTCAGTGCCTTGGTGATTACAGAACACAGGTCAGAGAAGCCGTGTATACCATGCAGGCATCTCTCATTGATAGTACTGAAGAGAAGCTCCACGAGATCGTCCTCTTTAGAAAGATTTCTGATATTTCAAACGCTGTGTTTGATCTTAAAAAGAATCTCGACAAGAATTTTCACTCGATGAGAAATAAGCTCAAGCGTTCCTCGGTGAACAAGCTTGAGAATGAAGTTAAGCACCACTTTCGTACGAAGTTCGGAACGAAATCGGAACTCGCAAAAGTTTATCGTGAAAAACTCACGGTTTATTTCAATACCCTCCTCGTAGAACAGGGACTGAAGCCGGAACTCATTTCGGCTGAAGAGTATGAGCGTTTCTACGCTCAGCTTGAAACCAATATGTGGAAGGGCGAAGTTTTCCTGAAGAAGGAATTCGAACGCTTTACTCATGCGATCATGGCGCTGAAACGCAAAGACGTTTCTTCAACCATTCTCCGCGATTATCTCGGACAGTTCTGGTTACATGCTGAAGCTCGCCGGATGAACCGGAAGATTATCTATCATATGGGTCCTACGAACTCCGGTAAGACCTATCATGCTATCCAGGCGCTCTGTGAAGCGAAGAAGGGATGCTACCTCGCTCCACTTCGTCTTCTTGCCTCTGAGCTCTTCGATACAATGAATAACAAGGGTGTGAAGACAACTCTACTCACCGGTGAAGAAGTGGTTGAAGTACCAGGTGCCTCGCATTTCTCTTCAACGATTGAAATGGCGAAGCTCAACGAAAAATTTGATTGTGCTGTCATTGATGAAGTCCAGATGCTCACTGATTCTCAGCGTGGATGGGCGTGGACTCGTGCTCTGGTTAATCTTCAGGCCTCTGAAATTCACATTTGCGGAGACCACTCTGTTCTGGAACTCGTGAAGAAAGTTCTCGCTCTTTGCGGTGATACTCTGGAGATCAAAGAATATACCCGGATGACTGAGCTCAAGGTTATGGATCATCAGATTCCCCTGACTCAGCTTCAGAAAAACGATGCTCTCATTGTTTTCTCACGCAGAAATGCACTCAAATACAAATCAGATCTCGAAGAACTCGATTTTAAAGTCTCGATCGTCTACGGTCGTCTCTCGCCGGAAGTCCGTCGTGAGCAGGCCCGCAAGTTCGACGAGGGTGAGACTGATATCATGGTATCAACTGATGCCATTGCCATGGGGATGAACCTTCCGGTGAAACGGATTGTTTTCTCGGCACTTTCAAAATTCATTGATGACAGGGAACATCCTCTTTCATTTTCCGAGGTCAAACAGATTTCTGGCCGTGCCGGGCGATTTAACCGTTTCCCATTAGGCGAAGTGACGACACTCAATCGTGTGGATGACGGACTTCGCATCCTGAATGATGCTCTCGCGCATCACCTTGTTCAGCAGGACAAGGCGATGGTAGGTCCCGATCTCGATATTTTCTCACGCGTAAATCTGGCACTCGAATCTCATTCTCTTCCTACTCTTTCTCTTTCTGAATTCTTGCGTCTCTTCAATACAATGACATTCCAGAAGCCATTCTATTGCGTCGACATGAAGGAAATGATCGAGCTGGCCGAGATGGTTGAGGGGGCAGATGAAGATCGTACTCTCTCATATGCTGAGATCTTCGGATTTGCCTGCGCTCCGGTAAACCTTGGGCTCATGGAGCATGTTCAGTACTACATGTGGATTCTTAATCATTATGTTTCAGCTCAGAGTATTGTGAATGAAGATATTGATGAGTCTTCGGACAACATCGATTACCTTGAAACATCCATCAAGTGCGTTGAGCTTTTCCAGTGGCTCTCACGTCACTTTGATCAGAAAAACTTCGTTTATGATGAAAGACAGCTTCTCGACAATAAATCGAAAGCGATTGAGCGCCTGAACTCATTACTTTCCGAAAAAATTTCCAAAACGTGCTCAAGCTGCGGCTGTAAGATGCCAGCTAATGCCCGATTCAATATCTGTGAAGAATGTTTTGATAAACGCCGCTTCGCCCGTGGTCCTCGTCGTGAAGGACAAGATGGTCAGAGAGAGGAAAGAAAAGACTTCGGTCGCAATAGCGGCGGCGGTAGAAATAACAATAATAATAAGAGAAGAGGTCCACCTCGTGATGAACGTGGGGCACGTGATTCAAGCAAAAAGCGTGATGATCGTGGCGGCAACCAGGGTAATCGCGATAACAACGGCCCTCGTCGTGAAGAGAATAAGACTCAACAGTCACAGGGGATTCGACCACCGAGTAAGTCCGGCGGCGTGAAGCGTCCGGGTAGTGGTGCCAATAGCAATAAGAACGCGGCAAACGCATTCCGAAAACACAGATAATGGTTTCCTACTTTGATTTTGCCCGGGAAATTCTCCAGGGCGAGACTCTCGAAAGTAAACTCACCAATATTCCAATCAACTGGGATGAGTGGAAGGAATTCAAGCTTCCTGAATCTCCCGGAAGAACCGGCAAGCTCGCTTTTTCCGAAGAAAGCATGAAATTCCCGAAGGCGATTCATCTCAAAGAAACAGACAAGAAGGCGATGGCTCTTCATAGTTTCGCTAATCACGAGCTTCTCGCTATAGAAATGATGGCGGCTGCTGTTATGATTTATCCTCACAAAACGGAAGAAGATATTCGCTTTAAAAAAGGCATCGTGACTGCTCTTAAAGATGAGCAGAAACATCTCATGCTCTATATCCGCCGACTCAATGAGCTTGGTTACGAATTTGGGGATTTCCCCCTCAATGATTTTTTCTGGCGTCAGATGCAGAAGCTTACAACACCTTCTGAATATCTTTCAGTCATGGCGCTGACTTTTGAATCAGCGAATCTGGATTTCGCTCAGTTTTATCGTGATGTTTTCAAGAAGCTTGGTGATGAGAAGACTTCCCAGATCATGGACATTGTCCTGGAAGATGAGATCTCTCACGTAGCTTTCGGTGCACACTGGATGAAAAATTGGCGGAAAGATGAAACGCTTTGGAATTACTATCGTACTTCTCTTCCGTGGCCTGTAACTCCAGCGCGGAGTAAGGGGATAGAGTTTGATAGCGAACTTCACTTCAAGGCCGTGGGTGACCGCGAGTTCGTGGAAAACCTTGCAAATTACAATGATGATTTCAAAGTGACGAGAAGACCCAAGCAAAAAATCTGATTATTCAATGAGTGAGTTGACCATCTTGAGTGTCTGCGGACCATGTCTGTCGATGAACTTGATTGCGAGCTTGTTCCCGCTTTCGTCGATTGAATGGAGATCAATTCTCATATCAAAGAGACGATGCTTTGACTTAAGCACGATAAAACCATTCTGGTAGCTCCAGGTACCTTTGCCATCACTGAGATTGGGAAGGTCATAGTAGAATGTCTTATTTTTGTAGAGAGCAATCTGAACTGGATAGTCGTTGTTCACGATGGATATATCGATACTGAGATTAGCATCTGTCGTTTCCACAAGATTCTTATTATTCACAAACTTGGAAAAGCTTTCTTCTTTAACCGCATGTACTTTCGGGCCGGACTTGCCGCCACAAGAAATCAGGGTTACTGCCAGGAGAACGAGAATTGATTTTTCCATTCTTAGATTCAAGCAATAATGTATGATTCTGTCAGGGGAAAAATGACTGCGATAGACTGCATCAAAGTAAACGCTGACTATGAATCTGTTCTCTTCTATGGGAAGCAGGGCCCACCTGCAATCAATGAGGCGCTGGAGTTCTTTGCCTTTTATCTCCAGGATTTTCCGGTCCTCTCAATCAAAACTTACAATGACGAATATCTCTCTCATGTCCGGAAACTCAGCGGACGGAATCCTTCTACGGTGAAGATGGGCAAGGCCCGTAACTGGTGGGGCCCGCTCACAAATCCGCAAAAAGAAAAGTGGATGAATTCCAAGCTCACTAGTTTTGAGCTTTCACTTAAAGAAGGTTGGGTGAAGGGAAATATTCTTGGCCGGGAAGAAATTCTCAAGCTGGATCCTGCTGAACGCCTTCTCGTAAAAGATCCCTTCAATATGTCGGGGAGGGGGCTCATCGTTCTGGAGCCGGGAAAAAATGTAACTCTTCCGGCATCGATGTCAGGACAATTAATTGTTGAACCACTTCTCAAGCGTACAAACGATTTTTCCCATTTTGTTTTTCCCGATGGCAAAGTGATTTGTTACGAGAACCTGGTGGATGAGAAATTCCAATATCGCGGTACACTTTTTTCTTCGCTTACCGACTTTACTTTGGAGTCGTTAAGCTTTTTTCAGAATGTTCCAAAAGCAGAATGGCAAAATTTTGAAAATTTCCTCAAGATTATCCGCAACCATTATGGAAATGACTCTGAGTTTGGATATTCCATCGATTCTTTCGTGTATGAAAACGGAAATCAGCTAAAAATTTTTCCTCTTTGCGAGATCAATGCGCGAAGAACCATGGGGCTTATGGCCTTTGAACTGGTGAAGATTCTCGGAAGGGGAAAGAAAGCGGCACTAACTCTCAAACAACCACTCTTTAAGGACGCAATCAGGCTCTCACCCGAGGGTGTGCGTTTCGATATTTATCTGAGCTTTGAATGATTACTGTCTGGTTCCGAGAGTGCGGTATAATTCGAGAAGATTTTTTCCTGCTTCTTCGGCCGTCGGGCCATAAGAAATAATTCCGTCTTCATGTCCCTTCATGACAATAATTCCTGACGTTTTACCGGCCATGACCTTTTGTGCAGCTTCGGCCATCTCCAGTGTTCCATACGGGATGGTTTCGGAAATTGCATCGCAGCCCGAAGTCTGAAGCTGGTGCCAGAGCTTATTGTGATGAACATGAAAAACGTATTGAATTGCCGGATTGGCATCATAGATCCCGCAGTGAGTGAGCGACTCACTCGAAGGAGGAATGAGTCCTTCGGCCGTCACCATACCTTTTTTCAGGTCGCACTCGATTACTTTGGTGTAGTGATGTGCCTGTAGATGAGCAAGGTGGCCGGTTTGAGTTCCAGTGATGATAAATGATTTCTTCTGGAGTCTCGAAGAGAGGTTACCGTATCCGATCTTGTCGATCGGGTATTCGCCAATGAGTCCCAGCTTGAAAAATAGCGCCCGCCATTTTTCTAAGGCAATAACTTGAGTCATCTCCGGAGCAGGTGCCCTCTTCAGGGTAAACCTGAATTTGATGACGCCTTCATCTCTCATAGTGGTCACAGTTAAGTCCTTGATCTCCTATGGGATTTTATTGCAATCTCCCATAGCTCACTTATAATGAGAATACTGGATAACATAGGGTTAGTTCAAGACCCATTTCACCTAGGAGTAGTTATCCTCGAGAAACTGATCGACGATCTCAAATCAAAGCTTCCCTTTCTTGCAAAGAAGAAAGTGGATGATGATGATTTAGACCAAGAAGATGAAGAAGGCGGAACGGAAACTGAAACGGAAGTCTCATCGGAAGACGATGAGAAGACCAGTGTCGCGCGTTCTTCTGCCAAACAAGGTGACGATACTTCTGTCGATGAAGAGATGCCTGATAATTCCCTCGTAGCAAAACTCAAAGCAAAGATCAGTGCTCTCCAGAAGAAAAAACCAAAAGATGATTTAGAAGCTGCAATTGCTGATGAAGGCGATGTTGCGGTTAAAGAGAAAAAGAAACCAAATCTTCTCGTGATCATTGGTGCAGTCGGGCTCATTGCTTTCATCTTCCTTTCCGACTTTGGTGACGAAGAAACTCCTCTCGCAGATCCTGCGGCCATGCTGAAAAAGCGTCCAAAAAAAGAGAAGCCTGCAACTGCAGAAACTCCGGCAGAAAAAACTCCGACCGAAACGACTCCGACTGATACAGCAGTAACGACTCCGACGGATTCAACAGTGACAACCGAGCCAACTACAACTGAGCCGACAACTACCGAACCTTCAACAACTGAAACTCCGGTTGATACAACGGTAACAACACCGACGGATTCAACAACTCCGACAGATTCAACAGTGACTACCGATCCAACTACAACTGAGCCGACCACTACTGAACCATCAACAACTGAAACTCCAGTTGATTCAACGATAACAACTCCGACAGATACGACGACACCAACAGACTCAACAGTGACAACCGAGCCAACGACAACTTTGCCGGAAGATACAACTACAACCACGACTATTCCGCCGACAGACAATGGTTCAGTTGATTCAGTTAATGGTGAAGAGACGAAAGTATCTGATGACAATATGACCGAGCAGATCCTGAAAGATCTTGAGAATCAGGCGCAGGGAACTGAGAAAGCGAAGCCCGCGGTAAAAACTGAATATGTTGTTCCTCCGAATTATGAAAACATCGGAAGGGGACTTGTTTATAATTGTAATGGCAAGCATTGGGCCTGTATCGATGGGCCAAGCTATAAGACCTGTGAAGATAATGCTTCTTCGACTAAATTTCTTACTAAGAAGACTGAGTGTTATCCGTTCAATGTCTACGAAACACAGAGTGGTTGTGAGAAAATGCAGAACCGAATGGTTTCATCGAGTGCTAAAACGCAGTTTTGTGGAGAGTAGTAGTAACTAAGCTGCTTTTTTAGAGTAGCGCTTGTCCATAAGTGGGATGAAAAACTCTTCTTCACCCTTCAGTGCTTCTTTCTCCATACCCTGGATAAAAAGTTTCACCAAATTCGCGTCAAATTGAGTTCCCGAAAACTGTAAGAGTTCTTCGAACGCCACTTCGTAAGGAAGACCCTTACGATAAGTGCGCGATGAAGTCATGGCATCAAAAGTATCAGCGATAAGAATGATTCTTCCTGCGAGCGGAATATCTTCACCTTTGAGACCCAACGGATAACCTTTCCCGTCGAATCTTTCGTGGTGAGAACCAGCGTTGATGGCAATTTTTTCAAAATGTGGGAATTCTTTCAGGATTTCCTGAGATTTTTCCGGGTGCTGCTTCATGATGAGGAATTCTTCTTCAGAAAGACGTGCCGGCTTATTGAGAACTGCATCCGGAGTACCGATTTTACCAATGTCATGAAAAAGAGCAGAGAGCTCAAGCTCATGCATGTCTTCTTCAGTGAGTCCCGCTTCGCGTCCGGTAACCAGAGAAAAATAGGCCACGCGCATGCTGTGACCGAAAGTATAAGAGTCCTTGCAATCAAGCGCCTTCAGAATAGTGCGGGCCGCCTGCTCAGAGATCTTCTTATTGTCCGCCTTCAGCTCTTCCACATGCGACGCAAGCCCCAGAAGGGACAATGCTGTCGAAAGCGATGGAAGCTCAAAAACGTTATTTTTCTTCATAGTTTTCCAACAAATTAACTGGCGGACAAAGGCCACCTACAATTTCTCTTCGGTTGTTTTGGAGAAAAATAAACGGTAAAATAGTGAAAAGATTCGATTCCCCAACAAAGCATCGAAAACGCAGATAAATCCGGGACTTGGGAAGGCTCATGATCATCGTCGACGAACGCCAATTCATTCAGAAAGAGATGGAAGACAAGGGATTTGGTCTCTTTGATTTTTTCCAGGGCCCTCAGATCATGTCTTTGGCAGAGTTCACTAAGCTTCCTCTCCAGCGTCGCGCAGATATTCTTCTCGTTGATACCGAGACACTTTTAAAGCAACCGGAACTCCAGGAATCATTCCGTGCTGTCATCAATACATTTCTCGGTGTGATCTTTTTTCATGATCATTCGAATCAGAAAGCACAAAACTTTGTTGAGAGCGAAGCAGCTTTTCTCACGAAAATTGTCGGAGAGTATTCTCTTCCGATGGCACAGCTTCACTGGACGATGCTCTCCAATCAGCTCCAGTTCTTCTGGACGCTTCTCGAAGAACAAAAGAATCTGCAGAAACATATGGGCAATTTCAGTCGCGAGCTGGATCAAGTTCTTAGATCTGCGGAAATGGAAATGGCGCGTGCTAAGAAAATTCATGAAGTTTTAATTCCCAGAAGGCATGATGAAATCAAGGGTGTTTATTTCTCGAATAAATATGCAGCAGGTGATGGTGGCGGAGGAGAGTTTTACGATCTTTTCCAGAGTGCCGGCAAGGTTCACCAGATTCTCGTTTCCAGTCAGTCTTATCTCATCTCGAGCTCCATTCTGGGATTACTTAACAAGCACAAGCAAACTGAATTCATTCCGTTTAAGTTCCTGAAAGACGCAGAATCAGAAATCGCTGTTATCAATGGCGCCAAGAAGAAGAAATCAGAGGCCGAAGTTCTGGTGCTTGAGCTGGACCTCTCTAAGCTGACCCTGAAGGTTTATGGCGAAGGTAAAGCTGAGTTCTACAGTCAGAAGAAAGGGCCGGTACAGTTGAAGCAGCCCTATCAGCTGGAGAAAGGTGAGAATGTGATTGTTTTCTCCCCGGGATTCCTCTTTAATTGGAAAGAAACTCATAAAATGGATATCGCTTCATTCGTGAAGACTCAGACGCAGAAGCCTGAAGAGCTATTAAGTGAACTCTTTTTCCAGCTTAAAATGGATCAAGACTCACAGTTTCTCAAGCGCGATGCAACTGTTGCAATGATGGAGGTAAAAAGACATGGCATACATCAAGTTTAGTTTTCTCTTCATCCTTTTTCTTTCTGCTGCTCACGCACAGACCCGCTTCAGTGCGAAAGCATGTCTTGATTCAGTCTACAAGATGCGCATGATTCAGAAGGGTCCGCTATTTGGACTTATGAAGCATGAATTCGTAATCAATAAGAAGCAATGTGATCTCACGATCACCTACCGGAAGTATTTCCCGCGCGAATGGAAGATCGATGTTTGCCGTGAGCCGGTTCACATCAAAGTGACATCTGCCACTGGTGTCGATGTCGCGAAGAAAACCAATGAATGTATTAATAATGACAAATCCCGCGATACGGGTGATTTCTGTGGTCAATATTTTGATCTGATCGATGTCATCCAGGATGAAGGACTGATCTTTGCAGAAGGCGATCGTGATAATCTCGATTCTGATCACGGCAAGACTTTCTGCAGTTATCTTCTTCTTCGCCGCTATCTTCTCGATTCAACTGTTTTCAGTCGCTATACAGAAGTGTCTGAGATTTTTGAAGGGAAGCCAATGTCACCGGTGAGAGTAGAACCGGCACCGGTCGTTACTCCGGCACCAGCTCCTGCTCAGAATTAAATTTTAGCGAACGCAGTCTCGAGGTCGCGGATAAGATCATCGCAGTCCTCGATTCCCACCGAGAGTCTCACGAGATTATCAAAAATTCCCAGTTGCTCACGAACTTCCTTAGGGATTGAAGCGTGAGTCATGATGGCGGGATGATCCACTAACGATTCCACACCACCCAGAGATTCAGCGAGAGCAAAAAGTTTTACATTCTCTAAGAACTTACGTGATTCATTGATTCCGCCCTTGATAAAGAATGTGATCATTCCACCCGGGCCGCTCATTTGCTTTTTTCCAAGCTCATGTTGCGGATGAGACTTGAGACCTGGATAAACCACTCGCTCAACTTTCGGATGCTTTTCAAGATACTCTGCAACCTTTATCGCATTCTGTGCATGCGCCTTCATTCTCACCGCGAGAGTCTTAATCCCGCGAAGAACGAGCCATGAATCAAACGGCGATTGCGCAGGACCGATGGCATTCTGGTAGAAGAAAAGCTTATCTCTGATGTCTTTTGAATTCATCATCATCGCTCCACCGACGACATCCGAGTGACCATTGATAAATTTGGTCACTGAGTGAAGAACGATATCTGCACCATAGGCCAGGGGATTCTGGAAGAAGGGACTCATGAAAGTATTATCAACAACAGTGAGTGCTCCGACTTTTTTCGCCATGGATGCAATGGCAGAGATATCGGATATTTTTAGTAACGGGTTGGTTGGTGTTTCAATCCAGATGAGAGCAGGTTTCTCAGCATTGATCTGTTCTTCGAGCTTTTTCAGGTTCGTTGTATCAACAAACTTATACTGATGAATGTCCGGGAAAACCTTGGAGAACAAACGGTAGGTTCCGCCGTAGACATCATCTCCGCAGAAGATTTTTGATCCCTTTGGGAGCATATGCATGATGAGTGTTGATGCTGACAATCCAGAAGCTGTTACCAGGCAGTGATTAGCGTTCTCAAGAGAGGCCAGGCACTCTTCCAGGCGCGTTCTCGTTGGATTGTGTGAACGGGTGTACTCGTATCCCTTGTGTTCACCAGGAGATGACTGAACGTAGGTCGAGGTCTGATAAATTGGCGGCATGATTGCCCCGGTCGTTGGATCAGGCTCACCACCAACGTGAATTACTTTTGTTTCAAACTTCATTTCTTTCATGCTTTCTCCATCAGTTCTTTCATTTCAAAGGCCGCGGCGAGAACCGATAGTCTCGCAATCACGGAGTATACGCCTTCCTTGATCTGGTGATCACAGGATTGTCTAATGTCTGAGATACAGAACTTCCGGTAAATCATCCCCTGGGCATTTAGATTTGCCTGAGTTCCCTTTAAGGGATTAGTTCTCATAAATCCGCCGGAACTTTTTCCGTTAACGAGATAGATGGTTACTTCAGCGGGAGCTTCATCGTACTTCACGATTGTTTCAACCCCTTCCTGGATAAGAACGGAAGTGAATTTGAGATTGTTCTTACCCACATCCATCTTGTTCCGGACTTTACGATTCATCTGGCGGATATCATCACCACTAGTGACGACGGAAATTCCCATGCCGTATGTTCCCTGGGAAGCTTTCACAAATATTGAGGATGCTTCCGGGAGAGTCTTGAGAAACTTATCTACTTCATTGGCAAGCTCATCGAGACCATCTTTGGTGTTGTAGTCCACATGATTCACACTCGAGAAATGCGCCTGAATGAGATCAGGATTAATATCGAAGTGAGCGGCAAACTTATTTGCGATATCACGATAGTGTTCAAAATGACGGATCTTCTGACGAATAAACCAGCCTACTGCAGGAGCGGGATGAACCGGAGTCTTAATAGACTTCCATTCCACTGCCAGAGGAACCGACTGGTCATTGTTAAGGACAATAAAATCAAAATCAAATCTTGCGTCCCCTGTGGGAACAAACTTTCCATCCTGGACTTTTCCCCGATGAATTCTCAGTTTAAAATTGGAATGAGATTCAAGTTCAACCACTTGAACATCACCTTCAAAGAGCGCCGGATCCGGTGAGAAGATAGTGACATCTACTCCTGCACTTTCAATTGTGGATTTCAGGTGATGAAGATGATCGAGATAATATTTATTTTTGGTATGAGATTCCGGAAGAATGCCCACGCGTTTCGTGCCGGGAGCAAGACTTTCAAATCCCTCGCGAAATCTGTCTGCGCAGTGGAGTAGATCCTTTGAGCAGATATTATTGAAGCCAGCAGGATACATATTGTGATCGACCGGTGCAAATTTCGTGCGGCTCTCTCTCACATCGACACTGGAAGTAAGAGGCTGGGGAAGTGTTGCCTGAGCATCATCGATCCAGCGATTCAGAGTATCCCAGTTATAACAGACGAAATTTTCCAGATCCTCTTTGGTCTGAATCTTATGTGACATATGTTTTCCATTTTTCGGTGAGGAAATGAATGTGTTCGGCCGGGCTGAGACTTACTACTTCAGGAAATTCTAATATGTTCGAAAAATTTTCTTTGAGACGTGCCTTGAGACTCGTCTCTCTACCCTCAAGTGATGACTTCACGGCCTTGAGCTCGATATTTTCAGGAGTCCAGGTTTTCACAACGTCTTCGAGGCACTTATTGAGGAGGAGATAATGATCCTGATGTATATAATGGGAAGCGTGTCCCTTCAGTTCCACAGCTTCCTGAGCTTTTCCCTGTTCCACACTCGTAACGAGGAACCAGTTGCACTGACTTCTTTCACGAAGCTTCTCCTGGAGGGATAAACCCTTAAGGAATGAATCTTTCGACTGATAAATGACATGAACAGCTTCAACGAAATCATCGATGAACTTAGCACCCGTAACATTCTGGAGATAACTCAGAAGCTTCTTAACACCAGCAGAAACAAATTTATTGATAATGCCAATTCCGAAAAGTCTTTTTCCTGCTGATCCACCTTTCTGTCCGATGTGAGCAAAAATCTCTACGAAGCTCTTATCAAAAAATGATCTGATCTTTCCGATTCCTTCCAGAAAATCCAGGAAGTGTGCTCCCGGTGGAGTATCAAGAACAATAGAATCGTACTTTCCACTTTCAAACTGCATCTGTACTTCAACCAGCGAAAGAATCTCATTCATCCCGCCGTACGGTTTCGCGAGTATGCTCACAATTCTGTTGGTACCAAGATCAGGAGTATTTCCTGAAGCGGCCATGCGGCGGATCGTTTTTTCAGGGGACATGAGAAGAGCATCAAGCGAGGTCCCTTCCAGAGTCACACGAGTTACGTCACCAATTGCTTCTTCACTAAGACCCAAAAGGTCTTTCAGGCGTCTCGCGGGATCGATCGTAACAAGCAGGACTCTTTTTCCGGAAGCCGCCAGAAAAAGTGCGCGTGAAGTTGCGAGAGTCGTTTTGCCGACTCCACCTGTTCCACAGAAAATTTCAAATGGCTTAGACACCGGGCCCAGGCTTTTTTCCTTCGAAAATTTGTTCTTATTCTATATGAGTTTGCTGAGAGACCCAACTAAATCCGCCTGTATATCCAGGGGAGAATTCCTGAGTGAGTGAGGGAGGATGCATTGCACATCCTTCACATTTTCATCAATTAGTTTTTTCTCGTTGAGTGCTTTGTCTTTTAAGACCGAAGGAAGACTTCCCAGATCTTTTTCAAGTAGCGGATAGAGATAATTATTGATTGTGATCTCAACTGTCACAGGAGTGCGGGTGTTGAGACCTTTTTTGAGCTCAATAGCTTCCTGCCATGACATGAGGCTTGGAAGGCTCACAACATGAATCTTTGTGTATTTCGGATCGTTGAGCTTTCCGAGCATTTTGACAGTGTCATCAAAGACCACGCCCGATTCAAAGATCTGCTGAAAGTTTCCAGTTGCCTCTACCATGGTAAGAGCGTGGCCTGAGGCCGGAGCATCCAGTACCACGATGAGATTCGGATTTTCCTTACCCATCTCGAGAATTTTCCCAAGGTAGATGAGGTAGCTGAAGCCCGGAACCATATTCACGAGTGCCCGGAAAAAAGCTGTCTTCACAATCCAGCTCGAAATAAGTTTCGAATTCAGACGTTTTTCAATGTAACCACGGGCGCAGTCTTCCAGATCAAGGGCAACTTCCCGGAGTCCATCCCTATTCATGTCAGAACCAGCGGTTTGATAATCGCTCAAGGCCTGATTCTTGAATGTGAGATAGATCGCTTGATGTCCCTCTGAGAGAAGATGCCGGACAAAAGCTTTTGAGAGAGTGGTTTTTCCCACACCACCTTTACCTGTAAAAATGTAAAGGCGATGGGGTTGAGAATTCATTAGAAGAGATACATTCCAGTGAGGAGAAGTTTCATATAGTAGCCCTTGAGATCAGAGCCTTCATCCTGCTGGACTTTGAATGGCCAGTGCATCTGCGCCATTACGCCAATGACATAATTGTCATTCAGACGAAGATCCATACCGCCACCGAAGTTTGTTCCGAAGCTGAGTTTTCTCGTCGTTTTCCCTGAGCCATCACGATCTGCCTGTGGAGCATAGAATCCAAGACCGGCGAGGAAGAAAGGAGAGAAATTATCGTACTCGAACATTCTTCCCTTGAATGATCCCACGAGACCCAAAAGCTTCATCTCTTCAGAGTTATCTTTATGAGTTGATAAGTGAGCATCTACGAGAAGATCAAATGAGTGAGAAGCTGCGTATGAGTAGAGAAGATCAGCGGTGATCTTATCCTGTCCGTATTTTCCGTAATTACCGAATAGAAATGTCTGACCGATACCAAGTCCAATCCCATGCTGACGGAGTCTTCTTGGGGCCGGTGAGCCCACAGAATTTCCTGAATCCATAGAATCATCGCTTTCTTCAATCTTAACGGGAGCTTTAGCGCTTTGACCTGTTCTGGTAGTAGTTGTCGCACCTGGACTCACATCTTTCATCTCTGATGCTGTGTCAGGAGTCGAAATTTTTCGTGGAGTGCTGGGCTGATTGCTTACTTGGGCTAGAGAAATAGAAGGGCTTAAAAAACTCATGGCCACAAAAGTGGCCATGAGCATTGATGCAAAATTTGATTTACTCATGAACCTTAGATTAGTTCAGAGTAGTTGAATTTTCCATAGAAGAATTCATACCAGCTACGAAAGCAGGCATATCAGCAGCTACAGTTGCAGCAGGCATATCGAAAGTAAGGTTGAGCTTGCCTTCGAGAGCACCGATGTAACCAGTAAGTGTGCCTTCTTCAGAGCGGATTACGCGCTTAAGAAGTTCAGTGTTACCTGGCTTAAGTGACTTACGCTCCTGATCGAAAAGAAGCTGGATCTGAGTCATATAAGTGATGTCGTTCTTAGACTTGTTATCGATAACCTGGATTTCGTGACCTTCACGGATAATCTGAGCGATCTCTTCGAGAGTTACGTAGCAGCTCTGGAAAGTGTCATAGAGCTTACGGTTCTGGTAACGCTTGATTGTACGTACGTCTTTCATGATGTTCCCCTAATTGTGTTTAGCCCTTCGAATTCATTTTCTCCAGGCAGGTTCGTTAATAGTTTTCGTTTAATCAGTTTGTGTTAAACGCAGCTGCTCAACCCGAATTGTTTTTGCGCGCTGTCGCCACACTTACTCAGTCGGGGTGGTTCTACTAACTGCCTAGTTCACTGTCAACTCAGAAGGTCATAAATAATCCTAAAGAAGAAACTTTTGGGGGGGTGGGGGGTAAAAACTTCCTTATTCCTTAAGGTTACATCACGAACTTTCAATGAGTTAGGTTTAAAAGCTACGCATTAATTTTGCCACCTTTTATCAATCAAAATTCTTAAAATGCCCCCTTTTCGTACCGATAAGTTCTGAAAGGAAGTTTCACCGATGGAGCTTTCGAAAACAGGATGTTTATGGTGGTTCTTCGTTTAGCTCTCATTCTCTCTCTGCTTTCTTCACTCTTCACAGCGTGTTCACACCACTCAGAAAATTCTCACGGAATTAAACTTACGCAGGAGCAGGAAGAGGAAATGAATCGAGAGGCTCTCTCGATTGCATCACTCAGACTCGAGCGAATGGTGCTGGAAGCGAAGAAATCCCCGGCAGCAATAACATATCTTTCAACAGATCTTTTCCTGAAGGCGAACATGTCGCTCATGGAAGGAGATTTTGTGACTGCGTCCGTTTTGTTCAAGCATCTGACGATGCTTGTTCCAGATGATGAGTTCGTCCAGAAAAAATATGCCGTGAGCCTTATCCGCGTTGGTGACCTTGAAGGCGCGGAGACTGTTCTCAAAGCTCTCTATGATCGCCACCAGGACGAGAAAGCAGGACTGATCCTCGCCGGAGTTTACTCAGGCCTTGATAAAGAAAAAGAAGCCCGCGAAGTTTACCAGGCGCTTCTGAAGCAGAATCCTAAAAACGAAGATGCATGTGTGTTCCTCAGTAAGGCCTATGCCATCGCCAAAGAAAATACGAAAGCATTTGCTCAACTTGCAGCGTGTGCGAAAGCAGATCCTAAAAACGGCATGTACGATTACTATGCAGGGAAAATTCATCTCGATGCAGAAAACCTGAAGGCCGCAATATCATCATTTGAAAAAGCTATTTCGCGTCAGCCACACCTCTCACAGGCGGTTAACGCTCTTGGTGTGATCTATGAAGAATCCGAAAAAATGAATGCAGCAACTGCTCTTTATAAAAAGCATCTTTCTGTAAATCCAAATGACAGCAGCATCCTCAACCGTATGGTTCACGTTCTTTTCCAGCAGGAAAAGTTTGATCAAGTGATTCCGTATGCTGAACGTCTGGCGGATCTCGAGCCGGACAACCTGAATCTCAAAGTAAAACTCGGTATCCTTTATACTGATGCTAAACAGTACCCGGAAGCTCTTTCAATCTTTAAAGATCTTCTCGGTATTGCGCCTCAGTCGGACAAAATCCTCTACTACCTGGGAGCAATCTATCAGGAGATGAGAGAGTACCAGGCTTCGATTGAGTACTTTAACCAGATTCCTTCTTCTTCTGGTCTCTTTAGTGATAGCTCACTTCAAATGGCAAATATGCTCTCAACACTCGCGCAGGAAGAGCATTTCGCTAAATCTGGTGATAAGTGGAAGACAGCTTTCCTGAAACATGTAAATTCTAAGCTGGATGAGCTGAAGGCCACTCTCTCAGTGGAGCTTTCAGTTATTAAATCAGGCTTCTTTGAAAGTATCGGCGAGTATAGAGATGCCATGGAGTCGATGATGATAGTGAAGGACGAGAAGTCTTTCAGTGTCCAGCATAAGTATTACCTCGCAAATCTCTTTGAAAGAGAGAAGCGCTTTGAAGATTCTTCTGCTCTCATCATGAGTATCCTCGATAAAGATCCGAAAAATGCTCACGCATGGAACTTTCTTGGTTACTCACTGCTGGTTCGCGGGGAGAAAATCGATGTTGCTTACGACTACATCCAGAAAGCCCTCGCGATTTCTCCCGATGATGGATACATCCGAGATTCTCTCGGATGGTATTACTACAAGACCGGTAATGTGAAAAAGGCCCTTCAGGAACTTCATTTCGCTCACAAGAAAGTTCCCGATGATATCGAGATCCTGAAGCATCTCGCCTTTATCCACGAAGAGATTAAGGAATTCACTAAGGCGCGCGGCTACCTTCAGAATGCTCTGAAACATGCCAAGTACAAGAGTGATAAAGAAGAGATTCTTTCACGCATCGAATCTCTGAATGGTGACCGGGTTCCTGCTTCTAAAAACATTGACTAATTTTCCCCTGCGGCTGAATATGATTTATGCTCAGCCGCATTCTTTTTCTACTTCTCATTACATCATGCTCGCTCTTTAAGGGTTCTGAAAAATTATCCAATCCGGATATTCTGAAAAACATTGAGGCCATCAAAGTTGAAGGTGATGGGAAGGGCAGGCTTCACATCCGTGAGCGCCAGTATCTATTCGGCATTGAAGCAGTCCTGAAAGATGACAAAAGCTGGATTCTGGCCGTGACCATTCCGCTTCATGGTGAAGAGGCCCTGATTTTTCCGGATTTGCGTGAAAAAAATGCAGATGATCCGGCACTGGAATCATTTGCCAGGCGCATAGAGGCCGGTATCCGCGAAAATATCAAAGATTCAGATCTCAAAGCTTCGGATTTTCTCCAGGCACTACGGAGAACTTTGCGCGTCCTTCTGGCGCATAAGCTAGGCCTTACGCTCAATTGCCGGGAAGATATCTGCTCAATTGATGACGAAGTATTCCAGATTGAGAAAAAGGAAAAAGAAATTTCCATTATCACCCCTTTCGCAGGTCACAACCTGATCACTACTGCGTCTAATCTTACCGGTCCTTTCTTCATGAACACCCGTTTCAAAGTCCTTTCTCCCGAGGGAAAACGCGAACTCATTACTCTTGAGCTCTTCTGGAAATAATAGTTGATCTCACTGGTGGCAATTTGCACCTATTGTCATAAGCAACATCTTGTTTTTATAGTGAGCTTTACGCCAGGATGGCCTACAATATTTCTATTTCTTTTATCGGAGTTAAAATGAAAGTTTCAGGCCTCTTATTGGCAGTCGCTATTGCTGTTCTCTCATCCTGCAGTAAGGAGAAAAATTTTGATGAACGTGAACTTCATCTACTTTCTCCGGAAAAAATTGCGGGCTTTGATCCCATCAATGTTTCCGATCGCTACTCAGGACATGAGACTGGAAAAGTTTACGAAGGCCTCTTTGAATTTCATCCACTGAAGCGTCCCTACGAGCTCGTTCCGAATCTTGCTGAGGCCATGCCAACAGTAAGTGCGGATGGACTCACATATACATTCAAAATCAAAAAGGGTGTTCTCTTTCATGAGAGTGCTGCTTTTAATGGACAGCCTCGCGAACTGAAATCAGAAGACGTATTCTATTCTCTTCGTCGTCTTGCCGATCCGAAACTCCAGGCGAAAGGCTGGTGGGTAATTGATGACAAGATTTCAGGCCTCAATGAATGGCGTGAAAAAAATGCTGCCCTCGCAGCTGCTAATTATGATGAACCAATTGAAGGCTTTAAGAAGATTGATGATTATAATTTCCAGATTGTGCTTAAGCGTCCATTTCCTCAGTTCCTTTATTCACTCGCGATGCCCTATACATTCATCGTAGCGAAAGAAGCCGTTCTCCATTTCGGGAACGAGTTCCTGAATCATCCGGTAGGTACTGGCCCATTTACGCTCGAGAAATTTGAGCAGAGTAACCGCATTGTTTATCTTCGTAATAATAAGTTCCGCGATAAGTTCTATCCTTCAGAAGGTGCTGAAGGTGATGACAAGCTTGGACTTCTTGCTGATGCCGGAAAGAAACTTCCGCTGGTTGATAAAATCGTCGTCGATATCATTCCCGTCGAGCAGACTCTTTGGCTGAATTTCCAGAAGGGGAGAGCTGATCTCATGGAAATGAAGTCGATGTATGAAAGGGCGCTTGATGATTCCAATAATCTTCATGCAAATCTGAAAGCAAACGGCATCCGTCTCCACATTGATCCGATGCTGGATGTGACTTTCGTTGCATGGAACTATGACAATCCTGTTCTTAAGAACCGGAAACTTAGACAAGCTCTCTCACTGGCCTTTAATCGTGCTGGATATAACAAGTTATTCTACAAGGGTCTCGCAAGCGAAGCTCAGAGTGCGATTCCCCCGGGACTTGCTGGTTACCGCAAAGAATTTAAAAATCCTTATACTAAGTTTGACCTCACCCTTTCACGGAAACTTCTGGCAGAGGCCGGATTTCCAGGCGGGAAAGGCTTACCTGAACTCACGATCGAAACTCGCTCCGATACGATTCCTCGTCAGCAGATTGAATATATCGCGAAGAATATGAGTGAGATTGGAGTTAAAGTTAAGGTTGGCTCTAATACCTGGCCCGAGCTCATTAAGAAAGTTACTACCCGCCAGCATCAGGCCTACACCATGGCATGGGGAGCAGACTATCCGGATGCTGAAAACTTCCTTGGTCTCCTCTACTGTCCGAATTCAGCTCCAGGATCAAACGGTTCCAATTACTGTAATCCTGATTTCGATGCGCTCTTTAAAACTGCGACTCAAATGCAGGATTCACCGGAACGAACCACGATGTACGAGAAGCTCTCAGAGATGGTGGCAATCGAATCACCATGGATCTATGGGTTTCACCGTCCGGAAGTTTATGTCTCTCAGGCGTGGCTCAGGAACTTTAAGCAGATGGAGTTTAACCACAGTCAGTTCCAGTATCTTGGAGTTGATCTTGAAGTTAAAAAAGAATTGAGTAAGAAGTTTTAACGATGGCCCAATATATTATCAGAAGACTTCTCTACATGATCCCGGTTCTCCTTGGTGTGAGCCTGGTGATCTTTATTCTCTTCAATTTGATCGGGGGAGATCCCACTGCAGTTCTCCTCGGTAAAAATGCCAATGCGCGTGCCATGGCAGATCTCCGCGAACAGCTGGGACTTAATAAGTCTCTTTTCATGCAGTATCTCGATGTTGTGAAGTCTGCTTTTACTTTTGATTTCGGAAGATCATGGGCAACCCGCCAGGAAATCACTTATATGATTAAGCAGGGTGCGTATCCTTCGCTTTGTCTGACTATTCCGGCGTTTGTGATCTCTACTGTATTATCGCTAATCATCTCGCTCGTGGTTGCTTTCTACCGCGGGAAGGGAATTGATCTTTTCGTAAGGTTCTTCTGTATTGCAGGGATGAGTATTTCTGCTCTGACATACATCCTCGCATTTCAGTGGCTTTTTGCTTTTGAGCTGGGATGGTTTGAGATCTCTGGCTTTGAATACGGATTTCCGGATTTCATTCCCTATATAGCTTTACCGGCAATAATCTGGATCATCCTGAGTATCGGGCCTGACGTCAGATTCTTCAGGACGGTGATCCTCGATGAAATTTATCAGGACTATGTTCGTACTGCCCGCGCGAAAGGGCTTTCAGAAATCAGTATTCTTCTGAAGCATGTTCTCCGGAATGCCATGATCCCGATTATCACTTATGTTGTAATTCAAATTCCATTCCTGATTCTTGGTGCACTTCTCCTGGAAAGCTTTTTTGGTATTCCTGGTCTGGGAGGAATTACTCTCAACGCGCTCAATTCATCGGACTTCCCGGTGATCAAGGCGATGGCAATTCTCTCGAGTGTGATTTACATCATCTTCAGTCTGATATCGGACATTCTCTATACCTTTGCTGATCCGAGGGTGAAACTCAAATGAAAGAAAACTCACTCTGGAAAGATTCCTTTAAAAGACTCATTCACGATAAAACAGCAATGGTCTCTCTTATTATCGTAGTTGCTTACACTCTCGTCGCTCTTCTCTCATCCCTTGGGCTGATTGCTTCGGACTGGGCAAAGGAAGTGGGTGCCTCAAATCTTCCTCCAAGTCTTGATCATTGGTTTGGGACGGATATTTTCGGGCGCGATGTATTTAAAAAAGTTCTGAGAGGAACCCAGGTCGCCATGTCAGTAGGTGTTGCGACGGCCATGATCTCAATTCCTATCGGAGTTTTCCTCGGTTGTATTGCCGGTTACTTTGGCGGATGGGTGGATGATCTCGTTACGTGGCTTTACACAACTTTTTCATCCATTCCGAATATCATGCTTCTTATTTCTATTACGATGATTCTCGGGAAGGGACTCTTTGCTGTTTACATCGCATTAGGTGCCACAAGCTGGGTCACTCTATCCCGTCTCATCCGTGGTGAAGTGATGAAGCACAAGGAAAGAGAATATGTGCAGGCCGCAGGAGCTATCGGCGGCGGACATATGCGGAAACTTTTCCGACACATCCTCCCCAATGTAACTCATATTATAATCATCAACACATCTCTTCAGTTCCAGATTGCGATCAAGTCAGAAGTCATACTTTCATATCTGGGTATTGGTGTTCAGGGTGAGCCCAGCTGGGGAACGATGATTGATGATGCGAAACTTGAAATCTCCCGCGGTGTCTGGTGGCAGCTTGCTGGTGCCACACTTGCGATGTTTTTAATTGTTCTGGCATTTAACTTATTGGGAGATGCTCTCAGAGACTCCCTTGATCCGAAACTCAAAGGAAAATAAATGACCGCTCCTTTACTCTCAGTCAAAAACCTCACGGTTGATTTCCATACTTCTGAAGGTATCACCCGCGCAGTTAATAATGTTTCCTTTGATATTCCCGCCGGTAAAACCATCGGTATCGTGGGTGAGTCCGGTTCAGGAAAATCTGTAACATCTCTTGCAGTCATGGGACTTCTTCAGAAACCAGCAGCGAAAATCCCTCAGGGAGAAATTCTATTTAACGGGCAAGACATTCTCAAATATTCCGATTCTCAGATGAGAGGCATTCGCGGAAATGATATTTCTATGATCTTCCAGGAGCCGATGACGAGTTTGAATCCGGTTTTTAAAGTAGGGGATCAGATTGCAGAGACTCTGAGAGTTCACAAGAATCTATCCAAAAAAGAAGCCTGGGAGAAGGCCGTTCATCTCATGGACCTGGTGGGAATTCCTAATCCAACAGGTCGCGCTCACACTTATCCTCACGAAATGTCGGGAGGACAGAAGCAAAGGGTGATGATTGCAATGGCAATCTCCTGCGAGCCGAAACTTCTTATCGCCGATGAACCGACGACTGCCCTCGATGTGACTATCCAGAAGCAGGTGCTTGATCTGTTATTCAAGCTCCAGCAGGATTATCACATGAGTATGATGTTCATTACTCACGACCTCGGTGTCATCGGTGATATTGCTGATGATGTTGTTGTTATGTATCGCTCAAATGTTGTCGAAAAGAACAACGCAAAAACAATTTTTACTGGTGCCAATCACCCTTATACGAAAGGCCTTCTTGCCTGTCGTCCCAAGCTCGGGGCCAATCCTAAGAGACTTCTCACCGTCAGTGACTTTATGAATGAAAGTGGTGAGGAGATCAGGATTGATACGGCGAAAGTTGTGGTTTACGACAAAGAAGCTGTGGTGGAGAAGCCTTCAGATATCCTGCTTGAAGTAAAAAATCTCGTCACTCAGTTTCCGATTAAAGGTGGTTTCTTTAACCGCACTGTCGACCAGTTTAAAGCTGTGAACGACGTGAGTTTCCAACTACGAAAAGGGAAAACCCTGGGTCTCGTGGGGGAGTCGGGTTGCGGGAAAACCACTCTCGGTAGAACTATCCTTCGCTTGATTGAGCCGGCGAGTGGCCAGATCATTTATGGCGGAAAAGATATCACCAATGTATATGGCGAAGAGCTTCGTCTTCTTCGTCGCAAGATGCAG
>JBKJPL010000021.1:0-13207 GCA_046595005.1 Bacteriovoracaceae bacterium | reverse complement strand
TTTGAAGATATTTATGGAAACGTCCTGTGCGCTCTCACGCAAGTGTCTCCGGATGATGTGTTTGAAATCGCCGAAAATAAATTCCATCATGTTCGTGCCGGAGTTCCGAGAGCAATTTTCGAGCACAATTCTCAGATGGGTGTGGTAAAGGTTGGTACGGATGTTCAGGTGCGTGGCGAAGACTTTCATAAACTCATTCAGTTCTACAGAGAAGCATCTCAAATCGGAATACCTTATTGCCTCTTCGGCCACTTTGGTGATGCTCACCTTCACTACAATTACCTTCCTACGAAAGATAAAGTAAAAGTCTGCCAGGATAAACTCCTGGAGCTTTACGACAGAGTTTATGAATGGAAGGGTTCACCCTTTGCCGAGCATGGAATAGGGCTTTTAAAACAGGGATACATCAAGAAATTTCATGGGCAAAATCAGCTCGGGCTCTTTAAAGATCTGAAGAAAGAACATGATCCGCATAATCAGTTCTTCCCTCAGGGATTCATGACCACGGGACAATAGACTTTCTTTCCGAGAAAAGTACTGTCTTCCCGTAGATTAGTAATTTCGGGGATACTTTCTTTTGGTATGAGCATGAGATAACTTTCCCCGCAGAAGGCAGTAGTTTTTGAATCCCAGATATTCTTTGAATCAATATGGTATGACTTCCCATCGATAGAAATTCTCATCGTTGTCTGTGGTAATACCTGGGCCCGTTCACCATTTACAATTGTCGAATAAAATCCCATTGACTGAAAGGCACCTACTAAAGATTTCGCCGGAAGAGCAACCAGACCTGAACTCGACAGCAACTCACTGACAGCGGTGTTAACTGCTCCCTCGAGAGGAGAATACATAACACGAAGAGTTTCAGCTATTGACTGATCAGGGGATTCTCTAATCTCCGGACAATCGATGAGCGCAGCTGAAAGAGGAGATCTATTCATTTCTGTGAATACTTCATTTGTACTATTAATACGTGAAAGCATGTACCCCATGAGGCCAGCGCTATAACTCTGTCCGGAGCGATCAGAAGTGTCCATATCATCTTCAGAAATTTCCAGAATCTTATTTATGAGGGCATCATCACTCGCTTCACATCCTAATAGTGTGACTGCAGTAGACATAAGACCGGCAAACTCAGCACTTCCTTCAAGTACATCCCAATCCTGGTTAGCCTTATGTTCTTCTGGCCTATTTTTCTTGATCCAGTTTTCCCAATAAGCACTCTTGTGAAGATTCTCATCTTTTTTGTCTTTGAGATAAGACCGCATGTTTCTTAACTGCATGGCACGTGCAACCCGCGCCTCATAATCAAGCGGTAACAATTCGTCACGCCCGGTAGAAGGCATAATTCCTTCTTGTCCCAGATAGTGAAATCCCTCATGGAATAAAGTCTGGATTGCCTGTTCTTCGTTTTCGTAGTCTTCAAAATTTGCAATGACATACTTCCTGCCATTCTTTTCTCCGAAAGAGTAAGGTGAAAGTCCCTCATCTCCCCACTCCTCAGAAGTTTTCTCTTCTATAGAACCATCATGCTTAATAATAAGAGACTTATTCTCGGAAGGAACATTGATAATGAAATCTGCGTCTTTTAAAGGACTGTACCCAGGCCAGACTTTTTCAGGACAGGTTATTAGAGGTAATAGAAGTTTCTGAAGAACTTCTTGAGATGGAGCTTTCGCCCATGATGCCAAAGGTAGCAATAAGAGAAGGAAGAAAATGTTCATCTCATCTATAAAGCAAAGTCCAGGCCAGAAGTAGCGTCGACAATTCAAAGATTTCAGAGAATTTACTGTTTAGTATATAGACACTCATAAAAAATTTTACACATATTCTTCTCTATATCGATTTAAACCCAGCCATTCTGGCATGGGCATTGCTCTTGTAATCGTATATGAAACTTAAAACATTCGCCCTACTGAGCTTCCTCACACTATCGAGTGCCATCGCTGCCCCTGGCTTTTATAATGTCCAGGACTCAAGGCTTCCACCGGCCCTCCAGCAGGCAAGCTCATCAGTCTATGAAGTGCGTACTGCTTTTATCGAAGACTTCGATAAATATTCTGATGTTGAAGTTCTCGATCTCTCAGGTTCCAATCGCCAGCAAATAATTTCCAAACTTCCTTCGCTTTTTCCGGATAAGCGCGACCTGGCGATTTATCGTGCCTTCATTGATCACTGTAAATCGGATGAAGACACAAAAAGTTGCCCCATTCCTAAAAAAATTAATAATGGCACCGGATTCCTCGCAGGATCCGGAGATACTTTGTGGACCAATGCTCATGTCATGGAAAAAACCATTAAAATGCGCGCCAAAATGAATGAAACAACGACTGAGGCTATTCTTCAAAGTAAGCTGAAACTTCCGATGTTTATTTTCGACAAAAATGGAAATATGGTTTTTAACGGTCTAGAGAATGAAATTTCATTCAAGACCCTTCCGAAACAAACAGAACTTACAAAACGTGAGCAGAATACATTTTATTCAGTAGACTCCGATTACCTCGCTATCGATTTACCAGCAACTCTTGGTACTCCACTAAAAATTGCCCGCACCCCTACTCCGGCAATCGCCGTCATGGGATACCCAGCTTGTACTGGCTGTCAGACGCCTGAAGGATCTGAGCCGATGGAATACACAAGTCGTGGTCAGGGACTGGATGCCGAGGATTGTATCGAGAAAGTCACCGGCGGAAATATTCTTCCACTCAATGTTTGGGGACAACTTAACCAGATTAATAATGAAGCTTTAAGTCTCATCGATCAGTGGACCTTCTTTGGTTACGATGCTGATTCTCAACACGGTATGAGCGGCGGACCAGTTCTCAATATGAATGGAGAAGTTGTAGGTATCCACGCAGGTGGAAAAAGTTTGAATGTGAATGGCAGAGTTCAGAGAACTTCACGGGGTGTGAGACCACCGGAGTTTAACCAGTAATATAAATTCCTGAGATTGCTTTCACATTGAATCTTGCTTTGAGGGACCTCAGCAGCGAGAACAACCCAAGTAATTTCCGATCAAGAAAAATAAAGTCATGTGGTGGCACTTCAATTGAACCGGTTGTTACAAGTTGCTGCGCGAGAGGAAATAATTCATCCGGTAAAGTAGTAGAACCCCAGTCAAAATCTTCCGACCTTAAAGGACTCGCCGCCAACAGGCAATATCGCCATAAAAGTTCCGGTTCAATTTCATACTTTCCCTGCCCCTTAGATATAATTTCTCCAAGAAGCGCCATGAAGTTGTCTTTCCTTCCGAAATAGAGCTCGGTTATGAGTTTTCTGTATTGACCGAGTTCCTTCTCTGGATATGCGAGACAAGCTCCGAAATCGACAAGAGTAAGCTTCCGATCTTCATAAAGATAATTTCCAGCATGAGAATCAGTCTGGATAAGATGTCCCCTGAAAATCTCATGTAAAAAAAGTGTGAAGAGAGTTGCCCCGAGTGCATTTCGTTCTTCCTGCGAGAGCTCCGGAACCTGAGACAGCGGTTGACCTTTCACATACTCGGAAACAATGACTTCGCTTGAACAATACTCGGGATAAAGTTTGGGAACAGAGCAACCTGGAACATTTGCCATGAGAGTAATGTATTCAGCATGTTTTTTTGCTTCATGCTCATAATCCATTTCTTCCAAAAGTACTTTCCGGATTTCGCCATAAATCGGATCGAGATTCATTTTCTTCGGAAGAATCTTTCCCATGCTCAAAAATGTTTTAATAAGCTTCATATCAAGGTCAATCGCCTTTCTGATTCCCGGATACTGAATTTTTAAAACAACTTCTTCACCCGTACTTTTAATTCGTCCACGATGAACCTGGCCGATCGATGCAGCAGCAAGTGGACTAACTTCAATTTCAATTTCAGCGTGAACTCTTGCCGGAATTAAGGGAGAGATCTTTTCCCAGGCAAGATAATGACTTTGCGATTGGACTTTTTTCAGAACTTCATTAATTTCCTTAGGAAGATAATATTCCCCATAAAGAGATAAAATCTGAGCGGCCTTAAGAAAGCTCCCCTTAAGTTCTCCCACTTCATCCACAAACTGATGAATGCTCGAACCTACAAAGTCTTTAAAGAGTGCCCGAGGATCCGTTTCTCCGCTAATAAAAGAGGGAATCATTCTGACCGCAGACTTAGCAGCAAAAAATCCGCGCGAAAGAGCAGTGTTTTTAAGGTTAGAGAGTTTCTTCATAGGGAGAGATTATCATGACGGGAAAAAGGAATCAGAAACAAGACATAAACGGAACTACTTAATTACTCCGTCTCTCTCATGGCCACGAGACAGACTTCCTGACGGTGACTGGGAAGATACTTCAATGCGTATCTGTCATAACCGAGAGCACTCACCTGATCAATAAAATCCCACAGCAGCCTGAGATGCTTACTTTCGTTGATTTTAAGAGTGATTACGAGACCCCGCGGAGTCATAAAATCATGGAGCCGTACAACCTCTCTCATCACAATTGTCGGAGGGAGATTCACATCACTTATAATCCAGTCGATGTCCTGCTTAAAAGTCTCTTTCACAATAAGTTCGAAGGGAAGGCGGTAATGGCGGAACTTCGGATGCTTCACAATTTTAGGATCCATTTCAGCTGGATCAACACCATAAACTCTCATGTCATTCTCAAGGAGAAACTGTGAAGCTCCACCCGGAGCAGATCCAAGCTCGAGAACTTTTTCATCGTGATCAAATGGAAGATCAAAAGCTTCTGCGGCCTCAGCAATTTTATAGTACGCACGTGATGGAGATTCAGTTTCAAGAATTGAGCTGACTTCGCCGGGAGTCTGGAAGTGCGTCGTCTTAAGGATATACTCGCCTACCCAGTACTCATCCTCACCAATCATCATAATCAGAGTAACTTTCTCTCCGGGACGAAAGAGTGTCTTCTCTGAAAGTTCAGCCAGATCCGGAGGGATACGAAGCGATTCGTCTCTTTTCCAGACCCATGCACGGTCGTACTTCAGCTCAGTTCTTTTGAATTTACCAATGCAAACACCCGATACCCGACAAAAGATCGGAGAGAATTTGATTTCTTTCTCTGCTTTGAAAGTGATGAATCCGGGCCTAGAATAGCTGAACTTGAGATCCGGATAACTGTAGCTGACTTCGTCTTTGAGAAGGTCTTCTGCTTCCGGATTTGTCAGAGTGAAATAAAACATTACTTATGAATATCAGAGAAACAGTTTTTAATCTGCAAAAAATTTTCGATGAGATGGCCGTTACCTTCAACGCCTTTCAGTCGGAAACTAAGCTTCACTGCCTGCCCGGTTGCGGGAAGTGTTGTCTCTATCCTGATATTGAAAGCACAGTCCTTGAAAGCCTTCCAACGGCGCTTAAGATTTACCGCGAGGGCAAGCTTGATGAATGGATTGAAAAACTGGAACTTGCCGGCAGCCGCTGCGTTCTCTGGGAAGGAAATCCTGAGACTGGTGCTGGTAAATGCACTTCCTATGAAACACGCCCCTCAGTTTGCAGAATGTTCGGAGCTTCAGGAACATTTGATAAGAATCACAAAGTCTCCATGTCGGTTTGCAGAGAAATCAGAAATCACATTCCGGAGAAAGTTGAAGAAGTGTCGCTGGTGAGAACCATAGAAAACACGCCGATGATCCCGCACTGGTACACCCGCATGCAGTCTCTTGGTTCACCGGAAATCCTCGTGCGCCGTCCCATAAATCAAGCGCTTTTGGAAGCGTTGCAGCTAGTGGGTTTTTATCATCAATATCAGGACGATTGTTAAGTTTAATTAATACTCATTATAAGTGACATTTAATTCTGACTTCTTTAGGATGATTTCATTATCTCCAGGAGTTTAGATTGAAAAAGATGCTTACTTTCACTCTCGTTCTTCTCTCATTTAATGCCTTTGGCCTGGTTCTCGAAAAACTTCCGAATGGCGACCTCGCCTACTATCCAAAATCTTTCTATACGAATCTCAAAGCTAATCGCGTTTCGGTTGATGAGCTTTTTGAAATCCTCTTCAACTCTCATTCATCAGCGAAAGGCGATTACGATCAGGTCGGCCGCTGTATGACTGCCTGCTACGCCCACAAATCTGTTGGATATGATCAGGCCCGGATCATTATGTTCGGCGAGCGCGATTTAGAGATAAAGAACAATCAAAAGTTTGTAACTGATGTTTATTGCGGAAAGAGGTTCACTTTCAATTCGACGTCTGAAGTCGGCAATATGCACGCTAACGTCAATATTGAGCATACCTGGCCGCAAAGTAAGTTCTCAAATCAATTTGAAAAAGGCATGCAGAAATCTGATATGCATCACCTTTATCTCACAGATTCAAAAGCAAACAGTCAGCGTGGAAATCACGAGTTTGGTGTGGCGGGAAATGCTGCGAATGAACTGACAGTTGATAAGTGTGACAACTCGACACTTTTCCGTGGCGATGGCGGAATGCTCTTTGAACCACCGAAAGGTCACCGCGGAAACGTTGCCCGCTCACTCTTCTACTTTGCTGTCCGCTATCATATGGTGATTTCTAAGAACCAGGAAAAAGCACTTCGCGAATGGCATAAAGCTGATCCTGTCGATGCGACCGAAAAAACGAAGCATGAAATCGTTGCTGAATATCAGAACGTGAGAAACCCATTCGTAGATTTCCCACAGCTCGTTGATCAGATCTCAGATTTCTAAAAAAATAAATTACATTAAGTGTCATGAAAAGAGGCCCTGCAAAGGGCCTTTTTTCTATGTTAGTGTCCTGTAAATTTTGAAAGGAGCCTCTCCCATGGCCGGATTTAATAAGGTCGTAAAAAGTTACGACGAAGCCCTTGCGGGTCTCTCGGACAATATGTTCCTGATGGTCGGCGGTTTCGGCCTATGCGGAATTCCTGAAAACCTCATCAAGAAAGTTCACGACATGGGTGTGAAGGGTCTGACGATCGCTTCGAACAACGCTGGAGTAGATGGTTTTGGACTAGGTATTCTTCTGGAAAAAAAACAAGTTAAGAAAATGTTTTCATCATACGTGGGCGAGAACGCTCTTTTTGAAAAACAAGTTCTCTCCGGCGAACTCGAGCTCGAACTGACTCCACAAGGAACTCTTGCTGAAAAGATTCGCGCTGCTGGTGCCGGTATTCCTGGATTCTTTACTGCTACCGGATACGGAACACTTGTGGCCGAAGGTAAAGACGTTAAAATGTTCAACGGTCGCCCTTATATTCTTGAGCCAGCGTTTCCGAAGGCGGACTTCGCTCTCGTTAAAGCATGGAAGGCCGATAAATTCGGAAACCTCGTTTTCAGAAAAACTGCTGCGAACTTTAATCCGATGATTGCTACCGCTGGAAAAATCACCGTCGCTGAAGTGGAAGAGATTGTGGAACCAGGCCAGCTTGATCCGGATGAGATCGATGTTCCGGGAATCTATGTCAAACGTCTCATCAAAGGGACCTTTGAGAAGAGAATTGAACAAAGAACAGTGAAGAAAGGATAATCATATGGCACTTTCACGCGAACAAATTGCAGAAAGAATCTCGAGAGAAATGCGCGATGGTTATTATGTTAACCTCGGAATTGGTATCCCGACTCTCGTTGCTAACTATATCCCGAAAGGAATGGAAGTCATGTTCCAGTCTGAGAATGGAATTCTTGGTATGGGTGAATTCCCGACTGAGGAAACAATTGATCCCGATCTCATCAATGCCGGTAAACAAACCGTAACCGTAATTAAAGGTGCAGCTTATTTTTCTTCAGCAGATTCATTTGCCATGATCCGTGGTGGTCACGTTGATCTCACTGTCCTTGGAGCATTTGAAGTAGATCAGACGGGAGCACTTGCTTCGTGGATGATTCCTGGGAAACTCGTAAAGGGCATGGGCGGAGCAATGGATCTGGTTGCTGGTGCGGAAAATATTATCGTAGCGATGTCTCATGCATCTAAGCATGGCGAATCGAAAATCCTGAAGAAGTGCTCACTCCCGCTTACTGGTGTTGATTGCGTGAAGCTCGTGGTGACGGATCTCGCGGTATTGCGTCTGGAAGGCGGCAAATTCCATCTTCTGGAACGTGCGCCGGGTGTTTCAGTGGAAGAAATTAAAAAGCTCACAGAAGCTGATCTCGTGATCCCAGCGAATGTTCCGGAGATGACCTTTTGAAATACTTACTTCTTCTCGTTCTCCTGGTTGCGTGTGAAAACAAAGTAGCTAACGAGAAGTATGATGCTTTTTACAAGACCAATCTTGAAGCTGATAAGAAGTGCGATGAGTTCGAAGATAGCCTCGAGAAATATCTCGTAAGCACAGACACGGAAGACTTGTTTGTTAAAGACGAAGCAAAGGCTATTGAAGCGATAAATAACTTCAAAATGGAGCTCACATCACGAAAGCGATCAATTGAATATGATCGTCTGGTTTTCACCGCATGCTCTTCCGAAAAAACCGGTGAACGCCTTCTTAAGTGCCCATCCCAAATTGAATTCATGGTTTTTTTGGGAGCACTTCTCAAAGGTGCCAGTACTTACCAATGGACCCTTGAGACTAAGAACAAGGCCGCTTCACTTGCTGGATCCTATGTTCGTTTCCAACTGAATGAACCTCAGGATCTTATGTCAGTGAGCATCCTTACTGATGTGATGAGAAGGATTCAGGATAATGACTTCATGAAAAATGACATATTGGCCGAACTGTCACCGATTGAAGAAGAACTCGTGAAAATCAGACAAGAAAGAAAACTATCCGCTAAAGATTCAATGAAAGCTGATTGCGAATTAGTCCTGAAAAAAATGGATGAAGAAGCTGCTATTGGTGCACAATTTGTTGAGAGACTCAAAAAACTGGAATCGGCGCTGCCTTAATCAGTTTAATTTTTCACGCCACTCTAAGAAGATACTCAGCTGCTGAGCTCATGGTTGGAAGACTTAAAGCGATTAATACGAGTATAGTTTTCATAGTGCCCCCGTTGTGGATGGCAGGTTTATAGGTTAATGATTGTTGCCCGACAAGGGCCTAAGTTCTTGCAATCTTAAGCTTAACTCGGGGTCAAAAAGCACCAGTATGTAATCACTACAAATTTCCCCCTCCAGATAAAAATCCATGTTTCAATTGGCCCCCTATGAAAATATTTATTACATTTTTCTTTCTTCTCTCATCTACTCTCAGCTTCGCCTGCGCGAATCTCAAGAATAAGCCCGCGTATATGGGGCACAAAGAAATCAAGTGCGGAACTATCGTAAATAAAATTGTTCAGCCGAAGGTGACCATAAAGGGAAAAACGTATGCACTCGCTCTAAATATGAGCGACATGAGTGGGGGTTGTCCAGCCTCGAACCAAAGCTGCTATCAACCGTATCTCAACATAGTTCGCCAGGGTAATGTTATCTGCAGGGCCTATGGAATGGGCGAATATGCCAAATCCACCAGCTACAGTCCTCTTTTCCACTACGATCACACAACTCCTGACCTCATGGTCGAAATGAAGCGGACGGGGAAGTCGGCCTTCGCTCCAAGACTTTTCCGAATGAACCATAGTCGTTCAGAGTTCTCCGAGGTTCGTGAGATCTGGTGCCATAAGACCTACCCCAAACGCTGATTCTCCCTTAAACTATTCTCTATGATCAGAATTGTTATCAAAGTGGGCTCGCTCACCGTGACCGATGAGGCCGGTGGAGTTTCCATAGAAAAAATTGAAAAGATTGTCGCTGAACTGATGGACCTCAAGGCGCTGGGATATTTTCCTATTCTTGTGAGCTCGGGAGCGATTAATTCCGGACGCTCACTCATTAAAAAACCCGATGAAAAGAAGATGATGATTTCTTATCAGCAGGCAGCGGCCGCTGTGGGACAGCCACTTCTTATGCGGGCCTATGTGGACGCACTTGAAAGTTTCGGTGCTCACTGCGCACAGGTACTTGTTACTCACGAGGATTTTAAAGAGCGGAAGCGCTTTCTCAATATCCGTAACACCATCAATCGCTTGGTCGCAAATAACATCTTCCCGATCGTAAATGAAAACGACACTGTTTCATTTGATGAAATCACTGTTGGTGATAATGACCAGCTCGCCGTGATGATGGCGGAAGCAACTGATGCTGAGAAACTTATTCTTCTCACTGAAGCTGATGGTCTCTATAACAAAAATCCTAAAGAAGCAGATGCCGTTCGCTTTGATGTTGTCGACTTTAAGGACGATTTCTCCGGAGTGAAGTTTGCAGCGAAGACCACTGTCGGCCGCGGAGGCATGGACACAAAACTTAAGGCCGTAAGGAAACTTACTCCGCTAGGAGTTGATGTGATCATCGGAACTTTTCTGACTGATAAACCTCTGACGAGACTTCTTGAAAAAAAAGGTGGAACACTTTTCAAAGGAAATCCCGAAAGACAAAAATCAAAACGTAAGTCGTGGCTTTCAACGGTAGTGAAAAACGATGCGTGGATTGTAGTCGATGACGGATGCCTCAATGCCCTTTTGGATCAGAACACCTCACTCCTTCCGATCGGTATCAAAAAAATCCACGGGATCTTTAAGCGAGGGGACGTCATCCAGGTGAAGAATAAGAACCGAATCGTTGCCGTGGGAATTTCCGAGTATGATCATCGGGAGCTTGATCTCATTAAAGGCAAGAAATCTTCTGAGATCAGCGCGGTGATTGAAAATCCGCCGTCTAAAGTTGCTATCCATAAGGATAATCTTCTCGTGAAAAAGGATCATTGATTCTGTTTCCGGGCCATGCTTATAATATTGAGAGAAGGCTTCATTCGGAGCTCTTCTGGCCCGGCAGGACCAGCACTTTCATTGCAGGTGGAACTAAGGTGAAAGTGCGCTCCCAGTCCTCTTTCAAGAATCTCTCCGCAATTTTTCAAAATAATTCCTGAATTTCATTGGCCTTCGACTCACACCGCTAGAAAAACTCCCTTATCGGAAAATCTCTTTAGCGATAGAATATCTGTCTTATGACAGTCACAGAAATTGCCCGCAGGGCCAAAGAAACAGCTTTAAAGCTCCAGTCTCTATCCGAAGATCAGAGGGTGAAAGCTCTCCATGCCTTAGGGCATGCGCTTGAAAAGAATTCAGCGAAGATTCTCGAAGCGAATGCCAAAGATCTGGATGAAGCAAGAAAAAGTAAACTCTCCGCTGCGATGATTGATCGCCTGACTCTTACTGAGAAATCAGTGAAGGGTTTAAAAGAGATGTGCGTTTCCATTGCTGCTCAACCAAGAGTTGTTGGACAGATTTTCGATGAAGCGACGAGACCCAATGGATTACGAATCCAAAAGCAGCGAATTCCTATCGGTGTGATCGGAATGATTTTTGAATCTCGTCCGAATGTGGTGATTGATGGAGCTGCTCTCGCGATCAAATCGGGAAATGCGATTATTCTGAAAGGTGGAAAAGAAGCTCATCATTCAAATCGCGCCCTCATGGATGTGATTGAAGAGTCAGTAAGTAAAATTCTTCCGGAAGGAAGTATCTCCCTCATTGAAACACGCGAAGACGTTGCTGAACTTTTAAAGCTCAATCAATATATTGATCTCATGGTTCCCCGTGGTGGGAGTGCGCTTATTGATCACGTAAGAAAAAATGCAACTATGCCGGTGGTTGCTCACGACAAAGGTCTCTGTCACATTTACGTTCATAAAGATGCGGACGTGAAAAGAGTGATCCCGATTGTACTGAACGCAAAAGTCAGCCGTCCCGGCGTTTGCAATGCCGTCGAGACTCTCCTTCTCCACAAAGATTATCCGGAGAAAGAGCAGGTTCTCGAAGCGCTGAGAAATGAAGGTGTCGAAATTCGCGAAGATTACGATACAGAGTATCTCGACAAGATCATCTCACTCAAAGTTGTTAGTGATGAGAACGAGGCAATCTCTCACATACAGAAACACGGATCACATCACACGGAAGCTATTCTCGCGAAAGACTATAAAGTCATAGAGCTCTTCATGAATTCTCTCGATGCTTCAGCAATCGTTGTGAACGCCTCTACCCGATTCAATGATGGCGGTGAACTTGGTCTTGGTGCTGAGCTTGGCATCTCGACATCAAAGCTTCATGCCTATGGCCCGATGGGCGCAAAAGAAATGACAACAACAAGATTCCTCGTCACGGGGAACGGACAAATCAGATAGAGGTTTTATGGCGTCGTTTGACTTAGTTTCAAGAATTGATGAAATGGAACTTCAGAATGCTCTGAAAAATACAGAGAAAATGATTCTTGGCCGGTATGACTTTAAAGGTTCTGATGCCAAAGCTGAGCACAAAGAAAAAGAAGGGATCATCGAGATCCGTGCGGAAGATGAGATGAAGGTGAAGGCCGTACTCGATATTCTTCAGACCAACATGGGGAAACGTGGAATTGGCGTCCGTGGGATGAAAGTCTCCGAGATTGAAAATTCAGGTCTCAAAAACAAGAAACTCACCCTCACTCTTTCATCGGGTTTTGATAAAGACGCTCAAAAACTCATGAATCGCCTGATTAAAGAATCAGGATTCAAGGGCAAGACTCAATACATGGATGAGAAGTACCGCTGTGAAAGTAAGAGCATCGATGAACTCCAGGAACTTTATCAGCATTTAAGAACTCACAAAGATATGAATTTAGAACTCCGTATGGAAAATATGAAAAGGTAGGACCCAATGTCAGCAACTCCGATGATGGACCAGGTAAACAACGATATCAAAGATGCGATGAGAGCAAAGGACGCGATGAAACTCGAGGCCCTGCGTATGCTCAAGGCAGAGTTCATCAAGAACAACACAGCCGCAAAACCAACCGATGAGCTTTCAATCACTGTATCGCATGCGAAACGCCTTACGGATTCTCTTGAAATGTACAAGTCAGGAACTGAAGCTTACGACAAGCTTTTAAAAGAAATCGAATTCATCAAGGTCTATCTTCCCAAGGCGATGACTGAAGCTGAAGTTGTAGCGATCATCAATGACATCAAAGCAAAAGGTGCCAAGGACATGGGCTCAATCATGAAAGAGCTTCAGCCTCAGATCAAAGGTAAGTTTGATGGCAAACGCGCTTCTGATCTTGTGAAGGCCGCTGTTTAATGGGCGTTCAGAGTTTTGGTTCTGCCTTCGATGTGAACAAGCTCTACCGGGCGCGGGAAACTGCCCGTGCCCTGACCTACGAGCTCGCCTCTCTTCTTCGTCCCGGCATGACGGAAGCCGATGCCCACTCTCTTTATAAAGAACTCTCTAAAAAACACGCCGTAGAAAAACAGTGGCATCCGGCCAAGCTCCGCTTC
>JBKJPL010000050.1:0-29046 GCA_046595005.1 Bacteriovoracaceae bacterium | reverse complement strand
CACAAAAATGACTAATATGTGGTCCTAATGCCCGGGTGGTGAAATTGGTAGACATACCGTCTTCAGACGGCGGCGCCTTTAAAAGCATGCTGGTTCGAGTCCAGTCCCGGGCACCATTTAATGTAAAAGAAGAACCGGAAGGTTCTTTTTTTATTTTAAAGTGCCGGTTTACTTAAAAAAATCCACATGATTTTCGGTGCGAGTTTATCATACTCAAAAGTCATACCTAATTCGGGGATCTCAACTTTATAAAGTTCACGAAGTGGGTGGGGTGACGTTGGAACATATTTCTCAACCCAACGATAATGTCCAAAACGCTTCTTTAATAACTCATAATCGTCATCACTCTTCCAGAGCATAGTCGAGGAAGATTTAACTTCTTCTTTCTGGGGATCTACAAATGCAATGAATGATTCCTTTTGAGAAGAAGTGTCGTCGTAAATATATTTCACTGTACTGATCTCTTCTGTTTTCTCGATACGGGTCGGAGGTCCATAGGAAGAAATTAAACTTTTTAGATTTCCGCTTCTTTGGATCGCTATCAAATTGGCGAGTAGATCTTTTTTCTCTACGGGACCTGTCGATTTACAGGAAATGAGTATTAAACTCATGAGGACTAATAGCATCTTCATGGTTTTTCCTTTTGCTTAATGAGCTTATCTATAAATGAAAAGATTCAGGATTGTGGGCCTTTAGGCGCCCAGGCGATGAATAATAGACTTCAATGTGGTTAGCAAAATCTTCGCTGACGGTTTCAAACGAATCTGGAAGCAACAGTTTGAGCGGCGGGTTCCGTTGGATTGAAGAATCTTTTACCTTTATAACCCAACCAGAAACTCTGGCAAACTCTTCAACTTGAGTCTTCTCTAAATCCCACAAAGCGATATGGGCCATTTCGTGCAAGATAACGAGCTTTTGATCTGTATTTTTAAAGAAGGCATCATAGATCAAGATGGTTTTTGTGAACGGAATGGAAGAAGCTGGATTTTTGGTCCCATCAGTATCAGCTCGAAGTATTTCGTTAAAAGAATATTTTGCCAACCAAGAAGGGAGCAATAGCATTTGCTTCGTAACAAGGGCTTTTTCAGCTGCATCCCATTTCTTCAACTTGGGAGAGATAGATTTAAATCTCTGTGTTGAAGAATCTCGGAAATAGTTGGAACGTTGAAGTTCCCGACAGTATCCAAATCGATGATATTCTTTTACTTCGGTACCATCAGATCGTTGGTATGGATTCACATCATGTGATCTGACGTAGATTTCTTGAGGTAAGCATGCATGCAAAACCAGCGGAGAGAGTGCTAAAATGACCAATCCGCTCCTTATGAGAAGTGATGTCATATCAGGCCACGGTCACCTTGATCTTGGGATTGAGCTGTTCTAAAAGTTCCAGCAGCCTGTCTGCGGTGAAAAGGTCTATCTTGTATTTTACAATTTCAGATATTCGGGCAGGGTCAACTCCAAGCTCTTTGGCGAGCTCGAGTTGCGTCACCTTATGTGTCCGAAGATAGACTACAAATTCTTTGCAGAGAGCGAACTTGAGTTGATCGGCGACGGAAGCCGATGAACTTAGTACACGGGTAGGCTCTACGGTTTTTAGTTTCTTTTTGACCCTTTCGAGTTCTTTTTTGCTTGGAAAGCTCATGATTTATTCCTTTTCCTTTCTCGAAAAGCTGTGACGATGCCAATGTAAAGTTGGTTGTCCTCGAGGAGCCAAACGAGGCGATAACTTCTACCGTACACTTCAATCTTCGACACGTAATACTCGAAGGGAGTTTTGGTATCATCAGGCCTTTGTTCGGTGCTTCTCAATATGTGGATCAACGATGACTTTTGAAATGCGTCTTCCGTTGATAGTGATCGGCTTAATTTTTAATTCTCGACGCTTCATAAGTATATATTATGGTATATTGCAGAATTCTGCAATACAGGTCTTGGCCTAACTGTGTCTTTTAGTCGGTTTAAATCCTTTCTTCCGAGCCTTCTGACAGTAGTTATTAATAGCGCAGGGTGTGCGGTTAAAGTGGATTCCGAGCTTTTGATAGCTCCAGCCTTCAATCCAACGTAGTTTTGCCAGCTCCGCGAGATCAACCTTCGACCCAAACCACTGCATTTCGTAACTTGTATTAAAAATAAGTGGTTCTTCTACCCTAGAGCCGGGGGCACCATTTATCTAACTTCTTAAATTTGCTCAAACTTTTATTTTGTTTTCCATTGCTCATGCGAGCAACTTTTCGTTTTGCCGGAAATTTATTTACTGTTATACCGTAATACAGTATGATTGTTACGAGGACTCTGAGTGATTAAAGAATTTGGAAATAGAATTGCTGCAGACTTATTCCACTCAGGGAAAACTAAAAAGCTACCTGTAGAGTTCTGGCAAAGAGCAATTTACTTATTAGATATCATGGATGCGGTCAGTTCTTTGGACGAACTCCAAGGTAAAGGTTTTCCACCTTCACTCAGACTTCACAAGCTTAAGGGAGCGAGGAAAAACGAGTTTGCTATCGATATTAATAAAGTAAGCGGTTGGCGAATTACGTTCGAGTTTTCCGAGAATGATTTCTACAATGTTAAAATTGAAGATTATCACTAAGCAGGAGAGATGATGGAAAAGATTAAAAGACAAAGAGTACAAAGACGTCCAAGTCACCCAGGAGAAATCTTGAAGAATATATGGTTGGAAGAACTAGGTAAAACTCAATCTCATTTCGCTGAAGCTTTAAGTAAGGCAACAGGTGGGAGAGTTAAGGTGTCTACTATGCAGACGAAGCTGAGTGAAATCATAAACGGTAAACGAGCAATGAGCGCAGAGTTCGCTGTCCTTTTAGGTCATGTGCTGAATACATCACCTAGAATGTGGATGAACCTACAGGTGAATCTTGATATTTGGGAGGCTGAAAAGGATGCGGCTTAACCTCATCCTAGTTGTCCGAACTGTCTGACAGTAATTGTTGATAGCGCAGGATGTGCGGTTAAGGTGGATCTCCAGTTCTTTGTAGCTCCAGCGCTCAATCCAACGCAGTTTTGCCAGCTCCGTTAGATCAACCTTCGAACCAAACCACGGAATCCCGCTAATCTTTAGCATTTCTGTATTCTCAATGGTGAGCTCTGCTTCTTATGCGCTTTTGTAGTACTCGCCCTGACTCGACTTTACTCATTAAGTCATATAGCTTTTCTCGTATCATGAATACGAGAACTTCAGCTGAAATCAAAAAAGATATTGAAAAGCGTTTTGGCTTTTTCCCCCCGTTTTATCTCCCAGCCATGAATAACCCTGTCATCCTTGAGAATCTCTGGAATCAAACTCTTTTATCTTATATTGAAAATCCTCTTCCAGATCTTTTCAAAGAAAAACTAGCTGCTCTTCTAGGGCGCTATTGTACAGTTCCTTATTGCCTGATTTGTCACTCATCAACTCTGAGACCACTAGGTATGAAAGCTGGCGAAATTCTGGAACTCCTGGAAATGCCAGCTCTCAGTTATGCGGAATTAGCAGAGAAAACGAACTGCCTTACTGGCAAAAAATTGGAAGTATGGCCGGAAGCCGGTTCACACCTTGAGGAATGTATTCTTTATTGTTGTGTTGCGATCTTTCTTAATGCTGATACTGAAAAGTGCCATGAAAAGTTAAGAAGGCTTCTCACAGATTCTGATTATAACCATCTCATTTTATTTCTTGCCTACAATAGAACTGCTCTCTCCTGGGCCGAAGCACATCCGGAGCTTTCCGCTAATGCTGATAAAAGGGCGATGGAAAATTTAGGTCCTCTTTTGGATGAAGAGCCAAAGTTAAAAGATTTTTTTCAGAATTATCTTTCAAGGGTGGCGAAACAAGAAGATCGGCGACTGCGGTGGCTGACCGATGAAAACAAAGCATTTGTTGAACAAGAAAAGAATTTGCGAGAGACAGCCGAAGCATCTGCAAACTCGCTTGCCTCAACAATCGAAGAATTGGAAAGAGAAAAGGACCTCCGGGAGCGTTTCGTTGCAGCTCTATCTCATGATCTTAGAACTCCACTGGCCGCTGCGAAAATGAGTTCAGAGCTGATTGCCAGAAATCATGTAGATGATCCTGTATTGTTTAAAGCCGCGCATAGAATTACAAATAACATGAATCGTGCAGATGGCATGATCCGGGATATTCTGGATGCTAGTTTAATTAAGGCAGGCGAAAGAATTCATTTGAGAATACAGCTTTGTCAGATGAATAAAATTTTAAATGATGTAATTGAAGATCTGGAAGGTATCCACGGTGACAAGTTCCAGATAAAAATCGAAGAAAATATTGAGGGATAT
Organism: Bacteriovoracaceae bacterium; assembly: GCA_046595005.1. Lineage (GTDB taxonomy): Bacteria > Bdellovibrionota > Bacteriovoracia > Bacteriovoracales > Bacteriovoracaceae > Peredibacter. The sequence continues at coordinate 24,747 of JBKJPL010000050.1, read as the reverse complement.
TGGGATCCAGATGCAGTAAAGCGCATTCTTGAGAACCTTCTCAGCAATGCCATTAAATATGGAGAAATCGGTTCAAAGGTGACAGTTACCTCTAGCTCTTCCGCGCAGAATGTTCATCTATCAGTTCACAACAAGGGATTCCCGATTCCTGAAAACGAGCTATCTACTTTGTTCGATCAATTTAAAAGATCTCAATCAGCTCATCGGGGCGAACAGAAAGGTTGGGGGCTGGGTCTTACCTTGGTGAAAGGGATCGCAGAATCTCATGGCGGCAAAGTTTCCGTTGAAAGTTCAAATGAAGGCACAACCTTCACTGTCGAATTACCAAAAGATTCGAGATATGTGAAATTCTAGGTCCTTAGCTCTTTTTTACCCCGTAAATATTCTCCGATGACTGGACTATAATTCACCGATGCAGTAAGAACCTTCTTATGAAGTTTCTTATTTTAATCTCTGCCATTTTGATTTCCCAAACTTCATTCTCACAGAGTTTACCCAAAGGCAGTTTTCCGCTTTCAGGCTTTGATGGCATGATGCCCTTTGAGGAATTGCAACCTCTCAAAGGCATGGTGAGGTCAGCAAAGTATGTCGGAATTGGCGAGGCCATCCACACCGCCGGCGGATATTCCGACGGTCGATTTCGTATCACAAGGTTTTTGATCGAGGAAATGGGTTTCAGATCTGTCGGGATTGAAGCTCCTTACAGTGCGGTTTTTCCAATCAATGATTATGTGTCCACGTGTCTCGGGAGTCCAACGGAAGCGGGAAAGAGTATCTACCGTCCGTGGAAAGACCAGGGCTTCATTGATTTTATAAAATGGGCCTGCCAATACAATAAAGGCCATACAAAGGATCCAATTTATTTTTATGGATTCGATGCTCAATATCAAACTGGATATGCTTTAGACGCCTTAAAAAGATATTTCATTAAAGCGAACTTTCCACTTTCAGAAAAAGTAACCTCAAAGCTTGAGAAGTGTTTTGGTGCAGAGTCTAAAACTGTGGATGAGTTTAAAAAGTCTGAATCATTTAAGAAGTATCTTGCTGGAGAAGCTATTCCTGAAAGTAGTCACAATGAGTGCTTGGCGGGATTAGAAAAAACCTCAGTGATATTACAACGTCACCAGAAAGAGCTCATTCGGAAATCGTCGAAGAAAAAATGGATGTGGGCCAATATTCATGCAAAAACAATCTGGTCTGATGAAGGACATTTTTATTTTCGAGGAAAAGACGAAGGTGAAGCTTATTTTTCACGTGATAAGGGAATGGCCGATTTCGTCTCAGAAATTCAGAATACAGAAAGACCAAAAACTAAAGTCGTTCTTTGGGCACACAATGCTCACCTGGCAATGGATTGGGCAAATGTGAAGCCTCAGACCTACGGCAATAAAATGATGGGTATGATTTTATCTGAGAAATGGAAAGAAAATTACTTTCCCATCGCCCAAATAGGCTATCACGTCACAGTGAATGAAATTGATTTCGGTGGCGAAGACATAGGCTGGGAGCAACCCAAGTCTACTGCTGAGAATTCGTTAGAATATTTTTTTCACAGAATGAACAAAGTCGGAATTCTTGCCGATGCGAGGATGCCAATTTTTAGCAAACCTCATGCTTCCCAGTGGATGGATCAAGCTTTAGAGTTTGTACCAAGTGAGCAATTTAGGGCTTATATTTTTCATGAATACTCGCGACCATTTATTCTTTGGAAAGATTGAAAGAACTACCGAAGGTAGGCGCTAGGTAACTCGATGACAAATCTGGTGTTGGGATAACTGCGGTCATAGAATAAAATTCCACCATGTTTTTTCACGATACTTTGGGAAATACTGAGACCAAGTCCAGTACCGAGCTGTGGCCCTTTCGTGGTGAAAAACGGCATCATTATTTTTTCAGCAATACTTTCTTTAATTCCTGATCCTGAATCAGTGACCATGAGCTGGATCGAATTTTCCGTTTCCCGTACTTCAATCTCGACCCATTTTTCTGAAAGGTAAAAGTAAGAAACGACAAATAGAACTGCGACGATCCTTTCTTCCGGCGCGGTTTCCATCACTTCGAGAAATAATCCCGTCCCGTAAATCTGCTGAATAATGAAAACACTGGTTGAGATCAATGTCAGCAGTGCTCCTTTCAACCTCTCTTCGTGGGTAAAAATAATGAAAGGAACTGCAATTGCGGTGAGATAGTAGAATTCATGGCCAACATTTGGTTTGGCTGCATCAGCGGTAAGGAAGACCTCTGTTAGCCCAACAATGTTGACCAGGTATCGGCCAAGGTCATAACGACGGAGGTAATAGCAGTAGATTCCAATCGCCACCAACAGAAGCGAGACGGCATGGAAAAGATAAAGGGGATATCGACCGCTAGCAACAGTGTAAACGAGATAGGCGAAGATTGTAAGAAAGGTCCAGTAACCATCTAAAGTAGACAATTGAATGGCAAGCTTCTTCTCTTCGCTTAACAGCGGATGAATGCCGAAAGAAATAGCTCTGACAAAATAGGGCTTAAGAGGACGCATACTCTAGATTAAACCATTCGCGGATTTCGGCCACCTGAATTTAGCGAAGCGATGCTACATGTCATGTACCAATTAAATTCGAATGATATTGTAGTTCGTCGCTTATGTTCAAAGGAAATCAGTTGAAGGAATTTCAGGATCAAAGGCCCAATATTCTCATTGTCGATGACCGGCCGGAAAATCTGCTCGCACTTCACGCTGTGCTTGATTCTCCTGAATATAATCTGGTCGAGGCACCATCGGGTGAAGCTGCTCTAAAAGAAATCCTTGATAAAGATTTCGCCTTAATCCTTATGGATGTTCAAATGCCAGGGTTGAGTGGGCTTGAAACAGCAGTTCTCATTAAAAAGCGCGAAAGATCAGAGTTCATTCCAATTATTTTTATCACTGCAGTAATGATGGACGAAACTTTTAGTGGTGAAGGTTATCGTATTGGTGCCGTTGATTACATCATGAAGCCTTTCGACCCTAAGGCGCTTAAGGCAAAAACTCTTTTTTTCGCAAACTATTATAAGAAGAATCGAAAGAGCCAGTATCAGTTGGAATTAGAACGTGAGATTCATAAAGTCATTGAAGTTGTATCCCATGATTTAAAGAACCCCCTAAGTGCTATCAAATTAAATTTGCAGTTACTTTCCTACTTAGTTAAAGAAAATGATGAGCAGAAGATTTTATCTATTTTAAAAAATAAATTACAGATAATGGATCGATCTGCTTCACAAATGCAGAATCTCATTGAGGACTTGCTTGATCTTGCCAAACTAGAGGGGGCCGGTGCCGATGTTTTATTAGACAAGCAGCCTTTAGATATTTCCGATCTGATTTCTGAAGTAATGGAAATGCTACAGGCACAGGCAGACCAGAAAAATATCCGCATTCTGAATCAAGTAGGAGATGAAAGCTCCCACATTTCATGTGACAGCGGAAGAATAAGACAGGTTCTTTCTAATATAATAGGTAATGCGATTAAGTTTTCTCCCCAAAATGGTGAGATCAGAATTACTTCATCATCAAAAGATCAAAAAATTATTTTTAAAATTGAAGATGATGGACCCGGTATTGCACCAAAAAGTCTTCCATTCATTTTTGATAGGTTCTGGCAGGATCAAAATACTTCCAACAAAGGAACTGGTATTGGGCTCGCCATTTCAAAGTGGATTGTGGAGGCCCATGGAGGAAAGATCTGGGCCGAAAGTACACTTGGAAAAGGTAGTTCATTTTTCTTTGAATTACCCGAAGCCCATTAATTCGAGGCCGGACGATCTTGCCCAACTTCCACTGGGGCAATCGGACCAGGAATTCTGTCTTCATATAAGACACCTGGGGTATTGAACACTGGCAGGAAAAGCCCACAAGCGATCGGGAAAGACGCCCACACTTTGTAGCGACTGCGTGGTTTTACGCTAGCAGGAAAAATCTTATCCTCGCTCACTCCCAGGATGACAATTACTTTGCCTGTGATCGCCAGACCCTGCCATGAAGAGAGTTTCATCATGTTATCATTTGGGTCTTTGTCTTTGGACTTGAGGTCTTTCCAGAAACTTTTGAATTTTCCTTCTTTGAGATACGAATAGCTTCCGTTTGCAAGGCTCTTGGGCCAGATGCGATTTCCGTCGGATTGCGAGCTGATATCTTCATCGAGCGGAATCACAACCGGGCCCACAACTCTGATGACTTCCTCGTAATCGAGATAGCCGTCAAAGTTAATATCATCGGCGATTGTCGGGCAACGGCTACCCACATGCACATTTTGAAAATGCGGTGTTGCTGCAGTTCCTGCGAACAATCGCACGAAAGCAGAGATTTTCTTCTCTTCTCTTCTGATGTGAGCAGAGCCTGGAAGGGAGCCCACAACATGCGGGTTTAGAGTTCCAAAGCGGGCGATGTATGAGCCCTGAATATTTGCTCCGTCTTCTGCGGACTGATCAGCTGCGATGTTAGCGGCCTGTATTAATCTCTCGATGTTACCCCCAGGCACCTGAGCTTGAGCGAGTGAACTAAAGACAATGAGAGCGGTGATAATTATTTTCATAAAAGTTCCATATTAAAGGCATCGAGGTAGGCGGCCCTGACTTCTTCGATGTTGAAAGATTCTTTCTTATAGCCCCAGACTTCCTTCATCTCAATGTCAGCTGGTTGCCAGGTATACATATTGGTCCGCATGAAATAGCAGTGCTCAGTTCCGAACGGGTAGTCAGCAAAATCAGAATATTTTTCAACGACTTTGCATTTTACGTCATGAGATGAATGGTAATCGGCCCAAGCTTGAAATCCGTATGGTTTTTTGTGGAATTTCACATCGACCACACGTTCTTTTACTATTCCGTCAGTGTCCATGACATGCACGTAGGGAGCGACATGGAACCACCACTTAAATTTCTTTTCACGCACATATTCTTTGGTCCAGAAAACGAAGACTTTATTTGAGCGCAAAGAATGTTTCATCCACCACTCATAGGTCCAGACCATGGCGCGGTTAAAACACTGAGAATCTTCCTTGCTTCTCTGGCGGCCTTCTTTCATGTACGCCGTTGCAAGTGCCATGCTTTCGATGGTCGTTGCAACATAGTCACCTTTCTCAAGTAAACTGAAAGATTTTGTAGTGGAAGTGACAGGGGGAGCTTTAGTATGGCTTGCCTTTAAAATGGCCCGCTCATCTGAGACCGTAAAGCTCATCCAACCCAGATTAGATTTTGCCGTGTTGAGATCTTCGAGGAGTTCAAGGTTCCACTTATCCACCTTGAGCACGTCTCCGCTGCCCAGATACACGAGGACTTCATCACCGGGAATACCAAGGTCTATGTCATGGATCTGGCCTCTGAGCGAAGTAGTCGCAAAGAGCTGGGCGCAGATAAAGAATGAATAAAGAATAGAGAAAAGAAATCGCATGATTGTGCACTCTGGTTTGATTTGTATTTGTGCAAATCAATATGCGTCAATGATGAGGATGTCCACGATAAAATGTTGTAGTTTTCTACAACATTTAGAAAATCGAAAAAATCAAAATATTGATCAATGCCAGGATAACTGCACCGATAATCGCCGGTCCCCAACCCTTGATATCGAAGTTCTTCATCATTCCGGCCGCTAGCCTCAATACGATTGCATTCACCACAAAAGTAAACAGACCCAGGGTAAGGATATTGACCGGTAAGGTGAGTAAAAGCAGTAGGGGCCTTAAAACCATGTTTAGAAAGCCGATCAGCAAGCTGGCAAACATGGCACTGCCGAAACTTTTTACTTCAAATCCTTTGACCAGTTTAGCAGTCAGGAAGAGAGCGGCGGCCGACAGTATCCAGACGAGAAGTAAGCTGATCATTTAATTAACCTTGAAATTAGTCCTGGCAATTCTTTGAACCAGTTAAGATTATTGTTTTCCGTTCCTCGCATAAAGTCACGGTTTCTGATTCTTAAAACGACCAGATTCTCTTTGGGAACCATGATGAGAAACTGACCAAGGTATCCTTCAGCATAATACATATCCTTGCCCCAGCGCCAGAATCCCAGGCCGTAGCCGGTTCTATCGAGAAGCGGATCTTCTCTGAGACTATAAACCTCTTGAGGTGACAGGAGTTCCTTACCTTCATAAGTTCCATTCTGGACGAGCATAATTCCGACTTTGAGCAAATCCTGCGCCAGGATTCTTACTCCTCCGGCCACGACATCATTACGTTCCCCATCTCTGCCAATTTTCCAGTCGGTAATACCCATAGCTTCAAAGAAGCAGCGATTGATGTGAGTAGAGAACTGCTCGCCGGTCGATTCTTTGATCCACTTGCCGACAATCATTGTCGATACACTGGCGTAAGTGAATTTCGAGCCAGGAGCGGTGGTGAGAGGCAGGTCGGCCGCATGTTGATAATAGTCACGATTACCCCAGCGATCAGCGGGGTCGACGATCCCCGAAGTCATGCTGAGAAGATGGCGCAAGGTAATTTGCTCTTTCCCGGTACCTTCCCATTCTTTAAACAGACTCGAGTCATCCAGCTTATGAGCGGAGTTTTTCAGGACGCAAAGAGTGGTCAGTGCAGTCAGAGATTTTGTCACTGATTGAATTGAATACTTTTTTTCTGAGTCTGTGTTTTTGGAGTAGAGGAGTGTTCCGTCTTTCCATACCATCAGCACATCACTGTCTTTCTTCTCAGATTCTAAAATTAGTAATTTTAGATCTTCTGAATCAAAAGAAGCGAATGAGGAAAATGAGATGGAGAGGAAGAGGGCAGTTAGAATTTTCATATCTACTTCTAACCTTCCGAAAAGGACAAATCATGGCACGTATGTGCTGCTAAGATGTAGATATCTACACTTATGACTCAGCTCTTTTTTTCTGGGCCAGATACAGGTTCAGCATTCCGGATGAAAGACGGACATTTCCCAGGTTTATGGCATCTTGCTTCTGACCTGAATGAACCAGCTGATTTACTGAATCATTTGTCTGATAGTGTCTGTGCTCAGTATCTGTCCTGGACTTTATAGTACTCTTACTATCTGAAGCTTTGATGGCCGCATTTAATTGATCCTGAAAGCCGGCCTGGCTATTCGGGTAACTAATGTTCCATTTTGTAGGTTGAGTGTTTGTAGCGGTGTCTATTATTGTTAATCCCATGAATCAATCCTACTCTTTGCCTGAAACGAAGCATGGCGAGAGTGTGATGCTATTATGTAGTTATCTACACATTGTGCAGACTGTCGGTTTCAAAGCGGTTCATTCCGGTGGAAAAAATCGAGGAAGAAGGATACGGTCCTTTTCCACCTATGGAAAACAGCAACTCAACTCAGGCCCAAAAACTAAAGCTTCATATTTGGTTTATTTTCTTCTTGGGATTCATCCTGACGGCACTTGCATCTTATTATTTTTATCAAGACTCTGATAAAGATCTAAAGCATCGGATGAACCGCGCCTCAAACCGAATAATAGGAAGTATTCAAAACCGTATTCAATATCACGAGTTTGCTCTCATCCAGATCAAGGCCTTCATAATGGATGGGGTAGACAATGTGACTGATAAGACATTTCAGGTTTATCTCGAAAATACACAACTAATGGAGAATTACCCCGGCGTGCAGGCGTTTGCCTTTGTGAAGAAGCTTTCAGCAGAAAATTTGAATTCCCACATCAACAAAAGAAAAAAAGAATTTCCGAAGTACAAGATCTGGCCGCCCTCAGATGATGTAGATATCACATCCATTACTTACATCGCACCAATGAACTCCCGAAACTCACGTGCTGTGGGCTACAATATGATGACTGAGCCGATCCGAAGAAGCGCCATGGAAAAAGCGCGCGATACCGGTAGGCCTGCTCTGAGTAAGATGCTTGTTCTGATACAGGAAGACGGAATCGATCCTCAACCAGGATTCATTCTTTATGCACCTATTTATGGAAATGAGTTACCAAGTACGGTCTCAGATAGAAGAAACCAGCTCGTAGGATATGTCTCTAGTCCGTTTCGTATCCGTGATTTTATCAGTGCAGTCGTCCGGCAGTCACAAACCGGGAGAGTTGATTTTAAAATTTATTCTAGTGAAAAGGTAAATGAAGAAAATCTCCTCTATCACCATGATTGGCATGCCCATCGTAAGAAAAAAGAGATGGGACCGCCCGACTTAATCAAATCTTTGTCGATTGGTGAGAATGCTTTTAAAGTTCATTTTTATGCGGATCCTGAATGGAGATCATATAGAACTTATTATTTTCCCCTGATCATCGCTTTTCTTGGGCTCTTGCTTACCATTTTGATCATGAGGATATTTTTTATTACTAAAAATCAGATTGATGTCAAGCAGTCTGCCCTCAACGCCAGAGATGAGTTTTTATCAATTGCCTCTCACGAGCTTAAAACTCCTATTACTTCACTTCAGCTTCAACTTCAGATGACTAAGCGTAAAATTGAAGCTGATACAAGTTTCTGTGAAGCTCAGGAGAAAATTGTTCGGTCCATGGATAATTCTATTTATCAGGTAAGTCGGGTCACACGACTAATTGATGATTTGCTAGAAATTTCAAGAATTGAAAATGGTAAGCAGACTTATTATTTTGAAAATACAGATATAAGCATACTTATCTCTCAGATTTGCGAGAGTCATTCAGATCAGATTGCAGTTGCAGGTATTCAACTTAGAGTGAACCTAGTAGATAGCCTGGTTATTGAATGCGATAGCTTTAAAATTGAGCAAGTATTTTCCAATCTCCTTAATAATTCTATAAAATACGGAGCTGGATCTCCTATACACGTTGCTTTGACTGAGGAAGAGGGATATGCCCGGATTTCGGTTAAAGATGCCGGGCCTGGTATCCCGGAAGAACTACAGACTAAAATCTTTGAGCGGTTTGAAAGGGTCACACCTCATAAAACCGTTAGTGGCCTTGGTCTTGGACTCTACATAAGTAAGCAGATCGTAGTTGCTCATAGAGGAGCTATTCACGTAAAGAGCAAGGAAGGAGTGGGGTCTGAATTTATCGTTCTCATTCCTAAAACTCAGGCATAAAGGCATCTTCTCAGATCTTTATTCTTGCATTTGTTTCACGAAGTCGAGTCACAATAGTTTTGATAAAAATTTCAAGCCATGGAGGTTGAGATTTAAACATATCGTCGATCGTTTTTTGTGGAATCTGTATAAGTTTACAGTTGGAAACTGCACGAACGGTAGCACTTCTCGGTTTTTGGTCAAGGAAGGATAGTTCTCCAACTAGCTCACCACTGTGGATATAGCCTAGGATCACATGCTCATCACCATCTTGCTTACTGACGACCAGCTCTCCTTCCTGAAGAAGATACATACTGAGAGATTCTTCACCTTCCCGTAGTAAAATCTGATCTGCTGACAGTGTCACCGGCCATGCCATAATCTTCTCCTGAAACCTTCTGTTATTTCTGGCCCAGCTTCTCTAACAGGGTCGCCTGTTCTTGCCTGGTCTTATTAAGTAACTCAATCATGTTACTAAGCTCGATCTTCTGTCTATGCATTTCGAGGAAGACATTCACTTTGCATTTTAAGATAAATGGATCAATCGGCTTAAACAGATAATCTACGGCGCCGGTTTCATACCCACGGAATTCAAATTTTTGATTTTTTGCAATCGCAGTTACGAAAATTATAGGGATGGACCTGGTTTTCTGTGATCCTCTCATCACTTCCGCCAGCTCAAATCCGTTCATCACGGGCATTTGAACATCAAGAAGCGCCAGGCATACATCATGTTTCAGCATCAGCTCGAGCGCTTCATTTCCTGATTTTGCCTGGAGGATAGTTACATTCTCCTGACCAAGAAGAGCATTTAGTGCGAGAAGATTGTCTTTAACATCGTCAACAATAAGGATTTCAAATTTTTTCTGTTCAGTGTTGCTCATATTCTTTTCCCGATTTGCTGGTCTCTTTTGACCAGATAAGTTGCAATTTGATTGAGATTCATAATATTTTCCGGCAGAACGTAGGGTAGTGCCGATCTTGGCATTTCCTGATGTTCAGCTCCGGTGGGATCCTGGACAATTGTCGTTCCCCCTGATTCTTTAATTTTTTTCATCCCGTAAGACCCATCTTCATTGGCACCCGTTAACAGAAGTCCAATGAGTTTTTTTTCATAGATCCACGCAGCTGATTCAAAGGTCACATCTATAGATGGACGGGAGAAGCATACGGGCTCTTCATTTGAAAGTGAAAAGGAGTGATCTTTCTCAATCAAAAGGTGATATCCAGGAGGAGCGAAATAAATCGTCCCACCTTTGATTATTTCTTTCTCTTCAGCTTCTTTAACTTCAAGTTTCACCATGCTCCGGAATACATTTGAAAGTGTACTGGGGTGGGAAGAGGGAATATGCAGGACAATAATAATTGGCAGGGAAAAGTTGGCCGGCAAATCTGAAAGTATAGTACCCAGTGCCCGAATTCCACCTGCCGAAGCTCCAATAACAATCGCCTCACTTCTGCATGAACCTGAAGTTTTCATGTGTCTTCGATCTTTTGATAAATCCTGTCTTTCATCACAATCGGCTTAAAATCATTTTTATATTTCGTGAACATGACACTTTCTTTGGGGCCGAGACCTAAAAATCCTTTTCGGCAGAGAGAATCTTGAAAAAGGCCAATCGCCCTCTCCTGCAATTTTCTCTGAAAATAAATAAGGACATTCCGGCAGGAGACAAACTGGACTTCTGAGAACACCTGATCAGTGGCAAGACTATGATCGTTGAAAGTAATATTCTTTCTCAAAGAGCTGTCAAACAAGGCAGAGTCGGAGTCCGTAGTGTAATAACTGGAAAATTCATTTTTTCCTCCGGCCTTTTGATAATTCTCTGTAAATTTCGGCATGTCTTTTATACTGAAAATTCCTGACTGCGCTTTTTTCAGACTGATCTCATTAATGTCAGTGGCATAAATAATCGTACGATCGAGGAGCCCTTCTTCTTTAAGTAAGATGGCAAAAGAGTAAACCTCTTCTCCCGTACTACAGCCGGCAATCCATATTTTCAGAGAGGGATATGTTCTGAGAACAGGCACCACGGTCTCTCTGATCGACTTATAATAGGAGGGATCTCTGAACATCTCACTTACCGGAATGGTGAGAAACTGGAGGAGATCGTTAAAGCAACGGGGGTCAACCCTAATACATTCTTGCAGCTCTGCGATGGTCCTGAGACTCATTCCCTGAAGTGCCTGATGAATTCTGCGATTCATTGAGGCCACAGAGTAATCACGGAAGTCATACTTATATTCCGTGTAAATTCTCTCGAAAAGGTAAGCGATTTCCAGTTCATTAGTATTTGCGGTAGGGGGAGTGTTCTCAGTGTTATTATGCATGATACTTCCCGAATTTTGGCATCCAGACACGCATTAGAGAAAGAAGCTTGTCCAGATCAACCGGCTTGGAGAGAAAATCATTGGTCCCGGCCTCAAGGCATTTTTCCTGATCATCCATCATCGCTTTAGCAGTAACGGCAATAATCGGAAGTTTTTCAAAGCGTTTTTGTAGCCGGATTTTCCTGGTGGCTTCATAGCCATCCATTTCGGGCATCATGATATCCATAAGGACGAGATCGATATTTGGATCTTTCTCGAGTTGCTCCAGTGCCTCATGCCCGTTTCTTCCAATGATGATGGTGGCTCCTCTGTGTTCGAGTGCGCTGGAAAGCGCGAAGATATTTCTTATGTCATCATCAACCAGAAGAATTCTGCGGCCTTCAAAAAGCTGTTCGCGGCTGCGGGCAACCTTGAGCATTTGTCTGCTCTTTGGTGGCATTTTTGATTCAACCCGGTGAAGGAAGAGTGTCACTTCATCCAGGAGTCTTTCGGGAGATCTCGCACCTTTAATGATGATGGATTTTGAATATTTTCTGAGCTTGTCCTCTTCCTCGCGCGAAAGATCACTACCGGTATAAACGATCACGGGGGGGAAAGAGTAGAGGTCTTCTTTTGCCATCATTTCCAGAAGTTGATAGCCGTCCATACCCGGAAGTTTCAGATCCATAATCATGCAATCAAAAACAGTATCCTTTAAAGCAGTCAATGCTTCTTTGGCGAGACCCACCATCGTGATCTCGATCCCTTCATCAGCGATCAGATGGGAAATACTCTGTCTTTGAACAGCATCATCTTCGACAATCAGTACGCGGTGAATTTTCTGAGAAAGTTTTTCTTCTATCTTTGAAAAGATTTCTTTTATTTTATTTCGCTCGACGGGTTTCAGCATGTAACCAATGGCACCCATATGCAGGGCAGCTTCTGTATAATCCTCAGAAGACAGAACATGGACCGGAATATGTCTGGTTTTTGGAGATTCTTTCAGGCGGTCAAGAACGGTTAATCCGAGATGATCGGGGAGTTTCATATCCAGTAAAATTGCATCGGGAGAAAATTCCAGCGCCATCTGGAATCCCTCATCAGCTCCTTGTGCAACGATACAGGTATATTGAAGCTCATGCGCGAGATCAAAAAGAATTTTTGAGAATTTCGCTTCATCCTCAATGACTAATATTACCCGACCGGCCCTGTTGAGATTTTGTCTGTCATCAACAAAGGGAAGGGGGAGTATTTTTGCTGGCTTCTTTTGGTTCATCAATTGATCATTGCCATTGCCATGGCCATTCATCGTGGATGACGAATAACTCTTCACCGGAGACGGTCCGGCGGCTTCACTCAGGGTCTCTGGTATCACCAGCGTAAAACGACTGCCTTTTCCCGCGACACTCTCAACCTGAATTGTTCCACCCAGGAGTCTGGCAAGGTCTCTCGAAATTGACAGTCCAAGGCCCGTGCCTCCGTATTTGCGGTTTGTTGTTCCGTCAGCTTGGCGGAAGGCTTCGAAAATAATTTCCTGCTGCTCTTTCGGAATGCCGATTCCTGAATCGCTGACTTCAAAGGCAATTTTTTCATTGGGAACTTTGTATAAACGTAGTTGAACCGAGCCGGCGGAGGTGAACTTAAAGGCATTTGAAAGTAAGTTCTTCAGAATCTGATCCAGCCGCTGTCTGTCTGTCAGAATCGATTGCGGGATCCCTGATTCAAATTTTACTTCGAACTTTAATTTTTTCTCATTTGCGAGCGGAAGGAAATTTACCTTAATTTCTTCTATCACTTTAGGAAGGAGGACGTTTTCGACCCTGATATCCAGTTTGCCGGCCTCTACTTTTGAGAGATCGAGAATATCATTGATGAGATTTAATAAATCATTTCCTGAAGAGTAGATAGATTCAGCAAACTGAACCTGTTCTTCATTTAAATTACCCTTTGAGTTTTCCATCAATAGTTTAGAGAGGATGAGAGAACTGTTTAGTGGAGTTCTTAGTTCGTGAGACATGTTGGCGAGGAACTCAGTTTTGTACTGACTTGCTCTCTGCACTTCATTGGCCTTTTCTTCCAGAAGTACCTGCGCCTTGTTGAGCGCATCGTTTTTTTCATTCAGAATATTTTTTTGTTGTTCCAGTGCCTGGGTTTGTTCTTCGAGTTCTTCATTGGAAACCCGGAGTTCTTCCTGACGGGCCTGGAGTTCTTCGTTATCGGTTTGTGACTGTTCTAAAAGCTTCTGGACTTTCTTCCGCACGACGGAAGTATTGATCGCGACACCGATATTTTCTGAGACATGGCTTAAGAAGGCCCTTTGATGCTCGGTAAAAGTATTGAATGATCCGAGTTCAATGACAGCGTTTACTTCACCTTCATAGAGAATGGGGCAGATCAGAAGAGATTTGGGAACGATCTCTCCCAAATGAGATTGGATTTTATTAAAGTATTGTGAGGGAACGTTTTCCACCAGCAATGTTCTTTTCTCGATGGCAACTTCACCAATGAGACCTTCGCCAAAGGAAATTGTACTCTGGACATTATCGATCTTTGAAAGGGCGTAAGTGCTGACTTGCTGGAGTTTATTGTGTTCTGAAACCCAGTAAAAAGCACCGACCTGTGCATTCGTGAATAGGACAAGGTGACTGAGAATACTTTTCCCTAGACTCGCTAAAACCTGTTCGCCTCTCATCTTTTCTGAGAGCGCAATCTGACCTTCACGCAGATATTCAAGTTCCCGGAATTTATCTCTGAGAGCTCCCTCGGTCTGCTTTCTTTCTGAAATATCTCTTTCCGTTGTCGCAATCCCTGTCAGCTGTCCCTTGTCATCGGTAAGCTTCGTGTTGGTAAGCCACACATCAACAATCCTTCCGTCTTTGGTCTTTCTTTTTGTCTCAAGATTGGGCAGTAGTTCGCCTCTTTTCAGTGATGATAAAAATCCACGCGCCTGTTCCTGGTACTCGGTAGGAACAGTATCCACGATGTTCATCTTCAGGGCTTCTGCTTCTGAATATCCATAAATGATTTCTGCGCCTCTGTTCCATGCAAGAATATTTCCTTCGAGATCCTGGAAGGTAATAGCATCGTTGGAATCCTGAATAACAGTGGCCATGCGGCGGAATTTTTCCAGAGTCTTGGTCTGTTCGGAAATATCACGCTCAGTGGTGGCAATCCCGGTCAGATTTCCTTTGTCATCGGTGAGTTTAGTATTCGTCAGCCACACATCAATGATGCGACCGTCTTTATGTTTTCTCTTTGTCTCGAGATTGGGAACGAGTTCTCCGCGCTTAAGCGATGACAGGAATGCAAGGGCCTCTTCCTGATATTCACTCGGCACGGTATCGACAATGTTCATTCTCAGTGCTTCTGCTTCTGTGTAGCCGTAAATGATCTCCGCCCCTCGGTTCCAGGCAAGAATATTTCCTTCGAGATCCTGGAAGGTAATGGCGTCGTTGGAATCCTGAATAACTGTGGCCATACGGCGGAATTTTTCCAGGGTCTTTGTTTGTTCGGAAATATCACGTTCAGTGGTGGCAATCCCGGTCAGATTACCTTTTTCATCAGTCAGCTTGGTATTTGTGAGCCACACATCGACAATTTTGCCGTCTTTGGTTTTTCTTTTGGTCTCCAGAGTAGGAACCAGCTTCCCACTCTTAAGAGCGGTAATGAAGGCACGTGCTTCTTCCTGATACAGTTTTGGCACAGTATCTACGATGTTCATGTTGAGAGCTTCAGCTTCCTGATACCCATAAATGATTTCAGCACCGCGATTCCAGGCAAGAATATTTCCTTCGAGATCCTGAAAGGTAATGGCATCGTTGGAATCCTGAATAACTGTCGCCATACGACGGAATTTTTCAAGTGTTTTAGTTTGCTCGGTGATGTCTCTTTCGGTTGTCGCAATACCAGTAAGTTTTCCTTTGTCATCGGTCAGCTTGGTATTTGTGAGCCACACATCAATGATTCGACCATCCTTGTGTTTCCGTTTTGTTTCCAGATTGGGGACCAGTTCTCCACGTTTGAGTGACGACAGGAATGCGCGGGCCTCTTCCTGATATTCATCTGGAACCGTATCAACAATATTCATGCTGAGTGCTTCGGCCTGTGAGTAGCCGTAAATAATTTCCGCCCCCCGGTTCCAGGCAAGAATATTTCCTTCAAGATCCTGGAAGGTAATTGCGTCGTTGGAATCCTGAATAACAGTCGCCATACGGCGGAATTTTTCCAGCGAGCCCATTTGCTTAGTCGTCGATGATGACTTCTTTACTTTTGGTTTTTTAATTGCCGATTTTTTTGCCGCGCTTATGGTCTTTTTCATCATTCATACTTTTGTAGTGAAATTAAAAGGGAGTTTTTCGTTAATCATCAACCTTAGCCTGCTTGTGACTGAGTGTCTTAAATAAAGGCGCATCTAACTTAATACCTAATGAATTAATGTATGCTCATCTATCACTGCACCGATCTGAGATAACTTTATAAAGATTAAAGACTTCTTATGTTCTGAGTGTGAGATGTTATCTGTTAACTCAAGAAAGAATTTTATTCAGTAATGGGAAGAATGATATGTATTCAGTAAAACTGCCGGAACTCAAATGGCCAAACTCTCTGCTTAGCGGCGGAAATCTAATGGGTAGAGTTATTCTTGATCATGACTGGTCAAGGTCTGCACTTGGCCCCATGGAGAAGTGGTCTCAAGGACTTATTTCAACTTTAACCACGGCGATGGGCTCTCGTTTCCCGACTCTGATTTTTTGGGGCCCCGATTTCAATTGTCTCTATAATGATGGATATGCAGTTATTCTGGGTGATCTGAAGGATATTGCTCTTGGGTCTCCCTTTAAAGAAGTCTTGCCTGAAGCATGGGATTCGCTTTATGGAATGCTCAAAGAAGTTTTAAGAACCGGCAAGGGAAGCTGGGCCGAGGATCAGATTTATTATCTCGTCCGAAATGGTTATCCCGAAGAAAGTTATTTTACTTTCTCGTTTGCCAGGATTCTCGACGAAGTCAGTGGGCAAGGAGGGATCTCGTGCTCTGCGATTGAAACCACCGGCAAGGTTCTGTCCGATCGGCGGTTGAAAACGCTTCAGGAAATTTCCAATGAGTCTACTGATAAAGGTACTGCCGAAGAAGCCGCATTTGCCTGCGTTCGCGCCCTTAGTACCAATCGCTTAGACATTCCATTCTTCGGTTTGTACTGGCTGGATAAAGATTCCAGGAAGTCAAAACTGATTGGTTCCAAAAATGCCGATTTTCCCCTTCATCTCGCTGTTGATCATCCCATCCTGACCGAAGCATTTCAGAAAAAAACTCCCATTCATATGGATAAATTTTCAGATGAAATACGGGACATTCAAGTTTCTCCCGGTCTCAATATACCAAAATCTCTTAATGTCATGCCGATCCGTCTTGGGTTTAAAGATGAAGTTTCAGGTTTTTTAATCATGGGTATCAGCCCCCACCAGCCTTTCAATGAAGCATATAAGAGTTTCCTCAAGTTGATTCTTACTCAAGTTCAGACTGTCATCACCAGTGCCCTGGCTCAAGAGAACGCGAATATCCTTTCGATTGAACTGGCTAAAGTTGATCGGGCCAAGACAGCATTCTTCAGTAATATCAGTCATGAATTCCGAACACCACTCACTCTTCTCCTCGGTCCTCTCGAAGAGGCCTTGCAGACGATTCAGGATGGTAAAGCAATCGTCGCTGGTGAAGACCTGGAATCTGCGCATAGAAACGCCTTACGTTTACTTAAGCTCGTTAATTCGCTGCTTGATTTTTCAAGAGTCGAGGCCGGCAGGGTAGATGCACATTTTGAAGCAACTGATCTCTCCACATACACCAGAGAATTAGTCGCGCAATTTGAAACTGTCTTTGAACGTGGTGGAGTTTCACTAGAAGTGGATGTCGAGCCATTAAACGGATTCGTAAACGTCGACAGGGAACTCTGGGAAAAAATCCTTTTCAACCTTCTCTCCAATGCCTTCAAGTTCACTTTCGACGGTACAGTGGTGGTGTCGCTATTTGAGCGTGAAAACTTCATCTGTCTGACGGTAAAAGATACTGGTACCGGAATCCCTGAAGATGAAATTTCCAAAATCTTCCAGCGCTTTCATCGGGTCCAGGGTTCATTATCCAGAAGTTTCGAGGGTTCAGGTATCGGTCTGGCCTTAGTGCAAGAGATGACTAAACTCCATGGCGGTACAGTCTCCGTGCAGAGTGTTTATGGGAAAGGATCAACTTTCACCGTCAGTTTACCCAAGGATCGGCATTACGATAATCAAGAAAATAAAATTTTGAATAGCATAGCCCCATCACTGCGACACACGACTGCAGCGTTTTTAAGTGAAGCGAATCTCTGGTTGGCAGATACTTCTTTAGAGCCAATCTCTGTTTCGAATTTTGGACAGCACAGGAAATCGACGGTGCTTATTATCGATGATAATGCGGATATGCGCGCGTATCTGGCCCGAATCCTCAGACAAAATTACTTAATCGAAACCGCCAAGAACGGAATCGATGCTCTGTCCATTATTGAGAATCGATTACCACAATTGATTATCACTGATGTTATGATGCCCGGACTCGATGGCTTCGGCTTTCTGAAACAAATTCGTTCTCAGGAAAGAACGAGGTTGCTACCGGTCATTATGCTTTCAGCGCGGGCAGGGGATAATGCTACGGTGGAAGGACTAGAGGCCGGAGCCGATGAGTATCTCATTAAGCCTTTTTCTCCAAGAGAATTAATCGCCAGGGTTAAATCTCTTCTCGCGATGTCTAACCTTCGCCGGGACCTGGAAGCCGAACGGAAAACAATTGCATCAATGGCGGAGATACAGAGACTAAGTCTTCTTCTGGATGCCACTCCCGATCACGTTTTCATGCTCGATCGCGAGGGGCGGTATGTTTATCATAACAAAGCGGCCTGCGAAGCTCTCGTAGCTAATCTCAAAGCTCAGGGACGAAAAGTTGAAAGTACTATCGGCAAAACTTTACGTGAATTGGGAACTGATGAAAAATTTCTTACCCAGTTTGAGGCGCATCTGAAAGAGGCATTCCTCGGGCATTCAGTCACCGGCGAAGTCCTGTTTCCCTCGCCGAATGGACCAAAACAATTTGAATATATTTTAAGTCCTGCAATTAATAGCGAACCTGGTACCAGGTATCTGGTGGGTATTTCCCGTGATGTGAACGAATTAAAGATTGCTGTGAAGGCGCGCGAGGAATTTATTACCATTGCTTCCCATGAATTGAAGACTCCCTTAACCAGTCTTTTGATGTTTGCTCAGGTTCAGAAACGGATGATTAAATCGAACCATCCAAATGCTTTTGCACAAAAAAATATTACAGATATGGTGAATCAGACTGAGCGGCAGGCAATTAAACTTAATTCTTTGGTTGAAAGTATGCTGGATCTAAGTCGCTTTAAAGCAGGGAAGTATAAATTACATAAAGCGAAGTTTGATCTCGTCACGCTGATAAAAGATGTCATCGAGAAAATGTCGCTGCAATTTACTTCAGCGGAATGCGGGCCTCCTGTAGTCAAAGGTTCTGAGGTCTTTGGTCACTGGGATTCCGCGAGAATCGAACAGGTGCTGAATAATCTTTTCGTGAATGCCATCAAGTATGGAGCGGGATCACCAATTACCGTCACCATTGAAAAGAAAAATGGAGTGGCAAGAGTTTCCGTCAACGACCAGGGTGAGGGCATCCCGGAGGGTGACCAATTGAGAATTTTCCAGCCATTTGAAAGAGCAATTAGCTCAGATGAGGTCAGCGGTCTGGGACTTGGACTATTTATCAGCCAGCAAATCATCGAGGCGCATGATGGAAAGATCTGGGTGAAAAGTGAAAATGTAAAAGGAACCACTTTTTATTTTGAAATTCCTCTGGGGGATGCATGAAAAGAAAAATTATGATCATAGATGATGCCAAAGAAATTCGGGATATTTTCCGAATGGCACTTGAAACTGAAGAGTATGAGGTTATGGATGCCATTCATGGTCAGGATGGGTTTGAGAAAATATCTATGCTGGATAAGGATTCGCTTCCTCACCTTATTTTACTTGATCTTATGATGCCGGTTATGGATGGGCATAAATTTCTTGAAATGATTGAAGGCGAAATTCATCTCAAGGATATACCTATTATAGTTATGACTGCAAAAGAATGCCCGGTCTTTCCCGGTGTCATCCAGCCAAAGGCCGTGCTCAGAAAACCATTGGATTTAGATTTGCTTTTTGAAACGATCGCATTGAATCTTACTTCGGAAGGGCCACAGTAAAAACGGTGCCTTTTTCCGCATCACTACTAACTGAAACTTTTCCGCCATGAGCTTCGGTGAAACCTTTAACCAGAGTCAGTCCGATTCCCCAACCCTTATTACTGCTTCCCTGTGCAGAATCAGTTCTGCGAAACTGATAGAATAGTGACTTCTGGTCTTCTGCTGATATCACATTGCCTGAATTGCGAATTGAAATAATTACTTCTTCAGGAGTCTGCTTTAGTTCAACGGTGACCGGGTCAGATGCGGAACCATATTTAATGGCATTATTTGAAATGTTTTCAATGATTCGCCGAAGAGCTTTTGGATCTACTGGCCCAACAATTTGTTCAGCTTCCTTGAAGATAAAACGATTACCATGGATGACCGATAAATCTGAAAGGGTGTTTTTGATCAGCCCTGTAATATCTGTTTTCTCTTTTGTAACGTGTAAACCCTCTCCACTTCGGATTCTGTTTGCATCCAGAAGATCCCCGATCATGTTTGATGCCCTATATGCTTGCTTGATTATCAAGTGCGCATTTTTTTGATGGAACTCTACATCATCCGGCTTTCGCTGAATCATCTGGGCCGCATTCAGGATAATAGATAGCGGAGTTCTCAAGTCATGAGTTAACAAGGATACAAATGCTTCACGAAGGTTACGTTCAGACTCCAGATTCTGAACCTTATCCTCAGCATCAAAGATCAACTTCATGCTTTTGCGAGTTTCTTCTTCCTGGCCCAGGCGTTCTCTTTTAGTTTTGTAATATCTATCAAGGGCGACAGATACAAGATTGGCCAGTGCGCATACGAACTCAAGATCTTTTTCGTCGAGAGAAGCGGGGCCTTCAAGTTGCAAGGCACCCAACGGTGGGAGGTTATCTATCGCCAGAGGGATCGTAATAAAGTTCCCATTATCTTTCTTATTGAACAGAATTGTTTTGTCATTGTGAATAAGGACTTTCCCCGGGGGCCCACTATCACTTGATTCGCTTTCCCCACTATATAAATTTCCGGAAAAATAGGCGTAGGCCTTGTTTGCATTAGCAATAGCTTTTGCGACCTCATCATCAGAAGTATTTTCCGAAGACCAGGCAGCGGTGAGAGGCTTGTATTCCCAATGTTCGATGAGTACTGCGCTTGAGAGGGGAAAGCCTTCGGCCGCACACTGAAGAATATCAGCAAACGAGGTCTCAACGTTTGTATAAACCGAAAGTTTTTTACCTATAGAGTAGAGAGTTTTCAATCGAAGATGATCCTTACTTTGATCATCCTTTTCCATATCACTCATTATTTCCTTTTGACCGGCTTCTTGATTCCTTTAATATTCCGAGATGGCAGCTTAAATTTCTTTGCGTGAACTACTATTCCATGATTACCGATTTCAATTTTATACCGGCCATTTGCGTGAGCTGTATTCCTGAGTTTATATATCTCAATAAAACGGTCACGCTTGAGCGTCTTTTCATTATTGGTGGCAGTTAGGAGGATGATGCCATCAACGACTGTCTCTTCCACACCAAAACGACTGATTTTGTTACTGCCATAAGGAATATCACAGGCAAAGAATCCAATCCCGTGGACCATCTGAACTAATGTCGAAAGCTGGAACATTTTTTCACGAACAAGCTGGGGATCCGTCATCTTATGAACAAAGACAGAAGATGAGTCGACAGCAATCCGCAAGGCTCCCGTTTTCTCAATGCAGTTTTTCATCATGAGAAGATGCTTCTCAACAATAATTTCTGGCTGTGAAATAAAGACTATTTCAATATTACCTTTTTCGATTTGTTCTTCAATATCCCAGCCCATGCCCTTGGCATTCGCGATGATTCTTTCTCTGGTTTCTTCAAACGAAAAATAAATTCCTTTCTCTCCGAGTTCCTTGGCACCCTTGTAGATAAACTCCAAAAGGAGGAGGGTTTTCCCTGTTCCGGCAACTCCGGAAACAAGAAATGAAGAACCGGAAGTAATTCCCTCTCCCAAAAGGTTATCCAGATCCGGAATTCCCAATTTCACCCTGTGAGGAACTTTACCTGCCACCATTTTGTCTGAATTTGGGTTTCTCTGAATAGTTACCCGGGGAGCATAAATTTCTATACCATTAGGATTGATAGCGAACGAATGCTCATCACGGCTATGGTCAGTACCCCTCATCTTAGCAACTTGAATGAATCTTTGGTGTTCGCCGGATTGAAGACGAATTCTAAGGGAAATAATTCCATCAATAATCGAGAACAGTGGATTTGTTTCAATATCCTTTTCACTGAATTCCCCCAGGAAAAATCCGGTGCACTCCCAGGCCATGAGATTGACCGCGACTTCATAAGAAAATTTCCGCAGATCTTCGCGGTCCAGGGCAAGATCTTCAAAAACCTTGAAGCTATCAATGACGACAAATGCAGGTTTTACTTTCTTAATATGAGTCATCAGAAGCCCGATAGCTTCCTCCAGACCTTTTGCTCTCAGAATTTCCCCTAGATCAATAAAGGAAATGCTGCCGTCTTCAAGTTTCTTTGGATTAAAAAAGCTGAATTGACCGAGATACCGCAAAGTTTTTGCTGTAGGCTCTGATAATGTCTGAAAAACGAGAGCAGGATTCTCAGGAGTTGCGTTCTTAAAAATTATCTGATGGGCGAGTGTCGTCTTACCTGCACCAGGCGTACCAGCGAGCACAGTGAGTTCTCCCATGGGAATTCCACCGTGAAGTACTTCGTCCAGATTCTGAACACCTGTTTGGATCCTGTTAGTATGCATTGACGGTTTCATGATTCCCCCGAATCGATCGATGTCACTTTCATGAGTTCATTATGGAGTGGTTGAGCGAGTATATGTGCCGTTAGCCTGGCCAGAACTCTGAATAGTTCTACAAGAAGATTAGTTAATGCTGCGATTGTTTCTTCAGTGTTTTTCTCTTTATCCACAGCTTTGAAATTCATAAAGTGTTGATCCAGGGTCACTTGAGAAAGAAGCTGAAACTTCTGCTGGCCCTCATGAAGAACGCGGTCAAGAACAACCATGAGAGTGATGCTACTCAGGGTTACACAAGCACGCTCTTCGATTGCATTAATTGCTTTTTCTAAAAGAAGTATCTGCTGTGTTGGTGAAAGATTTTTGGCATTAAGCTTAAACCAATCTTCAACATTTTTTGAATGAATGTCAGTTTGTGGGGCCGTCATACAACACCCCTAAAGATCCGGATAAAATTAACACGAAGGGAAATAATTCTTATAAATCGACCTTACCAAGTTAAGAGTAGTTATCATGAGAGTATGTGGTGCGTGGTGCAAGAGCAATGCCCATAGCATGCTAAAGAATCAGTAAAGATTAGGAAGCTTGATGAACAGGTAGAATTACTCTGAATGTTGTCCCTTTACCTTGTTCACTTTCAATACTTACTTCACCACTGTGGGCCTCTGCAATCCCGCGCACGAGGGTAAGGCCCAGTCCCCAGCCTTTCATGCCTTTCGCACGACCATCAGTTCCACGACGGAACTGTCGGAAGATACTGTCAATTTCCTCTCCTGAAAGAACAGGGCCTTGATTATGCACACAAAGCTCTACCATATCTCCTATGAGTTTAATTGAGACTGTGATCCTTGCATTACTATCACCATACTTCACAGCATTTATGCATAGGTTCTCAATCAGTCTTTTAGGCCCATCCGTATTCCACGTGCCTTGAACCGGATAATCTCCGGTCAGGATAAAGCGATCACCATGAGTCAGGGAAAGTTCGGAGAGTGTATGCTTTGCCAGACCGGTTAACTCGCATTTGTTTATCTCAAGTTGAAGAGTTTCACCGGCACGGATTCGGTTAGCATCCAATAAATCATTGATCATTCTTTCTGTACGATGGACGCTGTCGAGAAGGGAAACGAGTCTTAGCTTAAGTTTCTCGGGGTTATCCGGACTTCTCAGCGCCATCTCTGCATTCATCTTGATGGCAGACAGTGGTTGTTTTAAATCGTGTGAGAGAAGCGAAACATATTGTTCGCGAAGACTTCTTTCTTCTTCCAGTTCATCGAGCTTATTTGAGTTATTCATCTTATCGCTCGGTTCCCAGTACTTTTCTACAAAGCCACCACCTTCACTTACCGGCCTCCGAATATCATATCTCTGGATTGGCATTTGATGAGGCATTTTTTTTTGCCAGCACAATTTCCAGTGATGCGCGGAGATTGGAAACTCCATTGGCATTTAGGTCGTCCGGATTATCCGGAAAAATGTCGAAGTCCGGAAGGAGAATGAGGTAAAGTCCCGGTAAAGATTGTAAGATAAGTTGAAAATCTGGTTGAATAAAATTCTTCAGGTAATCTTCAAATAATGCACTTCAAATGACGGCCCGGAAAATCATCTCTCGTCATGAGTTAGTTGAGCAGTATGTCAGGAGATAAAGCACAATTAATCCAAAAGAAATGATGAGGAGAGTGCTTCTTTTGAAATAGAACACAATTCCTGAGAGGAAAAGAATAACAAAGCGCTCTTTTCCTCCAAAGTAAGAAAATACACCCTGGTGAAAAAAAGTCGCCGGAAAGATGAACGCGGGAAGAATCGCGGCCGGGATAAAACTGAAAAGTTCGCGGGTTTTTTCTGAGATTTTGATTTTTCCGGAGAGTGCGATAAAAAAACCACGGATGATCACAGTTCCAGTGGCGAGGAGAAAAACGTTCGCAAGAAAATAGTCAGGATTGATCACACTTTTCTCCGGATAAGAAAGCTCGCCAGAGCAATACTTAGTAAAGAAGTAACGATGAGACCGGTCCGATACGGAAGATTATAAAGTAAAAGCGAAACGACAGAGCTAAAAAGTGCTACGTAAACATACTTCCGGTTTTTAAGAGTCGGAACAAGCAGGGCCACAAAACTTAGTGGAACAGCGTAATCTAGATTCCATGATGGTGGAGCAAAGTTTCCAAAGGTGAATCCTGCTATCACAGCGGCATGCCAGGTAATCAGCATACAAACTGCCGTTCCCATATAAAACTCTACCGCTTCAGAGTTTTTTGAAAACTTATCCTGATTGGCCATCATGGTGGCGTAGCTCTGATCAGTGAGTGTGAAAGCGCAGAAGAGTTTTACGATTGGTTTAGAATCATGGAGAAGGGGTGACATGGCAGCGCTGTAGAGAAGGAATCTCAGGTTGATTATGAGACCGGTAGCGAGAACAACCAGGACAGCAGC
>JBKJPL010000005.1:0-21888 GCA_046595005.1 Bacteriovoracaceae bacterium | reverse complement strand
GAGCTCGCCTCTCTTCTTCGTCCCGGCATGACGGAAGCCGATGCCCACTCTCTTTATAAAGAACTCTCTAAAAAACACGCCGTAGAAAAACAGTGGCATCCGGCCAAGCTCCGCTTCGGATCGAACACCCTGAAAAGTTTTAAGGAAGAATCAGATCCCCATGTTCTTCTGGAAGAAGATATTTTCTTCATCGACATCGGTCCGGTCATTGAAGGTCATGAAGCTGACTACGGTGAGACCTTCGCTATTGGTTCACAATTTGATCACAAGCATATCGCCGATTCATCCCGGAAGGTTTTCCATGAAGTAGGAAAATACTGGATGAAGGAACGCTGTGGTGGTGAGGTACTATACGAATTTGCCAAAGGCCGTGCCCGTCATTATGGATATGAACTCAACATGGGAAGTGATGGTCACCGGATCGGAGACTTTCCTCATCATATTCATTTCAAGGGTGGACTCGTGGAAGTTTCGGAAGAAATTGTTCCGGACGCATGGATCCTGGAGATTCATCTCTCAGATCCAAAGAGAAGATTCGGGGCCTTCTATGAGGATGTCCTCACCGACAGAGAGCTCTGAAAATAGAAAACCCCTCACAGGGAGGGGTTTTCACTATTTAGGTCTTCACTAAAGTCTATCTCTTAGCGAGGGCCTTAGACTTGATTTCTTTATTATGGATCTGAGCATACCAGGTAGAAGACTCATCCTGAACCAGGTTAAGCTCAATCTTCGTTTCTGAAAGGATCGGAGAAGCTTTCATCTTATCAACATTGATCACATTCACCGAGAAGAGGTAGCAAAGAGCGATGGCCGGTGTGAAGATCGCTGTGATTGTTCTGAATGTTTTCATGTCTTTCTCCTCGTACTTCCAGTTAACGAATCCTTTCTTGTTTCCGCCATCAAAATCCATTTGATGTCTCCTTATGAATGTAGCTTCCTGCTTTCGACTTCGAGTATCCGTCCTGGACTCTCGTTGTGAACCTATAAAGCAGGATTCGTGCCAACTCTTTCCATCGGATTTCCATGATTTAGTGAAGGCAATTTTTTCAGAGTGATGAAATGGCCCCTCTTCGAATGTCACCGAAGTCAGAAATCAGGGTCGATATGGGCCCTTTTCAGAATTTGCGTTGAAACGACAAGTAGTTAAGGGGCTTGGTGGCGTTGTAAGAGAAAGGGACGCCCGAAGGCGTCCCTGAGAGTGAGAAATCAATTTTAATTTATTGGCAAGAAACTTGTCTCACAAACTCCCGCTCAAACTCATCACGAGCAGAGAGATAGAGATAACTATGATTAATCACATCTCCGGCATTCGCGAGAGTAAAATTTGGTGTATAAACCGCAGAGACTGGAGCGGTATCCCAGTAGTTCTGACTATCATTCTCGTTCTTCCAGGAAGTACTGCTGGCATCACTGAAGCTGTGGTGGATCCCCAGATAGCTGAGGTAACCTGACGCCACAGATAGATTCAGCGATGTTGAGAAAGTGACATTTTCGCAGAAATTCGCTGCAGTCATGCCAAAGCTTGGGATGTACTGATCAGCATTGAACTGGTTCACAAGAAGTGGTTTAGCAATTACGAACTTGTCGGCCGCAACACCTGCACCACTCAGGCTGATGCTTTCTGATTTGTCCATGAGTGCAATCTGATCAGCACTGATTGAGACCCTCTGAGAGGCATCATGATCAAACCAGGCATTGGCACCGGCCGACGGACGACAATCACAAGGATCATTCGTAAACGCACAGGCGGTTGCATAGTTTGCATAGCTTTCTACACCGGTCGCCTGATTAATCATTCGATAGGGATTCGCTTTGGTCGAGAACATTAATCCACTGGTGCATACCCCACCCGAGTAGTCAGGAGCAACTACCAGATACAGATTCATGCTGGCCGAATTACCAGGAAAAATCGTGTGTCCGCTGTCGGCAGTCAGGGTAAAGACTTCGTCGCCATTGAAAGTGTAGACACCTGAGTCTTCGTAATAGAACTTGAGATTCACCGAGTAACTGTCAGTGCCGGTATTAGTCGACTTGTTATAGACTGATGAGTGCAGGCTTTCAGAGTCGATCGAGTACTTAAACGTTTTCAAGTTACCCATGAGATTATAGACCGAGCCTTCAAGCTTCAAAATCATTTCTGCCTGACCCTTCAGCACTCCACCCTCATAAAAGTTGAAGTTTATAAGGGCGACATCGGTTGTCGTGTCGTAGCTGATCAGCGTGATGTCTTTCAGTGAGACATTCTCAAAATAGATTATTCCGGCTGCGAGACATTCTGCCTTACTCTTCGCATCTCCGCTGTCATCGGCCAGGCGACAGATCCACTCCCAAACCGCTTCACTTCTCCCCGAACCATCTTCCTGGTAGTTGGTATGAAAATACGGAAGAAAGGAATTATAAAGAGTATCCACATCGCAAGCACTACCATCGTCAATCGGACTACCGTTACAGGACGAAAGACTTGAATAAAGAGAAGCGAGGGAATTCATCCGAGTCCGGAGAGCATCGAGAACTGTGAGCTGCTCATTGGCCGCAGCAAGTTCCGCCGGAAGAATGGCGACCGGTGCAACATCTGCAGTCCCATCAAACTTATCTGTGAAGATGAGTGAGGAAGAACCTTTAAGCTTAATTTCAACACCCGCCGAAGCATCTGTGTTCACTGAGATAACGTCGAGGAGAGCGTCGATCCCTTGCGAGGAACCGGCCACGAAAGCGCCGTTCATCAGGTCGATATCAGAGCCAGCGATTTTACCAGAACCCAGGAGTCCGGCAGCGACGAATTTCTGAACGAGTTCGTCCTTTTCATCATCCAGCTTCTCTTCAGTAAATTCGGAAGATTCTGATTCGAAGTTCTCGAAGAGCTCATCGGCATCCGAGTTACCAAAGACGTTAGCAACGATAGTGTGAGTGAGCGGAGTGATGTTTACTTTCTTGCCTGCCGCCAGATCGCTCTGACTTGCTACAGAAATATACTTTTCACCTGTGGGTGAAATTACGCGAATAAGGAAAGGTCCGGTGAGAGCACCAATATCGATTGAGTATGTTCCGTCCGAATTAGTCGTTCCTTCAGCAATGTCACCATCTGCTCCCTTTACGCCGACTGCTCCACCTGAAATAGGGGCCCCGGTCGCGGCCACTCCACTCAGCGTACTTCCTCTACTGAGCGAGCTTCCTGAAGGACCACTACATCCGACTGCTGTAATTAAGAGAGAGGCAAAGAAGAATGAGCTAACGTACCGCTGTTTCATATGTAACTCCTTAGAAGGCTAAACCATATTTAGAATTATCGTTATGACCGTTGGAGGACATGGGCTTAAATCGAAAATTGAGGCAATACAGTTGCTTTAGGGGGTGAGTCTGAAGATTGAAGTAAAGGATTGCTTAAGTCGGGTTGCCATTTAAATGTGGAGTAAATGAAAAAGGCCCCTTTCGGGGCCCTCTTCTTATTTTGAAATTTCTACTGTTACTTTTCGGTGTGTACTGTGCTGAAGGAACAGGCTCACTAATAACATCGCCATCATTCCTGCTAAGACTGCCATCATTTCCATTTGAGAACTCCTTTATCAAATGTCCGCATCCTGCGTTCTTCTTGAAGTCCTCCATCCTGGTGAGCTTCGTTGGATACGCTAAAGCAGGAATCGTGCCAACACCTAACTAAATGAGATCGGGAGTTTAGCTTTATATCACAATGGCACTAACGCCAGAGTGGCACTCCTGTTTGCGCCCTAGAGGAAAGTGCTTCGATGAAAAAGGAATGTATCGAGGTATCGGTTGGAGCTGTATATGTCGAGGTGAGGTTTAGTGAAGATAGGAGAAAAGAAGAAAGGCTCCGAGATGGAGCCTTCATTTATTTTGAGACTGAAATCTTCTTGTGAGTAGTACGTTGAAGAACCAGTGTTGTTGTTAACATTGCCGCCATTCCTGCCATAAGTGCCATCATTTCCATTGAAAGACTCCCTGTACATTTTCGGCCTCCTTGCTCTCATCTCGAGTCCGCCGTCCTGGTGAATCTCGTTGTTGGGAAACCTTAAAGCAGGAATCGTGCCAGCTCTTATGGGCTTTAATACCTCCAACTGGTGCCAGACAGACCCCTTTTCAGTGACATTTTAATCTTAAGTAGCGAGATGACCCCGTAATGTTAAAATTTGATTTATAGATACCAGAGGAGCTTGAATGAAGCGCTTGAATGAAAACGGTTTCTCTATGATCCAGGTATTGATCGCCATTGCGGTCAGTTGTATGCTGGCCGCGGGAATAGCCTCAATGATGTCAAACCAGAACAAAGAAGCTAAGGCCCTGGGTGAGAAAGTGGCGATTATTGATCTCAGTAGCTTGCTTATGACAACCTGGACAGATCCTGCGCTCTGTACTGGTCAGCTTGTCGGGGTAACTATTGATACGACTCTCCTCGGTTCATCCACTCCTCCCGAGCTCCCTCTCACGACAATTGCCGGCCCAGTGGGAACAGCAATCATTAACGTGGGAGATGTTGTTTCACCAATTGCTCCGGGATTCAAAGTAAGTACGATGAAAGTCACTCGCTTTACCGGGAGTGGTGATGATTTCTTCGCAACACTTCAAATTGATTTTCAGGTAAGTAAAACCGTACGTGCGCACAAGCCTGCAATGATCCGTCTGAAGCTCCGGACCGATCCACTGACTCCCGCAACAGCTAAAGCGATCGTTGCGTGTGGTGGTGCTAATAGCACGCTGACGAGTGTGCCGAATCCGCCAATTGCTTACCCATGTACGGCAAGACGGAACAGTTCATGCACAATCAACAGTGCTCCCGGCATGAGATTTTGTGGTCTCTCAAAAGTGCTCAATCAGGGATGTAACACTTGTGCCTATTTGACTTGTGAAATTACCGGACCAGATGCGACGGGAGTATTCACTCTCGTCGGTAGGCGTGGTGGTGATCCGGATTCTGTATGTGAAATGACTTGTTTTTAGAAAGGCTACTTTCTGCCTGAATGAAATTTCTGGAACATGAGAGAGAAGGTAATTCCCAGAAGAACGATTGCTCCAACGCCTAAAACTGCTCCTGCTTCCATACTCTTCTTCCTCCGTGAAAAAAGGTGGTTCATCCATGAACCAAGCGGGCCCACCCTTGGACTCTCGCTGCTCGCACATCCGTGAGACTTCTATTTAATCTTCAATCTTTGAAGTACAACTCTCCTACCATCCTGGCGGGTTCGTCGTTCTTGTTAATAGTAAAAGCATAAAGCATGCCAAGGTGAATGCAAGTGTTACAGGTACCTTGGAGTAGATGAGTCTGTTTATCGGGGCCAGCGTGCGCCTCTCCGGTGCCAATCAGGTGGTGTCCGAATGGATAGGGCCGATTTCTTTTCCGAGTAAGTTTCACTCCTATATATAGGACCGGACCCTCGGACCATTTCCACGTGGTGGCCAGTAAGAATATTTGATATAAATTTTTTTCTTAGACTATTGTGCATGTGTGTCGAGCATGAAAACATTCTTAGTAAGGGAACGAGGATGGTTCCCACATCTCACCAGGAGGGTGAAAAAAATGCAACCACACTACTACCTCATGAAAAGCAAAAAGATTCTCCGTCTCGAAGGCGATGTCTCCTTCGACTCTCTTCCAGTTACTTTCCAGGGATTAGTATTCGACAGAAATGATTTGATTTGTCTTGATCAGGAACAGGCCAATTGGCGTGTTGCGATCTTCCGTGATGAGATCCTCGATATGGAAGAATTCCAGGATTGGATGGCAACTGCAGTTCACTATGAAGCAGAAGAAGACGAACTGGAGCTCGTAGCTAACTGACGACCCTGTTATTTTTACAGTCTTTCACCCTTCATCGGGGCCCGGGCGTATTATGCCGCCACTTTTGAGGTGCCCCGATGAAATCAATATCATTCATTCTTTGTCTCCTCTTCTTAGTCTCATGCGGTAAGGATAATAAATCCGGAAGCCGACCAAATAATTTCAAAACAGACCCTTATCTCACTGAAGCAGAAATCACCGATGTGACCATCACCAGAAACGGTGTGATGGTTCAGGGAACTCAGTCGAACTTCGCGATCCCAGTCACTAATGTCACTAACATCTTCCGTTCAAAAAATATGATTGGTGTAATCTACGACAATGGTGGACTCAGAGTTAAGATTTATAATGCTCTCGGAAGAGCGGTATTTAATGAATCTATGATAATGCGTGAACCGCGTGTGAATGTCGGTGATGATGTAGCAGCGGTTGATTACTTAGATCCACGTGGAAACTCTCGCGTAATCGCAGTGAATAATGCCGGACAAATTCTTCTCTCTCTTTCTGCTGAGGCGATCCGGGCGAAAGCAGATCATGGAGTTGTGGCGGTTACTTATCGTACAGTTTCTGGTGAGCGTGCGATTGCTCTGGAAGCAAATGGAAGAGTTCTCGTAGCAGATAACCGCAACTATATTCAACCGCGCTTTACGATTGATCCTTACGTACTTATTTTCAGACATGCCCAGGGTATGGAGCAGATAGCCCACTAATATTGGCGAAATAGTTCAGCTAACCCCTATGAAAGAATTAGCCTCAAAACCTAAGTAACGGAATCCCTGTCAGCAGCTCCAGCGGGCATCATTCCGTGTGACAATGCCTCCATTCAATGGAGGCCTCAGTGGAAGCTAAAAATAACCCGCAAGATACTTCTCGGCAGGAAATCATAAAAAATTTCATGCCCACCATCCGCTACTGGGCACGCCACTATCATTACCACTATCACCAGGTCCTCGATATGGAAGACCTTGTAATGGTTGGGGTCATCGGACTCATCGATGCCATGAACAAGTATAAGAAAGATAAGAAGAACCAGTTCAAGACTTATGCTGAGTTCCGCATCCGCGGCGAAATCATTGATGAGCTCCGGAAGCAGGACTGGATGACTCGTTCAGAGAGAAATAAACAAAAGAAATATCAGAGGGCCAAAACCAATCTTACAGAAGAACTGGGACATGTTCCTTCGCAAGAAGAACTGATGAATGTTCTTCCTTTCAAATCAAAAGACATGGTTCGACTAGAGCAATATGAAAAAGGCGATACCATCAAGCCCTATGTTGAAGGTGAAACGCAAGGTCTTGGATCACTTGCAAATTCTGAGTTTGATAACTACGCGCTCAAGAAAACTCTGTCAGTAGTTTTGGAAGAACTTCCCAAAACGATGAAGCTCATTGTGACTCTCAAATACTTTGAAGATCTGAACTTCTTTGAGATCTCAAAGATCGTGAGTCTTTCAGAAGGAAGAATCTGCCAACTTCATGCAGAGGCGATTGATCTTTTAAAGAATCACCTGGAAGAGAAAAAAATTGATATCCTCGCGGCCTGAGTGAGTTACAAATTCAAATGATAAAACTAATTTTTCTGATACTACTTTGCGGGTGTGCCTCAAACAAAGTGGTACAGACAGAATTCATTCCAACGGTAACTCCGGAATTGTCTGATCTACATGCTTATTTCAATTGTACACTCTTTAAAGAAAAAGATGTCCTCACTTATCCAGGCAATTTTTGTGTCTTTAACGACGATGGAAGCTTTCTGTCCGGCACTCATAATGGCATCAGGAAAATAAGGGCGGATAATTCTGTCGAATGGGAAATCGAAAGACCCATCCATCATCAGGTCAATCTTTCTCCGGATAAAAAACGCATTCTCACTTTGTCTTCTACGTATAAATTGAAGGCAGGAAAAACGGAACGGGATGATGTCATCCTGATTCTCGATGAAAATGGAAAGGTTCTTCACGAGCAAAGTGGAACCTGGCTACTTGGGCAGACAGGACTTAAACCACTCTATTGGCCCATTCTCGAGAACAACCCAGGTGCAAGTAAAGCTGACATTGACGTCACTCATTTTAACAGCATCTATGAAATCCCGGAAAATACTGGAGCAGCCCAGGCATCGTATCTTGCCCCTGGGAATATTATTATCAACAGCAGTGCTCTTGGAATATTTATCCTGGCGCCAGATTTGAAAAAACTGCTCTATCACACCAAGGCAGGAATATGGCTTATTCACGATGTTCAAGTGACACCAGATGGCGAATTTATTTTCTTTAATAACATCGTTACCGGCGATAAAAGCGCACCAAATCCATATTCCTCTATCGACAAATATAATCCTGTTACCCGGATGACGACTTTCAGATGGACTTCGGAGCCCAAGGAAGTGTTTTATGCAACAACATGTGGTGGTGTTCAGGAACTTGGTGATTATATTTTCTTCAGTCACATTGTAACAGGAGGCTATTTGTACTCGAAGTCAAGAAAGATGATAGTAAAGACAGTACCACCGGGAAATTCGACTCCACTCAAGCCAAAACCAGTACAGCAGATTAAGCTATTAGACGTGAGAAAGTTCCTTCAAAATCACGGCAAGTGAGATGAGAATTAAAAGAAAGAGAAAAAAAATTGATATCAAAACTTTTTTTAAACAATCCTATTCAAGTAAAATTCCAGATAAAGTGGAGTGCACTGCCCCTTCTTCTTTTTCTGCTCCTCCTGATTTCATGCAGCTCGCAAAAACTCTCGGGAAATGAACTTCGAAAAATAGCACTATCTGTGCAGACGATTCCTGTAAAGAGCATTGATGATGCCCGCAACTACCTTTTGGAACAGAAAAAATATTTTGATCTCCTCTACAGTGATAAAACACAGTTACCACCCCATTGGATTCCAAGCCATTGCCAAAACTATCCTACCGGCGAAATCATTCAGACGAAGAAGGAACTTTCTCTCAAGTTCCTAACCAGAGTCGACAGTTCAGGGTATGTCATCCTGTGTCCGCGTATTGAATATTATAATGTCTGGGAAGTTTTTTATATGTGCCAGGGCGATTCTCAACTAACACGATTAAAGATACGTCAATCCCATGTCCCAGATGCAAAGGCTATGTTACTATGCGAATAATTATTTTCACACTCCTCATGATTATAACTTTTCCATGTTTTGCCGACTGGAAACTCAGTCATTTCCAGAACGGTTGCACTGTCTACAACTTTGACCGTGAAGTAAAAAACTTCCCCGGCAAAATGTGCATTTTTCTCGAAGATGGAAGTTTTGTCTCAGCCGGGCAAGACAGTATCAAAAAATTCAGGGCCGACCGTACAGTCGTGTGGGAATTACCAGGTTTGTTCCACCATCAGCTGAATTTGTCTCATGACAAAACACGGGTGCTGGGCTTGATGTCTGATATTACTATTCGCGAAACACGCAAAGAAATAGATGATATCATTGTCATCATCAATCTGGATGACGGAAAAGTTCTCTACCGTAGAAATGCCAGAGATATTCTGTCTTCCTCCAAATACTTTCCGATTCAATCGTCTGGATCACCCCTGGTAAAATCCGGCAAGGCCGATCTCGAAACAAGCCACTTTAATAGTATATATGAGATCCCCGAAAACAAAGGTCAAGGGAAGGCGCCTTTCCTCAAGTCAGGAAATATCATTATCAATAGTCATGGAATTGGTATCTTCATCCTTTCACACGACCTGAGCAAGGTCCTCTATGAGAAAAGTTACAGTCTCTCGTCGAACAATGGAATTCATGATGTGCAGGTGACATCGACCGGAGAATTCCTGATCTTCAATAATTTTGTTCAGGATCCAACTACCCCTTATCTATATTCGGCGATCCAGATATTTGATCCCGTGAGTGAAAAACTCACTTTCGATTACCCAAATGGGCCCGACCGGGCATTATTCTTTTCCGTTGCTTGTGGTGGAGTTCAGATACTCGATAATGATCACATATTTTTCAGTCATCTAGTTAATGGTGGGTTTATCTATTCAAGGAAAGAGAAAAAAATCATATATGCCATACCCGGGACAAATGGCGATATTCAGGTAAACGCTCCCATACAGCAGCTTAAGCTCGTCGATATCAGAAAATTTCTGGAGAATATAAAATAATCAGGACTCAGAGTATTTTGAATAGCCAGTCCGGTTATACATGGATCGCTTAACCCAAGTCCTGAAAAAGACCATAAGATCATCACGAACTTTCTCCCCTTCAAGAATACCAAGTGCATGAGCGATCGATTCGTAGGTTGAAACCCACTCAGGATGACGTGCCTTCCTCAGCATGTACTCGGCTTGAATTCCCGGCGGAAGTCTTACGGCCTGCATTTTTTTAAAAGCTTCTTCTCTGTTTCTCACCTTATTTGCCTGAGTCCATTTTCCATCCGGAACAATAAGATGA
This sequence comes from Bacteriovoracaceae bacterium, assembly GCA_046595005.1. Classification (GTDB taxonomy): domain Bacteria; phylum Bdellovibrionota; class Bacteriovoracia; order Bacteriovoracales; family Bacteriovoracaceae; genus Peredibacter. The sequence continues at coordinate 11,682 of JBKJPL010000005.1, read as the reverse complement.
TGGGGACCAGGATTACTTGCGAGAAAATCAGCATTGAGCTCGACCGAATCTTCTGAAGGGAAGAGAAACAACTGCTGTCCTGGTCTCTCAAGAATCTGATCCGGTGTGAATCTTTCATGTTCATGACCGCGAATATAGATCTCCGCCTGGCCTGGAATCATTTTTTTAATAAACTGTGCGGTATTGGAAGTCAGAGTGAGCTCACTCACATGGACCACTAAAGAGATATTTGTCTTGATCGAAATGGGTTTAATTTTTTCGCAGACACATAAGGGAAGATTAATCCGGCAATAAGCACAGCGCAGGGATGTAATTGCTCGTCTGTTCACTGACCTGCCACCCGGAGAACTTCTCGCACTTTATCCAGGGTCACGAGGCCCTTTTCTCCCATTGGTGTGAAGCCTCTTTTCTCAAGGCGGGCAACAACTTTTGAGGCAACGTCTTCTTTGATTCCGTATGCTGCGAGCTTAGTTGGAAGCCCCATCGTCTCAAAAAAATCCACGGTCTTTCTGAATGCACCCTGAAAGTGATCCTGATTATCGCCGATCTTCCACACCCGCTCAGCATACTGATTCATCTTGGCGCGTTTCTCATCTTTCATGACCCACATCATGGCGGGAAATACGATCGCAAGCGTTTGCGCGTGATCAAGACCATAAAGAGCTGTGAGTTCATGTCCGATTGCATGTGTCGACCAGTCATGGGGAACACCAGAACCAACAATTCCACCCAATGCCATGGTTGCACACCACATGTAATTGGAGCGCGAGATATAATCATTCGGATTCCGGAGGGACTTTGGTCCTTCCTCAATTAAAGTCAAAAGAATGGATTCAGCAAATCGGTCCTGAAGAGGAGCATCTGAAGGAAAAGTGAGATATTGCTCCATCACGTGGACGAAAGCATCTACAACACCATTTCCAATCTGGCGCTTATCGAGAGTCATCGTGACTTTAGGATCGAGAATAGAAAACTTTGGAAAAAGTAAGGGATGACCTGCTGAAAGTTTTTCTTCACCCCGTGAAAGGACAAAGAAACAATTCATCTCGGAGCCAGTCGCAGGAAGAGTGAGTACAGCTCCAAAAGGAACAGCTTGAGTAAAAACGAGATCCTGCTTTGTGAGAATATCCCAGGCATCACCCTTATAGTGAACAGCAAGAGAGATAAACTTCGCTGAATCAACAACTGAACCGCCACCGACGGCCAGGATGAAACCAATTTTTTCCTTCCGGATAAGCTCCACAGCTTCCATCGCTTTATCAAAGTCGGGATTAGGACGCACTCCGGAAATTTCAAAAATCTTTCTGCCCTTGAGTGCCGTCATCACCTGAGCATAGACACCGTTAGAATTGATGCTTCCTCCCCCGTAGAGGAAAAGTACCGGGCCCTCAGGAAGGACTTCCGGCAGACGGGTAATAGAATTTTCGCCAAAAAGAACTTTGGTCGGATTATGATAATCAAAATTTTGCATGACCAAATAGTAAAGGAAGGCCTAAACTTTAACAACAGGAGTTCCTATGGCCAACAGTGTTTATGATTTCTCAGTCAAAGATATTAACGGAAAAGATGTTTCCCTTTCTCAATATAAGGGAAAGCTTATTCTTATCGTGAACGTCGCCAGTAAGTGTGGATTTACTCCGCAGTACGAAGGACTTGAGGCACTTCATAAGGAACTGAATGGTCAGGTAGAAGTTCTGGGTTTCCCATGTAATCAATTCGGGAAACAGGAGCCAGGTGACGAGGCGGAGATTAAAAATTTCTGCTCACTCACCTACAATGTCACTTTTCCAATGTTTTCTAAAATTGACGTGAATGGAAGTGATACTCATCCACTCTATAAGTTTCTCAAGGGCGAAAAGCCGGGTCTTCTGGGCACAGAGGCCATCAAATGGAACTTCACAAAATTCCTCGTGGATAAAAATGGCCAGGTCGTGAAGCGTTACGCTCCGACTGAAAAGCCGGAAGACATCAAAAAAGACCTCGCACACTATCTGTAGCAATTTTGTCAGGAGGCATTCTCCTAGAGAATCCTCAGGGACAAGAGTAGAATAATCCTTATTTCTTAAGGAGTTTCTATGCTTTATTCCGGAGAGGCGTTTCGCCTTGAAAGTCTTTCAAACGATATTCTGAAAGTCGTTTTTGATCTGAAAGATCAATCCGCAAATGTCTTCAATGCCAAAGCACTGAAGGAGCTCGCTGAAGTTCTGGAATTGGTCAAAAAACAAAAAGCAAAAGGTCTTCTCTTTGCTTCCGGGAAACCTGGTGGATTTGTTTTTGGTGCAGACATCACTGAGTTCATGGGACATTTCCAGAAGACTGAAGAGGAACTTCAGAAGTTTCTTCATGGAGTGAATCAAACCTTTAATGGATTTGAAGATCTTCCCTTTCCGACTGTTGCTTTGGTGAATGGATTTGCACTAGGTGGCGGCTGCGAGATTGCTCTTGCGATGACCTATCGCCTTGCAAGTCCTAAAGCGCAGATCGGACTGCTCGAAACAAAACTCGGAATCATCCCTGGCTGGGGCGGGACAGTTCGTCTTCCACGTCTCATAGGTGCTGATCACGCTATTGAATGGATCACATCAGCTAAACAATATAAAACCGACGAAGCTCTCAAATTCTCTGCCATCGACGGAATCGTAGAAGAATCACTTCTTGAAACTGCGGGGCTGAAACTTCTTGAACGCGCAATTAAAGGTGAACTCAACTGGGAAGGCAGAAACCAGCAGAAAAAATCTGCTCTCCGTCTGGATAAGATTGAATCCACAATGAGCTTTGATGGTTCAAAAGCTTTTGTTGCAGGCCTCGCCGGACCAAATTATCCGGCCCCTGTAGCGGCCGTAGAAGTCATGCAGAAAGGTTCACGACTCGGTCGCGATGAAGCTTTAAAAATTGAAGGTGAAACTTTCGCAAAAATGGCGAAGACAAAAACTGCGGAGTGCCTGACCCAGGTTTTCCTCGGCGATCAGTATTTGAAAAAAGTATCCAAGAAAATGACTAAAGATGCAGCTCCGACAAAAATGGGCGCTGTCCTTGGTGCTGGTATCATGGGCGGAGGAATTGCCTATCAGTCTTCATCGACAGGCACACCGGTACTTATGAAAGATATCAAAGTCGAGCAGCTCGAGCTCGGTATGAATGAAGCTACGAAAATTCTTAACAAAGAACTCGAAAGAAAGAAAACAACGCCGGAGAAAATGGCGAAGATCATTTCTCACATTACACCGACACTCTCCTACTCTGACTTTGCCCACACGGACTTTGTCATTGAAGCCGTGGTTGAGAATGAGAAAGTAAAGAAAGCTGTATTAACAGAAGTTGAAGGAATTGTTCCTGATGAGACGGTTCTGGCTTCCAACACATCAACCATCTCTATTACTAAACTAGCTGAAGGCTTGAAGCGTCCTGAAAATTTTTGCGGCATGCACTTCTTCAATCCAGTTCACCGGATGCCGCTTGTGGAAATTATCCGTGGAGCTAAGACTTCAGAAAAGACCATCGCACGCGGTGTGAATTATGCTCTCCAGATGGGAAAAACTCCGATTGTCGTTAACGACTGCGCGGGCTTCCTTGTTAACCGCATTCTCTTCCCCTACTTCAAGGGCTTTGTTCATCTGCTTGAAGATGGAGTGGATTTCCAGAAGATCGACAAGGTCATGGAAAAATTCGGCTGGCCCATGGGCCCGGCATATCTTCTTGATGTCGTAGGAATTGATACCGGAGTTCACGCTTCTAAAATCATGGCAGATGCTTTCTCTGATCGCATGGCCTACTCGTCAAAAACTATTCTCGAAATAATGTATGAGAACAAACGCTACGGTCAGAAGAACAATCTTGGATTCTATGAATACGAAATGGACAAGAAGGGCAAACCTGTTAAAAAGGTTAATCCAGCTGTCTATGAGCTCATTAAGCCGGTTGTAAAAAAGACGGTCGAAGTGACTGATGAAGATATCGTGATGCGAATGATGATTCCGATGATCACTGAAGCTTCCAGATGCCTCGAGGACAAGATTGTCGATACGGCCACTGAAGTTGATATGGGTCTTCTTCTCGGGCTCGGATTTCCTCCGTTCCGCGCCGGAGCACTCAAGTACGCTGATTCCATTGGTCTGAAAAAATTAGAAGAGATCTCGCAGAAATTTGTCGGGATCGGAAAAATGTATGAGCTGACACCGAAGATGAAAGAAATGGCAGCTCAGAATAAAACTTATTATTAGTCATTAGAGGATAACGATATGAAAAACGCAGTAATTGTCGATGCAGTCAGAACGCCCATGGGAAAATCCAAGGCGGGAGTTTTCAGAAACGTCCGCGCGGAAGATCTCTCTGCTCACCTTATGCAGGCACTCCTGAAGCGTAATCCAAATATGGACCCAGCAGAAATCGAAGATATCATCTGGGGATGCGTTCAGCAGACTCTCGAGCAGTGCTATAACATCGGAAGAAATGCTCAGCTCCTTACAACTATTCCGAAAACAGTTTCCGCTCAGACAGTAAACCGCCTCTGCGGTTCATCGATGACTGCCATTCACATGGCTGTTCAGGGCATCTGGTCGGGAGAAGGAGATATTTATCTCTGTGGTGGTGTTGAGCACATGGGCCACGTGCCGATGTATCACGGAGTGGACTTTAACCCTGCTCTTGCACTCACAACTTCAAAGGGTGCTGGTTCCATGGGCCTCACTGCAGAACTTCTGGGTCGCATGCATGGTGTGACCAGACAAATGCAGGATGAATTCGCTGCCCGCTCTCATCAAAAGGCGCATGAGGCGATGGTGAAAGGCCGCTTTAAGAATGAAGTTGTCTCAACTCCTGGTCACGATGAAATGGGTGTTCCATCTCTTATTTCAACGGATGAAGTAGTTCGTCCTGAAACATCTGTTGAAACACTGGCGAAACTTTCAGCAGTATTTGATCCTAGAAACGGAACTGTGACTGCCGGTAACTCTTCTGCCCTTTCTGATGGAGCTTCTGCGGTACTTGTTATGAGTGCAGAAAAAGCACACGGCCTGGGTCTCAAGCCGCTTGCGAGAATTATTTCGATCTCTGCTTCGGGCTGTGAACCAAGTATCATGGGCTATGGGCCGGTATCTGCTGCGAAGAAAGCTCTGGCAAAGGCCAAGTTAACTATGGACCAGATGGATATCGTCGAACTCAATGAAGCCTTCGCTGCTCAGTCGATCCCTGTTATGAAAGATCTTGGGCTTCTTGATCGAGCTGACAAATCAGTAAACCTCAATGGCGGTGCCATTGCCCTTGGTCACCCTTTAGGCTGTTCAGGAGCGCGTATCACCGGAACGCTGGCACATCAGCTGCGTGATAATAACAAACGCTATGGACTGGCAACAATGTGTATTGGATTGGGTCAGGGTGTGGCGACGGTAATTGAAAATTTAGATTAAGTAAGAAGAAAACGGGCCGCACTTTCACGCGGCCCTATTAAATTATCGTTCGCAGGTCGTTTTCATAATCACGCGGTTCATACTTTTCACAACCGTCATGAGTTTCGTCTGGTAAGTAGCACCATCAACGATGCCAGACCATTTCCATGTTCCGATAACTCCACCTTCACCATGAACACGCTTCATGCTGATGTTACCGGCAGGAGTATCGAGATAAAGTGCATTACCATTAACAGTATAACGATAAACATCACCACTGTTCACAGATGCTGCACAATTAATTCTGCGACCTTCTGTTTTCACAGCGCGCGCCTGATTAAATGTAATTGTTGAAGCCGTCACAGTTGCAGGAACATCAATCATGGCATCAAGAATGTCGACACCAAGACCGTCATAGACGCTGTCACAAGAAACAACCTCTCCATTGATCTCGCACTGCTGGGACTCTGGAGAAGAACCGCTTCCACTACCGCCGTTTTTACCGCATGCAACGACTGCTGAGAGAAGAACGATCATGAGAAGGAAACGCATATACACTCCTTGTAAAAATAATCGAGCGTGAAACTATCAGGAAAATTTCAAAAGACACGAAGATAATTCTTACAAAATGAGTTGGTTTCCTTGTGATACCAGCTTCGTTGCAAAGCAAATCTTTGGCCATTCAGCAGGTAATTGATTAAGAAAAGATTTTTTGTAGAAGATTTTCAGTTGTTTGAAATGACCTAAGCTTGAGCTGAGCTTAGGTCACAGGTCTTGCGGATATTTTAAGATGGAGGAAGCACCACGATCACTGCAAGTCATCATCGGATTCAAATATGTCAGTCAGATCCCCGGCATCTTCACTGAGATCAGTATCGTGAAACTCTTCGTTGTCCGTATTGTCCTCATCGAACGAGTAAGTATCGTCCTGAAGTGAGGCATCTTCTGTTTCTCTGACTTGAGTGTCGGCATTCGTAACGACATTCTTGTCGAATTTTCCGTCAGCTTGATCTTTTTGAGTGTTCTCGTTTGGCATACACCCTCCTTGGTACAGAAGAGTGTAGCAATTTTTGAGCCGGCCTATTCGTACTTCTTTCCAAGGTCTCTTATCAAATATCCGAGCGCATAAGGTACTGATGATTCTCTCGCTGCGGAATAAGATGTAGCGTGAGTAAAGCCCAGTTTATGAGTCCACTCGTGGAATAAGTTCCCCGCCACCTGAGAAGGTGTATAAGGATTGAAGAACTTGGTGTTCATCCATATCTTCACAGTGTTTTGATAAGTGTAACCAACAGTGTTTTTCGAGCTGTAGTAAAGCTCGAGCTCTACATCCATTTCGAAGTCATCATCCGGAACGAGCTTCTCAGAACCTTCGAGAACCTTCTGATAAACCTGCTCATTAGTAAGACCACCATTGTCTATGAAAGCTCGCTTGCCATTATATGTGTAATTAATGACCTTCGTTCTGAACTCAGTTGATGAGATGACCTTTTTGATGACCTCAACTGCTTTGTGAACTTTCTCTTCCTGCTCGACTTCGAAATTTTCAAATTTAATAGAAGCATCAAAAGAGAAAGCTTCTGTTGGTACTTCACCATCTGGTGCCGGAAGTGAGTCACCAGGAGACGGTGATGTCTCATCACAGCCGCTAGCGACAGCGCCTTCTTCTTTCATTTCTTTGGTACCGGAGTCTTTACAATCCTGGGCAGGCCGACAGCTCATGAGGAAGAAGCAAAACGCGAGAAAAAGAAATGATTTCATGCGGGCCCGTCCTTGGTGTGGAGTAAGTTTTCATCCTGAAAACCATCGGTCTTACATTGAGTATCTCACCCCATGATTTCAGCAGAAACCCGGCAAAAATGTTGTAGTTAAGAGGCAAATCTGGGCCATAACGCGTCAGGACTCTGACAGTTGTCTGAGAGAATATAGGGGCAACGGCAACTATGCCCCTACAGAGATCTTCTGGGTTTGATAAGCATATTGCCGAAGAACACTCCCACGACGAGTGCCATCGCAAGAGCAATCATCGAGAAAGCAGTATCAAGTCCTCCGAGAACATTTCTCTCGAAGAGAAATGAGAGTGACCTGTACCCTACAGATCCGGGAACGAGAAGAATGATCCCGGGGAACTGAAAGATGCTGGATGGACGATTCTGGAGACGGGCAAAAATATTGCTCATGGCCCCGACACAAGCTCCACCGAAAAACATTCCCAGCTCAGCTCCCAGGTAATGAGTGCCGATCTTTGAGCAGCTGAATCCGAAAATTCCGGCCATAGTGACCCATTTCCAGTCAGAGCGATTTGCCTTGAAGTTCACCGTCGACATCAGTGCAGTGACCGGTAGTGTGACGAAGGTCACCCAATTGGGGATCTGATGGAATTCGATTTCGAGGCTTGGATAATGAAACCAGCTCGCGAGCTTACTTCCGATAAATACACCGAACGTGAGCTTCAGGAGAATCATGATTCCACCCACGAGCCTCGCAGTTCCGGAAACAAGATTTTGAGTAGCAATTTCAGCAATCGCAATTGTGATGTAGAGACCAGGCATAAAAACAATAAGGCTCGAAAGAATGATCACTCCGACATTGAGGCCCGGTATCCATTTAGCGAGAAGATAAGCTGCGAAAGACGCCACTACAGCAACAATTGCCTCGAACAGCTGAGAAACCAGACCAATAGGTTTTCCCAGAGCAATGAGACCCATGAGAAGTCCCACAAAAATCGATGCTAATAAATCGCCCCAGGTTCCACCGAAGAGAACCATGAACCCAGCTACGGAAAAAAGAAAGTAAGCAATCTTGATGCGTTTTCCGAAAGGATCAGGAGCATCGTAGATCTGATCGAGACGAGCGACACCCTCTTCAAAGGAAATCTGATTTGAGATCACATCGCGTGAAACCATGTCTACCTGAGCAAGCTTTCCGAGATTCACTCCCATCGGCTCCACTCTCTCAATTCTCGTCATCTCTTCGTCACCATGACTAAAATGGGAATGAAGTGATGTGGGAAGGGAAAGGAAAGTTCCTTTGATGCCTAACAACTGGCACATTTCCAGAAGTGTACCTTCAATTGTGTGCGCAGGAGATCCTACGGCGTGAAGAGCACGGCCGAAGCGAAGAACAAATTTTACCCGACGTTTGAAATCTAAGTGTTCCATCAATGAGTTTTTCTTATCTCCCCGGACATGCGATCAATCATCATGAGCGACAGGTCACGATAGGCCTTGAACATTGGACCTACAATACGCTTCTCAATCTCTGCAAAGTTTTTTTGTTCTTCCGGGATGCTGATCTGGATCGGAATCTTGAGCTGACCTTCATGATAACGGTAGGCAACGTTAATGTTTGGGCGCAGACTTTCTTTCATCACTTCCAGTCTTTCATGATATTTGCCGAAAGGAACAATGGTTGTCGCTCTGATCTTAAGATTCAGTTCTTCTGCGTGATTCTCGTTGGTGAATTTATCTTTTCTTGCTGTCTTCCAGGAAACCTCAGACATGATCACAAATACGGCATCGAGATTAAGCTCCTTACAGATATCATTCAGGAAAATTTTATGCTGCTCAGACCATTTAGGTCCGCTCATCAGTTCCGTAGCAGGTACCAGCATGAGGGCGAAATCTCTCATTCCTCGTGGATTCATAATGGTGTACATCGGTGTCTTCTTCCCGGCCGGGAGCCAGACGATGTCATCATTCTCAATTCCTTTACGATCGGCCTTAATATGATCAGTTACACTGACTCCATACTGCGGAAGTGCTTTTGTCTGCTTCACTTTTTCAGCACTCACATAATCAAGGTCGGGAGAAACAAGGGACATTCCCTCTTCCCACAAGCTCAGGAATTTTTCGGTGAAAAGCTGCTTTCCTTGTTCAGAAGGATAAATAAGATCCTTTTCTGAAAGACCAGTACGCGTCGGCTGGATATTGGATTCAAAAATTACAATTCCGATTCTTTTAATGTCCGGAAGTTTTGGATCAAAAAGTTGATCAAGTTTTCCAACCTGGGGATCGCGCTTTTCCGTGGAAACGATCCCACTTGAAAGATCATGCAGGTCTTCAACGGCGTATTCGAAATCAGGCTCGTATCTGTAACGATGCTTACCCCCGGAAGATTTCGTTCCTAGTGAGCAGGAGGTAAGAAGAATAATCCCGAGGAGGAGTCGTAGCATATCTGGTTTCCCTGTTTGATCTGATCGATGTCTCTCCATTGTAGCTGTTCGCCGCCGGGAAATTCTACCGAAAATGCATCACTTCCCAGAATTTTACGAATGGGACCGCGAAACGTCTTCTTGCCGGCAGAGAATTGGACATCCGGAAGACGTCGCAGGAAAATGAGGAAACTTAAAACGGGAGGAAGATCCTTTCTCGTCAGCGTTTTGACAATATTCTTCTCTTTTACCGTCCTTGGAGGATGTACCAAAAGATAATCTTCTTCGACCGCGTAAAGACCGAAACTATCTCCCCACCATTCAGTTGCTCCGTCACTGATGAGAAAGAAATATTCGTCAAAACTAAATTGATGAAGACCATTCAAAGATCTCTCCTTCCCGGAAGGACGGTAGATCCTGGCATATGGGTGATGGCGCTCAGATGTAAGCGGAATTTCTCTTTCTAATTTCAGCCACTGTTCTTTTTTAAGCCTTGGAAAAAGATCACCATGGGATTCAATGACAACGAGTGAGAAATCTTCTTTTTTGGACAATTCCGAAAGCACGCGATCGAGGACATGACCCTGGGGAAAATAAAGAAAAAAAGTCTCTCCATCGGGAAGAGAATCCGCGAGGAGATCACCGTGGATAAATTCGACCGGAATATTAAGTGAAGCAGAAAGTTTCCGGGCGGCCAGAACTCTGGCAAGCTCGTGCTCAATTCCTATCGCACTTCTCTCCGGAAATAGTTCCTTGTAGGTGAGAACGGTGTGCCCAAATCCTGATCCCAGATCGACCCAGGTGCCGTGAATCAGCGGATCCTGAATAATTAAGCGAACATCTTCCGGATCAGTGCATAGTGCGCGGAGATCAAGATCTTTATAGCTTGATGGATCATCGCCTACGAGTGCTTCTGCTTTCTTAAAAAACTCCGAGAAGTGAGTTAAGGAAGATTTCATAGTTTTCATCTCTCTCAATACCCTCCTGCACATAACTCCCTCTCACACCCCAGGAGATTGGAAGTGCTAGACGGAGAAAATTTGTATCAACAAGAAGTTCCCAACCATAAGAAGAAGCGCGGTATGAGAAAGTGCCGAGGCGACCATTCAATGTATCGTAGAAGAGATTCAAATATACACGCCTCAAATAAAAATAGCGCGAGAGATTCCAGTCAGGATAGGCCAGTGGCATGGCGTAGTTTGTGGAGGATTTAGTGAACTCAGTCAGAAAAACACTTCGCGTCCCACGTGGATAGAAAACAAAACTGGAGTACTGATAAAAATCATCCAGCTGTTTCTCGTAAGCAAGCTGCTGAAAAATAGAATGGTGATCATCCAGACCCGGGAGGTAAAATCCTGCTTCAGCGTGACTTAAACTTCCTTCCTGATCAGATCCGCTGATATCCCGGCCATCCTCTTGTCTTCCATTCAGATAAAATCCGTATCGCGGAAGCAGATCTCGGTGGGCCATGCGTGACAGAATACTATACTGCAACTCGGCCCCCGGTGAGAAAAGCGTACTATCAAAAAGCTCGGTGCGATCAACGGTAATCTTATTTGTGACTTTGATTATCTTAGCGAATGCCCTAAGGGTAAAAGATTGGGTGAATCTTCCGGATATTCTCTTCCACGGAACCTGTACTCCGGCCTCGGCAGTTCCTTCTTCCCATTTATTTTCAGAATTCCTGGTGCCGACTGAAACATCCTGGCGTCTGTTTCCAAAAGCCGCCCGCAGATCAAAAACCGGATAATGATGTGACCAGGCCGCACTCACAAATGTCATTGCTTCCTGTTCATTGAGATTCCAGTCAACACCAGCAGAAAGACCGAATTTATTCAGAATATCGCGTGAGAAAGCCGCGAGAGTTACTGTAGGAGACAAAGGAGGAGCGAGAATTGCCCAGCTGTGAAAATTGATGGCATTCTTAAATTGAGAATATTTACTGACCTTGAGCTCTTCCTGACCTTCTGGAAAATCTAGTCTTTCTTTTCCTTCTGCCACAGAAAACTTCTCATACACCGGCACAAAGCTCTCAGAAGACTTTTGTTCTTCTTCCCATGAAAGTTCTTTCTTCACTACCTGGAGACCATCAACCGTATAGTCTGCGTAAAAGAGTTTTCCGTCTTTCAGCGCCGGAGCATAAGC
>JBKJPL010000048.1:0-50672 GCA_046595005.1 Bacteriovoracaceae bacterium | reverse complement strand
GCTTCGATATCATGGGCAGAAAGGTTCACTGCAAAGTCTCGGCTAGCAAGAGGCTCAATGATTATGGAGATAAGTCGAAACTACGAAAGTCCGGCTAGAGTCCAATAGGACATAATCCCTCAGAAATTAACCGGACATAATCGCCCAGAAACAACAAATTATACCGAAGGTGTCAAAACTTTAGACGGCCCTATAGCTTTTCCTCCCGCTCTTTCATCCGGTCTTCAGATAGTCTTTAATAGAAGAATGAAAAAGACCTTCTGCCTATTTCTTACCATCATGGGGATTTTGAATGCATTTCCTGCATTCGCCGTAGACTACAAAGTGGAAGTGGATCATCGTCTTCAGGATCTCCTGAACATAAGTTCAAATACCGCAACTGTTAATGGAAATGAGGCCTGTATAAAACGCTATTCGGGTCTTTATAAAGACGGAGTTCTGAACGTAGCGCTGGGATTCGGCTACTGGGATAATTCTCCAGGTGAGTATGTCTTTGATCAATTCATTGCTAACGGTCTTCGCCTGGCACTTCTGGCCCCTTGTTCTCCGGGAGTGAATGTCTGTGGTTTTAAAAGACAGGGCGATATTTTCAAGAAGACCGTTAAGGGTCCTGATGGAAAACCAAACCAGTTCACGGTCAGTATTTCTTACGGCTCATTATCATCAAACAATGTTGAGAATACGACAGTGAATAAAGCTAAGCAGTACGCTCATTGTGAAGCTCAGACCGCAAAATATTTTCGGGAAGTTGCTCTTGGATCAGAAGTCGTCATGTACATCGGGCACGCCAGAGATGGTGGGGGCCCTGACTTTTGCCCGCCGGTGAGAAATGAACATAAGAAAACAAATTATCCGTGGTACCAAAAACATCGTCCGGGTTTCAATCGCCTGCTCTCATCAATGCGGGCCTCAATTGCAGCTGGGCAACCAAATCAGATCGTGGGTCTCTATTCTTGCTATAGCAGAAAACATTTTCAAAGAGAAATGGGAGCTGTTAGTCCATCATCTGGATTTGTCCTGACGGACATCGATATCTCTTCCATCAATGCCATCAATTCTTTGGTCACAACTCTGGATGCCGCAATTGCGCAGAAATGCGGAACTGGTTTTTCTGAAGGGCTGAAGCTTTCTAACGGTGTAAGTATCTTCGGAATGTTCCCTAAGAACTAACCTGAGTTTCTGCAAGCAAGCTCATACTGACCGCGATAGTAAGCGCGACGACTTTTATTCTTCTCATGGATCATTTTCTGCTTATAAAGTGCCGCCAGTGCGCGGGAAGAAAAATTATAAAGAGCTATCTGGCCATCATTATCAAAGCTCGAAGTGTCCTGAAGTCTTTGCAAGGCGTTTACCCCATCATCAAAATTGCCACAGGAGTCTTTAACGATCAGACCCCTTTTGATCTCCTTAGTGAGCTCCCTTTTGCCAAAGCTCTGAGTTGAGAAGCTGAATATCAAAACGGCGAATAGTATTTTCATAGGATCAGCATAGATGATTACCGTGAAAGTCCTGCTTGTGGTTAAGAATGAGGTCAGAAAATCACATCGATATGCTTATAACATTGAGAATATCGCGTTTCAGGATGCCTTCTTTCCCGGGCAGGACTAAGATCTAGGGAAAGGACAAATCATGATTATCGTTCATCATCTGGAGAACTCCCGCTCCCAGCGCATACTTTGGCTTCTCGAGGAACTGGCGCTTCCTTATGAAATTAAAACCTATAAAAGAGATAAAGAAACTCTCCTCGCCCCGCCGGAACTGAAGGCCGTTCATCCTTTGGGTAAATCACCTGTTATCACTGACAATGGAAAAGTTATTGCTGAGTCTGCGCTCATTATTGATTATCTGGTCACAAAATACGGCAATGGTGCACTTAAACCTTCCGGGGAAGATGACCTTCTCAGATATCAGTACTGGCTTCATTATGCGGAAGGCTCTCTTATGACTCCCCTTCTCATGGGGCTCGTATTCCAGAAGGTGCAGGAATCACCGATGCCCTTTTTTGTGAAACCAATTGCAAAGAAAATTGCCGACAGTGTCCGTAAGGCCTGGATCAATCCGCAGCTGAAACTTCATCTTGAATATCTGGAATCGGAAATTTCAAAAACTGGATGGTTCGCAGGAAATTCTTTTTCGGCCGCAGATATCATGATGAGCTATCCCCTGGAAGCGGCCAGTGAAAGAGGGGGCCTCAGGCAGACTCATCTCGCGGCTTTCCTCAAGAAAGTCACAAACAGACCTGCGTATAAAAAAGCAATTGAAAGAGGTGGTCCGTTTTCTGTAATTCCGGTCTCTACAGCGAAGTAAATTACGCTACCGGAAATTCGACGATGAATGTGGAGCCCTTACCGGGTTCACTCTCCACAGAGATAGTACCCTTGTGGGCGTCGACGATGAGCTTACTGATATAAAGTCCGAGGCCCAGGCCCTGACAATCATTTTTTTCCACACGCTGATAGCGCTCGAAAATTATCTCATGATATTCAGGTGAGATTCCGCGACCTTCGTCTCTTACTGATAGGCGGATGCGGTTTCCTTTTGATGCCAGAGTAATCTTCACATCTCTACCGGCACCATACTTCATGGAATTCATCATGAGATTAGTAAGAACCTGCTCAATACCATAAGAACTGCAGACACTTTTCACCGTCGGCTGAATATCCAGTTTCAGGGAACACGATGTTCTTTCAAGAAGGTCTCCTAGACCGAGCGAAACTTCCCGAACAAGAGTCGAAATATCTGTCTCTTTTTTCTGGAGAATAAGATTTCCGTTCTCGATCTGCGCGACATTAAGAAGCGAGTCTACCAGTGATGTAAGCTTATTAGTCTGCCGATCAAGTGCTTGAATCGCATTACTGATCTCAACCGAAGGATTTTCTCTCTGATATTCTTTGAGAATATTCAGAGAAAGATTAATACCTGTAAGAGGTGTTCTTAGTTCATGAGAGGCAATAGAAATAAAATCTGTGCGCATTCTCAGCGCATGTTCTTTCTCTCTTCCCAATGCTCCGAAAAAGAGGCCGGATAAGGCAACAGCTCCGACAAAGAGCTGAAGTAGAAGAAGATTTTCACTCATTGATTCACTTGAATACGGGCCGGTACCAAAAATAGTGCCGGTTATTGCAATACCGGAAAGGACCAGAGTGAGAGTGACATTGGCCTTCTGTCCAAAGCGAAGAGTGGCCCAGATAAGTAAAAGGAAAATCCAATGCGGTCTCAGATATAAATGAAGGGCGGGAGAGGGCCAGTTTCCGAAAATGCATACGCAAAGAACCATAACCAGAGATCCCAGGATCATACCTTCAACCATCCTGCGAGGTTCGTAACTGCGCTTAGAATTTCTGAACCAGATAATAAAAAATGGAGCCACGACGAGGTTACTGAGAACATCGCCAATCCACCATGCCCACCATGTCTGAAGCAAGGTTACACTTGTTACGATATTTGAAACATAGAGTGCGCCCACACCGATCGTGGCGCTGATCATCGTACTTAAGAAAGCACCAAATAAAACAAATGCTCCCACATCACGAACGCGCTCGAGATTTGAATCAGCACCAGAAAATTTTCTGAATAAATGGACGCCAATAACCGCTTCCAGAGTATTACCAGCAGCAATCATCAGAGCGATTGTTAAGGGAGCTCCAGTCATCATATTCGCGGCCAGAGCACCTAAAGCAATTGCCGGCCAGAAACCCCGTCCCCAAAGGAAGAGGGCGGCAAATGAAAGTCCGGTTGGAAACCAGACCAGAGTTGCAAAGCCGCTAACGGCCGCGAGTGAAAGCCCCAGCTTCGCAGTTAGTAAATAAGCGCTGAAAAGGACAAACCCTTTGAGCGCATTCTGATACGGAGTTAGCATTAACATTATGGTAGCTAAAGTAACGGCATGTGCCCACTATTTAGTGGTGCATAATTCTTGAAGAATTAAGGCCTGTGTTGTTGAATCAGAAGATGAGAAAAGTCATATTTTTTGCCCTATTTGTATCACTTCAATCGCTGGCCTGTGTGACGGGCGAAATCCAGACGACTTCCACAGGTTTAAGTTACGTATGCGATGAACTTTCGTCAGGTGTGGATGGATGGCGCGATCCCAGAGGCTTGATTTGGGGCAAAGCTCTCAATTGTGAAGAAATTTCTGCAAGAGCTCCGAAACAGGATGAGCTTCAGAACTTCGAAAAAGAGATGGGCATGTCTGCCGACCGCGGCTTCTGCGTAAAATATGTAATTCACCATTACAATAAATTTCCAAAAACTCCGGCGACTACTTTTGAAAATGAGATTCTCGATTTTTACCGGGAAGAAGATTTATACGGGGAGTTCTCGAATTTTTCAGGATTCCCGGTTTATGTAGATGGTGAATGGTGGTCAACAAGTGAGCACTACTATCAGGCACAAAAATATGATAGCGAAGAGCTTCGTAACTGGGTTCAGTTTGCTCCGGGCCCCATGGAAGCAGCAAACCGCGGACGCGATCCGAAATTTCCTAAAAGAGATGACTGGGATGACGTAAAAGAATCCTTTATGGAGAAAGCTCTCTTCGACAAATACACCAGGCACGAAGTCCTGACTGAGCTTCTTCTTTCAACCGTAAACAGTCACATCTACGAACACACGACAAATGATTGCCACTGGGGCGATTGCGGTGACAGGTCCGGAAAAAATCGTCTGGGCGAGCTTTTGATGAAAGTCAGGGAATCACTAAGATAGCCCATTGGGGGTATTTTCATCCCCTCAGAACTCCACACTTTCTCAATATTCCGGTTATACCCTCCCCATACTGGTAAAATAACTTTGCCGTTAAAATCTCGGACCGAAAGTTGAACGTACGTTACGTAGGGCCGAGGACTCATAGGATATGAGTATGATGACACTTCTCAAAACTCTCGTTCTCTCTTTAATTTCCGCACTTCTTTCAAGTTGTAGTCCCTCTAGCTCCAGTGACAGTGGCCATGCTGTGAGTACAGATTTTGCGATTACTGCTTCCGGAATGAACGCTACAGTTTCTAATTCGACATCGTGGTTCTTTCCTACAGCATACGCACTCACTCCCCCACCACTCATCGATGCCAATATGGCCAATGTGGATTTGCTGGAAGCGTGGATTGTAGTGAAGAAAGTGCACTTCTTCCGTTCGAGTAATCCGGATGCCTATGCCGTTTCTGCTGATCATTATCAAGGACCCTTCTTTGTCGATCTCCTCGATGGAACTCCAGAACCTTTTGGCAGCATCCGTCTTTTTCCAGAAGGTCTTCGCAGGATAAAAATGCAGCTGCATAAATCCAACTCACTACCTGCCGGAGTACCGGCAGCTCTGGGTGGAAACAGCATGTATTTCCGCGGACAAGTGAATGGCTTTGCTTTCTCCTTTGTCACTGACGATACAACTGACTTTCAGATTTACGGCGAAAATGCGGTTTATCCTGAGAGCGGAAAAAAACTCATGGTGACTTTCCGGATTGCTGATCTCATTAAGCAGATTGATCTTTCAGCGATTACCGCTGACACAGATATCTCAGCTACTAATCGCGTGAATGCTGTGAATCCTTGCCCGGCGATTCAAGCACAAGCCGCAAATCTTTACACGTGTTTCCGCCAGGGAATGAATCAGGCAGCGAAGTTTGGTAAAGACAACGGAGATGATGATCTGAGTGATGACGAGAGTGTTAATTAAACTCCACGCTCGAGCATAACAGCGACTTGAGTTCCCCCGGCGCTGACGTTCACTTTGAGACTTTTGTTGCTCGCGCGGCACATGAGGCCGCCGACCTCAAAGTGATTGAACTTTCCGTCTTCCCAGTCATATTGAATAAACACGCCAAGATCACCGATCGCTTTCTTTCTTTGGGAAAGAATCCCGTTCACGTTAACGGTATTGAGACGTGTTTTCCTCTGAACCACCCATTCATGATGCTTTCTTTCTGGCATATCTCTCATCAGCTTAAGCATCTGGCGATCCGCGAACACCTGCTGCCCGCCGAAACCATCAGTATGCTTGATAACGTAATGATCAGGATGTGCCAGGACCTTGTCTACATTACCCTTAAGTGGGAATGCAGGAAGAATGGATCGACTTAACTTATCTGCGCTTCCAAGGAATCGCTTACGTAGCTCTTCATTAGCGAGCATAACCAGAACACTCTTCGAAGCTATCAAACCCGTCACCAGTGGCCCGTATTGCGGTGTTTTTGAGGCGACCATTTTCTTATAGAGTTCCTTGTCACGCTTAAGATCCTTAAGCGTGTAAGCAAAGCTCATATTCATGGCACCCGGCTTGAGCTTTTTACCAACCATGAGCTTTCCATTCGGGAATGAGAACGGAAGTTCTTCCAGAAGCGGGAAATGTTTTTTATTCACTTTCTGCTTGTATTGAGTCGGAGAAATAAGATGGAGATGGCTTCCCATTCTATCGGAAGTCATTTTCAGGAACTGCTCATCCCAGTTGTAACACCCGTGCTGAAGACGAACGATATGTTTTCCAAGACGATTCATGTTCCGAACTTCGGCCGCAGCAGTATCAAGGGCCTTCACATGCTTTTTGAGTTCAGGCATATGAGAAAGAAGAGTTTTTTGAAAATAAGATGAACGAGCGAGTCCATCAAATCCAATTTCGTTTACTTCAAGAAGTTGCGGCGGATGCGCGGCATCCGGCTTACCTACAACCGCCATATCAAAGCGAAAACTTCCCACCATGCGTTTCTTACGGTGCTTCAGAACGCCGATCTCATTAATGAGAAAATCCCTCACCGGACCTTCCGGAACTATCGCTTTCACTTCTTCTTCAGGAAGCGAAATAACTTTCATAAGAAAAGTCGTGATGTCCTTACAGGTTTTTTCAATTACCGGAAAATATGATTCCGGAATCAAGCGGGGAATAATGGAAAAGTCATCGTAATGAATTCCCTCCAGGCCTTCATTGTCTGAATCAACAAACGTATTCCAGATATTAATTTTGTGATCCGGATTATCGTAATCGCGAAGGAGAGAGAGAGTTTTGTGAGAGGATTTTTCGTGGAAATATTTCTTTAAATTCATAGGAAGGATTATAGATGGAAGACTCAGAAAGCATAAGAGAAAAATTCCGGACCAGGACAGACGGTTTTGTTGTTTCTACTCACTTCCTTCGATATATGCCTCTTTCAAGAGAGGTTTATCATGCAAAGAAAATTCAAATTAAATGGTGGGTCATGGGGCGGTCTCCGGGAAAACGCCGGTCGAAACCGAATCCATTCACGGGGAGTTTCTCATCGGGAGCGGGAGGTTGTTTCCGCAAAAGTTCCCCTTCATATTAATTTCAAATACCGAAGCCAGGTCAGGAACAAGGACACTTTAAAGCTTCTGAAGCGCGCTATCCAAAACGCCAGAAGCCATGGCGTCCTGGTTCTGCAATTTTCTTTTGAGATAAATCACATTCATCTGATTGTATCGGCCCCGGATAATGCAACTCTCACTCGATCCATGCGGTCTCTTACTATCACTTTCGCCAAAGGTCTGAAACGGGGAAGAATTCAGCTCGGGCGATACCATCTGCACGTGCTGAAGACTCTCCGTGAAACAAAAAACGCAATCCACTATGTACTCTTTAACCGGCAGAAACATGAAAGGGGCGCATATACCCGTATCGATGAGTATTCATCCCTCTCTTCGCTCGAAAATGGACTGAAACTTATTCGAAAGTTCACTAAGGAAAAGAAAATCACTATAGAGATTGTGCGAGGAGAGAACTGGAAAAGTGATTTCTGCAGGAGCTGGCTGTATCAAAAAGCTCTCTACAGCTGAAGATACAAAAACGAGCAGCCAAAAAGTCTTGCCTGTTCTTCATCCGTCCATCGATCTCCCAGGTGAAGATGACTCTCGGGAATAATCCCATGACGAACAAGGGCCTCTGAGATTTTCTCATGAGGTTTCAGATGTCCTGTTTCGACGAGACAATTGATGGCGTTACCACTGAGACCTAGACAGGAAAGTTTTTCTGTTGCTCCGTGGTCAGAAAGAAACAATACTTCGACTCCGAGGCTTCGCAGTTCCTTAATCAGATTCCGCATTTCTTCAGGTACCAGTGACTGATCAAGCATGCTGGTCAGAAAATCTTCAAAGAATCGAACGTCTTCAGAAGAAACCGGAACATTCACATCACCGAGACGTCTTTTTTCCCAGGTCTTTTTAATATTAAAAAACCGGACAGCTCTTCTGGGAGAAATAAAAAAATTCTTCCACCATCTCAGCTGAACTTTCACGATGGGATATACTGTCCCATCAATGTCAAACGACACTGATTTGAGGGATTGCTCTTTAACAATAGCGACGATCTCAGCGTACGATGAGTTTTTCATAGAGTGGTAATATTTTAAATTGAGATTCCCAGTGTTCGGACTTACCCATCACTCCAGCAAGTTCCTGCTCAGACAGTTGAGTAACTCTGAGTGGTGAAAGTCTGCCTGATTTGACCTTCGATTCATATTCGCCGTTTATATTCCCAAGCACTTCATCTGCAATTTCAGAAAAATCAGGAAGATTTGATTTTTTACCAATGAGTGCGAGCTCATATCCCATCACCCCCTTAACTGAAACGGGATATAGAGTGATAGGGAGTGAAGTAAGCTCAGGAAACTTTCTGTCCAAAAATGATTTCAGTTCTCGCACGTGTTCTTCTGTGAGTTTTTCTCCGGTAAGGGATGAGGTCATGCCCTTTCTTTTTACGAAAGAAAGATCGGGAAGCCCTTTCACCAAATCTTTGACATGAAAGAGATCACCGGTGGCGTAACGGCGCATGCCCCATTCGTCACTGACAATCAGTTCATAATTTTTACCGGCCTCAAGCTCAAACGGAGAAAGAACTTTTCCTTTCTCTTCATCCTGAAACTCTGGATACATTCCACGGGTCAATGGAAAGAAATGAATCTTATCACCAATACGGTGAGGAAGAGTTTCAATTGTTTCAGTACTCATCGAGTACATCGGAAGAAAAGTAACTCCGGGAAGCGAGACTTTGAGTTGATCAAGAAACGGCTTCACATATCCCCCGTCCCAGGTAATTACGCCCTTGAGTTCAGGCAGAAGCTCCTGAAGCCTTGGTGCTTTCTCACGGATAAGAAAAGTCATGATGAGGCGGTCGCCCTGATGATCGGAAAGTTTCTGAAGGCCGGGCGGGATGTTCTTCAGCCTTACTCGTACTTCCTTCCATCTTGTCTCAAGCTCTTTTAAGAAGAAAGTAAGTGTCGATGGATTGGTAGCATAAAGAAATCTCGGCTGGGTCACAGCAAGAACCATGATTCTCGCTGTAAGTTCACCCACCCGTTCAATAAGTGCCAGGCCTTCTTTTGTGTGAAGATAACGATATGGCGCCTGAAGAAGCTCAAGCCTTGAAGGTTCACTTCCCTCTTCCATCATTCCGGAGGTCAAAGAATTATCTTTTTGTAAGGAAGCAAAAACAAAAAACGTCTTCTGCCCGGGAAAGCCTGATGTGAGGGTGATCATTGATCTCAGAAAGGTCTTCTGAAGATGACGTGTTCTTTTCTGATCATAAGGAACTTCTTTGGGTTCCTTTGTTGTTCCGGAAGTCTTGGCAAAAAACTTATGGCCATTCATTTTATCATGAAGCTCACGTAGCCGGGCCTTCTGTTCTTCAAAGCCAGCCAACGAAAATGAAGAGATATTGTTTTTTGCGTAGAAGAAAGCGTAGCGCTTCCGGAATTTTCTCCGGTCACGACTGTTACTCAAGGTAATGAGGGAATTCATTACACCAAAAAGGAACTTCAGGATATTTCTAAGACAATTATTTATCACACTATAATTTTGCACGGAGATGAGTCACAAAGTCACGCAGGAGAATGCGGGATTCTTCATCGGAAACAATAGCAGGATCAAAAGTGAGGGTGAAATCGGTTCTACCGGCACTGGTAACAGCGAAGATCGCCGCATTATGCGCCGGCATTAGATTGGAGATCCCGGCGATATGATGAAATCCATCGAGAAATCCAACTGAATTAGTCACGTGAGACAGAGAAATGGACCCCCAATCGGCCCAGGGTCTCCGAATCCAGAGCTCATAGAAAAGTTTGTGCTTTTTATTATGAATATCAAAATCTGCGGGTGGTAATGCCACTTCCCCGTTCTTCATCGCTTCCCGCTTCTGTTTCCGGATATGATCGAGCTTCTCCTGGATATTTCCACCCTTCGGCGGATAAACCCGAAGTCGGGAAAGACCGTTTCCGAAGCCTCTCCAGAAATTTTTCCTGACATTGACCGGCACCCAAACCGCTTTACGCTCATACGGCAGAGTTTCTAGAAGTGAATAAAGCATGAGGTCGTTGAAGACCGACGCATTCTGATCAGTGTGTGTGATTGTTTCGCGGATAATTCTGCGCTTGATACTTCGTTCGCCACGACGAGGCCAGAGTTTCGAATTCAAAAGATCCCTGTAAGGAGAATCTTTTTTAGAGGGAAAACTTTTGAGTTCTGGTTCCGCTTCTTCTACATCCTGACCAAACATCGCCTTCATGAATTGAAACATGGAAACTGCGTCGCCGAGGACATGGGACATCTTGAAAGCAATCAGTGGCTCACTTTCATTTATTTTTGCGACTTCAATATGAAAAGGAGATGTTAAAGGAACATCCAGGAAATCCTGAAGTGTATTGTAGGATCCCAGAGCACATGGATAGGAAGCAGTTTTTGAAATTATTTTCTGAGCACGAGAAATATCAGGATCGGCAAGATCCCGCGAACCTACAGCAATAATACAATCAGTGGAGCGATCGCCCCCGTGTCCGAGAGCGATAAGTTCATCTAGAAGCTGGAGCTTCATAAATATGCCGCGAGAAAGCTGGTCCTTTCTGGATAAACTTCCGAAGCTGATACCAGCCCATTTGCGGATTCATATGATGTGCCCGATGAAGTGAAAGACCAAGGGTTAACCAGTAGAGGAAATGCCCGTAGTAATCATGCGAGCGCATTTCCTGAGCTCCTACATGGTGACCTTCGTGAGTTTTTACAGCGAAGGGATACCAAAGAAGGAATGAATTAAGAATTTGAGCTGGCAAGATTCCGTAAAGAACTCTTTCCCAGCCTACAAAGTAAATGATCGTTCCGAAAAAAGCGCCGTACACAACATAAGTCAAGGCCCATTCAATAAGTACTGACTTATTGAGAAGTCCTCTTTCTTTCATCCACATTACCCAATAGTGAGGCATAGCAAGTGCTCTTCCTGGAAACTGCCACCAGTGATCCATCTTGAGTAGCATGTCCGGATCTTTTCCTTCTTCGTTAGTGAATGAATGGTGATAACGGTGAGTGATACGGAATTGGACATTTGGAACTGCGAGGGGAATAAAGCTAACTCTTCCCCACCAGATGTTTGAGATTTTGCTGTTACCGAGAACACCATGCGAGCCTTCATGCCCCATGACTCCACAAAGAAAGAGAAGCCATGTTCGGAAAGCGATATCCACTACCCACCAGACTCCGGTTGGTTGCCAGAAGTATGAAGCAGTGGAAACGATGAGAATCATCAAAATGATAATACGGCTCATCCGGATATTCTGAAGGCGTTCGGCTTTGATATTCATACCGGGAGTGTAATACGACTTTTTAAAGACAGGCTTAATGATGTAAAAAAGTGATACCCTGTCAGGAACCCAAATTCATCGGTTTAGGACGTGCTACTCTCCGTCCTATGAAAACTTTGGTCGGAATCCGGCGCTCAATTCCCGAAAGCTGCTATGAAATCGGCCCTGTCATGGGTTGGTTTACGGTTTTGAGGATCCTGGGTCTTCTTTCATTATGTTTATATCTGGAAGCTCAGACCGAAAATCCTCTTTACCTTATTCCCCTCTGGTTTATTCACGGACAGGTCCTGGTTGGCATGTTTGTCCTCGGACATGATTGCGGTCATAATACTTTTTCAAAGAATAAAACCATGAATCTCATCATGGGACATCTGTCATTTTCTCCCCTTGGAAACGGACTTATTAACTGGACCGTAACTCATAATCATCATCATGCTCATACTCAGCTCCGCGGGCAGGATGTCGACTGGTCGAAGTGGCTAATGACGAAAGATGAATATCAGAACTCTTCGTGGAAAAATAATTTTGCCGGAAAACTAGGTTACACTCTCCCCTTCGGTGTCTTCTTCTGGATCTGGCTGAATGCGATTTCACGAGGCCTCAGAAATACATCAAAGAAAGTTCGCATCTCAAATCTCATCATGTGGTCGGTAATGATTTCTATTTACGCGGGTCTTGCCTGGTTCACGGGTGTCAGCGGAATGTTCAAGTATCACGGGATTCCCGCCAGCATTGCGATGTTTACCGGATATTTCCTGCTTACCATTCAACACGCTAACGAAAAGTCGAGGTGGTTTGAAGAGAGTTCATGGACGCCAATACGTGGCCAGATGGAATCAACTTTCGATGTGAGATTTCCGAGAGTCTTTGAGTGGCTATGGCTCGATATCAATATCCATGTCCCCCATCACGTTTCGCCGGCCATACCTTGGTATGCGCTGAGAAAAGCCTCTGTAGAGTTAAAGAAGGATCATCCGGAACTTTATCAAGAAAGGAAGTTTGGTCTTGCAGAAGTAAAGTGGATGATCAGAACTCCAAAAATTTTCAAAAGCGGCGACACTTTTTCACTTACTGAAATGTAGTATGTAAGGTCTCAGCCTCGAGAGACATGTGCCTTTTTTAAAAAATGATTCAGCTCTCGAAAGATACTTTGAAAGCTCATCTCGAATGAGTCTTGAAAGGGCACTTCTCATTGTGATCTATTCCGACGCACACAACAGCCACAAGTATGCTGGAACTCTATGGCTTCCTGCACATCTCAGAAGTCACACCAACACATGGTGAATGATTAACCGGTTCCATTTCTTTCACACCATTCTTCTCATGACGGAACTTTGAGATTTCCTTATACACCAGGGCGCGGATGCGGTTGATCTGACCCAGGGGACGATTTTCATCTTTTGCGTGCCATGGATTAAATCGTGAGTTTTCGCAGAAGTTAATAAGCTCGTTCGAAGTCACATCTGACTGTTTAGGAATCTCGATATCGGCAACCTTGATTAAGGGAGAAGTTTTCTCATCCCACGACAGTCTTGGATCTTCTATGAGTTGAACTGACGGATTCTGATTTGGCTGTACGTAGAATGTGAAACAAGTCCCTTTGGCAGATAGAGTTGCTCCCAGTCTCTGGCGGAGATAATCCTTATGAGAATCTTTTCCTGGAATCGCATCCTGATTGGCGTCACATGGAAGTACATGATAGCGGGCCGAGTGACTGCCGAGTAAGAATGGAACTGCTGAGTGATAGTCCTGCTTCAGGGGATTTCCCATCTGGATACGCGCCTTAAAAAGCCGGTGCGCGCTTTTTGGATGAGTCAGGGCAAATAAGGCAAGATCAAATCCATTCCCCTGTGAAGCAGTCTTCACGAGGTCAGAATAGTCTTCACCGTCTTTCGAGAAAAATTCTTTCATGTTAGCGAGAAGAAAATCATGAGTTCCAGTTGGAGTCTTCGGAACGTTCATGAGTTTGATCGCCATTCCCCTCACATCTTTTTCCAGATCATGTTTTCCTTCGCCATTATTTGAACCATTCGAAAAACGGATCCAGGCATCATAGGTTGCCATCTTTTCAAAGATCCCTTTCTGATTACTTTTTGGAAGGAGTGCTGGATTGATATTAAATTTCGCACGAACACAGGCATGCGCTTTTGGATGAGCATCACGTCTTACAAATTCATCACCGGCAGAATCTTTCTTGAGCATCTGAAGAGTGTCATCGAGAATGATTTCGGCCTCTCTTTCCTGTTCCGGACCCCAGACTTCACCGGGAATAGGTCTGGGAAGTTCAGAAATACTCGATGCATATGAACGAAGATTTGTTCTTTTTTCGTTCTGTGAGCATGAAGCAATAAGAATGAGTGCCAATGGGAGAATGGTCTTATTCAAGAAGGATCCTTTGTATAAGACCTATTCTAGGCCTCTATACGTCCTTAAAAAGCGG
Organism: Bacteriovoracaceae bacterium; assembly: GCA_046595005.1. Taxonomy (GTDB): domain Bacteria; phylum Bdellovibrionota; class Bacteriovoracia; order Bacteriovoracales; family Bacteriovoracaceae; genus Peredibacter. The sequence continues at coordinate 36,668 of JBKJPL010000048.1, read as the reverse complement.
GAAAAGTGTGCCCTCAGAAATTCAGGGTCTTATAAGTGGCTACTTGAGGTCCAGAATTTTTTCGTAAATAAGATAGCCTACAACCGCATCAATAGCGGCATATTTTATTTGCGCCGGGGTAAGATCTCTTCTTTCCCAGTTCGTGGTCTTGGCCTTCTTAAAGAGTTTTTTTCCGAGGAAAATTGCAGTTAGTGAACGAAGACTCGAGCTCGTCACACCTTTTTTCTTCATTTCATCCGCTAGATCCACAAACCCGGCGGGTTTCACTTTCATGATTTTTCCGAGTCCAATCAGGTCATCCTTGATGCCGATACCAACTTTGGTGATTTCCGGGTTTTCCATGAGAGCGATCATTTCTTCGGGTAATTCAAAAAACTTAAGACGAAAAAGAAATGCTTTCTCATGAGTCGCCAGCTGAAGGATGGCAGGTGTATAAAACTCGCCCTTAGTGAACGAGGGCCGCGTTTCTGTATCAAAGCCCAGCATTTTTTCTGTACTCAGGATCTCTGCTGCCCGTTTAGCACCTTCGGGAGTGACGATTTCAACAATCTCACCTTCAAAATCCATAGGCGGGAGGAGATTAATTTCTTCTTTATCAATGGTCAGGGTGGTCATCCGGAGATCATACCAGATTGATCAGAGCGCGGGAAGGCGAAGGATGAATTCAGAGCCATTTCCTGGCGTACTTTTCACTTCCAGGGAACCTTTGTGCTGATCAACTATACAGGAAGAAATGTAGAGACCCACACCCAGTCCACCCTGAACATGTGTGTCTGATACCCGGCTGAAGAGATTAAAGATTTCCTTCTGCTTATCCAGTGGAATACCGGGACCATTGTCCTTCAGTCGTAATTCTGCATGTCCATTCACTTTTTTGAGCGATATATGAACAGGTTTCCCGGGAGCATACTTCATGACATTGGATAATAGATTCACAAGTACCTGCTCAATCCTCAGGCGATCGCAATGGGTTTTAATACCGTCTTCAATGTCTATTCCGACGTCACACTTGGATTCAACCAGAAGATCTTTCAACTGATCTGAAGTTGCCCTGATAAGTGTCGAGAGATTTTCTTCACTCATCTCATACATAAGCTTCGAATTTTTAATCCGCGAGACCTGCAGGAGATCATCAATAAGTCTTTCGAGGGAATTCACCTGATGGATCATCGCCGGGAGATTCTCAGAGCGAAGACCGTGCTCATCCTGGTGAATGATTCTTCCTGAGCGAAGAAGCATCTGGAGTTGAAGCTTGATACTTGTAACCGGAGTTTTTAGCTCGTGAGTAACAATAGATATGAATTCATCTCTTACTCTCAGAGCTTCACCAAGGTCCTGCTCAAGCTTTTTTCTCTTTCTAATATCACGCGAGATCACGACCAATCCTTTGATCAGGGGATTGGAAATCTGATTGGAAGCGGTTGCCTCCATCCAGATGTAAGCGCCGTCTTTATTACGGTATCGATACTGCACCGTAACTGGATTGTCAGGATGATCCATGAGTTCTTTCATAACCGCAGTACAGGAACTCTGGTCATCAGGGTGAATATACTCAAAAGTATTTTTTCCCAGAAGGTCAGCATTTAAATAACCATGGATTTTTTCTGCGGCAGCAGAGTTAAACATGATAATTCCATCTCCACTCATGAGGGTAATGATGTCGGGAGAAAGATTAGTGATCGCAGTGAATACTTCCTCACTCTTTTTTTGTTCCGTTATATCTCTGAAGCTCCATACTCTTCCCAGAGTGGATGTTTCGGAAATCAGAGGGCGTGAAAAACGACTAAAGAAACGGCCATCTTTAAATTTGATCGTGTCTTCTGAAATAGCATCGGCGTTTTTGTAAAGCTCAGTTACCTTGGCGATAAATAGATCCGGTGATATCAGCTGATCCAGGATATATTTCAGAAGAACATCATCATCCCGGCTTTCCATGAGTCTATCCGGAATCTTCCACAACTCCTGAAAGCGACGGTTCGATTGCAGGACCTTCCCTTCATTATCCACGATGAGGATCCCGTCTCCCGTGGATTCAAAAACAGCTAATAGGATAGAAAGTGTATCTGCAGACATAAACATATTTTCGCGATGAACAATATTAATAACAACTTAATAATCTCTCGACGACTTTTCAATCACTTATCCTATTGATCAAACACCATACACCCCCCGGGAGAAATTTCACTGCCTGAATGAGATGGCGAAAATGGGCCTATTCTTCACAATATACGTCTAACTTCGGGAGTCTTATGTCATTCATCACGAAAATCCTTGGATCTCTTCTACTTGGGACAGTGGGATTATGCGCTTATGCCGATATCTACACTCCTCAGGAAGCCTTCCAGGATCTGGCCAGTGAGCGCCTGACATTTGTTGGTCGTGACTATCCCAATGCTGATCTCGGACCTGGTGGAAACTATGTCTGTATTTATAAAAACTCACGGGTCTATGTCCGTCACGAAGGATGTCGTCCTCTGGCGACTCAGAGACTCGCAGTTTTCAGTGCAAAGATTATTTCCAGAAACGGTGGGCTCGTAGAAGTTTATATCGAAAACAACCGAACCGATTATCGCGTTGAAGACGCAAGTCCCGAGGCCGAAGGAATCTGGAAGCTCACATCAGTAAATATTCCGGTCATTCAGAACGAGCTTTCTTTCCGTGATCTTATTCAGCTTGAAAGAACAGTGTGGAACAAAACATTTGATATCTGCTATATATCAAAATCACCGATGTATCCTGATCAGATCCCTGAAACAAAATGTCTCGGGAATGCAGCTGATCCACAGGGAAATCTTGAAGTCGTATGGCATGATCCGTTCGCAAACGGTCTTCGTGAGGCCCATGATCTGATTATGAAGGCGCCGAGAAAATAATGAGCGACAAAAGACTTACAGATCTTGAAATCAGGTTCGCGCATCAGGATGATTTTCTTCATCAGCTGAATCAGGTTGTGATTGATCAGCAAAATAAAATTGATAGACTTGAAAAAGAAGTGCTCGATCTCAAAAGAAATATCAATCAGGAAAGTGGAGTCGACGGCAGAAGGACTCTCACTGACGAAAAGCCGCCTCATTACTGATCAGATTTCACACGTCCATGAATCAGCTAGTGCGCGCTTAAGAACACGGTCATAACTGTAAGAGCATTTCTTTGCTCCCTCCATATCTTCTACAAAAGCAAATTCCACATTTAGTCTTGTCCCGAATTCATCTGTCACCCGGGCAGTGATGAGTCTTGGATCACTCTTCCCTTCTCCGATAATTTTCATCATCACTTCGCGGGTCTGTCCCAGCGCCTCTTTCTTTTCAGCAGGAGTAATCGCAGCAAAGGCCTGAGCACAGAGGATGAGATAAATGAGAACGAATTTCATTGAAATTCCTTAAAGTGTTTCTTTAAAAGTGAGAGAGTTTTAACATAAGTCCCGGGGCCAGGTTGATACCGGGAAAAACTTTCTGATATTTTCTTTCCTTCGCCTGGAAATAACGTAATTTTTACCCGGTCAGCTCAACATAGCCTCAAGAACCCTGATACCACCATTGTTCACAAACGAGGTCCCGATGCGTATCCCCTTGAACGGCCTTCTCATGTTCCTGCTTCTTGCAGCTGGAACAGCTTATGCAAATGCCGCTGAAATCACTCCAAATGATGTTGATGAAAGAGATATGAATCAGATCCCTGATCTCCTTCCGACTATGTATTACACTCCAAATGAAAATGATGTGAGCTGTAAGGGCGGTTACGGAAAAAGAAAGTTCAATGGAACTGAGAAAACAAGACTTACAACTCCTGAAGGAAAACTTATCGCTACTGTCTGCTCACGTTTTGCCTACACTCTTCTCATGGAAGGCTCTGCTATTTTGAGAGACAGAGGCCAGGGTGAAAGAGCTGTGAACTACGGTGGAAAGATCAAGGGCTCGGCCCGTTACTATTATCTGAATCGCTGTAAATACGGCGAAGGTATCAGAAGAAATCTTTGTCTTCTCCCTTACCATACGATCGCTGCTGATAATAAAGTTCATAAAGTGGATGAAATTATTTTCGTCCCGGCCGCTAAAGGCATTAGACTTCCGGATGGATCAATTCATGATGGATTCTTTATCGTGAGAGATACCGGTGGAGCATTTAATGGTATCGGTTCTCAGCGCGTGGATATGTTTACGGGAACTGATCCGGATTTTGAGAATGCTTTCCAGAAAGCAGGCTTTCACCACAGACGTCCCCTTGATGCTTTTAAGATCAGAGGTGAATCTGCAGCGACGATTCGTGAAAAACTCCGCGAAAAGTTTGGTGATTTGTATTAATATTTCCTTTAGATAAATTTATGTTCCCGGGTGAGGAGTGTTGGCCTTAAAGAATACGGATGAAGACCTTAATCATCTGTTTTACTCTCCTCATCTCTCAATCAGCTCTCGCCACCATCTGGATAACCATCTCAGATCCCCAAAGTCAGAAGATCGGTGTTGTCGGAGCTTCCAGTGGCCATATCGGCGATTACCGCACCATGGTTCCGGTAGATAACAAGGGCATTGCCGTTGTGGGATCCTGGTATCTTGGAAAAAAACAAAAGCATCTCGTAGAACTCATCCAGAATGAGGCCCTGACTGCTTCAGAGCTCGTTAAAGAATTCAGCCGGCTGATTAATCAGGATTCTCGTAAACGCCGGGTCTCTTTTGTTAACTCACGTTTTGAAAACGCCAGTGAGCCTGGCCGAGGCTGTTACAGTCATAATCAATATTGCGGCAAGTACGAAGATCCGATGTTCTCCATCACGGGAGGCGGGCTCATTTCAGAGAATGTCATTCTTGCTGGGAAAGATGCCATTCAGGGCAATGAATCTATGCCGATCGAATGCCGGATGTATCACGGAATCAAGGCGATCTTTCTTTCCGGTGGGGAATACAAAACGATTCAACGTCTGTCGTTTATCGTGGATGACCTGAGAAAAAATGGTGATAACAAAATCACACTTTTTTATCGGAAGGGTCATGAGAACAGTCTTCTGAATCAGTTTGCAGGAAAATTAAAATCAATGGGATTTAATTGCGGTTTCTAAGGATGGAAAGCCGCTTTTCTCTGATCGCCTGAGAAATCGCTTTCCCTTCATGAGATGAATCGATATCCTTGATGCCAATGTCTTTAACGACCTCGAAAAACTCCAGCCCTTTTCCACCCAGCTCAATGATTTTTGAAATTATCGTTGGTTTCCGGAAAGCATCCGTAGCATAAAAAAATTCCATCAAGTCTTCCGGACTCTTCTTCATTCCCTGAAAGAGAATCCAGGCCCTCGCCATTTCATACCAGTCATTCTGGATATTGAGGCGGTCTCTCATCTCCGTGAGATCTACTAATGAAAGATTTGTTACAAAAGCAGAGAACTGAAGATCTTCTTTTCGCGGGGCTTGATCAAGAGACTTAAGATCTCCTTCCGGAAAATGCGGCCTAAGCGCACCCACTGCAGAGAGTGTTTGAAAGAAAACTGAGGGCAAAGGACACTCTAAAACTCGCCTGAGTTCTTTGATGATTCTTTCACTCAAAAGATTTTTATATGCAGGAGTTGCAGCAACTTCCTTCATCAGCTCCAGCGTCTCTGGATGAATGGAGAACTCCGGAAATTGTGCTTTAAAGCGGGCCGCCCGCAGGACTCTCAAGGGATCAGTGAAAAAGTTTTCTCTCTCTACATGCCTGAGAATTTTATTCCGGAGATCTTTTTCACCACCATAGAGATCGACCAATTTATCGTTTTCATCAATTGCCAGGGCATTGATCGTGAGATCTCTTCTTTTGAGATCTTCTTCGAGCGAAGCTGCGAGGGTGTACTCATCCTTGGTCTCAGTATCCAGATAGATGGGAAAACTCTGTCCGACTCTCACGAGCCCTTTTGCAAGAAGCTCGTCATCAGAACTGTTGATAACTAGATAATCTGTGTCCCTCGGAACAATACCGAGAAGCCGGTCTCTGACTGAACCACCGACCAGATAGGTTTTCATATGTGGGGAATCGTCATACGGAACTGAGCTTCTTTCATAAAAATGAGTATTATCATCAAATGCTTGATTAGTCTTACTGCATGCTTAATACGTCTGTAATTATTGCATCTTATCACGAAATTAAGCTTTCACATCTTAATCAGATTGTTAGAGTTTATCAAAATGAAAAAAATCGTTTCAATGATTCTACTTTCTCAGTTTCTCACATCAATGGCGATAGCCGGACCGGTGGAGGCCTATCGGGAATTAACTGAAGGGAAAGCAGTCTTTCTCGACGTACGCGAAAAAGAAGAAATAAAAAGCGGAATGATTAAAGGTGCCAACTGGATACCATTGTCAGAGATGGAAGCATCAAGCGCGAATACGTTGAAAAAAGTCAAAGCAACCGCGGCTGGGAAAAATATTTATCTTTATTGTCGCTCTGGCCGCCGTTCTCAGATTTTCCTGAGTTCTCTCGAGAAAGCAGGCCTTTCAGGAGAAAATCTTGGCGGTTTCCAGGATCTGGTTAAGGCCGGACTTCCGGTGAGATAATTCCGCAGGCAATCCTGTCTCCGGAGTTTCCCGCAGGCTGAGTGGCAAAATCGTCTGCCCTAGCGTGAATGATTACTGACTTCCCGACATAATGCCCGAGCGAATTCTTATCTTTCGATTTTACGATTACTTCGGCCTTTGCAATTCCCTTTTCATTTGCGATGAGATTTCCCAGGTCACCAATATGCTTAGTACTTGAATCAGGCCCACCATGCTTATTACCTGCAGGATTGAAATGATCTCCGGCGCTCTTATAATCAGGCCCGTCACACTTACCAATCTCATGAATATGAAATCCGTGAACCGATCCTGGCTTAAGTCCTGTTACATCGGCAGTGATTTTTAAACCCTCTTGAACTTCCGTCAGAAGAATTTTAGCAGAAAGATTCTTCATGATTGGAGAAGAAAGTTTTGCTTCGGCCGTTCCGGCCTGAATTGAGAGTGGAAAAAGGATTAAGGGCAGTAATAAAAATTTCATCATAACCTCAGATTACACAATTCCTTTTGGACGAAGAGAAAGATAATTAAACACATCTTTCACCCCATCATATTCACGAACAACTTTCTCCACCAGATCTCGCTGTTCCTTATCCTGGACATATCCATTAAGGTTGATAAAACCAAGTTCAGCAATTACCTGGATACCGGTGGAATCGATTAAAGGATCTGCACTCAAGAGATCATCAACAGCAAGTTTTAGTTCGGGATCCGTCATTTCCGCCATGGGATTATATATACTTTGTCCTGAAACTCCCCTCAAGCGCGAAGAGTAATACTCAGCCATTTCTTGAAGGTCCCTTAAATTTCCAAACGCATCCCTTACCTCTAAAATATTCTTATGAAGATGACACTGTTCACAATTTTCTTCTTATCCAGTTCCCTTTCTCATGCCGAGATTTGTAATACAACGCCCACTCAATGCTATGAGATGGAGCAAAGGAACAGAACCGAGGCGATACGTTTGAAGCAGGAACGTGAAGAGGCAATCTATCGTCAAGAGCAGCTGCAACTTCAGCAAGCTCAACTTCGGGAGATGCAGGAACAGCGGGCAGTAATGGAAGAAGAACTCGAAAAGATGAATGCCTCCCAAGCGAGGATGGAAGAAATGAAAATAAAGGAAATGGAAAAAGCAAAAAGGATTGAGAACAAAAAAAAATGAAAGTTAAATCTTTACTGAGTATTATTCTGTGTATTCTTTTACTTCCTTTCGCCATCGCCGCTAGCAGTGCTAATTACAAAGTAAAACCGGGGAAACTTCATCGTAAAGGGAAAGTGATTGTGAACATCCTGCCCGATGCTGAACAATTCAGAGTGAAGATGGATTTTGATGTAAAGAAAAAGGATTATGTTCCCGTTCCTGCGAAACTCCTCAAGGGATCAACAGTCATGGAATTTCCGAATAAGTTCCGGACCGAAGCTGGATATAAAGAACTTGAAAAGAAGAAAACAATGTCGATTCATAAGGCGGAATTACGCTTTCAAAAACGCTCTGATGCCGGGGGCCTAAAAAACGCCTATTTCTTTGAAGTCAGACCCACCAACAAAAAAAGTAAGATTGAAATCATTTATCATCCCTCTCTTCCCTCTGTCGGATGGCTCAAAGTGGATATTACTTTTCTAAGCAATATCCCGGTTCTGGATGGATATGAGCTTGAGGCGATACTAAAGCAGTGAAGTCCCCTAAAAGGGCATTTTGTTCCTGATTCGGGCAACCTCTCACTTTGGTATGATGGAGGAATGAAGTTCCTTCTCTTCACACTCTTATTTATTTCTTCTCTCGCCCACGCCCGGACTATGACGACCGTTCGGGATGAATGCGAAGGCCGCAACTGGGCCATGGCCCGTTGTGAGTTTCTGGATACTAATCCCAACGATATAGATTACCGCGCTGAAAACGATGACAATTCACGAGTGGTGGATCTTGGAGGGTGGCTCGGAACTTTGACTGAGCAGATGGAATCCATCAGTCAAAGAAATCCTGATCTCAGCTGTTTTTCAGATAATGGACGTCTCGGGCGGCTGACAAACTACACCAGAAGAATCATTAATCGTAGGGCACTTTCAAATTGCCAAAAAGCCTGTGTTGTAAAATGCATCACTGCCAATTACATCACCTACGCTCGTTCAAACCAAACCGGAATTAACCAGGATTCTGCCTGTCAGGCAGCGAATTCAGGACGCGGTGTTTGTCGCGCTTTCTCAAATCTCGCTGATCATCTCATGGACGAAATTGGTCTTCGGTCCCAATCACGTTCTTCACCCACTCATGCCTATAATAAAATCTGGCTGAATAATCGCTGGTACTATGGTGAGCCTCAGGATGCTGAGTGCCGGTTCTTCCAGCGATGATACTTAAAGCACAACATATTCTCGTCGCTCATGAGTACGAAGCAAAAGACATCATTAAAAAACTTGAGCAGGGTGAAGGTTTCGAAAAACTCGCCGGTGATTTTTCCATCTGCCCTTCTTCCCGTCAGGGAGGAAACCTGGGTGAGTTTCCGAAAGGCAAGATGATTCCCGCGTTTGAGAAAGCTCTTCTCGCAATTAATCCCGGTGAACTTTCAGGAATCATACGAACACAGTTTGGTTATCACATCATCAGACGTTTATAGTCAGTTCACCTTTAGACTCTCTTCATCCAAAAACGCACTCGTCCTATTTTATAATAAACCTCTCGGAGGTTTCTATGAAATGGATATTCGCCACTCTTCTCTTGAACGCTGCTATTGCATACGCAGATTCGAAACCAAAAATTTATGTTGATGAAAATCACGATCCTCGCGAAGAACAACAATACAGCGAGAAGTATGATCGTGAGGATTTAGACGCCAAAGTGAAGCAGGATAAACACGAAAGCAAAGTCAATAATGATTTCGATCCTGAGCTGGATGCAATCGATGACGATATAACAGTAGATGAAGGTTTGAACGACGATTAATTCTGTTTACGTTCGAGGTTCTTTATTTAATGTCAGAAAATTTCAAACCGTTTTTCCTGACAGAAAGCATTTCTCCAAGCAGGATGGCCTCTCTCAAACACATCCGCAGGAGTCCATTTTTGGAAACAAGAAAGCTTTCAGAGCTCAAGGCAACTAACTCATATCTTCGCCTTGGCACCGACGTAACGGATCTCGAAAAATCGATTCAGACTCTGGGACTTATCGCTCCCCTTGTCATCTCCACTGACAATGTGATTCTCGCAGGCGCCCGTCGCTATCAGGCCCTTTTAAATCTTGGTCAAACTCATGCCCCGGTAATAGTGGTCGACAAATCTGAACTTGAAAAAGAACTCATCTCGATTGATGAAAACTTAGTGAGGAAAGATCTCTCGAAGATGGAAATTGAAACTCATCTGAGACGTGCCAGAACGATTTATCAGGAACTTCATCCTGAGCCAATAGTTGAAAAAACTGAAACTCCGGATGGTGTAGTTGTAGAAGTTCTTCCGGCGCAGGAATTTCTCACGATGGTTTCCGAAAAAACCGGACTATCTCCAAAGCAGATTCATGAAGCAATTAATCGCGATGAAATGTCAGCACCAGCTGTGAAAGAAGCAAGAAAGAATGGCGAGCTCTCAGTCACTCAGACCAATGAGATCGTCAGACTCTCCAAGAAAGACCAGGAAGAAGCCATCGATCATATTAAAACTATGCCGGTAAAAGACATCAAGAAATTCGTGAAGCTCGCCAAGGCTGAAGGAATTGACCGCGCGATCACTAAAACTCCGGTTGATCCCCGTCAGAAAGAATATTCGGATTTTGATGGATTACTTAAAAAAGTTATCAAGAAGCTTAAGCAGTTCGAGGTTCAGGGAATTACTTCGGGTGAACTTCCTGATGTTACCCAGGATCTTCTCCTTGATCTCATGACGATCATGGGCCCGGGTATTGGAAGTAAGGATAGTTTCGAGACATCTCTCCACAACTAATGAATGGGAAGAACTTATTCTCAAGTTTTAGAAGCCGAGAATGTCCACGTAAGTAGTTCCTGCCGCGAGGCTGGAATTTGATTTTGCCCGCTGGCCTTTGATCATGATCTTTTTGTCATTGAAGAGCTGTTTCAGGGCCCCGCGTGACATAGACTTCAGCGTTGAATTTTCATCCTGTTCACGGAGCGCGTTTAAAAGGACATTATCCATGCGCGACTCCGGCTGCTCCAGATTAAGAGCTATGCGGAAAGAGTTTGGCGGTCTAACTGGTTCGGTGCCCGACATAAAAGCCTCAGGGGTAAAATTTGGCTTCTTATAACCCTCTCAGGTTAAAAAAGATATGCTAAACTGCCCTGATGAAAACACTCCTTCTCTCTACCCTTTTCCTTACTACTTTTGCCTATTCGGAGACTCCGATCTTTGAAGATTCGAGGTTTGAGGTCTCTATTGAAGAAAAGGACAGTGTTACCGGAAAGAAGAAAAAAGGCCCCTGTGCTGCTGACAAGGAGATCTTCCTCCAGGTCTCTGCCCTCCCTTCTAAGAAAATAGTCCTGAACGAACTTATTGGAAGCTGCCTTAAATCCATCGACCTCGAAGAATCTGTTGATGAATCTGTGGTGGCCCTTGGAAAGCAGATTTTTATTTTCCAGACAACTGCCATGGGAACCCTCGATCTGAATGGCGATTCTCCCGTTTATAAATCTGGTGCTCTTCCAGCTGAAGAAGTGAAGAACACGGTGATGAAGCTCGAGAATTGTAATCACTGGGCGGGTGAAGAGCCGACTGACGAGAAGAGAAAAAATGAAATCACAGGCAATATTAAAAAGCTTGGATGCGCAAAACTTCCGGCGCAGATTGAGGCCCTCAAGAAAAAGTTTTCAGCAGATCCTAATTCTTTAAGCTATCTGGATGCTGCAATCAAAGAATATCAGTAGGCTTTTCTGGCCTTGATCTTGCTTTGATTAAGCTATGATGAAGTGTGAAAACATCGATCTCATGCGAAAATAAAAACTGCGGAGTAAAACTCCGGACTAAATCAGAATCCGATCATCTTATTACCGAACGTCTCGAGCAACTGCAGCTTGAGGGAAAAACCGACACATTAGAGTACCGTTTTCTCGCTACTATTCAGGCCAGGAATTTTTAGTTTTTAATGGCTTCCACGCCGGTAAAACCAGCGTGGAAGAATGAGAATAGAAATTAGTCGTTCAGGAGTTCAGAGAGACGGGCAAACTTACCAGTGAAGAAAGTTGCTTTATCCATGCTCCAGATAAAATCAGGACGAGCTTTCGAGATCCAGTCACCACCGATAATTCTTCCGTTATAATCCACATCCAGAGTGTATTCGTAATTTTTCACGTCATTGATGTGATTTTCAGTTCCGTTCGTCGGAATCCAGCTGTTCGCTTTGATCTTCGAAACAAAAGTCATGTCAGTTTTCACGTGAATGCGGCGGTAAGTTCCCTTCGCAGATTTATCACCTGGAGCAAGATTAGGATTCACGATCGTTGTCTGATAATTATTAACTGCGTGGTTCCACACCTGACGACCTCTTTCAACGTCAGCGATCATACTTTGACCCTGAAGACCAAGAGTGTTCGCGAGAACAATATGAAATGCACCAGCGTTCAGATCTTCATCACAACCAGGGCCAATGAGAAGACAACGCTTACCCATCTGGCGAGTGCTTTCAACACTGTGGTGATAAGCATAGTAGTAACTGAGAAGAGCTTTGATGTCCGATGAACCGAATGGAATTTTAATTCCATCAATACTTGTGACTGTCTTTGGAGTTGGTTCATTGTGATTTACGGAGGCCGGGGCCCAACCATTACAGATACCGTGCCAGATAGCTGCACTTTTATCTGCAATCTTATCTACTTCTTTTACGATAGTGTATTCGTAGTCGCCATTTAAAAGATCAAGCTTCTCAGTAGGTGCGAGAGTAGCGAGCTGTTCCTGGGTCATAGAAACGGCCTGAACTCTGCCTGGAGAAACGAGCTTGAAACCAACCGGCTTAGGTGTATTCCAGCGAAGGTTAATTAAGCCTTTCTTTCTTGACCAATAATCACTTGCCCACAGCTTTTTTGTATCGGTCGGTGCTCCATTTAATGGAAGTTTTGCAAATGAGTGTTCGTAAGATCTGTTTCTGATTGAAGGATCAGAGTAATCTTCCCACTCGCGAAGAATTTCTGCTCTTACGCTGAAAGCTCCAAGTAAAAGTACACCGGCCAAAAAAATTTGTTTCATTATTCCCCCTGAGAGTTAGTTGGGTGCTTCATAGCGTAAGGAAAATGACTTTGACTACGACTTAATGCGATATTCAGGCAGGATCAAGGCGAACGCGGAGGGTCATCCATTGATAATACTCAAATGTGTAGAAATCTATAAAGATTGAAAATAGATTTTAAGAAGATTCAGACTTGTTTGTGCTCGAGCTCTACACCAATCGAGATGAGCTTTGAGATTTTCTCTTCGAACGCTTGCTCAAGCTCGCGCGTTTCTCGGGCATCACTGAGAATAATGACGGCGCCCCGGAGCTCATCATTACTTTCAAGAAGTGGCGACGATGATGCGATGAGAGTTTTCATGCTTCCGTCAGGGCAACGGATATCGATTTTTCTGTTACGAATGCTTTTTTTCTCTTTCAGTGTTTCCCACAAAAAGCTCTTAGGCTCTTTAAGGACTGAACCATCATGATTCCACCAGGCGAGAAGCTCTCCGTAGTGATCTTGTCCTTCAGCTTTCCGTGAGCTGAGCAAATGAGAAGTGATGTCATTACACTGAAAGATCTTTCCATCAGCATCACTGATGAGAACACCCACACTCATATTTTCAAAGACTCCTGTGAGTTTACGGCTCGCTTTCAAAAGTTCTTCTGTCTCTGCGACACGCTTTTCACGCTCTTTCAGGAGGAAATTCTTTTGGCGGAAAGAAGAATAGATATCGACTTTCATCTTGAGAAGTTCGGGATCGAATGGTTTTCCGAAGTAATCAATAGCTCCGGCCTCATATCCTTTTCTCACGTAAGGATCTTCCCGGTAGAAGGCAGTAATAAAGATAATAGGGATATCCCGGGAAATTTCCATTTTTTTAATCAGTGTCGCTGTCTCGTATCCATCCATTTCCGGCATCTGCACATCCAGAAGAATGATGGCGATGTCATCGTGGACCTTGAGAAGTTCAAGTGCTTGAGCACCCGAGGTGGCTTCAATCATTTGATAATCAGACCCGTAAAAAACGGATTCCAGAGCAATAAGGTTGTTCTGGTTATCATCGACAGCAAGAATTTTGATTTTTTTGTTGAATCCCATTATCTAAGAATATCCCCACTGCTTCCCTATTTCTATGGACAGGAATTGTATGCGAAAATCTTATTATTTGCTTTAGGTCATTAACGTACGTGATTGTATATCTCGTCTGATCGCCCAGTGAGTCGATCCAAAATACTCATCAATTCCGGTAGCTCAAAAGGTTTTTGCAGAAAAAATTTTATGCCGCAGGATAAAAAGCGCTTCTTCCCGAATGCATCTGCGCTCATCCCGATTACAGGGATAAATGCGAGTGCTGGAATTTCATGAATTCTCTTAAGAAATTCTATGCCGCCAATCACAGGCATGAACATATCGAGGATGATAAGATCAGGAGGCTCCTGACTAATAAGACGATCGAGTCCTGCTTTCCCGTTACAGGCGGTTTCGATTTTGTGTCCACAGTCAGAAAGCACTTCTGATAGGGCCTGAGAAATGTCGGGATTGTCTTCAATGATAAGGATATTTTTGTGTGCGTTCATGGACTACTCCTCAGTCGTTAACACCTTAGTTTATCACTTTTCCGGACCAGGCGCAAAAACGTGGTCCTCTTAGTTGAATACAGAGGAATGTGCACTTTGGTCTTAATGTATTAACATTTCCTGTATGGAGCATGAATTTCAGAACCAATGTCCTTATTGTGGCGAGATGATCTGGATGGAGTTTTATCCCGAAGAAGGACGCATCCAGGAAACAATAATTGACTGCGAAGTCTGCTGTAATCCGATTTTGTATCGGGTGCGGTTTGATCGAGAGGGAGATGCGGAAGTCAGTGCCGATAAGGCGCAGTAGCTACTTCTTGCAGTGATCTGGTTTCACCATAAACTCTCCCAGCGACTGCCCTTTCTCACTCTCATACCGGTAAACGACATTCGCCTTGTATTGTCTGAGAGCTGTTCCTTCTCGCGACTGGCGACAGATAGTACTCAGGATTTGTGAGCGAACTTTGGGAAAGGCAAAGGCGAATTCTTCCATATTTGCCCGCACGATAAATTCGAAATTCAGGTTATTATTTTCAACCCTTGTCCGCATGAGCTTCGTAGCGTGATCATAAACTTCCGGAAGGTTTGTATTGAGCTTTGAGGAATATGCTAAGAGATTAGCATCAGTGGCTGACGAAAACTGTGCCATAAAAAGGAAACTATAAACTGCTGTGATGAACATCCGGCCCATAATTACTATCATCATAACTGACCGTAAGATAATTCACGACATCTTTTATTTCAGGAATTTGTCGAACGAGAACTTCAATCCATTTGCGATCGTCACGGGATTCCACTTCGCCTGAAAGACTCACGATTCCCTCGACCACCTCGACTTCAATCGTATCCGGAGTCACGGTGGGATCATACTCGAGACGTTCGGTAACTAATTCTTTGAGCTCTTCATCGTTGATCATAATAATTTCCTTTGTCGTCTGGTGAAATTATCAGCCCCACTCCGGCAGAGAGAAATACGGAGGGCGCAATCTATTGCGAACGCCAATAGTCGGATTCTTTTCTTCGCTGATATATCACACTAATATATCAGTATGCATCGGGACAAATACGGACTTTACAATGAAAGGCCTGTGCAAAATGGAGAGCCCTCTGGCAATGACGGCCCCATCCTTACGAGCTATATGCAGAAGCTCGGTAAAGAAGTCGATATCGTATTCATCCGGAAAAATTATTGGGAGAAGCTGGGTGGCCATCCGATTCCATCTGAGAGATTGCCTGGTAAACCATATCCTCCACCATCACGCGATACAATTCTGGGGTGGTACTGGCTGGGATTTCTGCCAGTGAAAGTCCTGAGAGAAAAGTACTGGAATTTTTCTCCTTATCCTCTTCCGCGTTTCAATCCATTCAAAACATTTGCAGCCTTTTGGAGAATGAGAAAATCTCACCGAAATGCTCTCTGGAAGGGTGGTGGTGAACCACATCTCTTTCGCTTTGCTTTTAAAGTTCCGATTCAGGACCGTGCTTATATGCTGAGAGATTCAGGACTGCCGGTTCCAATTCATTACCGTTTTTATGAATGGATTCATCATCTGAGAAAACCAAAATCTGAATCCTCCCGGAAAATTGCGTGGAGGAAAGATGGACGCTTATGACATCATTCATTTCTGGTTTAAGGAAACGGATCCTAAGAAATGGTTTCTGGGCGGAGATGATTTTGATCTCGAAATCAGGCGCTGGTTTACTGAGATTCACGAAAAAGCTTCCAGCGGTGAACTTTTTGGATGGAGGGAAACAGCAGAAGGAAGGTTAGCCGAAATTATCATTCTCGATCAGTTTTCCAGGAACATCTTCCGAAATAGTCCCAGGGCCTTTGCTCAGGATCCATTGGCCCTGATACTCGCGCAGGAATTAGTAGAAAAGAAAATGGATGAGTCTCTTCCGGTTGAGATGAGAGCATTTGCTTATATGCCTTACATGCACTCGGAGTCTTTGATCATTCATGCCGAAGCTAAAAGGCTGTTCTCGCTGCCAGGGCTGGAAGAGAATTACAGGTTTGAACTGGCACACGAAGATATCCTGAAAAGATTCGGACGATACCCACACCGGAACAAAATTCTTGGACGAGAAACGACACCGGAAGAATCAGAGTTCCTGAAAACTCCCGGGTCGTCGTTTTGAAAATTAATCGTTCAGAAGCTCCGCAAGTCGGGCGAACTTGCCCTTGGCATTGATATCAAGGAAGTACTCATAGTGTTTCACATCATTCACATGCGCCTCAGTTCCATTTGTCGGAACCCAGCTGTTTGCTTTGATTTCTTTGACGTAACTCATGGCCGTCTTCACCCGGATACGGCGGACAGTTCCTCTGGACGAATCATCTGAAGGGCGTAGATGATCATTCACAATCGTCGAATGATATCCATTCACGGCCTGGTTCCAGACGAGCTCACTACTTTCAATGTCCAGGATCATACTTTCTTTCTGGATACCAAGAGTATTAGTAAGAGAGATATGAAAGGCACCAGCGTTAAGGTCTTCGTCTCTACATCCTGGGTTAAGAAAGAAACAACGTTTCCCTACCTGACGAGTGCTCTCTACATCATGGTAATAAGCATAGTAGTAACTAAGAAGTGCTTTGATATCTGAAGAACCGAATGGAATACGAACTCCATCATTACTGATAAGAGTCTTCGCAGTCGGCTCTACATGGTTCACCGTTGCCGGCGACCATCCGTGACAAATCCCATACCATTCTGGTGCGCGGGAATTTGCAATCTTTGAAACTTCTTTTACCAGTGAATAGTCATAATCCCCAATGAGGAGATCAAACTTTTCTGAAGGAGCAAGTGCTGCAAGATCTGACTCAGTCATGGAAGTGATAGCATCTCTGGTTGGAGAAGCCAGGCGGAATCCAACCTGAGTTGCAGTATTCCAGCGGCGATTGATTGAACCTTTTCTGTTCGGCCACCAATCACTTGCCCAAAGCTTTCTCATATCAGCGGGTGATCCACTAAGAGGTAGCATGGAAAAATTTCTCTCATACAATTTACTTCTGATTGAAGGATCAGAGTGACGTCCCCATTCCTGATCAATCGAAGCCTGAATCGTTAGTGGTGCCAGGAAGAGACCGAAAGCAACGAGAACACATTTCATGGGACCTCCCCTTAAAATTAGAGGCCCGTCATATGGCCCGGAGTTTAAGACTCTGTTAACGACTTCAGTACGAATTTAGATGTATGAAGGGAGCGCTGCCTTGTTATAGAATTAATTCGTGTCAATTTCATCATCACGCATCAGTATCAGCAGCTTATTCTTCCTGCATGGAATGGTCTTTTCTTCGTGGGCGGTGAGAATACCCGCCATTCAGGAAATCCATTCACTATCTGAGGCCACACTCGGCACAATCCTTATCGCGAAGCCTGTTGCTTCACTTCTTTGTATGCCTTTTGCCTCTCGTGCAGTTGAAACATTCGGCAGCCGTAGAGTGGTTCTGATTGCAATATGTCTTTATGGCCTCGCTCTGGTCGGTATCGGACTCATGCCCACAGTTCCCTTTCTGATTGCGAGTCTGTTTCTCTTCAGTCTTGCGAGTAACTTTGTGAATATTTCCATTAACACCCAGGCAATCGGGCTGGAGAAGCTTTATTCAAAAAGTGTCATGGGATCTCTCCATGGACTCTGGAGTGTTGCCGGTTTTGTCGGTGGTGGATTCGGGGCACTTATGATTTCAATGAAAATCGAGCCTTCGGTACATTTCATCATCATTCTTGGACTCGTACTCACTGGCGCATTTGCAGCAGCTCCTCATCTGATTCATGAACCACCATCGAACACGATTCAGAAGAAAAAGTTTATACAGCTTCCCGACCGCGCACTTTTACTTTTGGGAGTGATCGCTTTTTTCTCACTCCTTTGCGAAGGGACAATGTTTGACTGGAGCGGGATCTATTTCAAGAAAGTTGTTGGTGCTGAAGGTGGTTGGATTGGAGTCGGCTACACGGCTTTCATGATCACAATGGCGGGTACGCGCTTTCTCGCTGATTATTTGCGCGAAATTCTGAGTACACAAAAGATTCTTTTCATCTCCGGAATACTAATCTTCACTGGTCTTATTCTCTCAGTTGCGTTTCCGATCCTTCCGGTCGCCATCATCGGATTTCTTCTGGTCGGGGCCGGCGTTTCTTCGATCATTCCACTTGTGTATAGCCTTGCTGGGAAATCCAGTTCGATGTCCACCAGTGCCGCCGTCACAGCAGTAGCCACTACTGGATATTTCGGATTCCTTCTCGCTCCTCCCCTTATTGGATGGATAGCCGGAGCTTCAAGCCTTCGCGTTTCATTCTTTGTCATCGCACTCATGGGACTCACAATCTCAGGACTTTCTTTTGCGATGAGGAAAGCTCAGTCTCAATAGTTGACCACGTAAGCGTCGCACCTCATTCATCACCCTCACTTCTATTATCATGATGGAAACCATGGAGGGTTTATGAAAACATTTCTCCTTTCGACCTTAGTTTTTCTCATCATGGGCCCGGAGGTATGGGCCGGAAAAATCACGGGACAAATTGATTCCATCGATTACGGAAAAAGCAATCAGGATCATATTCTGAAACTCGCTGATGGGCGGGTTGTCTTTGTGAATGAAAAAAGCGGGCTCCTCTCAAGAAAGACTCATTACGAAGGAACCCCGGTTGAAATGGAAGTTGATGAAGAGCAAAATCTCATTTCAATCGCAACGATGCCGGATGAGACGATAGATATTCCAGATGAGAGAGAGACCGAAGTAAGTTCGCTTTTCCAGACCGATCTTCCTAGTGAAGAAGAGGCGGCACGAATCTTCCGCGGGATGAACCGGAGTTATTACTCAAGGACTGAGTGTACTGACAGGGCCCATGTATGGACTTACGAAGAAATGAGAAAAAATAATCTTATTTCCCGGAAAGTGTTCCTATTCTTCACGAACACTTATATCAGACGCTACCGTTTTTATTGGTGGTTCCACGTTTCTCCATATGTGCACGTCCAGGGGAATGAACGAGTCATGGATCGTCGATATACCAGTGGTCCCCGCGAGATGAAGACATGGACAGATATTTTTATCCGCTCCAGAAAGAGTTGCCCGGTCTCAACTTATCGCTACTACCGCGCAAACCGTAATGGATCCGAGCATTGCATTCTTGTGAAGGCCGACATGTATTATCGTCTCCCCTTACACGTAAGAAATTTCGAGGATAGTGGAATTGTGAAGACTCAGTTCAGCCGAAGTGAAGTGAATTTTTCCTATCGCGCTTTCAGAAGACGTACAGTCAGATAATTATTTGGTCTGATCTTTCATGTGAAGGTAAAGTTTTTCAACTTTCTCCCTTGCCCAGGGAGTTCTTCTCAGGAAGGTCAAACTTGATTTGATACTTGGATCATGAGTAAAACAGCGGATGGTAATCATGGTCCCCAGCTGTTCCCAGCCGTAGAATTCAACGAGCTCCGATAAAATATCATCGAGGCGCTTTCCGTGCAGTGGATCTTTCGTATTTGTAGTCATCCCTTCCAGTATAGCTCAATGGCCGCTCTTTTGCTGTTCTTAGCACGATCTTCATCTGTAATATTTACTGATTTCCCTCTTTCTAAGCTCATCTATGGTAAAACTCCGGCAATTTTAAAGGAGTCCTCCCATGAAACGTACTATCGCAATTATTGCGGCCATTGCTTTCTTCTCTCTGGCCGCTTCAGCTTCTGAATATACTTATAAATGTAAACAACGCACGGATCGCTCACCGGTTGATCCTTCTGTCGGAAAGATCAGCGTTGTAGTTTCTCATATCAAGAATGTGGGGCAGTCTACGGAATATCGTGGTGAGTATGTGGACTCAATCGATAAAGTTAAAGTGGTCGTCAGTGCTTCAAAAAATGGCAAGACCAGTGTTCTTAAACACGTGATTGCAACTGCGGTGAGCGAAGATGTGATGTTTAAGATTATGGATAATGGTTCTCTCGGTATGAGTTTTAATCTCTATATGGATGAGATGGAAGAGGCCAGCATCAAGCTGAAGCTGAATGGTAAGAAAGTTGATATTTCGCTCGTTTGCGAATAATCATTCCATAGAAATACGACTATCAAAAATATTCTGCATTGATCCGGGTATCGCGTGTTTTACGCGCGATACCTCTTCATCATTCATGAGATTCAGAACTTCATGCAAGGCTTCGGGTACCAGATCATCCAGACTCCAGTCATTTTCCAGGTCGAGGTGAAATGCTACTTCTGCCAGAAATTCGCTTTTATTAATACTTATTGCCTGACGAGATTCTTTATCCCAATCTACGAGATACCTTTCGCGTAAGAGTTTGGGCAGGTACGACCCCAAGTGAACCGCTTGTCCGGTCGATAGGCGGTCTCTCAGAGCAAGTAAAGAAGCGATAAAGACTTCCCGGGCCTGGACTTCGTTGTGAAAAAGTCCGGTTCTTAGCATATTTTGAGTAATCGTCTTAAGTTCATCTTTCAACATATCCCCTGCCTTTTGCCCCACAACTCGAAAACAATTTGTGACTTAAATTAATTTTTTTGTCCATCTACTTTCATATTCCTCCTCCTGACATTCCATGGATTTACTTTTCAAGAATCATTCCAATCCCCGATGGCCGTGACCTTGCAAATTATTCTTTAATAATTCGGAAACGAAGGAGGACAGTATGAAGAAAAAGGCTCTTATCGTTGTAACCAGCAATGACAAACTTGGTATTTCAGGAGAAAGAACTGGCTGGTATTTATCCGAAGTAACTCACGTATATTGGCCATTAATAAACGAGGGATTCACGGTAGATTTCGCCAGTCCATTGGGAGGAAAAGCTCCGCTGGAAAAAGATAGTCTTAAGCTGGATGATCCTGAGAACAAAAGTTTTGTTGAGAAGTTCAAGGTGACCGATGGCCTCGAAACCCTATCTCTCCAGGATATTGATCCTGACAATTATGGAGTCATCTATTTTGGCGGTGGCCACGGAACGATGTGGGACTTTCCTGATAACTCAGACATCCATCGTCTCGTCACTGCTATCTATGCAAATGGAGGGATCGTTGCGGCCGTCTGTCACGGGCCCTCGGCGCTGGTGAATGTTCAGCTTTCTGATGGCAAATATCTGGTGGAAGGAAAAGAGGTTAACTCATTTACTAACTCTGAAGAGAATGAAGTTAAGAAGGATAAGATTGTTCCTTTCCTTCTGGAATCCAAGCTTCGTGAACGGGGAGCAAAGTTTAATTCGAGCGTGAATTGGGAAAACCATGTCGTGGTCGATGGACGACTTATAACCGGTCAAAATCCTCAATCAGCGGCAAATCTTGGTATCACCATTGTTCAGACTTTTGAAGCTCTGACAGGAACTCAGGAGCGAGAAAAAATGGACTGGGAAACACGGACGGATTTTTACTGATCACTTCCAGGTGGGCACGCGGATTAGCTCTTTTGTCTTGTAGCCTTGCAGTTTAGCGAGGCCAATAAGCTCTTCGTATTTTCCTGGTGAGATTTCAGGAGTACGGCTGAGAATCCAGAGGTGCTTGTGAGTAGGATGGCCGAGGATGGCGTATTGATATTCGGGATCAAGGCCAACAATCCAGATAGAACCACTGAACAGGTGCCACTTCTTAAAGAGCGGCATATAGCTCACCTTCCATTTAGCATTAGTCTTTTTATTATCGATTTCCGCTAACCCCTTTGCATGAACCGTCTTGCCGGTTTCTTTTTCATGACAGGCATGGATGATTTCAATTTCAGATTTCTTCTCAAGTTTGTATGCGACTTTGGCAGCACCACATTCACTCTGGATGGGAGTCTCATAACGGGCAACTTCAAACCAATTTCCCATAAAACGATTCAGGTCAACATACTCGACAGTGGCTTGCCCAGGGTCTTTAGTGGTCGAACAAGATAAAATGAAAAGCAGTGAAATAAAAATTGTCTTCATCTATTCATTGTACCCAGATTTCTGATTTCCTCAACATGATGATGAGGCTCGGGATTAAGTCTGGTCTCAATTGCCGCATTTTCCTCAGAATCGATGACATCAGCTATCAGGGGTCTTGATTCGAGGCGCTTCTTGTAAGCAGTAATTGAGTGGAACTCTGAAAGATCTACTTCAACGTGCTCGCAGATTCTTAAGATGGCGAGAGCATACATATCCGCAACAGTAAACTCCTGCATGAGATATTCACTATCCGACAAAGCTTCGTCCAAAAACTTCAATCGCATGCTAAGCTTTTCCTCAACCTGCCTTAAATATTTCGGGTTCAGATCCTCCTTGTGGAAAAGCGGACCTGCTCCTTTATGAATTTCAGATGAAAGATACGAAAGCCAACCGGTGCACTTGGCCCGATCCGTACTTCCGTATGGCATAAAGACCCCACCATTAGCTTCTGAAAGATATTGAAGGATACTTATCGCTTCAGTGAGAAGAGTTCCGTCATCCAGGACCAGAGCTGGAACATAGCTTTTTGGATTATAGCTTTCAAGGACCTTTTTATCCTGAAGATCAACCCGGATCGGTTCGATGATGGTATCGAGTTCTCTCAGCATAATATGGACTGAAAGTGAACAAGTACCCTTTGCATATATAAGTTTCATACGACCTCCGTGGCACTATCGGCCAGATCTTCTGAAGTTTTGGACCTGAGTCGTTCATGGCGTAGAACGGTTTTTTCCATATCCTCATTTCGCTTCAGCCAGTGTCTTTCTATTGGACGAAACGACGCCACGATCGGAAGGATCCCTATCATTCCTGGTATCCCGGCAAGCGCACCCGCAACAATTAGTGAAAGAAGTACCACGAGTGGAGAAAGCTTCATCTTCGATCCATAGATGTATGGAATGAGAATGTAGTTTTCAATCAGCATATAAATCAATAGCGACAGGGTAAAGAATAGTGCGATTTGAGGTGAGACCGTAAGGGCCAGCAGACCTCCAGTAACAGTGTTCAGAATGAAACCCAGTCCAGGCAGGATATCAAATACTGCAGCAAGAACAGCAAGGGTTAGTGCCGCCGGCACTCCCAGGATAGATGCTGTAGCAAAAACCCAGATAGCTGCGAGTGTGGAAGTGATCGCCTGCCCAACAATATAAGACTCAACGATGGGACAGATTTCGCTGACTGTAGCGTCTATCTTGTCGCGGGATTCTTTATTAAAGAAGGCAATAATCCAGGCGTACGCTTTCGGCCCTTCCATGAGCATATAAAAAGACACAATGATCATGATTCCGAATTTTAATATCCCTGAGAGCGTGTTGTTTGCAATGATTGCTAACTGGTCCCACATTCTATTGAGGCTTCCTGATGAACTGCCAAAAATTTTTCCAAATCCTGCGCTTACTTCAGGTGCCAGCATGGACTCAAGCTTCGCCTGAAGTTCCGGCCAGTTTTGTATAACTTCGCGCAATTGAGTTGCTGCCGCTGGTACCAGCACGAAAAGAATAAGACTCAAAACTGATAGCAAAACTACAATGAGTACCGCATCAGCAACAGGCTTTCTCCACCCGTGGCGCATGAGGAGACGCTCAAGCGACGTAAGTGTAATTGCGATAAGAACAGAAAGATATAGAAGCAAGAGAACGGGAAAAAGGATGTACGCGATGGCGAGTAATCCAACGATAGTAAAAAAAGTAAAATAAGTGCGATAAGGAATTGTTAGTTGAACTGATCGCGGTGTTTCTCTTTTGCCGAATATCATAGCTAATAGTGAATCAGGTTTGCAGGCCCCTAGCCACGAACGCTGCGTTTGACTTATTCCTATGGCACAGAGGCAAATGATCGGGATTTAGACATTGTTGTGTTGAGTTCATATAGTTTTATTCAAGGAGAACAATATGATTAACCAATCTCAGATTATCGAACTCGAAGAGAAATTCTGGCAAGCAATGAAGGAAGATGACATTGAAGCTGCAGTTTCTCTCACCCGTTTCCCTTGTCTCATTTCAGGACCACAAGGCAGTCGCCTCGTAGTCGAAGATGACTTTCGAAATATGATGAAGGCCCATTCTGAAAAAAATTATGAAGGAATCGAATTAAAGAATAAGCTGGTAGAAATCCTCAACGAGGAAACCGCTATCATCACTTACGAGGCAAATCACAATGGGAAGACATTCCTGGATACATCTACCTGGGTAAATGTAAAAGGTAACTGGGTTTGCGCCTATCATTCTGAAATGCAGAAGCTTCAGTAGTTACAAGCTGATCTTAACCAGTGCCTCGTTACGCTTGGTAATCGGTAGCGACAACGGCTGATCATACTGTGCCCACCACACATCCGAGATTGGGGTCAGTCCCTGACTCTTCACAAGCTCCATCAGTTTGTCGCGGGCATTTTCCATTGCCTCTTCGGTCTGAGTACCCGAGTAGCGTAAAACCGCCACATCTTTAGCGGGATGAGATTCTACTTTGATAGTTGGATCATTCGGTTGCATCCATTCAGCCTCTGGTGCCAGATAAAACGACATAGTCCATCCGTCTATTTCCTTATCCATAAAAACCGGAGTCGTCATCGATGCAGTCAAACTTCCGGAATTTTTCCCGAAGATAAAATCTGCGAGTCTCTTGAAAGCTTTATCGCCGGCTTCTTTATATGATCCGCGCACATTGGTTCGTGCGAGTGTGAATTTATCGTAGTGACGGAGTTCCAGCTCCCCTTCCTCACGGATGAGTGTGAAAGGTAATTCATCTTCGAGGCGGATGCCAACGACGCCCGGGATGCTTTTAAGTATTTCGCTGAGAGGGATATTCATGGGAAACTCCTTGGTAGATCAATCGTATGAGTGCTCTCAGGCCCATGTCATTCAACGGAATGTGAACATAAGGTGTGCGCACCCTATCAAGACAGTCGGACTCAGGGAAAGGAATGCCCGATTGAGCCAGACCATCATTTAAAGATAAAATGTAAGCATGAGAAAAATCAAAATGATTTCCGTCAGTGTCCTCAGTCTTTTTTCTTCAATAAGCATCGCTGCCTCAGAATCAAAGTTTGTTTTCGAACCACTCTATGGTGTTGAGACTGCATTAATTCGTTTCCCTGAGCCTGGAAAATATGTAACTCGCGCTACTTATGGTGCTCGCGCAGTATATGGAACAAATCTTCTTTCAGGTGAAGCTGAGATTACTCAGGCAAAATCCCGTGAGGACTACCCTTCGCAGAATATGAAAGTGGAAGATACATCTGATCGTCTTTCACTTGGACTTCGTACAACTTTGCCCGTCAGCTCATTCATCGGCTTTTTCATCCGCGCAGGCGGAAGGGCCTCGCAGGGTAAATCAGTCGTCACTACAAATAGTGTTGAGGAAACAAAAGATAATCCACTTCGCATTGATCCTTATGCTGGTGCTGGATTTCAGCTTGCCTTCGGTGCCAATCTCGCCCTGAACGCCGGAGCGACTATGATCCGAAACTCGGAGAATAAGTACGATGCTCAATACACTCTCGGGCTATCTGCCAGGTTCGGAAACCGATAGTATTTATGGTGTCGAATCCTTAGACACCGCTATAGCATTTCCATGGTCCTCTCCCCCTCAAATGATCCTTTGATATTATCCATGGATGAAGACATTAATCGCCCTGACCCTCACTCTCGTAACCCTTTCTTCTTTCGCTCAGATCGATGATCAGTGGAAAGTGGATCTTTCGAAAGTCACAGGCGCTGACCGCTTCTGGCCGGAGGAACGTGCTGAACGCTCACCAGTTCGCCTGAATGAGCGAGGAATGAATCTCTCTCAATCAGATCTCTCAAACCTTCACGCTTACGATTATCACGGGTTCAAAGAACTCGCCGGCAAGCACGGCACCGAAAAAGATAACAGAGTCTTCATCTCTCTTCAGGGTGCGGATAAATCAGTTCTCGCAATGGCTGCGGCCGCAAGTTTAGGCCTCATTGTCCTGAAAGGTGATGACGAGCTGATGGATATTGTTCAGGCAAATAAAAATGATAATACTAAAAAACTCGCGGCTTTTGGATATGAGATGGGACGCAAGGAAGGTCTTCTTCCGATCGTAGCAGGTGCTTATTTTCTTGGTGTGGTCTTTGATAACGATAAATTAAAAGATGTCGGTATCATCTCTGTCGGTGCTCAATTCGCTGCTCAAATGGTGGTCGAAGTGATTAAAGAAGTTTCGGGTCGCCAGCGTCCGCGTGAAGGAGTTGGCCCTTATTCATTTGATATCGATGGTGGAAAATCATTTATCTCAGGTCACGCAGCAGGTGCTTTCTCACTCGCAACTCTCCTCACTGAAATCTATGGTGAAGAATATAAGTGGGTTCCGTATCTTACTTATGGTGTGGCCGCAATCACTGCCTGGTCACGCATGCATGACGAAGGTCACTGGGGAAGTGATGTTATCCTCGGAGCAGTCGCTGGTCATATCATCACCAGAATTGTTTATCGTATCTATCGTGACGGAGATGTTCCAGCTGATCAGCGGACACTCTTTATCCAGCCATATTCTGAAACAACAGTTGAAGGTGTGGGTCCGTATGAACGTCGCAGAGATGAGGTGGGTTTACGCTTACACATTTCGCTTCAGGGACCGTACCGGTAGGGAGTTTTAAATGTATTCCCTGATTCTTCTCATTTCTATATCTGCGGCCTTTGCCTGTCAGAACGACGCTATCTCTATTGTGAGAAGAACCGGCGTATCAATCAATTCTAATGGTAACTATTCAGGAACTACGGCGCATAAAATAAATATTCCGGTTCAGTTCGAAGGCAACTGGGGCTGCTGGGAACAGGAAGGCGGACTTTCATTCAAAGTCCAGGATAAAAAAGATCAATGACAGTGATCATTCCAAAGTCAGCATTCGAAAAACTTCCGGGGCGGACTGTAAGTTATGCTTCCTTTAAACATCAGGCCGATGGCAATGTTGAGATGGATATCGCGACCTTCGTTTGTATCGGAACAAATGTTATCGCCTCAGAGACATTCTCGGGGAATGTACACAATGCCAGAGTTCTCCACAATATGAGTGTTCAGGTTTCGTCGACATTTGCGACGGGAATTGCGGCCGCGAATCTGAATCGTCGAAGAGAAGAGTTAGCTTATCAGAACGGCCTTCGTACAGAAATGCCCGGCGGACTTCAGGAATACTTTGAATCAAACTTTCATAATCAGTGGTCACAGCTCGAAAAATACGATCTCATCGTTCCATCTGTGTACCTCGGTGCCAGCATGAAGACTCCGCTTTCAAACCTCACCAGCTCCTACAACACCAGAGTTCTTACCAAGAGTGCCTGCTCTCCAGAATTCGAAGCGATCATGGAGCCACTCCGTTTTGAGAATCTCAAAACGAAGAAAGGCCTTAAGGCCAAGGTGAAGAAAGGTAATTTGATTATTAATTGGTGAGAGGCTTCAGACTAAACCAGGTACCCAGTCGCAGCTTCCTGCCTCTTATGGATAAGCTGAATTGACAGGTTACGGATCTGATCAAGACTCATAGGTTTTTCCAGATACGCGTCCGCATCAACCTCATCCATGAGGCTCCGGAGTTTCGTACTCGCTGTTGTTAAGACAACGGGTATTTGACTTATCCGGGGGACACTTCTGCGCGAACGACTGAACCCAGTTCCATCCATGATTGGCATCATGTGATCAAGGAAAATGAGATCCGGTAGCTCTTTCTCGTCCACGGTTGCCAGAAGATCGAGGGCTTCCATTCCGTTTCTGGCAGTGAGGACTTGATAAGCTTCCATCTCAAAATATTCCTTAAAACTCATAAGTAGATCCTGGTCATCATCAATGATGAGCACTTTTCTGGATCCAAAATCTTTAAGGGTTCTTGTAGAAGTTCGCACGGGCGAATCCATTGCAATCCCCTTGCCGGCTCCAAATCATTCACCATGATGGGAAGTGTGGCAAAAACGTCTTTTTAGGGAATGAAAGGAGTACTTTTGCCACGCAAGACTTGTTAAGATTTTCCTATGAAAAATATATTCTGTTTGTTGGTCCTGGTTTCATCATCCGTATTCGCGGAGGTCGTCATCCTTCATGAAAAAAAAGAAGATCTAAATAAAGACGGTAAAATGGACTCCATTGCGTGGGTGGCGAACTCGAAAGAGGCCAGACGCCCTTCCCGTCTTGTCATACGCGTTCCTGGTAAGATCCTGCTCGACCTTTCCGGAAACTTCTGTGCTCCAGGTGAAAAATCCCCGGACTGCACACCTCTAAGCGTAAAAAAACGTCTGTCTCCAAGAAAAGAACCTCTGCTCGTTTTTGAGAACGGGTCATCTACATATATCTATCGTTGGCAGAATGGATCCTACGGCCCTTACCGTGCAAGCTGGATGACAAAAGAAGAGCGACACGAGATCAATTACTCAAACAATCAGTCGCTTGTTACTTTGGGGAAGACAACTGAGACATGTCCGTTAAAAAACTCACGTTCTCAGGAAGACCTTTCTCAATTCACATTGTTTGAAATTCGTAATGAAGCTGACTGTCCTAAGCCCAAAAAGTAAAAATTACATATGGGCAAGGTATCCAGAATCTGAACTTCTTCCCATAGAGTCCATATCTTGGACGAGTTGTATCCGAAGCTACACATTCACTACACACTACTTACCGATCCGAGCATTCTATAACTTCATTAAGCAAAACAACTTTGGAGTATTTAATGTTTACAAGACTTATGACTTTGGTCCTCGCGTTCTCTCTCTTCTCTATGTCAGCAATGGCAACGACTCAAGATGGTCTCAAGACTGCCTTTGATGAATTCAACTATTCTGTCACAGTAGAATGGGATCAGAAGGATCCATCGTTCTTTGAGGCTAAGAAGCTTGAACTTTCTCAGGCAATCGCTTCTCTCGAAGCTGAAGGCATGACTCGTGAAGAACTCATCACGTTTACAAAATCACAAATCAAAGACGCTTCTGTTCTTAAAGATCTGAATACTGCTCTCGAAGCGGTGTCTCAGAACACAATGACTTCAGCTCAAGCTCAAGAGTTCATGATGAAATCTATCAAGGCCACTCAAGGTGCAAGCTGGGATGGAGCAGTTATTATCCTCACTCCAATTGGAGTAGTAATACTTCTTCTGATCATTATTATTGTCGCGAAGTAGATTTCAATAAGGGCCCGGATCTCCGGGCCCCTTTTTCTTTTCTTAAAATCCCACCACGAAATTACATAATCACCAGGCCTGCCAAAATAATTATTCTTTCAGCTTGATCGTGGACAATCAAAGCAAATAGACCATTCGTTCTAGAAACTGTAAGCTTCTACCTATGATGAAAGTTATTGGTCTTTGTATCATTCTCACTATCCCGGGTGTAATTCACATCATCACTCCGGAAAAATTTCTTTTCATTCTTCCGGAATGGTTACCCTTAAAGATCCCCGGCATCATTCTTTCGGGTGTCCTGGAGTTGGTCCTTGCGGCCGGACTTATCTATTGGCGCTCAAGAAGATCTTCAGCAATTGCGACAGCAATTTACTTTGGGTTCCTCAATCTGATTCACCTTTACGTTGCCGTGAACCGGATTCCCTTGTTTGGGTATGACTCTCATGTCGTATTGTGGGGACGATTTTTCTTCCAGTTCGTTCTAATTTGGTGGGCAGTGTCAGTGGCAAAACAAGAGAAACGTACCATGTCATGGCCTTACATTACCTAAACGGCGCTTTGATCTATCCGTCGATAGAGATATTCGATTGGCCTGAGAAACCGCGTAGGTTTAAAGTGAGACATACACCCCAGGAGGGAATATTTATGTCTCAGAAGACTCCAGAATTATCACGTCGTCAGACGAACAAAGATTGGTGGCCTGATCAGCTCAACATCAGCATCCTCCACCAGCACACACCCGAATCAAATCCATTAGGAAAAAAATTCAGCTACGCTCAGGAATTTAAATCGCTCGATCTCGATTCCGTAAAAAATGACATTAAAGTCCTGATGAAGATTTCGCAAGACTGGTGGCCTGCAGATTATGGGCATTACGGTCCGCTGTTTATCCGAATGGCATGGCATAGCGCCGGTACGTATCGTTCTGGAGATGGCCGCGGTGGTGCAGGAGCTGGAAGCCAGCGCTTCCCCCCCCTCAATAGCTGGCCTGATAATGCCAACCTCGATAAGGCCCGTCAGCTACTCTGGCCCATCAAACAAAAATACGGAAAAAAACTTTCCTGGGCAGATCTTATGATCCTCGCAGGAAACTGTGCTCTCGAATCAATGGGTCTCGGCACATACGGATATAGTGGAGGTCGCGAAGACGTCTTCGAACCGGAAGAAGATATTTACTGGGGATCGGAAAAAGAATGGATGGGAGATGCACGCTATCAAGGTGATCGCCAACTTGATGATCCTCTCGCTGCAGTTCAGATGGGACTTATTTATGTAAACCCGGAAGGGCCAAATGGAAAACCCGATCCAGTCGCTTCAGCTCGCGACATCCGCGAAACTTTCGCACGAATGGCAATGAACGATGAAGAAACTGTAGCACTTGTTGCCGGCGGACATACTTTCGGAAAAGCGCATGGTGCTGGAGACGCTAAACACGTAGGTCGCGAACCTGCGGGCGGAAATATTATTGATCAGGGTATGGGCTGGAAAAATGGATTTCAAACTGGTCATGGAGTCGATGCCATCACAAGCGGAATTGAAGGCGCGTGGAAACCGAATCCGACGAAATGGGATTCAGGTTATCTCGACATGCTACTCAATCATGATTGGGAACTCACGAAATCACCTGCGGGAGCTCACCAGTGGAGACCGAAAGATCGCGCGACAGACACTCTTGTCGAAGACGCTCACGATCCAAAGAAACGTCACGCTCCGATGATGACAACAGCTGATATGGCCCTCAAGATGGATCCGGCATATGAAAAAATTTGTCGTCGATTTCATCAGGAGCCAAAAGTCTTTGCTGAATCATTTAAGAAGGCGTGGTTCAAACTCACCCACAGAGATATGGGACCCAAAACCCGTTACGTCGGAAAAGAAGTACCAAAAGAAGATTTGATCTGGCAGGATCCGATTCCTAAGTGCGATCATCCACTGATTAACGAAAGCGATATCAAAGCACTCAAAGAAAAAATTCTTGCTTCGGGCCTATCAGTCTCAAGACTTGTATCTGTTGCCTGGGCATCTGCCTCGTCATTCAGAACTTCTGATAAACGCGGAGGAGCTAACGGAGCTCGCATCCGACTTGCTCCTCAAAATAAGTGGGAAGCTAACCGCCCGGCCCTCCTCAAAGAAGAGCTGGAAAAACTCGAAAAAATCCAGACTGGCTTCGGAAAAAAAGTTTCTCTCGCTGACGTTATTGTTCTCGCCGGATGTGCTGCTATCGAAAAAGCGGCCAAGGATGCTGGTCATGATATCACAGTACCTTTCCGTCCAGGACGAATGGATGCAAGTGCAGAACAAACCGATGCTCATTCATTCGAAGTTCTTGAGCCTGTTGCTGACGGATTCCGTAATTATCTGAAAAAGATTTATCGCTTAACAGCTGAGGAACTCCTGATTGATAAAGCACGACTCCTCAGACTTACAGCTCCGGAAATGACTGTTCTTGTAGGTGGGATGCGCGTTCTGGGAACAAACTCAGATGGAACTAATCATGGTGTATTCACAGACAGAGTTGGAAAACTCACGAATGATTTCTTCCTGAACCTTCTCAATATGGATTATCAGTGGACAGCGAAGGACGATAAAGAACAGCTCTTCGAGGGAAAAATCCGGAAAACCGGAGAGAAGAAGTGGACGGCATCGAGAGTTGATCTCATTTTCGGATCTCACGCTCAATTAAGAGCAATCGCTGAAGTCTATGCTTCCGCCGATGCTCAGGAAAAGTTTGTGAAAGACTTTGTCTCTGCCTGGGTGAAAGTCATGGAACTCGATAGGTTTGATCTCGATCCGCAATACAAATAAGATTTTCTCCAACAGGCCTTGAATTAAATCAAGGACTGTTGGTATTTCTTCTACTTTATTCCGCGTGCTCATCCCCATTACAGTGAAGATGCTTAGGAAAGACTACGCGATTCCTGAAACGTGCGAGTCCTTTCATTTTGTTTGCATCTCTTACTCTCAAAGCAGAGTTCGCCAGGGATGCAGTTACGAAAGCGATGGCATTTGAATTTACTTCTAATGCTTCGACACTGATATTTCCAAGATCATCACACGCCTTGTGATAACAGGCATCGTAAGACTCTCCTGCCGTTCCACCAAAGAGTGCAGCTTGTTCTTCTGTTTTCTTTCCTTCAGCACCAGTGAAAATACCACCAACCGCGATTCCCGCTGCCGAGAAAGCTGCGTAGTCGGATCTTCCGTTAAGTTCGGTCTCGACACTCTTTACGTTCTGAGTTCCGTAGAAGGAATGGAAAAGATTCTCGATCGCTGCAGATCCTTCAGGACCCTTCTGACCAAAACGCGATCCATCTCCGTCGTAAACACCAATCATATAGTTTGGTGATCCGATCATATCGACATTCACCATGAGAGCGATTTTATCTTTTTCCGCCTGCGAAAGTCCGCCGACATACTTCGTTGAACCAATGAGCCCAAGTTCTTCGGCACTGAACCATGCAAAACGGATCTTATTCGCGAACTGTGCGTCTTTCAGCTTAAGTGCAATAGAAAGAATACCCGCAGAGCCTGAACCGTTGTCGTTGATCCCAGGACCTTCTGCAACTGAATCCAAATGTGCCCCGACCATTACGACATTATTCGGATTTCCGCCCTTGGTTTCAGCGATCACGTTGAAGCTGACCTTTCTATCTACGCGAGTATCAGCATCGAGAGTGAGTTCAAGACTATCAACTGCCAAAAGTTTTTCCGCGAAAGGATATGAAACTGAGAAAGCTGGAATTTTGATTGCAGTGCCTTCAGACAATGTTCCTGTGAGCAGATCCATTCTATCTGTAGCATTACCCTGGTTGAAGATCACAACACCAGAAGCTCCTGCGGCCTGAGCGTTTTCTACTTTTTGTCCGAAGGAACATGACCCACGTTGGATGAGCGCAATATTTCCGGCCTTGAAGTCAGCGAAGTCTGAAGTTTCACAACCGCTGTTGGATTTATTTTCTAAGCCCAGTTGAAGATCTACACCAGATACCGCTGCCGTAACGATTCCTGATCCTGAGTAAGTCATGACATTGAAGTCTTTGCCTTCTTCAAATGCTTCAGCACCTTTCTGAAATTTAGCCGAGAGCTTTTCAAATTTCATAAAGTCGAATGGCTCAAGCTTCACTCCGTATCCGGCAGCAAGAAGTTGTTGGGCAATATAATTTGCTGAGAGCTCGTGACCGAGAGATCCAGCGGCGCGATTTCCGCCACCCTTCTCCGCCACGGCCTGAAGAGCTTTCAGGTGAGCAACAACATCCTGCCCCTGAAAGCAGTCTCCGCGAAGGAGACATTCCACATTGGGCGTCTGCGCGAAAGCAGAAGACGAAATAAGGGATAGGGCCAACAGAAAGTGTTTGCGGTTCATTGTTTTCTCCAAAACGTAGAAGGGCTCTATTTGGTAGTAACAGAGAACCAGATGGGAAGGAATGGGTTGGGAGACGATGTTATTATTTCAAGTAAAAAGCAGTGTCAGAATTACACCGTGGAGACAAAGTGGCACTGAAAGTTCTTTGCTCTACCGTTCTACTTCTTCTAGAATTGACCCATGAAAATCTTTCTCGCTGCCATCATGCTAATTCTGGTGTCATGCGCCACTCATAAAAAAGCCGCCATTAAGCTCACTGAAGAAGGTCTTCACGAAGCCGCTCTCGAACAGTGGGTTCTTGCTTATCAGAAAGATTCGAAGGATCTTGAAGTTCAGGTGGGACTGAGAATGTGTCAGGAGAAAGTTTCGAATGAGCGCCTTGTGCGCATTCGCGATCTCCGGCTCGCTAAGGATGATGAGAAGGCCCTCGATGAACTTCAGTCCCTCATGGGACTTCAGAGTAAGCACGGTATTCAGCTGGATTTCAATTCATCTACTTTTCAGGGTCGTGAGACCACACTTCTTTGGAAACATCAGAAGTCGCAGGTCCTTAATCTCACCTCGCAGATGAAGCCACTCGCTGCTGAAATACGCTATCGTAAATACGCCAATGTCTTCCAGTCCCTCCCCGAATATCCGACTTTGAAAGCAACCATCGATCAGACCGGTGTTCTTCAATGCAAGAATTTACGAAAGGGACTCAAGGCCAAGCCTTTCTACAGAAGTTTCGTTTCTCAATATTGTAAGTTCTTCGAACACAATCGCGAGATGAAGCCGACCAAGGATACGATCAGCTCTGCTCTGTACGCCAATCCCGCAATCACAATAAATATCGAAGGCTCAGACAATGACATGAGCACTAAGATCCTCAAAGCAATGTCTGATGGTTTTGAAGCATCCGCCTGGTACCATCCCGAAGCTAAGAAAACTATTACCGTGGATATCAACGGTCGTTACAAATGGAACAAATCCTCAGAGTCCGTTTCTCAGGCCCACAATTATACCGTCGAAATTCCCTACACTGCCTATGAGTCCGTAAGTAAGACCCGTGAAGTTCCCTATAATGCCCAGGAATATAAATGTGTTAACAGCAAATGCGACTACGTCACAGTCACAAAATATAAGTCTGAAACCTATTATGAAAGTGAGCCCGTGACTCGTTACCGTCAGGAAACACGTGTTCATCGGTTTATCGCAACTAAAAAAAGTATGGATTTTGAAATTGTATTGAATGGAAAGTTGAGTCTCGAAAAACTGAAGCATACTTTTTCGTTCATGAAAGAAGATACAGAAAACAAAATCCTGCACGACGAGAATCTTCCAAAAATTGGCCTTCAACCGAAAACAGAAGATGTCACGAAGCCCATCGCGAAGTTTGAATACTACAGTCTCCTGGCCGGTGGTGATCTTCGCCTGGAGCTAGACGCACTTTGGATTCAGCAGTTCTGTGGACTCTCGAAGGAAAGAGATGCTGCTTCACTTGGTGAAAATGTAATTAGATGTCGAAGAGCGCCGTCGTATCCTGAGGCGTTTGTCGATACGTGGTTTTTGAATAACTATGGCGTGAGTGCAAAAGATGCAGAATCATTAATTGGAAGGTACTAATATGCGCTTGTTTATTGTTTTAGCTTTGATCTGTACCACTTCATTCGCGACCACAGTGGATGAGAAAGAACAGATCTTTTCGCTGATAGCGAAACTCCCGAAAGTATCAAAGGCGATAATCAAACGCGGAAAAATCGAAATTCCTGTCGACCTCTCGCAGAAGTCTCAAATTAAAGATTATGATGTGCTCATTCTTGATGAGGGAGTCTATTCAACTCTCGGAGACTTCAGCGCAAAATATGTGCGCGTGATTGGTAAGGGTCAGAGAAAAACATTTATCAGTTCACTTGCCAAAAACTCCTCACCCATCCTGGTAAACTCTACTGAATTCTGGGATCTCAGCATCGCAGATGCGCAGTTTAAGATAAGTGATGTGAATGGACTTTGGGCCGTGAACGTAGAGTTTGCCGGATCCATTCTGGTGAGACCTGCCTCTCAGGATAAATCCCCTGCCTTTGCTATTCGTTCCGTTTTCTCTGATCTGGCTAATTCAGATCTGCGGACTGAGGACAAAAACCTTTACACAGTTCTAAAAATTGAAGAGGCCACCGCCGCAAACCTTCTTGCATACGAAGATAAGCTCGATCGCACTGATGACATTAATCTCAAAGAACGATCGGCCTACAAGGGACTCATCGCACGGGGTGCGAATTACCTGTATCAGATGAAGAACTTAAAACCACAATACGATCAGGCAAAATACAATCAACTCGCCAAACAAGCGAAGGCTGCCAAATCCAAAGGCCATCTCTATGTTTCAATGCTTTTCTGGGCCGAGGCCGATCGTCTGTCTGGTCACTCACGCTTTGACGAAGTTCTAAAAGAAATCTCTCCGCTTACTCAAAACGTGAGTCAGGATTGCGGTTGCACGGTTGAAGGTCAAGGTCTGGCTTCAAACATCAAAACCGAGATTGAAGCAAAACTTTTCGCGAAACTTCCCATCACGAGCTTACCTGGTCGTTGTAAAATCCAAACCCTTCATGTGAACACTCCTTTTGGAGCGAAAAAAGAAACTCTTATCTCAGCTGCCCGTCTTCAGGCCCAGTTGGATCAAGCAGCTTCTTTTCGTGCGCGCGAAAGTGCCTTCCAGGAAAGTATGCTCGCACACTCTGGAGGCCTGAAGAGTCCACCAGCAGAAGAAGATTTCGAAGTTGGTGCTCCCGCGCTCGTTACATCATCGATGTACACTTTGGTTGCTGATCTAGACATGCCGGGAGTGAGAAAGAGTTATTCGAGCGATGTCGTCGTCGGAAAAAATGATGATGGGAACTATATCGCCCAGAACATTATCGATCCTATCGCTAAAGTCTTTGCAGATAAGTTTACTGCAAAGATCAAAGCAGCGACAGCGAAGATAAAATCTACTGATCTTCTTGCGAAGGTTGATGGCTATATCATCCAGGCGCTCTATGGTGCCGATCTGG
>JBKJPL010000039.1:0-23813 GCA_046595005.1 Bacteriovoracaceae bacterium | reverse complement strand
ATGTGGGCTGCGTACTCACCATCTTTACTACGAGAGGCAAGTGCAATGTAGGGTTCGTCATGAGCATGTGCCGCCATGACAGTCAGAACTTGTTCATGCCAGATGGAAAAAATGAATGAACCCGTAGGCTGAATAGTACGGGCCTTTTTTAAATGCTCGCTTCCGATGAATTCAAATTTATAAGTTGAAGTAAGAGCTTTAAGAATTAACCAGACAATTTGTTTTAAAATAGTATGAATCATATATCCCGTTTAAAAAATAAAACCCGGCTCATGGCCGGGTTTTATTTAATTATCTTTGGAGGAGACGTCCGGATTTGAACCGGAGGCTTTACGGTTTTGCAAACCGTTCCCTTGGACCACTCGGGCACGTCTCCAAATCGAATTTCTTTTGGAAAGATGAGTTTCTTCGAAGTTGAATTTTCTGTCAATAATTAGGAAGAGTTAGACTGTTAATACTTTTACGCCGACGTCGAAGCCTTGCGTTAAACCTCTTTTCATCTCGCGGGGTTCGGTATATCAAACCCCTATCAAAATTTCAGTTTTGGAGAATTATGAATCGTCGTGATTTCCTCGTTGTCTCAGCTGCTACCGGCGCCCTGACTCTTCTTCCTTCATGGGCCCGTGCCCACACTATTACACCCGGCATTCTTAAAAATTTTTCTGCTGATGATCTCTCACCAGTTCAAAAACTCACTGCCCTTCGCGGATCGAATGTTATCGAAGGCGATACTCATGATGAGGCCCATGAAATTTTCTGGAACAAAGATGGCTATCTCCAGAAGAAAGGTGGCATCCCTGCTCCATCGGCCCATTATGATGTCGTCATTGTTGGCGGAGGAATCTCAGGACTGACTGCTGCTACTTTCCTTCCCCACAAAAAAATTCTTCTTATCGATGGTCATCCACAAATGGGTGGCAATTCAAAATCTCAGAATGCTGGAAGAAGCTGGATCTCGCAGGGTGCCGCTTACATCGGTGAACTTGATGAAGGAAGTGAGATAGATCTATTCCTTCAGAATCTGGGAATTAAAAAGTTCGCGCGAAAAGTAGAAAATGAACCCGTGGCCATGGGTGGAAAGATTTTCACAAAATTCTGGCAGGGTGAATCCGATCCTGCTCGTGCAGCTGAATTCGTTCATGTGAAAAAGCGCCTGGATGAAGTATATGAAAACGAAATCCCGGATCTTCCGGTATGGGACATGGCCGCACGAAGTGACTGGGACAATCTCGATCGCATCTCGTTTGCAGAGTGGATTCGTCGTGAGTTTGGTGAGCTTCACTCTCACATCATGGAACTCATCACGCTATATTGTTGGTCATCATTTACTGCTTCACCGGATGAGATCTCTGCTGCCCATGGAATTTATTTTTTCGTGAGCGATACCTGCGGACATCCGATTGTATTCCCCGGTGGGAATGGTTTTGTTGCCCAGGCGATGTTTGATAAAATTAAATCACGCACGAATGTCACAATAAAAGGCGGAGCCTTTGCTGTCGACATCGTCGTGAAGAATGGAAAGCCGCAGATCTGTTATAAAAATGGAAGCGCTCTTGAAACAGTAACTGCGAACAAGTGTATTGTGGCCTCACCTAAATTTGTCATGAGACATGTGATCACGGGACTTGATCCTGCTCAGAACAAGGCGATGGATGAAATTCCGTATCGTGCTTACCTGGTTGCAAATGTCATGCTGAAGAAGAAAATCGTTTCTCCTGGCTACGATATGTATACGCTCAAAGGAAAAGTTCCGACTCACGCGTATAACGATTCTCGTGATCGCAGTTACACAGATGTTGTATTCGCAGACTGGGCAGGAAGAGATAACACTCCAACGACTGCTCTCACTTTTTACATGCCTCTACCCTACGATATGGCCCAGCAGTATCTGTTCAACGCTGATCTTTATCAGAAATACGAAACGCGTTTGAAAACAACTCTCCCGGAGGTTCTTACTTCACTGGGACTCAACTGGAATGATGTCGATGGATGGAGACTTGTTCGCTACGGTCACTCGATGCCAGTGGCGAGAACGAACTATGTAGCGAATGGAACTTTTGAAAGAGCAGCCAAGGATATTGCCGGATGTATTTTCTTTGCCAATCAGGACAACTGGGGAAATCCTTGTTTTGAAACGAGCTGGAAATGCGGGCTTGAAGCTGCGAAAAAATGTTGATCAAAAAAAAAGGCTCCCGAAGGAGCCTTTTTTTATTATGCTTCTCTGATTACGTATTTGTCTTTTCCTGCGTCGACCATCTCTTTAAGTTCTTTACCAACTTTAAAGAAGGGAACTTTCTTAGGACTTACCTTTACAACTTTACCAGTCTTCGGGTTTCTACCTTCGTACGCTTTGTAATTACGGTTAGCGAATGATCCGAAACCGCGGATTTCAATTCGTTCGTCATCAAAGAGCGCCTGGATCATGCTGTCGAAACAGATATTCACAATCTTTTCCGCTTGATGATGAGGAAGGTTCGCCTGCTTTTCAATTACAGCGATGAGATCAGCTTTCGTCATGTCAGTCTCCTGTTACATATGATTTTAGCAGCTTATCGGCTTGTGCACTAAAAAACTTTAGGCTGGTAAGACGATGTAAATCTAGTGATTTAGTCGGTTTATGCCACCATTATCGGCCACTGCCAATCCCCCTATCTGAACAAAGACTTCCGGAATTCATAGACTTGTACTTAAAACACTCTCCCGAGGCCGCTCGGTCGTAGAATCATATCAAGTAATTAACTCAGGGCTCGATAAGATGACGGGTGCCTGGCACGAGGTTTATGGATATGGACTCTCGATATAAAAATCTATTAAGGATGATGATTCTCGTTACGAGTGTCACTTTCGTTTCCTGTCAGGACACAATTCCTAGTCGCGCCACTATCACTCCCGATGAATTCATCACTGACCCAGATCCAACTTGTGATGAGAGTGAAGAACTCACTACCAATGCAAATGGCGATAAAGAATGTACGCTGAAAAAAGTAACCCGCCCTGCTGATGCAATCAGATTCAAGGCCGATTACTGCGGATGTAATAATGGTAAGCCAGTGACCTTCGGGAACTGTGCAGCTTTTTGTTCAACCAAAAATACCGGTGGCGTTTCTATTCTCTACGCAAACTTCACCGTCACAGAAGCGATCTCGCTTTCTGGTCTAGGAAATGTTTTCAATTTCTGTAACCAGCCTTTGGAAACAGATACTGCAAACCCTAAGTGTCTCCTTGAAATTAAAGATGAAGCAGGAAACGTATCAAACCTTGATGTGACGACAACTGCAAACTCAAACTCTATCAGAGTTGATATTTCAAACCTGGCCGAAGATAAGACTTATCTGATTAAGCTTTATGAACAGAGCTCGAAGTCTGGTTCTGATACTGTACAGATCATCAAAGACTCTACGCAGACGAATGTTGATCTCCTCGGTACTTTGAAGATTGCTCCTATTTCACAGTTCACCTGTATCATCAGAAACTATCTGAAAGAAGAAGCAGCTAGTGGTGCTATCACTTACTGGTATACCGCTGGCCACCGCCGTCACTATTATTATCTTCCAAGAAACGCGCCGGATGCTCTTCAGGGCTTCAGTAAAGAAGCTTTCTGTCACGATGTCGTGAAGTACGGAACTAAGGACGATGCGACCTTCCCTCGTCTTGAGAATACACCAGGCGTTTTTAATTTCTGGGATACTCAGGATCCGC
This sequence comes from Bacteriovoracaceae bacterium, assembly GCA_046595005.1. Taxonomy (GTDB): domain Bacteria; phylum Bdellovibrionota; class Bacteriovoracia; order Bacteriovoracales; family Bacteriovoracaceae; genus Peredibacter. The sequence goes on along the minus strand of JBKJPL010000039.1, from coordinate 20,114 downwards.
GCTTCTTTGACAATAACGGAAACTCTATTATGGATATCAATGATGTGATTATCCAGAAGACAAAAAACTTCGGCGGCGGAACACTTCCGGCCACTTCAAACTACTTCGCAAAGTTCTCGGGTCTTCAGCTGGTGATTGCTAACCCTGATTCGACAACAACAACCACTAATGCTGCCCAGCCTGCTCTTGGCTATTACATGGCACCGTGGATTGATACCAATACCTCGAGCTATAAATCTTTCTGTCTTACGACTGAACATTACAACAGCCAAACGAATGCTCTTTATAAAGCGTTCCGTGACGTTGTTGGTGTTGATACTGAAGGTCTCTATATTGCCGAGAAAGCTGCAGAGACGATTCAGGATGCAAACGGTAACAATGTCACTACAAACCCTGACTATCTCCTTCTCCGTGAGACAGACCTGAAAGCAGTCTGGTTCTATGTGAAGAATGGTGTGCTGACTAAACCGACTGAAGAAAATGTCTCGAACGTGACAACTTATTTCTATCATCCTCTGAACAAGACTACTCCGTTCATCAAATCATCTTCGCAGCAGCTCTATCGCGTGAAGAGTGCCCAGGAACTCGCCAGCGGCAGTGTTTCGGGTGGCTCAACCACAACGACAGGTACGACGGGAATGTTCCCCCCACACGACAAGAAAATTGGCTGTATTCCTAAGCTTTAGAGATGCTTCTTAATAACCGCAAGAATTGGTTTCATCTCTTTTTCGAAGATAAGGCAGAATGTCGACATAGTTATTGTCGATATGGTGAGTGAGAATAAAAGCGCGGCAAAAGTTCTTGTTCCACCCTTCCAGTATTTAGAAATAAAAAGTTTCTTTGTGTAATAGGCAGCAAACATAATCCCTATCCAGAAATAGAGATACATCTTCAAACGTTGCTTATTCTTGAAGATGCCGACGGCAGAGATCAAAAACTTCTCATCTCTCACTACATCAACCATGAAATTCTGAAGCTTCGGACTGGTCCGTACATATCCTTCAATCGGACGTCCCTGAAAAGCTTTAAGAATCTGCTCCCGAATCAGCTCTGGTGGATATTGACTCATCTTCGCTTCTTTCAGGATTTTCTCAATCTTGATGAGGGCGTCGGTATTCATGAGATCTGTGGCACCGAATTTTTCAAGGGATTTCTCTTCGGCGATGGGACCGACCACTTCAGTGATGGATTCGATATTCTGCTGGCGGATCTCGCGATTTTTTTCGAGCTCCTGAATTGCGGCCTCATCCTGGATTTCAGGTTGAGTGCCTTCGGTCCCTTCCTGGGCAAAACCCAGGAAAGGAACAAAAGCTAGAATCAGAATAAAAGCGAATTTCATTAAGCTTTTTTAGTGACGTATTTCTCGTAGATAACTGTCATCGGGATTGCGATGAAGATCGTCGAGTAAACACCAAGGATTACCCCAATAGTCATGGCAAAGAAGAAGTCATGAATCACTGATCCGCCCCAGAAAAGCATCACAAGAGATACACCAAGTACTGTGAGAGAAGTGATAATCGTACGAGACATTGTCTCGTTGATCGCACGGTTAATTGTCTGCGCAGTCGAAAGATTTGGGTGGGCCGCTTCGATTTCACGAACGCGGTCATAAATTACCACGGTATCGTTTACTGAGTAACCGATGATCGCGAGAAGTGCTGCTACGATCTGAAGTGAGAACTCTTTCTGGGTGACGATGAAAGCACCAATGATCAGGACAACGTCGTGAATGAGGGCCGCAATTGCACCCGGAGCGAATTTATAATCGAATCTGAGAGCAAGATAGATCATGATCGCAATAATCGCCCACATGAGAGCTTTGAACGCTGAGGTTCTGAGCTCGGCACCAGCTTTCGGGCCAACAATATCATTTTTCAGAATATCAAAAGAACCAGCTCCGAACTTTTCAGTCAGGGCAGTGCCTACACCCGAAGAAATCTTGTTGAGATCTGATTTGTCATCGCTGTCGAGTTTCAGAAGAAATTCATTCGAGTCATCGTCGCCCATTGTCTGGAGCTGAGAAACCGGGATCGCTTTCTCACTGAGAACAGCACGGAGTTCACCGAGTTCTACTTTCTTATTGAATTTTACCTGAATCTCAACTCCCCCGCGGAAATCAACACCGTAATTGAGACCCTTCGTGAAGAAGAGAACAAGTGTGGCGATAACGAGAAGAAGTGAACCAATCCCTGCGAACTTGAATAAATTAACCCAATCAACGTTTATGGTTTTATGTGTGCTAACTGCTGCTGTATTCATAATCATTCTTCCTTAAATTAAATGCTAAGAGTCTTACGGTTACCGCGACCAACGTAAAGTTCGAAGAGCACTTTGCTCACGAAGTACGAAGTATAAACAGTGGTAGTAATACCGATAAGAAGTGTTACTGCGAATCCGCGGACCGGACCTGTTCCGAAGTTCAGGAGACACAGACCTGCGAGAGCAGTTGTTAAGTTCGCATCGAGAATTGTCCAGAATGCGCGATCGAATCCTGTTCTCACTGCTTCATAAGGAGTCAGGCCTGTACGAAGTTCCTCGCGAATACGCTCATAAATAATGATGTTACCGTCAACCGCCATACCGACAGTGAGTGCGATACCAGCAATACCCGGGAGTGACAGAGTCGCTCCGAGAGCAATCAGAATTCCGAGTGTGAAGAGAACGTTCACAAGGATAGTGATACAAGCGATCACACCAGAGAGTTTGTAGTAAAGAATCATGAACGCGAACACGAGAAGTGATCCAATGATAGAGGCCATCTGTGCTTTATCAATTGCATCGGCACCAAGTGAAGGACCAACTACACGCTGTTCTTCAAATACGAGTTCAACCGGAAGAGCTCCGGCGCGGAGAACGAGTGCGAGATCTCTCGCCTCTTTCATATTATTTTCGTAGTCGCCCTGACCAAGTGTGATCTGGGCAGAACCGCCGGCAATCCGGCCATTGATCTGAGGAGCTGAATAAACGTTACCATCGAGAACGATCGCCATGAGACGACCCTTGTTGTTCCCGGTAATTTCTTCGAAGAGTTTTGCACCTGTTGGTTTGAACTCAAGGGCAACATATGGGCTGTTATTTTCCGGGTCGATTCTTACGAATGCTTCCTGGAGCTCTTCACCAGTGAGTGATGAAGCCTGTTCTACGAGATAAGGATCAAGACGAGTGATCTCGTTATTCTTGTTAGTTTCTTTTCCGTAAGCAATTTCGTAGCCCTTAGGAAGATCAGCTGCGAGAGACTCATTTACTTTTTTCAAGAAATCAGAAAAACGCTCACCTTTTTTAAATTCAATTCCAGCGGCCTTCACTTTCGCCATCCAGTCAGAGAGTTGCTGGCCGGTTACCTGGTCACTTACGATTTTGAATTCAAGCTTTGCTGTTTTACCAATGAGGTCCTTAGCGCGGTCAATATCTTTTACTCCGGGGAGCTGAATCACGATCCGGTCAGTACCTTGAGAAACGATTTCTGGTTCAGTGACACCAAATTCATCAATACGGTTACGAATAACTTCAATTGATTTTGAAAGTGCTGAATCTTCGATCTCGCGGAGGTAATCACGTCCGAGACCATAAGTGAGAGCGTTCCCCTCTTCTTTCGTAATACGAAGTGGGTAGCCGTACATTTCTTTGATCTTGTTACGGGCCTTTTCTACATCCTGTGAGTTTGTGATCACAAGTGAGTGCTTAGGATCCTGAGCATCGGCAGTTTCAAGAGTACCCAGAGTTGAATCAATCCCTTCTGTCTTGAGAGTCTGCTGAGACTTGCGGACATAAGTGAGAACTTCATCCCGGTAAACTTTATTGAAGTCGATCCCGAGAACCATATAGAGTCCACCCTGAAGGTCGAGACCCAGATTGATTTTCTTTTTCATCGGGAAAGAGCTGTCCTCTTTCATGCTGAAAAAAGACGGGGCCGTACCCATAAGGGCAACGACAACCAATAAAGACAATACACCAAATCGAATCCACCATCCTCTGGCCATGAGTACTCCGTTAACTTTAAGAAATTTGCTAATTATACTGTTGGAAAATTTTAAACGATTAGGCCACTTTGAGCAATGAAGATGACGGGGTGGACGCGGCCACCCCCATTAAAAAGTTAAGATTGTGGTCTGTCTTTGTCGTCGAGCGAATTTGTCGGAGGAACTATCTCTTCCTTTTGTGCAGCGTCAGCTATCTTGCCCGATGGGTCGGCCCGAGTGTTATCCGATGAAGATTCACTCGGATTCTGCAGCTGGTCACTGAGACCCTTGGCCGCATCCTGGAATTGCTTCATTCCTCTTCCGAGGCCCTTTGCGAGCTCAGGCAATTTCTTCGGTCCGATAAAAATCAGAGCAATAAGAAATATGACAACCAGCTCGCCGAATCCCAATCCGAACATTAATTACTTCTTTGTTGGTTCAGCGAAAATCGCAGCTGATGATCCACCGATGTGAGACTTGAGAACTTTCATCTTAGCTCCGCCTTCCACTTCGAGAGTAACAACTTTCTCAGTGATACCAGTGATTTTTCCGAGGATACCAGACTTCGTGTAAACCTCAGATCCGTGAGCGAGAGTAGAGAGAAAAGCCTGCTCTTCTTTTGCTTTTTTCGACTGAGGACGAATCATGAGAAAATACATGACGAGAAAAATAAGTACGAAGGGAATGAACTGCATAAAACCGGCAGGGCCTGATGCTGTTGCTGTTCCGGTTTGTGCTTGTGCTGAAGTGATTAGAAAATCAAACATGTCGTTTCCTTTTATTCCCAGAAATTCGAAGAGTATTTGTTATAAAATGTAGCGTAAAAATCGTCAAACTTCCCTCGTAAAATTGCATTTCTCGCATCTTCCACCATACGAAGATAGAAATGCACATTGTGATAACTGATGAGCTGTCCCGCAAGATACTCACCGACATTAAACAAATGCCGTATATAGCTTCTGGTATAGCGCGAGCAAACCCGGCAACTGCATTCCGGGTCAGGTGGAAGACCATCTTCGAGGAAACGCGCCTTTTTGATATTGAGCGGTCCCTGGGCGGTCAAAAACTGTCCATTGCGGGCGTTTCTTGTCGGAAGCACACAGTCAAACATATCGAGCCCGGCCTTGATCCCATTCAGGATATCAAGCGGCTTACCCACTCCCATTAAGTAGCGGGGTTTTTCCTTTGGCATTTTCGGAACAAAGGAGCGGCAGAAGCTCACCATCTCTTCGTTTTTTTCACCGACTGAAAGCCCACCTAAGGCGTAGCCATCAAAGTCGAGAGATTTGAGGCCTTCCATGGATTCTTCACGAAGATCCTCGTGCAGACCGCCCTGGATAATCCCGAATAATTTCTGGTGACCTTTAAGCTCCACAGTCTTGCATCTTTCGGCCCAGCGATGAGTGAGTTCCATCGATTTTCTGAGAGTATCTTTTGTCGCCGGAAGCTTCGGGCATTCATCAAAGGCCATCACGATATCAGGCCCCAGGGCCCGCTGAATTTCCATCGATTTCTCGGGGGTAATCAGGTGCTTTGAACCATCAATATGCGACTGGAAAGTTACCCCCTCTTCAGTGAGCTTATTGATGTCGGAAAGTGAAAAAACCTGGTACCCGCCGGAGTCTGTGAGAATCGGTCTGGTCCAGCTCATGAACTTGTGAAGCCCACCCATTTTTTCAATGAGCTCGTGCCCGGGCTTCAGGAACAAGTGATAGGTGTTTCCCAGGATGATCTGGGCATTCATCTCCTCGAGATCTTCCTGCCAGAGCGTTTTAACCGAGGCCCTGGTTCCCACGGGCATGAAGATCGGAGTTTCTATGACACCGTGCTCGGTATATATCCGACCTGCGCGGGCCTCTCCGTCCTGGTTTTCTAGCTGAAAAAAGTTCATCAAATTCGTTTATCACAAATTCTGTCATGACGCAGCTCCATATTGAGAATTTTTCGCAATGGTTTAAGCTTGTTCATATGAAAATCCTATTCGTGGTTATTCTTTTTTCCCTTTCCTCTGTTTGGGCCGGTCGCCCTGATGGTGCTTTCTCATTCAAAGAAAACACATGTGTGTGCCGAAATGAGAAACCAGTGAGTAAGGGTGATTGCGCTGATGTCTGCCGCGGAAAAAATACCAAAGGTGCTGATGTTCTCTTTGCGGATTTTTCTGTCGGATCAGTCCTCGCGAACAGTTCATTAAAGAATGTGAAAAACTGGTGCTACAAGTATCTTGTGGGTGATCTTTCATTCCCTAAGTGTGTTGTTGAAGTAACAGATTCTCAGGGAAAAAAATCTCAGCTCTCAAGCTTTTCATTTCCTAAGAATAATTCAATTCAATTTGATGTGAGTTCGCTTGAAGACGACCAGGAATACTGGTTCCGTATGGTGGAAACAACTTCCAAGGCCACATCGATCCCTTACGATCTTTATATTTTTGATCCGATTGGCTACCCGCTTAAGACCTCATCACTTTCTCAGTACTCATGTTATCCGCGTGAATCAAAAGATCTTCGCGTGAATTTCTACTTCGGTGCCCACGCTCCAAATGCCCTCAAAGGAACTGAAACTATCGTCTGTCATGATGTCGCGAAGTACGGCGAAAAAGACAGCGAACAGTTTCCGCGTCTCGATCTCCATTCTCCAACATCAGCTCTCTGGAAATCTCAAAACTTTCTTTTCTTTGATAACAATGGAGATGGTGTCCTCGACATCAATGAGCTCGTGATCAAAATGGTAAAAGATAATGGCGGAGTTATTAAGAATAACATCCGTCTTTTCGGCGTTCTTTCAGGTCCAGGAACTAAAGAGCAGAACTTCGAAGCCGGAAACTCTGAGTTCGATCGCCTTGGCTTCATTATGTCTTATTGGGTAGACACAAAAACCTTTCACTCTTTCTGCCCATCTGAGAGCGACTACGCAACCGGTGCTCCCCTGTTCAAGGCGATGAAAGACATTCTCGCCAAAGGCACAGAAGGAATTTATCTGGCGGACCGTTCGGAGTCTGAAAACAGAACGCATCTCTTTGTCCGCGAATCAGATCTTCGCGCTGTCTGGTTCTACAATAATAATGGAGTTCCCACTAAGCCAACGGAAGATCAGGTCCAGTTCCAGACAATGTATTTCTATCATCCGTTTAATAAAGAAAACCCGCTGGTAAAACAACCCCATCAGAAAGTTTACCGCGTGCGTGCTGCCTCGGAAGTTACGACAGTCCTGACAACTCTCCAGGCCTTCACTCCAAATACCGGCGAGATGATCTCGTATCCGTCTCACGATCGTAAATTAGGGTGCGTACCTAAGCTTTAGGCTTTAAAAATTGTAAGCTTGCTTTAGATTCAAGGCAGCTGAGTATGAGGACTGAGACGTACATTAATGTACGTCGCAAGGACGAAGACGAAGCTAACGAAGAAGATGAAGTAAGATCACAATTTTTTTCTGAGAATCAGCATTCCATCACCGTAAGAAAAGAACCTATACTTCTCCTCTACCGCCAGCCGGTAGAGAGAGAGTGTTTTTTCTCTTCCAATGAGAGAACTAACGAGCATAAGCAGCGTGGACTTTGGCAGGTGAAAATTCGTGATGAGGGCATCTACTGATTTTACTTCCACACCTGGGTGAAGAAAAATGGATGTAGCTGAAGATGCCTCTCCGGTACGAGCAAAACTTTCCAGGGTGCGAAGACTTGTCGTCCCAACGGCAACTGTAAATTGAGCGTCCCTGATCTTCTTCAGGTTTTCCGGATCAATGGTATAGATCTCTTCATGCATTTTATGCTCGAGAATATTTTCAACTTTTACCTTCGCAAAAGTTCCGATTCCCACGTGAAGAGTAACACTCGCAAGAGTATGACCGGTTCCCTCTAAATCTGAAAGGAGCTCCGGAGAAAAATGAAGTCCCGCTGTCGGGGCCGCTACTGACCCGGTCTCTTTCGCGTAAACGGTCTGATAAGTTTTCTTATCGAGCTCATCTGACTCCCCATTCCGGATATAAGGAGGAATAGGGATTTTTCCGGTTTTCTCAAGGACGATCGGAAGTTCTTCCGGACTCACATTGAAAGAGACCTGAAAAGTTCCCTGGGGATTAATCTCTTCAATCTTTGCCTGAAGTGCCTCAAAGTGAAACACATCGCCGACTTTCTTTTTACCGGTGGTACGTATCAGGGCCTCGTATGCTTCGTGTTTTGCGTCGAGGGTAAGAAGGAAAACTTCAGCTTCCCCACCCGTTGTCTTTTTTCCCAGAAGACGGCACGGAAAGACTTTGGAGCGGTTAAATATGAGAGTTGAGTTCTTTGGGAGAAAATTCCCGATCTCACGGAAGGTCGAATGAATAATTTCGTCTTTAGCTTCATCATAGACGAGAAGGCGCGACGAATGGCGGTCCGGAACAGGCCTTTCAGCAATAAGTTCCGGAGGAAGTTCGTAATCGTAGGAAGAGAGTTGAAAGTCGTTCATGAATTCGGGTACACTTTTTAACAGGAGAACCTTTATGATAAAAATCTTCCTTCCACTAGTTCTGATTTCTGCCGGGGCCTTCGCTCAGTCAGATTCTGAAGAAGCTATCATCCTGAATCAGGAGCTCCAGTTCCTGGAAAACTCTGCCCGCGATGTAACTCTTGGGCCGAAGGTTACTGAGACTGAAGAAGCTGAAAAATCGCCGGAAGAGGCCAGTCTTGAGCGCGCTTACTTCTCTGATGCGGAAAGAGACGAGATCCGCACCCGCGCTGCCGGACCGAAACGCAGAAGCTTTTAACTCTTAAGCTCCAGTGAGTTTCATCGTAGTAACAATTCCAAAAATTTTCGTAAGAATCTGGTCAAGCCAGTTCTTCATTGCCACAAACATCGGATAGCTTGTTACCTGAGCGAGCATCATTTTCATGATATTCGTCACGATTTCTACGAGTGGCTCAAGATTGAATTTCTTTGCCACGAGATCAAGAAGGTTCTTAGCTTCCTGCACATTCTTTCCTTTGACGACATAGAGAGGATTCTTGTTTTTCATGTGAGTTCCTTTTGAACTGCGTCTGCCATCACACTAAACTGCCGCTGGAGATCTTTAAATTCGTTTCCTTTAAAGTGGAAAACGGATTTTCTCTGCGCAAGTGACTTTCCGAATTGGACTTTGTTGGTGAATGGTTCATGCATAACCGCTTCACTGAGAGTGTTCTTGATCTCCATGAGATCTGAGTTCGCCTGCTTTCTTCTGGTATCAAAAAGATTCGGGATATATCCGAGATTCTTAGGAGTAGAAGTGATTTCCATATCAGCGATATCGGCAACAACCTGCTGGATATTACGAAGACCCTGCTCTGAAAAGCGATCAGGAATGAACGGATAAAGAACACCATCGGCGGCACAGAGGATATTCACAACAAGAAGACCAAGTGTCGGAGGTCCATCAATGATGATGACATCGTATTGTGAGCGGAGTTCGTATTTTTCAATGAAGCGCTTGAGTATCAGCTGTCTCGGAGCATTGATGCCGGCAACAGTGAGCTCGAAGCCCGAAAGCTCCTGCCCTGCTGGAAGAACATCGATACCTTCTTCAGCATTGATAATCACATCTGAGATCATTGTTCCGTTATGGAGCGCTTTTAGTTCTTTAACTGAATTGATGAGAAGCTGATGAATGTTCTTTCCGTCTTCGATTTGCACATCAAAAAGAGACGAAAAATTTGTCTGCGGATCCATATCAAGACAAAGAACCTTCTTGCCCGCGTTTCTGAAAGCGTGTGCAAGATTGAAGGCCATCGTAGTTTTTCCGACACCTCCTTTCTGATTCATGAGAGCAATGACTTTGCCCTGAGAAATGGTGGAAGACTCTTTCTTGAAGATATTGAACATCGGATTCCCTCCCTGGGATTGCCAAGTATTCGTGTCAGTCGAAACGTACTCTAAAAATTTTGCCCTTCTCATTCACCTTTGTAAATACTCGAATTTCTGAAGATTTCCGTAGCTATTTACCCGGGAAATCAGGGAAGAGAGACACTATAGCTGACGAGTAAGGTCCGAATTCTATGCAAGTCTAAGGAATTTCACAAAATGTCCCGATAAAGCAAAGAGACGGATCTAAAAGGATGAACCATGGTTGGTTTAAAAAGTGTCTGGTTATTATTAATTTCTCTGTTTTTATTTGGGGCATGCGTACCCAAAGCGAAGCAAACTGAGTGCGGTTCGAACGAAGCGTTCAACTCTCAGCTGAGATCATGTGTACCAATAGTGCAAGGTCCATCGGCCTTCATTAACATTTCTTCTTTCGCACCACTTTATACATCGACCAGGTATAAGAACGATCCAACTCCGGTGACTTTCACGATCTCAGTCAGCAATCCTTATAACCAGACATACACAATCGAATGGGAACATTCTTACAACGGTCTTCCGAATAATCTGGCCGGTAACGTTCTTACGACTTCAGCTTTCATTCCATCACTTAATTCTTCTAATATTGGTTCGAACCTGATCACTGCGAAAATTATTTCCGGTGGTAATGTTGTTGATTCTCACAACTTTGAAGTTGTCATTCAGGACTCTCCTGTACCGAATATCAATACGGCGACGATAACTCCGGCAGATTATTATCCCCTTCTTTATGGCGATAATACCGGACAACAGTTTTCTTTCACCGGCCGTAACAATGGTGCTACCAGTATTGGTAACTATCGCACGTATTGGACTCTTTCTCAAAACGGAGTTCCTCTTCCAGGTTCTTCCGAGACAGATACGTTCACAAATACTGCGACTAACGGATCTAACATTTTCTATTACGGAACCGCAGCTACACCGGCCTTTGATGCGAGTACACTTGGCCTGGGCTCATATGTTCTCCGGGTGAGAATGGAAAGTCTTACGACACCGGGTACAGTTGTGGCCGAGCATCAGTGGAATATCACTGTTAAAGATCGTGACTTCGGTTTCGTTTCTTCAGCTGGTAGTCCTTTCACTGGTCAGGATACTATCGCCTTCTTCAGTCTTGATTACGGAACTTATCCGTTTGCCAACAGTATTGCTTCTCAATCAAATTTCTGTGTGACTTTATCTGATCCGGATGGAGCCTATACCAATGGATCCGCATCGGATCCGACCAGCAAGAATATGGTTGTGAGATTCTATAAAGACGGAAGCGGTACTCCGATCTATGAAGGAGCAACCTCTCCCATTGATGACACCGTCTGTTTCAATGATGCCGGTGCTGCTGAGAAAGCGACACTCGTTTACAATGACGGTTCACCCACTGTTCCACATTATCGTTCACTCTCCGCACGTGCTTTTGACGAACAGACAGGACGAGAAATCTGCGCCACCGGTCTTCCATCTTGTCCGGTGACATATCCGATTGCATGGAAAGTTCTCGTGAAGCCCGTTGATACCGGTGTTGTTGGTGTCTTCCAGCCAATCGGTGGAGCTGACAATATCACATACACTACAAGTGGTGCCTCTGTTCGAAGTGCTACTGTCGAACAGAGTGATCTCGTAACTGTTCGCTTTATTCCAAGTGACGGAGTCGTCGGATACGAGGGTTATGATATGACCAATCCAGTTAATGCTGGTTTCTTCTCATACGACATCATTGTGAAGAAAGCTGGTGTGACTGTTGATACCATTCCGTGTAAGGCACTCGCGGCAGTATTCCCTTTCACTCTGAGTCCTGAGCAAGCTTGTACATTTACATGGCCAGGCTTTAATTCAACCACGAATGACCATCTTGATCCCGGAACATATGTTGCTTACCTTCAGGTAACTGATACTGGTTCGCCTGTTCCAGGATCAATTGGTACAGTTTCAAATGCTCTTACTATCAATGCAACAGTTTCTGAGCCGGTAAATGCTCCAAGATTTAACCCTGCTCCGGATATCCTCGATCCACTGAACAATATCATCGTAAGTGCTAATGAAGGTGCTCCGATCAAGTTCCGCGTTCGGGTTGAAGAAGATGAGCATGATGACTACACTCTTAATATTGATGCCTGCGGAACAGATGCTACTTGTGCTCCAGCTTCACTTTCCGCTGTAGGATCTGACTCTCGCGTCTACAATGATCCGCTTTATCTCGAGAATACAGCTATCACTTATACAATTCCGGAAGATATTCTTGGAGTAACAGCTTCAAATACAATTTACTTCAAGGTGACTCTTACCGATGCACCTACTACAGCAGCCAAGTCTTCAAGCACTACCGTAACGATGTCGATTCTGGTTAACAACGCTAACCCTGATATTGCCTTCACTGGCGCTCTAGTAACTCCGGCAGTCGCTTCAACTTATGATGTCTTCTCTGGATATACATTCACAGGCCAGCTCAATGCTGCTCTGGTTGATGCTTCAAGCGACACCGACGAAAGACCAAAAGCTTATTCATGGTGGGTTGGTACTGCAAATAATTTGAATGATCCGACAGTGTGGACATCGATCCAGGGTGCTACAACAGATATACTGAGATGGACTCCGGGCCCTGAACTTTCAGGGACGCGATTCATTGCTGTCTGCTACAGTGACGGATTCCCACGTACAACTGCCAGCAGTGCTACTGCCCCGGATCTCGACGGTGACTTGAATCAGAGATGTTCTTCGCTCTGGACAATCACTCCGAAGACAAACTCAGTTGTTGGTACAACACTTGCGGCCGCAACTGGCGAAGTGGCCGTACATCATGTTCCTGCTGAAGGCATTGCTTATATAGCTTACGCATCAACCAACGCAATCTCGGTTGAAAAAGTTGAATATCTTGCGAACGGGACTCTCGGTAAGCCGATGGCCGTGGTGAGCTTCAATGCGCTCTCATCTGGATCTTCTGATTCGATTAAAAATCTCTCTCTCGCGACTTCAGATACCAGTCTTTACGTAGCTTACCTGGCAGATGCGACTGGTGTTCCGGGAGTCTCATTCCGTGCACACATCCGCCGGATTAACATCTCTAAAGATGTTTCTCAGGGTGGAGACAAAACAGCTACTATCTTTGCAGGCACCGCCGGTAGTAAACGTAAGTTTGATTTTGACTACCTGGGCTTTGCCGTTGCTCCATCGTGTGCTTCTGCCGCCGGAAACTGCGTGTATAATGCTGTCGCAAGAACCGTCACATTTAACGGTGCCGCGATCAACACGGCGTCCGCGGACAATATTACCGTGAATGGTCAGCTGATTGATTTTGAACAGACTTCCCTCAAGACTTCTGTCGAGATCTGTTCGGATTGTGATGCTAACGGACAGGCGCAATCATTTGCTGCTGCCATTAATACTAACCCTTCACTTCTTCTTCAGGGTCTTACTGCGACTGTTGCTGCAAACGTTGCTACTTTCCATGGTTTGGAAGCAAATGCTTCTGAAATCTTTGCTTCAACACAAGCAATGATCTCTGCAGGTAAAATTCTCTACAGCCCGGATACAGCACGCTGGTATTGGCCGGTATCGAATGCCGATCTTGCCGGTGCCCAGAAAAAAATCCAGATTCTTCATGGTCCGGATACGGACTTAACTGCTGCCAGTATGACAACATCAAATACATTCGTAGCTCTCGATGATATCTCGGCCCTGGATAATGCCTGGTCTACTGATGTTCCACTTCAAATGTACATTGGTTACATCAATTTCAGTGGTGTTGGTAAAGTCAGTAAGTTCCAGCCAGCGGGTAACAATTTTGCTTTAGTATCAACGAGAAGTCTGACTGCTACAAGCCTTTCGGAAATTCAACTCTCGCCTCCACTCGGAGCTGAGAATCCTAACGTCTTTGTATCTTCCAGAGACAGTAGTGGTGCATCGTGGATTTCACGTTTGCCAGCTGCTCTCACATCTGAGGTCAGCTACAAAATTGAGCTTCTTGGCGCCGATGCTGGTCAGACTACAATACTGACTGCCGCAAACGTCTCAAAAGTTGCTGTTGTTCCGGCCAGACCTGCAACTGCCGGTGGAGTAACGAATGAAGGTCGAGTTGTTGTAGTAAGTAATAACGGGACTGCCGATTATCAGTCTTACCTCTTCCGCTGGAAAACAGTTGGTACAAGCCAGATTCTTGAATCGACAACTACATTTGATCGCAACCTTGAAGAGACATCAGTGAACTCGAAACTTGCTGTCTCTGCCCCTACAAGCATGACTCTGGGACATGGAGGAGCAGTCGCTGCAGGTAATATTAACAACACGATGGGTGTTATAAGATTCCGCGACGACGGCGAAGTTGAGTTCAACTTCCTCAATACAGAAGTTGAATCAATTAACTCAACTACGAATGCGGCCGGCGGAGAATATCGCGCGCCGTATGTGAAATAACTTCCTAATTTAGTAAACATGATATGATGGAGACGTATGCGTCTTCATCATATTTTTTTATCTCTCGCACTTCTTCTTCCGGGACTTGCCCTTGCTTACGAGCTTGTGGTGATTCAGGGAATTTCTGAGACCAAAAAAACATTCATCACCAGAAACGGTAAACGCCAGGGTGTGATCGTTGGGATGACCGGGACGTTCACTTCAGACAATATTTCTATTCTCGCTAAGGCGGTCAATGTCACCGGCCAGTATGCCCAGTGGGAAATCATTAACCGCGACGCTATTATTCCCTTCGAGAAAGGCTCCATGGTCACCTGGTATACAGCGCAGGAGTACCTATGGGCGCTCTCTCCTGAATCCGAAAGAAAGAAATATATCAAATCCCAGCTCGTAATCCCACGTCAGTCATTTGTCTTCCGGGGCTCCGTTACCCGCGGTCTTTCCGAATCCGTTTCCGATGTTCAGGCATCTAATCCCCAGCGTGGTGGTTACCTCGGAGAAATCTATTACGAGCGGCCTCTGACTGAAAATATTAGTTTCGATGTGGGACTTCGCTATGAGCAGGAAGTTGTGAACTATACGGGTGTTTCACTCATTACTAAGAGAAACCTCGCTATCGTCGATCTCCTCTATTATTTTGATGAGCTCGAAGACCTTCTGGGCGGCGGTAAGATCTTTATCGGTGCCGGGCTTGGTTATGGGTTTTCCAACACTCAGACGATTGGACTTTCTCAATCCGGCCCGGTTGGGCTTCTCCCTACCGCCAAAATTGGTCTATCCCTGCCTTTCTCTCAGGACTGGGACTTTATCCTGGATTCGGCCTTCGAATCTCTTCAGACGCGTGAAGAGCAGGAAGACGGTAGAGCTCAGACCACTACCCAGACCAACTTCAAAGTGGGTTTTGGACTTCGTCGGTACTTCTAACTTCATCGTACTGAATTTGTCTAAAGCGTATTCCCTTGACTCAAAAGTCTAATCTTAAGAAAATTCGTTATGAATAAGTTTTTCGGATTAATTTTGTCTTTACTGATAATTTCAACTTCCCTCCATGCTTTCGAACACTCCGATCGACTTCTGTTAACCGGGGGTGTGAGTTCAGTGGAAGGTGCGGCCGGAGGTGGAATTACTCCCTGGGCCTTTATTGGTGGCTATGGTACCAAAGACCAGATTGGGGCAAACGCCTACTACACCAACATCGGAATCTCCGAATACAAGCTCGAAAGCTATGGCGCACTTATCGGCATTATGGACCGGGTGGAACTTTCAGCGGCACGTATTACTCTTGATACTCAGAAAGTTGGTGGCACTCTGGGTCTCGGTAATGGATTTCAGATTAAACAGAATGTTCTGGGAATAAAAGTCCGACTGATGGGAGACGGAGTTCTTGATCAGGCATCATGGCTTCCTCAGATCGCTATCGGTGCCCTTCACAAGAAAAATCAGCAAGGCGATATTATAAAATCTCTTGGAGCGAAGGAAGATTCAGGAATTGATTATTACATAAGTGCTACAAAAATATTCCTGAATCAGAGTGTTCTCGCAAATGCTACTCTCAGACGTACGAAGGCAAATCAGCTTGGCTTATTAGGATTCGGCGGAGATAAAAACAACCAGTATCAAATGCAGTTCGAAGCATCGCTGGCTTATCTCCTCACCAGGCAACTTGCTCTGGGAATTGAACACAGAAGAAAGCCAGATAATCTCAAAGTGGCTGAAGAAAAAGACTGGTCAGATATCTTCCTCGCCTGGGCGCCGAATAAAAATATTTCTCTGACACTCGCATATGCAAAACTCGGAAGAATAGCCATTCGAGACAATCAGTTCGGCGTTTACTCTTCCCTGCAAATAGGATTTTAAATGAAAACTATTTTATTCTCTCTTCTTTTAGCTTTTGTTTTTCCTGCATTTGCTGGTGATCTCAGTGCCTTTGAAGATTTCGGAGGTAAGGAAGGTCTCACTAAAGTCGTCGACGATACCATGATCAATCTTCTTGCTGACAATAGAACCCAGCCCTTCTTTGAGAAAGCGGACCAGAAACATATAAAAGAAAAACTTGTTGAACAATTCTGTGCTGAGCTCGGCGGCCCATGTACTTATACCGGCCAGAACATGAAGCGCGCCCATAAAGGTCACGACATCACTGCCGGGAATTTCTATGCCCTCGTGGAGTCCCTTCAGAAAGCGATGGATAAGAATAAAATCCCCCAGCGTGCCCAGAATAAGCTCCTGGGTAAACTCGCTCCTATGCACAAGGATATCATTAACCATTGATCCAGCTTTTCCGAAATATCTCCATTAAGTACAAGCTTATCATCGCATTCCTGCTGATTCTCATCATCAATGCGACCTATGGACTCTTTAATCTCCAGGTAATCAAGGATCTCTCGCAACTCGTGAATGTGACTTACGATAAAGCACTCATGGCGGGTAACTTCGCGCAGGCATCGAAGTTCGACTTCTCAAAAATTGATACCGATTTCCGTTCAGCACTTCTCTCACGTACAAATGAAGAATTTGATCGTTACTTAGAGCTCATGACAAAGTCAGAAGAAACCCTAAAGGAAGATCTCGCGGTCGTTCAGGAGCGCGCTCTCAGTACAAAGTCATTTGCTCTCATAGCCGAATTCAACGAAGGCATGAAGGATCTGGACGCCTTCCGGGATGATCTTATTCATAGAAAACAGAAACTCCTGTTAAAGGGAATCCAGACAGAAGCAACCGTGGAACTGGCGCGGGAATGGGAACTTAATCAAAAGCGGAAGAAACTTTACCGAAAACTCAATACTCTGAATGATGATGCCGCTGTCGTGGGTTACAAATTCAGGCTTGATTCAGAGGCCAAGAACAAAAAAAATGAGAACCTCACTGTAGTGATTCTTCTCTCCAGTCTGGTGCTGAGTCTCGTTCTGGCGATCTTCGCTTCACTCATTATTATCCGTCCCCTCTTATCACTTCAGAATATCTGCAAAAAAGTCAGCACAGGTGATCTCATGGTAAGAACGGATGTGAGATCAACTGATGAGTTCGGAACACTCGGAAGCTCGTTTAATTTCATGCTCGACACGATTCAGGACAAATCCCGAAACATTTCATCACTTCTCTCGGCACTGCCATTTGGTTTGTTTTATTTTGATAAAGATGGATCCATTTCTAAAGAAAGATCTGAATCGACTGACATCATCTTTCCCGATTTCTCCAACTACGGAAGTCTTTCCGAATTCTATTCTGCCCATAGCATGCCTGTTCCTAAACTTCGTGACATTCTTGATGCGATCTTTTCAAACATGATCCCCTTCCACTCCGCCGCCGATCTTCTCCCCTCACGACTTATCATTGGCAAAGGTGATGAGCAGCGGATTATTCGTCTGAATTATGAGCCGAAATATCTGAAGAAGAAAAAAGTTGAGCGAGTCATTATGCTTGCCGAAGATATTACGGACATGATCCGCTCGCAGAATAAAACCAAAGAGCTTATTGAAAGGGTTGAAAGAATATCGCTTATCTCCTCTGATCTGGCCGGTTTTAAGGAATTTCTCCCGTCCGCCCAGTCGCTGTTCGATGCCATCATTGCCAACATGCAAAGTCTGGCGGCGGAAAATATGAATGAGTTTAAGAGAAACCTTCATTCTCTCAAGGGACTTCTCGGACTCTATTCTTATCACCGGTGCGCGGAGATGATTAACGACATCGAAAGTCTCATCGAAAACAATGCAGAAAATTTGCTCCATAAATGCCAGGCCCTTCTCGCTAAGACGAGAAATCTCTTTCATGCCCAGACTCATGACGTAAGTGAGATTCTCAAACTTAATGAAGAAAGTGACCGGGTTTATCTTAATGAGAAAAAAGTCGAAGAATTAAAATCCCTGGCCACTCATACGAAAGAAAAAAACCTGCAATCAGCAATTGAAAACCTGGATAAGTTTCCTTTCGTGAAAGTATTTGCCAAATATCAGAGACACACGAAAGATATCGCTGGCAAACTTGATGGGAAGGCGGTTCAACTCATCGTTCTTCCATCTGACGAAGTCTCCTATGAAGAAGTGATGAAGCTCGATGCTGCGTTCATTCACCTTCTGAATAATTCACTTGATCACGGAATTGAGACCGCTGAGGAACGCACTCTACTGGGCAAGAATACGGTCGGTCACATCAGTGTTTCGAGCCATCGCTCTAACCAATTCCTGGAGTATGTTATTTCAGATGACGGAAAAGGTATTGATAGTGGAAGACTGGTTCAAAAAGCCGTGGATAAAAGCTTACTCACTGAGGAGGATGCCGGAAAACTCTCTGAGACAGAAAAATTTAATCTGGTTTTTGAATCGGGCCTGTCTTCCAAAGATTCTGCTACCCAGATTTCAGGCCGTGGCGTCGGACTGGATGCAGTTAAAGATCTCGTTCAGTCTTTCGGAGGCTCAATTGTTCTGACTTCAACCAAGGGTCAGGGCACAACTTTTACTATCAAGGTACCTGTATGAAATTTTTCTTTCTTCTATTTTTGTCTTTTCCCCTTTGTGCAAAGGAAATCAGGTTGGTTCAGGTCGATAAGACCTTCATGGGTGACATTACTGATGCTCAGGCGGAAGAGGCATTTGATAATCCGAAAATCGAAGAGAAGCATAAAGTGGAATCAATGAGTGCTAAGGTGGGAGATAAGATCAAGTTTGTGAACAGGGATGAAGTTGCTCACAATGTGAGCGGGACAATTGAGAACAAAACCGAATTCGATGTGAAGCTTCAGGAGCCTGGAATTAAGAACGACCGGGTCATTGATATTACGAAAAAGGGCGAATACACTATCCAGTGCGCCATTCACCCGAAGATGAAACTCAAAATAAAAGTGGATTAGGTTTTAGTTCCAGAACGCTTTTCAAACGCGAAGCTCATTTTCTCGAGAAGATCTTCCTTCTCCCACAATTTCACAATGTATCCATCAGCACCCGATTTGATTGCATCAAGAATGTTATCAATACTGTCCATCGTGGTAACGATGAGAAATGGAACAGCATTGAGATGAGATTTCGCGCGGACTATTTTGAGAAAATCAATACCCTTGCCGTCCGGAAGATTCCAGTCCGAAAGGAAAAAGCCTGGTACGCCCTCTTCAAGTTTACGTGTTGCCTCTTCAATAGAAGAAGAGATGGTGATCTTCCCTTTGAACCCGATGTCTCTGATCGCTGCAACCATTTTCTTCTGATACATCAGAGAGTCTTCCAGAATAAAAAAAGTAGTTCCTTCCGGTGCCGTTACATCATCAAGCAAAGCAACTCTATTCGCCATCTTCGTCATCCTCACTGAACACATTGTCGAGAGACTCCTTAAGCTTCGCTATATTGACCGGCTTAAGAATGTATCCGTTAACTTTATATTGAATAGCCTCGATGACCTTATCTTTTTCAGATTCTGTCGTTATCAGGACAAAGGGGATGTGTTCCCACTTTGGTTCAGACCTCACTTGTTTCAGAAGTTCTATTCCCGTTATCAGGGGCATATTCCAGTCACAAAGGATAAGGTCGCATGGCAAGTTTTCGCGCATCCTGGTAAGCGCCTCCATGCCATTCTCGAATTGGACAATTTTATTCTTGTCACAGCCGAGCTCAACAAGAGTCTTGATTAACCCTGCTCTCATGAAGGCAGTGTCATCGACGACGAAGATTTTCTTTTCAAATAGAAGACTCATTTAAAGTCGTTACGGATGAATCAGTAATTCCCTTAAGGTTCATTTAAGTTTTTGTCTTCGGGAAGGTGTCTAAACTTTTGACGGCCTTGTATTCTCTTGTTGTTTCTGGGCGATTATGTCCTATTGGACTCTAGCCGGACTTTCGTAGTTTCGACTTATCTCCATAATCATTGAGCCTCTTGCTAGCCGAGACTTTGCAGTGAACCTTTCTGCCCATGATATCGAAGC
>JBKJPL010000004.1:0-84528 GCA_046595005.1 Bacteriovoracaceae bacterium | reverse complement strand
TTTTTTGTATGGGATCGAGGAAAGCGACGTCTTTCTGGGCATTGATGAAGAGCTGAGCTGATCCTAAAAAAAAGGGAACCCTTACGGATTCCCTATTAAATTCAAAAATGGTGCCCGGGACTGGACTCGAACCAGCAAACCTTGCGGCGCCACCACCTCAAGATGGTGTGTCTACCAATTTCACCACCCGGGCATAAAAGAATAGGTGATTAAAATAAGGGATTCGGGCCTAGGTTGTCCACGATTTTTTCCTACTTGGGCAATAAATCGTCGAGGTCCAGTAAATAGAATTTCATTCGGCTAATACTATCTTTGAGCGCACTCAGCTGCTGATCAAGGGTGAACATTGATTGATCCGGGAACTGTGTTTCACTCACAATAAGACGATTGCGCGTATCGAGCTTCATTTCCTCAACCAGAATTTCCTCAGTTTCCTGAAGAAGTGCCTCGAGTGGATCAGGAATGTACTCTTCCTGAATGCCGCCGAAGAGCGACACCACATTCATTTCTGCTTTTTCAAACCCAGTAACGTTCATACTCGCCTTTTTTCGTCCAAACCGCTCGGACTCGCTTCAACTTGCAGTCGTCATGCCACGAAATCGGTGTCACTCTGATACCGGCTTGCTGCGTTAAAGCTATTAAACCCCATGATTCTTTGTTACTTCCGTAAAATCAGGTGGTGCATGTAAACCTTTCAGACCGTCTCAATGTTATCCAAAGGGAACCTCAGGTCTGGGTAAATCCTACCCGGATAGCGGGGACTCAAGAGATTTTCTAGAATGTACTCATGGAGAAGCCTAACTGCTCGCAATGCCGGCATTTTTACGTCACCTGGGATCAGAAAACGCCCAATGGTTGTCGTCGTTTTGGCATCCAGTGCAAGGATAAACCGTCCGCCATCGTGTCCGCAGCAGGTCTTGGAGATTGTCAGGGTTATGAAGCGAAGAAGGGACCTGAAGCAAAGAAGCCGGGTCTAGACCTCAACCGGAAGGATCTTTGGTAAGGGAAGACCCCTTTCAAAGTAGTTCGGATCAATTTCGGAAATAATTCCCCCACCCAAGCATATATCGCCATCGTAAAAGACAATGGATTGCCTTGGAGTCATTGCTCTTTGTGGTTCCGGGAAAGTGACTCTGAGTGAATCGCCCTTTCTTTCAACGGTACAAGGCTGCTCTATTTGTCTGTATCTCGCTTTTGCTTTGCACTCGAATTTTTCAGGCACTGAATCCACCAGCCAATTAATCTCCGTCGCAATTATTCCATCTGAGTAAAGTGCCGGATGATCATCCCCCTGGGCTAAAACAACTTCATTCTTTTCAAAGTTTTTCGCGACAACAAACCACGCAGCTCCCGGTCCGCCAACTCCCATTCCCTTCCTCTGTCCCAGAGTATAGAAACAGGTTCCGTCGTGTTGACCCAGAATTTTTCCATTCGTATCAACGAAGTTTCCCCTCGAACCC
The DNA here is from genome assembly GCA_046595005.1 of Bacteriovoracaceae bacterium. Taxonomy (GTDB): domain Bacteria; phylum Bdellovibrionota; class Bacteriovoracia; order Bacteriovoracales; family Bacteriovoracaceae; genus Peredibacter. The sequence goes on along the minus strand of JBKJPL010000004.1, from coordinate 83,068 downwards.
TGGATATACTGAGAGAGAAAATCTTTAAAATTTCTCTCACCGATAAAACAGATGCCGGTCGAATCTTTCTTCGTTGCTGTCGCTAATCCGTGCTTCAGAGCGAGAGCTCTGACTTCCGGTTTGGGAAGATGACCGATGGGAAAAAGAACATCCTTGAAGACTTCTTTGTTAACGGCATAAAGAAAATAAGTCTGATCCTTATTGAGGTCAGCACCTTTTTTTAATTTACCGTCTTCCACCTGGCAGTAGTGCCCGGTAGCAAGGAAATCAGCACCAAGAAGTTTTGCTTTCTCGTAGAAAACTTTGAATTTGATTTCGCGATTACAAAGAACATCCGGATTCGGAGTGAAACCTTTCCGGTAATCATTCAGAAATTCCTGGAAAACAGAATCCCAATACTCCTGAACAAAATTGACTGAATAGTAAGGGATATCAAGCTTCTCACAAACACGAATGACATCCTGATAGTCAGCATCCGCGGGACAGTTTCCGTTCTCGTCAGTCTCGTCCCAGTTTTTCATGAAGAGACCAATGACCTTATGGCCCTGCTCTTTTAAGAGAAGTGCTGCCACTGATGAATCGACACCGCCGGACATACCGACGACAACTGTTTTTTGCATGGGAGCTATATAGCAAAATCAGCGTGTGATGTCTAAGAGAGTGGAAAGAACCGCCCCACCCACAAACTTATAGGCCCCATAGAATGTTTCATGGTTGAGCGTCTCAGAGGTATCCTGCGAAGTCTGGTAGAACTTGGGGTTAAAATCATCTTCCCAGTTCTGGGAAAAAGTCACAGCTGAGAGATTCTGTTCCCAGAAACGGAAAGTATCTGATTGCTCAAAGTTATTAGGCCGAAACTCGAAATTCACTTTCGTTCCCATGCGTGAGCCCTTCTCGAGAAGACCGCGGGCGAGACTGTTGTCCGAAGGCCTTCCGTAGAGGACCATATTTCCGGTTTTCTTGGTCTTATCGAGAAAGCTCGTGTCCTGTCCAAGCATATCCAGGTTAACGATACCCATGATCACTTTTCCGGATTTCTTTTCATCCGCAAGAAGTTTTGAATACTGATAAGAGCCAAGAAATCCAATTCCCTGCCAGTCGAGAAAAACAATTCTTACAGTGTAATTGAGATCAATCTGCGAAAGAACTTTTACCAGAGATAATCCAAGAGCAACACCGGTGGCATTGTAGTTAGCACCGGGCATGGGATTTTTCATGTTAATTGTCATCGTAGTCGGATCAACAGTAATGGTGTCGTAATGAGCAGTCACAACAAGAACTTTCTTAGGACTGAGCCCCGTCTTTTCCCAGACAATATTATGGGCATCAGTATTTTGAAGTGAATCAAGCTGGCGCTTCAGATAATTCGTGAAAGTGAGCCATCTGTTATATTCAGTAGTATTCTTGGGAATTTTTCCTTCAACTTTCGAGTCAAAGTCTCTCTGGTAAAAATTCTTCCCTTCTTCAAAATCAGGCTTAAAAGAAATCGTTGAGAGAGTTCCGGTATTTTTGGAATCCATTTCCTTGATCGTGAATTCAATAAACTTCTGCGCAGATTCATGCCCAGGCTGGCCCACCATGCGTGAAGGAAGAGAAGGTTTAATAAAAGCATTCAGAGTTGTGATGAGATCTCTCTGGGAGATTTTTTCTAACTCAGAACGAACTGCTGTAAAAGATCCCGGAGCACGGGCAAAAGCACTCAGACTGAGACTAAAAATCGCGGCTATAATCAATTTGAACTTGAACATTTAATTCACCTTCTGAAATGACTTCTTCAATAAATTTGACGACTCCGGAAAGAAGAACACGCGAGTTCTTACCTTTTTTCTTCACCACACTCAGGATCTCACCTTCCATGAGGCTTTGGGGAACATCGAGATGAACCTCGCATGAGCAAAGAGTCTTCGGATAAAACCAACCTTCAAAAGAATTCCCATTTTTCATGAGTACACCTCGAAATGGTCCACGCCACGGAGTTTCCGTTGGAATCGTGCAATTTCTCAGGACAAATTTCTCCCGAGTAAACCATTCCAGTGGACCGAGATGGATCTTCCTGTCGGCCAGGGTATATTTTGTAAAATAAAGTGACTTGCGGTGTTCATCTGTAAGCGCCACGTTTCCTCTACGGAACTTCACGACACCTTCATGATCTCCAAGAAGTTCATCATTATCTCCATTAAGAGATCCCTCTTTACGGAAACGTTCAGGAAGTTTTGTCATGAGAAAGTTGATTGTTTCCTCATTTTCCGGGAAGCAATCAAACATCTGAACGCCTCTCAATGTCTCACTCACACCGAAATTCTCGGCCAGTTTTAAAACTTCTTTTTTCTGAAGATCTGAAAGAGGGAGCATCAGGTCTTTAAGAATTTCCTGTGGCAGGCGCGAGAGAAGTGCAGACTGATCAAACTGTTCATCATTTGAAGTCTGAACCAGTGTTGCCGACTCCGGGTCATGCCGATAAATTTTAGCAAAATGTCCGGTCGCTAGATTTTTTGCGCCAAGCTCTTTCATTTTATCGTGAAGAAATTGCATACGTAGAGCATGACAGCTCCAGCACTGATCCGGATATTCTCCGGCCGCTTTCTTCGACATCCACTTTTCAATTACAACTTCGCGGAACTCTCTTGGAATCCGCACTATGTGATGAGTGATACCGAGCTGGTGACAAAAGGCTTGAATGCTTTCAATTTTTTTTCCAGAGATCGTGCACGAGAGAAGATTCTCATTATCCTTCCCACCCTCTTCCCACGAAGGGACAACCGTGACAGCTATCAGCTCATACTTCTGAATCTTCAGAAGATAGGCCGTGACCAGGGAATCAATTCCACCTGAAATACCAACCAGGATCTTCTCTTTCCGAGTAGCTTTGTCAGGCAAATAAGTTTCTGTTAATCGGTTCTGTCCGCTCATTGACTAAATTATAAGGCACTTTCTTGTAAGGTTCCATGCTGAATGATCCGAGAAATCTTCAGATGGACAAGAACCAGCAGCAACCCGGCATTTACGTATACGAAAGAGCGACCTCGAGCGCTTCTCCCGTACTTAAAGAGCTTTTACAGCTCTGTAAAACCGTCGCCGGTGGAAAAAGCTCAGCCTTTTCCTATGTTCATGGCAATTCTTCCCTCATCCCTAACCTTAGTCTCTGGGAAAATCTCCAGCTTTCATGCCCCCATGAGCTCTGGGATGACTTCGTTAAAGACCAGCACCCATCAATTTCTTCACTTATTGCCCTGATTAAAGAGCCCTATAAGAAGGCCGCCTTTGCCACTAACTGGGAATGCTTTCTCATTAGTCTGATGAAAGGTGTTCTTGAGCCGACTCCACATCTTCTCGTTAATATGCAGGAAGACATCTTTCCGGCATTCATCGTGAAAACCATCAAATCTGCCATTATGAAAACGTCAGTGGATAAAGTTGTTTATCTCTCTACTGAAGCGACATCAATGTGGCTTGATTGTGCTCACAATGTGGTAAAGAAAGATGGATACGCTTTTGTATTTGAAGAAATGAATCAGGAAGCTCTCAAACGCCACTGGGTCGCTTAAATTTCACCGAACAATTTATCTTTATCGCTGTCGTCGTGAACTTGTTCATGGGCTTCACTCTGATCTGAAGAAGATCCTCTCCCACTTCCAGCTCCACTGAAGACACATTATCAAAAGGCAGAAGCAATGCCTTTGAAAGCTCGTGAGAAGAAAGCTCATGAATGTGAAGATATGGAGCAGTGTCTGCCTTCATATCGTGAAAGCAGATCGCCTGAATAACTTCCTTCTGACTAAAACCCATGAGAGGTGCCAGGCACTCACGGAATGCCTTCGGATTCTTGCTTTCGAGGTCTGATAAAATACGGTGCATATCGCGGGCAATCCGGGCGTAATAGCTCTTGAGAATCTGTCTCTCGCCATCACTCAACTCACCTGGAAGTTCAGAGAAACCTTTTTTCACCCAGAGAGAAAAATTTCCGTCGTAAGGCAGGTCATGGAAGGCATGAAGCTCGCGTGCCATGGTTTCAAACTCCATTTCAACCAGAGTGTTGAAAGTTGTCTGAACCGCTGGATCCACAAAAGGAAAATACTGGGTGAAAATACTTTTGATCCCGCCGCTCTTCGTATTCACATAAGCATTTTTCTTATTTAGCTTAAGCGAAACAAACTTCTCAGTTCCCCCCGCATCGATTGAAAGATCGGCTTCACGGAAAGTTGCACCGAGGGATGAATTGATAAATTTTCCCAGAAGCTTAGGGCGGGTCATTTTCTTACCCATGTATTTTTCCAGCTCATCAGTTGTGAGTCTTGAAACCTGGGAAAGAAATGATGTCATCTCAGGATAAAACTGTCTCACCATGCGGTCCTGCTGGGAAAGAACAGTAAGATAATTGGGATCAAGCGAGCGCTGAAAAGAAAGCTCGTCTCCGGCACGGACTGCGATTTCTTTTCCGACCAGATATTCAAAGAGAGAGCCCTTTACTTCGTTAAAGAGGGCCTCTTTGTTAGCACTCATTACTATTTGGCCCAGTAAGCTTCTTCAAGACCGTCTTCTTTTTCAGGAAGACCGCGAAGAAGCCTGGGTGAATTCTGCGAGAGAACTTCAAATGAAACGCGGTTAGCATACTTACTGATCTGAGAAATCGATGAGTAAGTCAGGAAGCTTGTTATGTGCTTTGGAGAATTCGGAACTTTCTGACGATGATAAAGATTGGCCGAAATGTCGTGAAGCACGGCCGCAAGAGCAGCATCGCCCGCTCCATTGGTGTTCTTGATCATCATCGGTCCACCGCGGAATGGATTAATGTGAGTGTAGATCTTAACCGGCTCTTTGCAGTCTTTTCTCTTCATCGCGCGCGAGTATTCCCACTTATTGTATTCAACAATTGATTTTGTATGAAGAGGATCTATCGTTTCACGTGCGTGAGAAAGATCTGTGATGGCACCAATGTAAAGTCCACGAGCTCCCACAGTGAGGAGAACCATGTCGCAAAGATCCAGAACGCGTTCAGCCGCCAGAAGAGGATCTGAGATATCCGTGAGGGCCAGTGCTTCGGCTTCGTTCATCGCTACGATAGAAACATATTTTGGTAAGATTTCCAGAAGTAGTTCTTTGTTCTCCTGAACTAAACCACTTGTACCAAGACTCAGAACCACTGGAACGTCCGCTGCGCGGGCAATTTCCATTGCTCTCATCGTTGACTGGAAGATTGGAGATTTTTTATCTCTCAGTGTATAAGCAGAAACGAGAAGTGCAGCCGAGTTTTCTATTACTTCCTGGGGAATGAATTCCGGAGAAAGATCATTCATGCAGCCTTTAGAAATCGCAAATGTCCTCTCACGATCTGGCGAGACAAAACAAAGTGCTCTTCCCATTGGACGCGGGCATGGCTGAAGATATGTGAGATTAACTTTTGAACTCGTATTACAGATATACTTAAAAGCGTAATCACCGAGTTCGATATTCTTATTAATTGTCCCGAGAGCAACTGAGGGACTGTCAGAAAGAATAGAAAAATTATGCAGGGTATTTCCGACGGCACCACCAGGAAACTCTCCGGTAATGAGACCGCGTTTTTTCATATCCCAATAAATATCTTCCGCGAGCTGGTCGTCGATAATGAAAGATTCAGACTTCGAAAATTTATGACGATTCAAAAACTCATCTTCAACCGGAATTTCAATATCAACTAAAAGTTGATCCAACCCCACAACATAAACATTTCCAGGACGAGAAATCTCATCATCAAAAGACATACGCTGCTTGTCTTCGACAGGGAAATAGTGCTTGGTGTTGCGCCGGCCGGGAAACTTCATGAAAAATACCTTTGGAGAATGCGCTATTTATAATCCAGACGCTGTCGGTTCGGAAAGAGTCTCATGGACTCAAGCCTTGATTCCATGGTAAAACTTTCACATGTTTAGCCTCGAACACCCTCTGAAAGGCCCCCTTTTCGATTTTTACTCTCCCATGGGACCGCATTACCGCGGCTTATTATCCATTCCTCATTCGGGCGAGAATGTTCCAGACGAATTTGTTGAGTTTCTTACCGGAGATGAAGAGGCCTATAAGGAAGATGTTGATTTCAAGGTAAACGAGCTGATCGACATACCTGCTCTTCAAAAAGCAGGTGTAGCAGTTCTCGTTTCTAATGTTCACCGGATCTGTGTCGATCTCAATCGTGCGGAAGAAAACTGTGTTCTATTCTGGAAGGAAAATACTCAGGGTAAAAAGTTGGTCGCAAAAGATCCATCACCGGCCGAAGTTCAGAGATTGATCGAAAATTATCATCGCCCTTATTATGAAATCCTCAAGGCCGCTCTGGTTGATCTCGAAAAAAGAAAGGCCGGAAAAGTTTCGATGATCGATCTTCACAGCATGCCTTCAAAACCCACTGCTTATCATATGAAACAGAATCCAAACCAGAAAACCTGGCGCCCGGATTTTTGTCTCTCCGACCGCAAGGGCAAAACCTGCGATCCGGAATTTATCAACTTCTACAAAGATGTTCTCCAGATACTCGGCCACTCAGCAACTCTGAATGATCCCTACATCGGCGGCTTCGTTACCGAATTCGTAGACCGTTTCCGCACCAACAATATCCAGATCGAGGTCAATCGTTCGATCTACATGAACGAAGACACCAAAGAACTTATCTGGGCCAAAGTAAATTCTCTTCGCCCGCTTCTCACGCAGGTGATCTCTGATGGATTTACCAGATTTGATTCATAAGAAAGCTTCTTACCCGGTCGAGTTTTGTCACACAATAATCAAATTTCGTATTCAGAATCAGGCAGACTGAGGAGTACGGATCGATATTTCTTTTCCCGGTGTGCTTCTCTTCATTGAAACATACGTACTTTACGGCATTCTTTACTTCTGCTTTCGTTTTGAGAACATGCAGATGATACCGCTCAATCTGGATCTTTCCCTTATCAATCCCCCTCACCAAGGTCACTGTCAAAGATCTCATTCCTGATTTTAAAATTTGGTTATTGTCTGCCTCTGCAATGAAATGAATATGATTTGATTGGACCGAATAGTGAATGATCCTGAGACCCTTTTTCCTTGAATTGAGAATCGCCCTTTTCAAGACGACCAGAAAGTCCTTATTCCTTATTTGAGACTGATATCTAATATTGATATGAAGCGGCCAGTATCTAGTAACCCTTTCTCTGCTTCGATGTTCCACACCTTTTGAATGGCATCGTAGTCGTCCACTTCCAGATCTTCTTCCACCCCATTTCCCTCTATTGAGATTCAATCCTAATTGTTTCATCGTGCCCCACTTGAAAAGGGCGATTCTCATTTTTAGGACTTATGGGAAAATAAAAGGGAACGCTAAGAGTGATTATTTCTTTAGTGAATAATCATCTCGTCTTTTTTAGTGGGAGCAGATTCCTTCGCTTTCTTCAGATACATATTCATGCGCTCATCCGGAGTCAGATCCGGCCCCGCATCCTGGGCCTTGTCTTTTATAGCGTAACCCTTGCTGATGGCCTCGAGTTCGATTTTTCTCTGTAAGCGAATTTCCGGCTCATCTTCATTCGTAAATACATCACGAGTAGTAAATGTCTTTCCATATTTTGTGTAGGCATACTTATAGAAAGTAGAAAGATGCTTATGATATCTGCTTCCGCGTTCAAGATAAAAAATAATCTCTTTCAGAAGATCATCATTTGAGGTGTCCTGTGACCAGGCACTGAAAAGATAGAGCATCCCTTCCTGATCCACCTGACGGTTAAAGCTCAGCTGTTTAAATTCGGTGTAGAGAATCCGCGACATATCAGTATCCGAGGGAGAGAACGTAATGGTATTCAGAAATTTCGAGCGAAGCTTCAGTGATTCTTCATTGTTTTTTTGAGTTCTCAGAACATACGAATAGAGATTTCCCCGGTCATGAATAAGAACGAGTTCCATGATGTAGTCACGATCTTTCGATTCAAGTTCCAGAATTGCTTTCGCGCTTCCCGGGATAAGACCGTAGCGGATCGTTTCCTTCGGAAGAATCTTCGAGCGTATATATAAAAGGTACAGATCATAAATCATGTCATCGAGAGATTTTTTCTCTTTAACAAGCTTCTTGCTGAAAATATCAGTCCACAGCTCATCCGGTTTTTTACTGACGATGCGGTTTTTTACGAATGGGAGCTTAAAGAGATCAACACCGGTGGTGTAATCCTTCTGCACTCCCGTCGGTAGAGCATAGATGCGGGAGTTTTCTCTGTTGCCTGAACCGATAAATGACATTCCAAGATGAAGTGTCTTTGCTTTTTTATCAAAATCCAGAAGCGGTACAGTCATGAAGAATGGATGACGGACTGGATGTGGAAGCATGGTGCTTCTTAAAGGAAAGTCTTTCCAGAGTTCAGGATACTCTTCTTTATATTCAACGATAGGCCCTGGAGAAATGGGACTAAGAAGAAGTGGTCTAAAATTTGAGACTTCGTAGTAACGATTCCAACCGTGACCATTCATCCATTTCGAATACAAGGCCCCAGGGTAACGCCAGATAACCAGGACCGAAACTCCCAGTACAATGGCCGCTAAAATTACGAAGACAGCGAACCAGCGCATGCTAAGCCTTCAATAAAACGTATTTCATCTGAACCTTTCATCGGTAGGTTCGGGAAAACTCATGAAATTTTTCTAAATTCCGAAAAGCTTAAGGACTTGGTCAGTTAAAGGACTAATTATGAAGTTTATAATTTTATCAGTTCTCGTGGTTCTTGTTGGATGTGATACACCGACACGCTCTCGTTTTCCGAATGCCAGCAGCATTGGAAACCCGATCGGTGATCCGTTTACTGCAAACCCGCCTCCAGGCACTACAACCGGATCTACCTCTGGCGGAACACCTGCACCAGTAGTCCCGGGTTTTGAAAATTGTAATCTCGCAAAGAACAATACAACTGCTGACCTGGGCTCAATGGGAATCTGTAAGAACTCTCAGGATGAAACGCAAATTCGTTTTGTGACTTCCCAGGGCGATACTTCTAAACGTACATGTATTATTCCTACGTATAAAGATCAGGCGGGAAGCTCGACTTACCTTGGAGATCCACAGTGTACGTACACCGAAGCGGAAAGAATTTATACCGGTCGCCTTTATAAAAATCGTCCGGGAATGTCACAGTATCCGATCACGGGTGTGATGATCATGAAAGATGCACTTCTGGTTGAATATTTCGGATGTATGGATGCTTACGCGAAATACATCGCCTACTACTGTCCTGCTAACCCGAACTACGCTCCGTGTGTTCAGGCTGCATCTAATCACAGAAACCAGGTTTGCACGCAGTTCAAGACAAAGTATCCGAACAACTATCTCGATATCTACATCCGATAATCAGTTAAGCGTGGGCCGGGACTTGAGTCTCCCCCGGCTAAACAACCTCACCAAATCCTCAGATCTAGTAACGAAAGTCAGAATCGGACAAAATATTTCGAGCTCTTTTTTCATGTCCACATAAAGTGTTCCGATCACTACATGATGAAACATCTTCGCATCTGAATAAGTCCGGATGAAAGTCTGGATCGGATTTCCATCTACCACTTCTTCAAAAGAGCGATCAGGGGTAACTACCGTTTGCTGGATTTTATCGTCAAACAGGTGAAATTCTTCGAATCCAAAGTCATCATCCTTCTGATTCTCGACCAGTAAAGACAAGTATTCCGATTTTTTGAGACCAATCCAGGACTCCAGATCTTCTGGAATTGTGAAATCATCGTCTTCGCTCACAGACCCTCCAGGGCAAAACCTACCCTCTCAGGCATCTTATCACTTCCTAGTAATATAGGAGGGAGAAAAGGAGATCCCGTTAAATGCGAAAAATTGTTGAGGCACCCGGATTAGACCAATTAATTGAAGCAGGAAGTTCCGGATATTTCCCGCTGTTTTACCAGGACTGGATTCTTGAGTCATTTGCCGACAAGGCCGTCACTCAGAAGATCTCCTTCTCACGTGCCGCTGAAACGGTTCATCGTGTATACAAACAGATTGAACGTCACCATTCCATTGAAAGAAAAAAAACTGCCATTCAGGCATTGAAAGATGAAGACCGCCAGGATTTCATTCTCTCTTTCATGAAGATGGTTGAATTCCGTACTCTCGACAGAATCAGGGAGCTTCACTAGTAATGAAGGGATTATTCTTCGCAACATTGATGCTGTCAGGAAGTGCTCTCGCTGAGTACCGCGCCTACCAGTATCTGGTGAAGACAACTGATCCTTTCGCCACTGCCACGAAAGCTGATGCCCGCTATATTGTCTCTTCGATGAATCCAGAAAACTACCGTCGCTTCCACGGCGGAAGTCTCGTTACCGTAGATCTTCTTCGTACATGGATCTGCCCTGGTTACACCGGCCGCGGAACTACCCCGTGTTCACATCCTTACGATAAGGAACAGCAATGACTAAAATCGTAAGAGACATGGATCAGGTTCACCAGAAGCTTATTGAAACTCTCAATAGAAAACATGAGCGCGAAGTTGGACGTATGCATGAGATTCACTCTCAGAATACTTCTCAGATCAGAAAAGGTCAGGCGCTGGATCTCGTGAGCATTCAGGATCAGAATGAACGTCAGGTCGCTGAAGAAAATGAAAAGAAAGAGCGCGTACTCTCTCAGATGAAGGGAAACCTTGATGAGACGAAGGTTCTTACTGATAAAGAGCTCGCAGAAATTAAAATCAACAAGGACAAAGCTGTCCTCACTATCCTGGAAAGATTAGGTAGCGATCGCGAAAGAATCGCGGGCGAACATAATGAAAACCTCGATCATATGAATCAGCGCTACAACCAGGCCGCCAAGAAGATCAATACTGATGGCCAGGATCGGGTGACTACCCTAACCCAACAGCAAAGCGAACAGTACTCGAACCGCAAAGATTTCGGTCAGAAGAAAATCGATGCTCAACACATTGAGCACCAGGCCCGCTTCAAAACAGACGCTGAAAAGTATCTGAAGATAAAAAACGATCAGGATAAAGTTTTTAAAACTGAGCGCGTTTCTACTCACAAGAGACAAGAAACAGATATGTCGAAAATGACTGACAATCATCTCAAGGAAGTTGAAAAGCGCGACACTCTTAAGCGTGATGATCTTAAAAGCCAGGATCTCTTCTTTGAGAAGAAATACGCAGATACTTACAAGCGCCACAATGAGCACCTGAAAACTCTCGATCAGGTCCATGACAAGGCAGTAGACGGACTTAAGACTGAGTTGACGAAGCAAGTTGATTTCAAGAATTCACGCACGGAAGATCCATTCTTCCAATACGTAGAGCTCAAGCCTACTCTTGAAGTCACTGAGGCCGGCGTTCGTATTACAGTAAAAGTTCCGGATCACTCGAAGCAGGATCTCCAGCTGAATCTCAATGGCAAAGAAGCTGTGGTGAATTTTAACCGCCGCTATATCGACAATCAGAAAGATGATCAGGGTAACTCTAGCCGGGTCAGCAAGATCGAAACTCTCTCCACTCGCCTCAATACCGGTGTTCACCTTGATCCAAAATCAGTGAAACACAATTATTCTAACGGTGTTATGACCTACGACATCAAAAAAGCTTAAATCCTATCAATCTTTGGAAAATTTCTACGACACTGCTTCACTTTCTCGCTGCGAAGTAGCTTCGCTACTCCTCACTCAAAAGCTCGCAGCTCCTTGAACTTTTCTCAAATCTTGATGGATTACTAACCGGCGACCAGAAATTCCGAGTAGGAAAGTTTGGTAATCTGGACGAAATCTTCGGCAATTTCTCTTACGTCAGCACGTGGTGGGCCCTTGGTGCAGAAACGGTGAAGACATTTCAGGGCCTCGATATCTCCCTGTGCAACCACTTCAACTGAACCATCCGGAAGATTCTTAACGTGGCCCACGATCTCGAGTTTTTCCTGGTTCACAAAGTCCGCCACAGAGTAGCGAAAACCCACTCTCTGAACCTTTCCCTTTATGATCAGTGTCATCTGTAACATGGCCCCTATTCTAGGGAATTTGCTCACAATCACGCAAGGGAATTGATACAATATCGCTATGAGGCGTCCTAAGCTTGTTCACTTCACCGGCATCCAGTCTGATGACTATATTTTCATCCGTGCATCGATGACTTATTCTTCGCACGGAAAATTTGCCGTTCTCGAAGAACTTGAAGAGAAAGTGAAGGACATCGTTCCCACTAAACCCATTCAGAGTTTTGGCCTTCTTTCTTCCAATGAATTCCGCCTTAAGGTTATTGGTTTGACCACTGATGATCAGGAAACCTCGGTTCGAAGCTTTGATTCGGACAGCTTCGGAAACTTTAACTTCAAGTTTGCGCAGCCGGAAAATAAGAGTGTCGTTAAACTGAGACTTTATGAAACCCGCTCCCATCCGGGTCTTGAACTTCTGATTGGATCCTTTATCCCTACCAGGATTCTTTCGCCGAAGAAGCTTGTGATCACTGACTTCGATAAGACTCTGGTGGATACACGATATTCAAGCATGAAAGAGCTCTTCACTTCGCTCCGGAAGCCCATTCATTATTTTCCTCCAGTGCCAGGATCAATCACTCTCATAAAATCTCTGGTTGATGAAGGTTTCCAGCCATTCGTGGTTTCAGCGTCGCCACACTTTTATGAAAATGCGATTCGCGACTGGCTTTACCAGAATCAGATTTTTACCGGAAATATTTTTCTTAAAGATTACCGGAACATCTTTTCATTCTTTGAGGGAGAACTCTCCACCAAGGATCTTCGCTCGCAGGGCTTTTATAAACTCAACAACATCGTCAATATTCTCCTGATGACCGGTATACCGGATGACCTCGTTCTGGTTGGTGACGGCTTTGAATCAGATACATTGATTTATCTGACTCTGGCAGCGATTCTGGTGGGACGATATGATCCATGGACCATCTGGAATAACATTAAAAAAGAAGAATCTTTTAAGCTCACAAACCAGCAGCATTTCCGCTTTCTCTCAAAGTTCTATCAACTGAAGAACATGAGTGACGTTCGCCCTCAGGGTAAGATAAAAATATATATACGCACAAAAGTCGGCATGAAGGAAAAACTCGCTAACAGAGTCTTCCCCCTCGACTTCGCTAACCAGCTCCATAACCTTGTTGAGTACTATGAAGGCTAGAATCGTAAATCTTACCGGTGACCTGAAAGAAAATGCTTACCAGCTTGGTATCAGCGAGAAAGTTGCGTTCCTTGCTCTTGAAGAGCGGGTGTCCCGATTGCTTTCCAAAAATTTTCTTCTCCGTCAGGGCCAGGATGTTGTTATCCGCGCTCGTGCGAGACTCGCTAAAGAAAAGCCAACCGCCTTCACGAATATTATCCAGGGTTACTGCGAAGGTCTCTCAATAGAACCATCGCGCTACCACGCATTTCTTTCTCTCTTTGAGCATGCTGCCCATTACGGACAGATCTGGCCTGAACTCAAGGCCATCCTTCCCGGTTGTACGAGCTTCTTTCATTCCGAGGGAAAAGATATTTGTCATGCTCGCCTGATTGATTTTCCACTTACGGGAATTCTTGATCATGAGCCGGTTCTCTATCTATGGCAGAGTGAAGGTAAACCTACTCTCATGAATTTTTCGACTCCGGGTCTGGCACCTGTGTTCTTTCAGGCCATTCATGCCTCAGGTGTCAGCGTCGGTGTTCATCACAAGCCCGGGTTGATTTATCACCGCGAAGGCGAAAGCATCTTCCAGATGATCTTTGATTCCATGATTGAAGCGAGATCTGCCTCTGATATTAAGCGCGAGCTGAAAAAGAAAGAGTCGATTACGAAATGGGGAGTTCTTCTTCTGGACCGTGAAGGGAAAGTTGAAGTTTGTGACATTGAAGGACCGACTCAGAAATGGGAAAGCTTTAATCTGAAAGACAGCGGCACTCTTCTTTTCACGAATATGCCACTCCAGAAAGAAACGCAGAATTTCATTCCTTATCTGGCATTTACTGAATCCCGTGAAAAATGGATGCGTGAAAAACTAAAAACTCCTTCGGACAAACATATCCTCGATCTCCTGACTGATGTAGAAGATCAGAAAGATAAAAAATGGCTTCATCCGGCCGCTACACTTTCTACAACGGGAGCAATCAATATCAATCTCACCAAGGGTCTGATTGATATTAAAACCGGAGAAGGTGCTCTCACTATTTCTGATCCTATTCTTCGATTCTCACTCGCTGACCACAATGAAAAAAGTATTCTGAAAATTGAAAAGGCCCCATCAGACTTTGAGAAAGCGTGGAAAAGGGCTTCCCTCGCTCAGGCCAGATTCGATGATGGGAAATATGACCTTGCCTATCATGAGCTTCAGATGGCGATTGCTCTTATGCCGATGAAACGCTGGCAGGATATTTTCCGCTTCTACCTTTGTGTCTGGGACTTCCGCTTTGTGGCCAATAATCGCGAACTCTCCGATGTCTACAAACGCCTCCTGACTTTGGAGCTTCATGATAATTTGAAAGACCAGGGACTTCTTCTCCGTATGCGCCTGGAAAAGAAGCTTAATCTTTTACCTTCTATTGAGGCAAAAGAACTTCCGCTTCATCTGCAGGAACTTTTTCGCGAAGAAAAGCTTGCCCGTGGGCCGGTATTTTCCACCTGGATGAATCTTCTTTATCCACGTATGGAAATTCTTGATGTCCTCGCTCCTCACACACGATAAGGATAATTATGGGTCTCATGTATGTATTTCCGGTATCTGAAGAAGAAGCAGATTTCGTAATGAAAAAAGACGACATGCTTATTCTGAAAACCTACGGTCTCCCGTATATTTTCTGGATCTATGCTCTGTGCTCAGTAACTGTTGTCTTTTTCATGTTCCTGGCAATCAAGGAACCAATCCTTAAGCTCGTTTCATTGGGTGATGATACAGATAAGACTCTTGGCTATTCCCTTCTCGCTTTCGTGAGTCTCTTGCCGGTATTTATCTTTGGTTTCTTTTTTTACGAGAAGCGAATCACGAAAAAGAAAAATGAGATTGGCCTTGAACACCGCGTGTTCGGGGTAAAGATTTTATCTGAAAAATTTCTGATGGAAAATCAGGATCACCTGGAGATCTCCAACTTTGTTGACTCTCCAAATATGGCGCGAATGAAGAATACTCCTGAATCAGTGGGTTTTCAAAACCGCGGATACTTCACTCTTCAGCTTATAGCGCCTGACGGAAAGAAAATCCTGATCGATCGTCACAATCGCCGGGTAGATCTTGAAAAATTAAAAGAGATGATGCTCAGGAATTAAAACTGATAATTCATTCCGACGCCAAGTCGGGTACCGACAAAAGATGGATTAAGTGTGATAGTACGCGGATTTCCGGTTCCGGCCCGCGCTGGATCCGGAAGATCAAAGCCAAAGAGCTTGGTGTAATAGAAGGCACCAAAGGCTTCTAGGCCCAGGCGCTCACCCAGGTTCCAGATGGCGTTTAAACCGGTTCCCGCTGAAAAGCCATATCCATTGACCCTTGCCTTCTCTCCCAGTGAATACGAGGCAAATGGCACGCCCAGGATCTGATTCTGCCAGCGGAATATGAATATATCTCCGGAGTAGATTCGATAAGCGAATTCAGGACCAAGCTCCACCATCCGAAAAGCCTCGATATTCTCTTTTCCTTCGGCGTACCCAATGATGATCCCCAAATCCCAGCTGGGAGATGTGTGGGTAGTACCTTTTATCTGAATTCCATTCCAGAGGAATGCATCCTTATTCCCGAGTTCATCAACAGTTGTGTTCAGTGAAATCTGTGTCGGTGAAGTAAAAGCTGTAAGTGAATAATGCCCTTCCACTTTCTTCTTCGTCACCTGGACAAATCGCTCTGCTACGAGGCGATTGGAATCAAGACTATCAATCTCCGTACTCACATCGATCACGCGAATATAGGCAACTTTCCCTGAGACGATGATGGGATAAAGCTGTGCTTTATTTCTTGGGACTTCACCCATCGTGACTTTCTTACCCTTAGTCACATACCCGACTGGAGAGGTCATGGTTTTATCAGCGTAAATAATGGCCTTCTCGACGATGACGATTCCGGTCTGGGCCGCCCACACTAATGGGCACAAAAATATAGCGGAAAAAAGCAAGAGTACTTGCGGGAGTGGTAGAAGTCCGTGAATTCGTTTCGCTATCCCTAGCATAAATCAATTCCTGACTTTCTTAGTCTGGACTCTGTTAAAATTAGAGTTATTAGAATGAGTCTAACCTGACCATGAAAAAAAGAGGAGTAAAAAAGACCCCCTCTTAATTTCTTTTTCACACTTCCGAAGAGTTGTGAGTAACGGTCTATCCCAAGGATTGGAAATATGAACTCTTTAACGAAACTTTCTTTTCTCGTAATGGCACTCGCTCTCGGCGCGTGTAACGAAAAAGTTTCCCCTGAGCTTCAAGGTGCAGCTACTTCTTCCTCCACTGGTGGTAGTGGTAGCGGCGGACCAGTAGTAGTTCCTGATCAGTATTACTTCCGAGTTGTGAACAAAGCAGACACCATGCTGAACTTCAAGGTTCACAAGTCTGGTGCTGGAAATGCTAATTCAAATTGTGAGATTTCTGGGAATACAGCATTAAGCAGTAATGCTTACCGTGCTGACCCGGCCACTTATGACATTACCTGTTTCTATGAAGCCGAAGAACTATCACTCAATTTCAATGGATTCAAATTCGGTATCGAGGCGTCAGCTAATACTTGTGAGTATATTGGTTACGGACCATTCTCATATTACGATCGCATTCCTGGTAGCTCTTCACAGACTCTCTATGAAATTACATGTCCTGAAACGGATGCTCCTAACCAGGCAAATATTGATGCCGTTGTAACTGCGACTTCGGACGGTATTGCCTGCGGCCAGATGAGAAACAACGATCCAGATCTAAGCACTGTGTTCCCTATCCCGGAATCTGATAATGATCTTTGTGCTTTTGATTACACAGATGGCGGCGGTCCGAATTGTGATACAGGAATAATCACTGTTAACTCTACTCTCGTAACGATGACAGATACCAACGCTGACGGTAACGTTGATACTCCGATCCCTACAACTTCTTCGAGAACAGTAAGATGTGGCGGTAAAGTATCAGCTTGTATCGATGGACCATTTAAGGCCGAAAATTTCAATGTAAATGCTACCAGCGGAATTAAAGTAGGTGCTACGGCCATTAATATCGCTTACTCTAAAGAATACACATACGGATCACTCTTCAACGAATATTACAGTAACCGTAAATACGTCAACTATCGCCGGGATCTCGCTTCGCTCAATATCGAATTCGGAAACTCGAATCGTAATGGCGGAACTACTGACCTTACTAACTCGTATATGAGTTCATTTGGTGATCCGGTTTACAAGTATGAATTCAATCCCGAGCTCATGGCCCTCTATAGCGACAACAAGAGAATGAATGGAACTGAGCTCGTCAGTTCGGTGAATCAGACAAACGCTGCTGAGTTGAACGGATTCACTTCTCATACTCCTTATGCTGCCGATCCATTTCTTGGAATAAACGGTTTCAAGACAAATGCATTCTATACGATGTACTGCTTTGATAACGCTTTCGATGTGAAAGCAAGAGTCAGAATGGTTGTCAGAGATTGGGACCGCGTGCATTCAAGCTCAGCAACCGACGTATCTTTAGCAAGAATCTCAGACGTAGATCTTCTTCCACCACTTGCCCGCCAGGACGTTCCTTATACAGACGAAGTAAACGGCGAGCCTGATAGCTGGAACGCATTCAATGATATGCCGGACTGGGATGACCTGATTGACATGGAAAGAGAAGATGGAGGTACGACTTACACTCCTGCTATCACAATTTGGAGAACGTATCCGCAGATTCCTTACACTCAGGCCGACACCAACGGGTTCTTTAATCCTGTCTACTTCCCGAACGACAAGCCACAATAAAACAGAAATAAAAAAGGCCCGCTTTCGCGGGCCTTCTTTTTTTTAGTCGAGTCTAATTGAAGGCTATTTCTCCATATAGTTCTTAACTTTATATCTCTTACCCATCCACATGAAGATCACTGCGAATACGGCCATGAGAGCAGCAAAGAACCAGAAGTAACCTGCAGATGCTACCGGGAACATCGTCTCACCAAACGCTGCAACGTAAGCTGTGATAAGGTTACCGAAGAATACTGTCAGGAGCCAGAGTGACATTACTGTCGACTTCATAGCGCGTGGAGCTTGGGTATAAGCGAATTCAAGACCAGTAATTGAAATCATTACTTCGGCCATTGTCATAACGAGATATGGCCAGAACTGCCACATAACGTTCATGTCCGATCCTCCGTCCATTGCCATCTGAATCAGAGCAACGATTGCAAATGCAATAGAAGCAACGAACATACCGAGAGTCATACGACGGATCGGAGTTGTCTTCCAGACTTTATCGATAGCTGGATAAATAAGGAGTGAGAAAAGTGGGATGAGTCCCATAACCATGATCGGGTTCCATGCAGAAATCTGAGAAGCTTCAAACTTGATTCCCATAAATACGAGATTCATTTTTGTCGCCTGGATTACCCAAGAAGAACCGTGCTGATCAAAGAGTGCCCAGAAAACAGAGATTGCAGAGAAGAGTTTCGCGATATCAAGAACTGCTTTAGCTCCATCAACGTGCTCCTGAGAGTGACCTGCTGAAGTAGCAGCATCAAGGAAACTCTGACCTGACTTACGGCTTTTCTGATTTTTGAAAGCAGAAACCATAACATTGATGAAACCGTGTCCATCCGACTTAGTCGGTGGAACGTGAACGAACTTATTACGCCCCATCCAGAAGATGAAAGTTGCAACAAGCATGAGAACACCCGGGATACCGAAAGCAACACTTGGTCCGTATGCTTTGAGAGTCCATGGAGTAATGAGAGTTGAAAAGAATGAACCAAAGTTAATCATGAAATAGAAAAGTTCATAAACTTTCTTCATGAGATGCTGTTGATTTGCTTTGAACTGGTCACCTACGTGAGCAGAAACGCATGGCTTAATACCACCCGATCCGACAGCGATCAGACCGAGACCAAAGTAAAGGCCCGTCTTGTTTTCCCAGATAGAGAGAACAGCGTGACCAAGACAGTAGACAAGAGAAAGATAAAGAATCGTTCTGTACTTTCCAAGGATACGGTCAGCAATGAAAGCTCCTGCAACCGGAAGAAGGTAACAAGCAGCAGAGAACAAATGATAAGTTGATGTCGCCTGCGCTTCCTGAAACAGGAGAACCTGAATCATGAAAACTACGAGGATGGACTTCATTCCGTAGTAACTGTAGCGCTCGCACGCCTCGTTACCTACGATGTAACTAATCCCTGGTGGAAACTTGTTTGCATCAACTGCCAGATCTTTTGCATTGGCGGTTGCCATGGTCTGAGACATGTTTTACTCCTTCAATTGTGTGAGTCGTCTTCGTCTTTATCGTTATATCTGAAAGGCTTTACGCGTTTATTTCCACCGAGTCGCTTTGGAGCATTCGGGGCCGAGGGGTCTATTTCAGATCCCTTTTCCCAGTGCTTGTACCATGTGTCCGCAGGCTTCTCTTGGGCTTTTTCCTCACTAAGTCTAACCGATTTTTCGATTTCTTCGCGTTTTCTTACCAGCACCTGGGAACTTTTTGGCACCGATTTAACGTTATTTTTAGAAGACGAAGAATTTTTCTCGTGTGCGGAGATGTCGATGGTGATGTCACCGGTCACTTTAGTCTGACAGGAAAGTCTTTCTTTAGTTATGTGAAACACATTCCCGAGAAGACGAGTTTCTTCAAAAGGCTGGGGATTGAGATTCAATTCCCCACTTTTGATGATGATTACGCAATCACCACAAGTGGCGCAGCCACCGCAGCTTGATTTGATTTTTTTTCCGGATTTTTTCAACTGTTCGAAGAGACTGCGTTCGCCGTCCACTTCGATCACTTCACCGGAAGGCCAGAGTGTGCATTTAAATGTCATACTACTTTCTTAATTTGTTTCTCGATCACTTCAGTGATCTTGCCTTTCAGGGGCTTCAGGAAGAATCCGAGATCGACGTTTACAATGACTTCTTTTTCCAGGAACTGAAGTTTTGCCTCAAAGCCAGTGCCCTTAGCTGTGAAGGTATGATTGGCATCATCTGTCTTCACATCAGCAGTAACACCAAATTTCTGAATGACTTCAGGAATCCGTTTCTTGGCCTCTTCATAGCCTTTGTTCTTATCTGTAATCTGAGTATAAGGAATTTTAATTTCCATGAGCTTGTCCCTTGTTAGCGTGTCCCTGTTGAACCAAATCCGCCCGCTCCCCTCTGAGTTTCCCCGAGAGTTGTTGTCGTAACGTATTTTGCCTGTGTAACAGGACACAGAACCAGCTGAGCGATCCGGAGACCGTGCTCAACTACATAATCATCTTTTCCAAAGTTTCCCACGATGATGTTCACTTCCCCACGGTAATCGCAGTCGATTGTTCCGGGAGCATTTACGATCATGAGGGGTGATTTAAGAGAAAGACCTGAACGGGGACGAACCTGCACTTCATATCCAAGCGGGATTTCCATCGCAATGCCGGTAGGGATGAGAACTCTCTCCCCGGGCTTAACTGTGATCGACTTCCTCTCTGGGGTAGAAACACGGATATCAGCACCCGCTGCTCCCTCTGTTGCGTAGAATGGAAGTTCAAACCCCGGATCATAGTGATCCAGGGTTTTAATTTTTACTTCTACGGCCGACATTACTTCGCCTTCTTAGCGATCGGGCTCACTGCGCGGGCAGAGAGCTTGATCTTACCAAAGCGATCGACTTCAAGAACTTTCACATCGATCAGCTGACCTTCAGTGAGGTAATCGTTCGGATCATTCACGCGCTCATCAGCGATTTCTGAAACGTGAACGAGTCCAGCGAGACCTGGAACGATATCAACGAAAGCGCCATACTCTTTAATAGTAACGACAGTTCCCTTGTACTGAGCACCGATCTTAGGACCATTGAGCTGCATTTCTGCCAGAGCAATAACTTCATCAATTTTCTGAACATCCACGCCGAGAACTTTAACCGTCCCGTCTTCCTGGACATCCATAGTAACTTTGAATCCTTCCTGGAGGGCCTTGATGTTTTTTCCACCAGGACCGATGAGAGCACCGATTTTGTCTGAAGGAATTTTGAACATCTTGATCTGAGGTACACCCGCTTTGAAAGCAGGACGATGAGAAGTAATGGTTTTCGCCATTTCTCCCAGGATATGAGTACGTGCTTCTTTCGCCTGAGTAAGAGCTTCGCGGAAGATCTGCTCAGAGATACCAGCAATTTTCATATCCATCTGGATCGCAGTGATACCAGCAGCTGTTCCGGCAAGTTTGAAGTCCATGTCCCCGAGATGATCTTCATCACCAAGAATGTCAGTGAGGATCTTGTACTTGTCGCCTTCCTTGATAAGACCCATCGCGATTCCCGCAACAGCACCTTTCAGAGGAACACCGGCATCCATAAGCGCCATAGATCCTGAACACACTGACCCCATTGAAGAAGAACCGTTAGATTCTAAAACTTCGCAGGCAATACGGATTGTGTATGGGAAGTCTGCCTGAGCTGGCATAGCTTTTTTAAGAGCGCGCTCAGCAAGGTTTCCGTGCCCAACTTCACGACGGCCAACACCTCTGTAACCACGTGCCTCACCAACCGAGAACGGTTGCATAGCATAGT
This sequence comes from Bacteriovoracaceae bacterium, assembly GCA_046595005.1. Classification (GTDB taxonomy): domain Bacteria; phylum Bdellovibrionota; class Bacteriovoracia; order Bacteriovoracales; family Bacteriovoracaceae; genus Peredibacter. Next base: position 61,434 of record JBKJPL010000004.1, on the reverse strand, counting down.
GAAGGTAGAATTTATCCCAACCAACACCGTGGATAGAGTCATACATCTGCTCGCCTTCTTTACCACCGATAGTAACGGCAGCAATAACCTGTGTTTCACCACGGGTGAATAGAGCTGATCCGTGAACTGAAGAGAGAACTGAAGTCTCTGTTTCAATCGCACGAACTTTATTTACCGGACGACCGGCAATACGCTTTTCTTCATTGAGGATATCAGCGCGCATGAGTTTATAAAGAACTTCGTCAGTAACCTTAGCAGCTTCCTTACCGAAGTCTGAAGTCTCAGTGAGACCGAACTTCGATGGATTTGCTTTGAGGCCTTCTTTGATTTGTTTTTTGAGACCACTTGTTGCATGAGAACGGTCTTGCTTAACATTGATCGCAAGAACTGAACGGGCCGCTGCTGTGAACTCTTTAAATGACTCAGACATAAGAGTTGCGTTTGGAGTTACCGGAGCAAACTCACGCTTCTTCTGACCAACTTCTTTCACCATCTGTTCAACGAGCTTACAGAACTCTTTGATGTTCGTGTGACCGTAGAAGATTGCTTCGAGCATGTCTGCTTCAGAAACTTCATTCGCTTCACCTTCCACCATGAGAACGGCATCTTTTGAACCAGCTACGAGAAGTTCAAGGTTTGATGACTTGAAATCTTCTTTTGAAGGATTGAGAGTGAGCTTGCCGTCGATCTTCCCTACTTTCGCAAATCCTAATGGGCCATTGAATGGAACATCAGAAATTGAGATCGCTGAAGAAGCACCGAGACCAGCGAGAACTTCCGGATCTCCTGAACCCATAGACAGGACCTGTGCTGTCACGATGGTTTCATACATGAAGCCTTCAGGGAAAAGCGGACGGAGAGGTCTGTCGATGAGTCTCATGATGAGGATCTCAGCATTTGAAGGGCGACTTTCGCGCTTCATGAATCCACCGAGAAATTTCCCGGCAGCGTAGAACTTCTCTTTATAGTCCACCATGAGCGGGAAGAAATCCTGCCCATCATTTACTTCTTTTGCACACATAAGTGTGACGAGGACCTGAGTTCCTTCGCACGAAGCGAGGACCGAAGAAGTAGCTTGCTTGGCCAAGCGACCTGTTTCGAGGGTGATTTCTTTACCACCGTAGTTCATCTTAAATTCTTTCTTGTTATTCAACATAGATTCTCCTAAATCGCGCGCACCAAAGGGTGTGCCTATTGTGTATTGATTGATGTTTTTTTTGAGGATTTTCTGGGAGGGGAAAGTTTGAGAGATAAATAGTTATTTGAACCCTTAGTCAGACAACTATTAATCTCTTAAACACCCTTGCCACACCCGTGGTCCTGTAAAAAGAGAAGGGGGCACTTGCCCCCTTCTTCATCAAATTATTTTCTGAGGTCGAGATCTTTGAGGATCTTCGCATAGCGAGCTTCATCAGTTGAGCTCAAATATTTGAGAAGGCTTCTTCTCTTACCAATCATCTTCATAAGACCACGCATTCCTGAGTGATCTTTCTTGTTCTTCTCGAAGTGTGGAGTGAGGTTTTTGATTCTCTCTGTGATAATCGCAACCTGAACTTCAACAGATCCGGAGTTCTTTTCAGCTCCGCCAAATTTCTTTGAGAGCTCTTTTGATTTTTCTACTGTGATCATTTCTACTTTCTCCTGTGCCCTAGCAACAACCTTACGTTGGAACCAAGTTCACGGTAAAATTGGATGAGCTTAATTGCTTCCAATTCGAATTAAATTATGTACTTGGAGTTTTATCTAAGAAATTCAGACATGTAAATCTTTAATTGCTCGATGAGCCGCTCTTCGACCTGACGGATTCGCTCGCGGGAAACTCCATACTGGTCAGCAATACTTTGAAGACTCTCCGGAATCTCGCTAAGTAATCGTTTTTGAAAGATTTCCTGATCACGCGGCTTCAAGGTCTTGATGAATTCACCCAGGTGCTCTTTAAGGATCTCGAGGTTCTGAATGCCTTCAAGCATGACCTCTGGAGAATCCTGGGAATCCCCTATGAGATCCCCGAGTGTTTGACGCCCACCGTCTTCATCGAAAGGTTTATCCAGGCTCACTTCCTGGCCATGTGTTGAAAGTCGTTGATCCATTTCGATTACGGATTTTTCAGAGACACCAAGATTTTCAGAGAGAAGTTTAGTGTCCGGGGCGATTCCCATACTCATCAGGCGTTGTTTTTCGCGCATGAGATTGTAGAAAAGTTTTTTCTGTTCCTGAGTGGTTCCGATTTTCACGAGACGGAAATTATCGAGAATGAATTTCAGGATGTAAGAACGAATCCACCAGCTCGCATAGTACGAGAGCTTTGCACCCTTTGAAGGGTCGTATTTCGAGACGGCCTTCATAAGGCCGATATTCCCTTCCTGAATGAGATCCATAATATTCTTCGAAGCATTCCTGTATTCAAATGCAATTTTCACGACCAGCCTGAGATTTGCAAGCACCAGCTTTTTCGCAACATCAATATCACCGGTACGGAGAAGTTCCGCTGTGAGTTCTCTTTCCTCTTCAATCGTCAAAAGCTTATGACGTGAAATTTCCTTCATATAAAGTTGAAGCGGATCCTGGACTTTGAGATCGGTTGATTTTTTGAGAACCGGGAGTGTGTTGATAAGATCAGGTTCAGAAATATTGGCATGAGCTGCAGGCACGAAGAACTCTTCGACGTCTTCCTCGGCGTCGTTTCCTTTAACATCGATCACGTGATCGTTTTTTTTCTTCGATGCCTTTTTCCGGTCATCGAGAACGACCGTTGTGACAGTTGCTTTAGTTGTTTTCTTGGCCATGGTTCGAAGATGGTAACGGTTTGAATGGAGTCAAGTCTACAGATTTAGTTTGTCTGAACCTTTCGCAACTTGCGAGCGATAACTCAGATAGCTCAAAGCAAAAACCCCATAATTAAAGCGCACCGGGACTGTGATCATTTCATCACTGTAGCCCTCAAAGAAACTGCCCCGATAACTTAAAACTTGTCCCAGAAGTTCCGTTGCAATGAGTCCGTAGAACTCATCATTCCAGAGTCTTCTCGAAGATTTAAAATCCTTGGCCTTAATCTGGAGAAATACATAATCAGAAATATCTTTCATTAATAATTTTTCTTTATCCACATCAAGATTTGAAGCGCTTTCATTATAACGGGTGATAACAGAGCGGAGCCAGTTCTTGGAAAACTTAAGGTTAAAGCTCATTCCGATTTTGTCATTACTACGCATGATCCGGTCCATCTCACCCAGAGTTACATGGAAGTCGATCAGGAAATCTTCACGAACATCTGCCAGAGGTCTTCTGGGAAGAACTTTTACTTTGAGAGATTCTTCAAAAAGAAGACCCTGTGAGAAAACCTGGAGGCTTTCACGGGCCCATTTGGTCCATCGTTCATCAACACTACTTTTTACAATGGCCGGTATATCAGAAAACTTATCCTGAATCATAAATGGATCAGGTACACCGGTCATGAGAGAAACAAAGAATGAGCTCTCAAGAAACGGCTCTTCAATATCAAGTGCCTTGATCCATGCTTTAACTTCGGGAATGGTGTTTTTCTGATCATAGTCAAGATAACGGAAATGCTGACAGTAGAGTTTGTTAATATCGGTGCCGACACCGGTTGATCCGGTTGACGTTGGAAATTGTTTTCCAAATTGTTCTGCAGAAACCTGACGACAGATAAGATCGTTGCAGGCAACCCGAACTGCATCGGGTGAATTGTTTTTCCAATGCATTTTCTTAGCTTCTTCATCCCAGGTATACCGGAAGCCAGACATATTTCGCATGATGAAGCTCATGATGACCGGATTCTTCAGGTAAGGAGAAAGTAAACGGTAGTCCTCACTGGTTCCACCCCAGCTGCAAAAAGCACGGAAGTTTTTGATAGCGTAATTCAATTCACGTGAGCGCGTTTCCTGATTGAGACTTCCGGTTTTGAAAGCTTCAGTAACGTACGGGGAATTCTCTATATTAGGGAGGATATTGAGTTCGGGATTTTGATAATAATATTCAAGGGACTTTCTGATTGTCTTAAGTGACATGACAGTTACGTTCTCAGAACAATACTGTCCCATGATATTACTAACGAGATTATTGTATTCAGTTTCAGCGAGCTGGAGATTTTTTGCGTAAGCACCGATGGCCTTAATGGCAGTATCTAATCCAATATATTGCAGGGCCGCTACAACGGACCTTTTCGCCTGCTTCTCTCTCCATGTGGTCGAGTAAGTAACTTCCCCAAGCATGGAACATTGTTCAGCAAAAAATCTGCCAGATTCAATGACGGCTTGATAATTTTTGACTTTCTTGAACTCAGCATCCTCACCTTTCTGGTAGATGTCTGTGAAGACAAGTGAGAGTGGATCTTGCTGGATTTCAGTGACTGCTTCACCAAGAAGAATGCCTTCGACTGGTGTCAGCGCACCAGCTACCAAGGGCATTAACCCGACGAATACACTCAGGAGAAAGTATCTCATATGTAAACTTATCGGAGAAAATAACGATAGGTTTACTATGAAATTCCTTTTGGCCTTTTTCCTTATATCGACAGCTTTTGCCCAGCAAAAGCTTATTCAGGGCGAGCTATACGCCCGGAGAGGTGAATATGAGCCACCTCCATCGATATTTGCCCAGGAAGATCTGAACAAGGTTCTCTTCTCTGAGTCTCGTCTCTATCAGGAAGAGCTCAAAAAAGTTAAAAATTTTCTGCTTCAGGGGGAACTGGATCTCGCAAAGGTTTATCTTCAAAAGCTCACTTTTGGTCAGTCAAAACTTAAACCCATTGCCCACCGATATCTGGGGCTCATCGCTTTTATTGAGCGGGATTATCAAAAAAGTATTAAGTACCTCACTATTGGCGAGCTCAGAAATCAGCCTCACTATGCACGGATATGCGGCCTTCTCGTTTTAAACAAAATTGTTGTGAGTGACCTGAAAAGTCTTGAAGATAGCTGGGATCGCTGCCGGACTGAAGCGGCCAAAGACATAAATGCCTCGAACATGGCTTGGCTCGATACACTCGTGCGCCTTAAACTAAAACCGGTTCCGGGAATTACCAGCGCCCCTTTCAAAAAAGTTAATCTCGGAAGTCTGGATAATGCTGATCTTAAAATTCTTCTGAAGCTGGCCCTCTATCTTAATCAGGAAGGTCTGGTGGTTGATAAGATCCCGGCGCTGACTCCTGAACAGCTCTTAGATACCGAGGTACGGGAACTCGCCGGGCATATTTTCTTTCGAAGCGGAAAATTTTCCAATGCATATAAGTTCATTGAAGATATCAAATCTCCCAACTCGGAAAATATCAAAGGTAACCTCTATCTTCTGAGAGAGAAATACGAAATTGCATACGCTCAGTTTAAGCTCGCATTAAAAGAAAAAGAAAACTCGCAAAATGCGCTCGAAAGACTTGTCCCGATCGCCTGGCTTCTTGGTGACTGGAAAGGCGGCGCAATTTATTCTCAAAGATTGATACCAACTGCCGGAACCGAAGCAAATAAGCTAACTGTCATGGCGGCCTTCGAAATGCAGGCCGGAAACTATGAAAAGGCCCGCATTCATTTAAGAGATATCCGCAGAAAATCCCGTCGAGGCACAGCTTTAGAAGTTAATCAGATCGCGAGCTTCTCGGCGCTGATGGAAAATGATCCAGAAGAACTCATAAGTGCAGCTTCCCAGGCATGTACGGCACTTGATGTAGTGAACTGCTGGGTCGTTTATCAGATGTCACATTGGGATAACTTCCCACTTGTTGTCCGTCGCGGGGATGAAATTCCACGTAAAGATGACTGGGCGAAGTTAACGCAGGAAAAACTTCCTGGAAAACTCACTGAGCCGGTCTATGTCTATCAACAGGACATCGAAGAACTCGACGATATGAAGATTAAGCTCATAAAATAGGTCCATGCTTCCCAAACTTATTATCCTTCATGGTCTCAATAATAATTCCTCCACCTGGGATGAATTTGAAAATGTCATGAAAGCTCGCGGGTTCACTAATACCGTTCGCATCACTCTCCCCGGCCATGGCGATAAACGCGATGAAGGTAGAAGCTTTGAAGAAGCTCTCAAAGTTTTTGATGCGAAGATAAGACCACATGTTCAGGAACCTTATATCGTCGTAGCCTATTCCTTAGGCGCACTGTTTTTTTCCAACTGGCTCATAGACCGGAAAGAAAATCTTCCATTGAGACAGGTCTTTCTTGCTCCTGCGCTTTATCTTCGCAGAGAAAAATGGATCAGAAAAATTATCGATGCACTTGATCCCCGCATTCCGGTTCCCAGTATTGCTCCCAGAGATATCATGCTCTATAAGGCACTCTTTGTGTGGGAGTATAGAAATCTTCTGGGTGGGATGAAAAGATTTCAGGACGACAATTCCCCGGTTCAGGTTCCGACATTTGTCCTTGTGGATCCGAAAGATGAACTCATCGATACAACAAGATTAAAAATAGAATGGGAAAAGAAAACTCCCGGTTCAGAAGTGTTTTTTCTGGAACGTCCCAAGCAGAAGTGGGGTCCGTCGAATCACCATATCCTTTTCCACTCGAAGTATTTCACTCCGGGAGAATGGGAAACCTATCTATCAAAGATCGAAATTTTTTTGAGAGCTTAGGCTTTTATTCCCTCGAAAAACCAGAATGAACGAATAGCACCAATCCGGGTTGGCTTTAACTTGAATTTTATCAAAGCATCACCTATCTCGTTTTCTGAGCGAAGATGAAGATGGTCTGGGCTCTTCTTCCAGCCCTCAGCATTCGGATCAGCAGTGATAATTAAATAATATCCACCTGAACGAAGAACTCGCGCCATTTCGGCCGTTGCTTTGTTTATGTCGGACAAAAGATGCCAGACAGCGATGCTAAAGGCGCCATCAAAAGTAGAATCAGCGAAAGGAATATCGTATGCTGAACCTTCAAGAAAAGTAGCTGCAGAATAAAGATTTCGCGCCCGATCCAGAAGATATGGAGAAGGTTCTATTCCTGTATAAAGAGTTGTAGGGGGAATTTTCGCTGAGCAAACACCTTGTCCACACCCAATATCCAGGACATTGGTAATATCATTATCCCAGATCCATTTCGAAAGATGCGGGTAGATATCCTGATCGCGTATACCAGCTGATTCGCCTTCGATCAGAGCGGTCCATTCATCAGCTGATTTTTGGTCGAAGTATTTGTCGTCCATTTTTTTACCACTGAACTATGCGATTAAAATGAAGGTTCAGAAAAAGTGCAGTTGCAAGGCGCTAACGAGCTCGAAGCGAGACGTACATTAATGTACGTCGCAGTGAAGAGCGCGGAAAGTAACGAAGCAAATGCCTTTTTATGGGCCTTCAGTGTTGGGGTTTAAATTCTTTGCCGTCGAAGTGGAATACAACTTCTTTGTCTTCGTACTTGGTTTTGAGGTTCACAGGACGTCTCCAGATGGCGAAAAGATTCTTCAGCGTCTCACTCACATAATTCACATCGAGATCAACTCCGTAGTGAATGTGATTGAGAAGAAGCTCTTTCCGGTTCATGTAGTTTCCGTCTTCTACTTCAATGATCGGCTGACCAAAGTTCGTAAGCTGCGAGAGAAGTTTTTGTTTAATCGCCAGGAAGTCTTTGGAATCGATTTCAAATCTTCCGGTGCGCGGATTGTACTTATACGTGAAGAGCTGCTGGCGTTCGCAGAAATCAGGAGTCAGGAACTCATCGATAAACGAAATATCATTGTGTGACTTTCTCACCTCGAAGATCTTCTGCTTTCCCAGACCAAGTTTAGTGTCCCAACGGAGTTTTTCAGGCATGCTGTTGCACTCATTATATTCTTTGCCGAACATCCCGCGATCCCAGCGGTATTCAATGTCACGCATGAGCTCAATACCGACTTTGTACGGATTGATGTTCTGACGGCTCATCGCCATCACTCCCGCGTGTTTATCGGCAAATTCGATGATCTCAGAGGCATCCAGAGCTCTGGTCGTCATGATCTTAGAGTGCCAGTAAGATGCCCAACCCTCGTTCATGATTTTCGTCATTCGCTGAGGAAGGAAATAATAGGCCTCTTCACGGAGAATTCCGATGATATCTGCCTGCCACTCCTCTATCGGAGCAAATTGAATGAGATATCCGAGAACATCTTTTGTCCTGATGTTCAAAGGTCTTTCAGCAGTGATTTCTTCTTCATCAGCTTTCTTTTCAAGTTTTTTATCTTTCCGTGCCTGAGTGCGCATGAATGATTTGAGAGCGGCCGAACGGTCATCAATCAGATAACCATCGTCTTCACTTTCTACTTTTTCCTGAACGACCTGATCAGCGCGGCTTCGTCTGAGCTCAGAAGTTTCGAAAAGCTCATTAATATCGAGGAGATTCTCGAGCGATAGAACTTTATCAATGAAATTCTCAACTGCATCATGACCATAGCGTTCCATGTAACGACGGATTTTTGTTCCGTGGTTTGCCATGACGTCCATCATTTTACGGTTCGTGTGACCGAACCAGGCATTGTTCTTGAAGAAATCATTGTGACCATAAACGTGCGCCATCACGATCTTCTGATCAACCCAGTTATTGGCCTGAAGAAGATAAGCGTAACAAGGATTGGTATTAATCACCATCTCATAGATTTTCTGGAGACCATACGTATAGCCCTTCGAGAGCTGATCGTAATCCATCCCGAACTTCCAGTGAGGATAGCGCGAAGGAAATCCACCCTGAGCAGCGAGAATATTAATTGTATCGTAATCACAGACTTCAAAAATTTGCGGGAAGAAATCAAGGCCATATTCAATGGCATAACCTTCGATCTCATCTTTCAGTTTCAGTAAATCACCTGAAATAGGTTTCGTGCGGTTCATTACTTACCCTTGCCGAGGAATTCTTTGATGGAATCAAGAATCCCTTCTTTGTTCTTAATTTTAGAGAGTGTGAGCTTCTCGTTGGCAGATCCGTATTTCGCGGTGAGGTCTTTGTAGAACTGACCTGAACCATAGCGGGACTCCACCTGACCGTAACAAAAATTGTTCGAAACAGGGAGAATCACATTATCGAGTAGTTCTAAGCAGAGTTTCGTATCATCAGCTGACCAGTTATCTCCATCAGAGAAATGAAATGGGTAAATGTTCCATTCATTCGGATTATAGTCTTTCTGAATAATCTCTTTGCAGAGTGTGTACGCAGAAGAAATGAGTGTTCCGCCCGATTCACGAGTTCTGAAAAAGGTATTCTCATCCACTTCTTTAGCAGTCGCATCGTGAATGATGTAACGGATCTCAATGTCTTTGTACTGAGACTTAAGCCAGAGATTGATCCAGAATGATTCCGTTCTCACGATCTCTTTCTGCTCGTCACCCATGGATCCCGAAACGTCCATCATGTAAATCACAACTGCTGCGTTCTGCATTTCGACTTTTGTATCAGAAGCGCGGTAACGGAAGTCTCGGCGGATTGGAATGATCGCCGGATTTTCCGGATCATAGGAATCCATCGCAATCTGGCGTTTCAGTGCCTGCTTGTACGTACGTCTTAAGTGACGAAGGGAATCCGGACCAGTTGTTCCGATATTGGTGTAACGATTAACGACTGATGCGAGGGCCTTTTTTCCTTTGGGTTCAATATTCGGAAGCTCAAGCTCATCACCAAGAATTCTTGCGAGTTCCTCAAGCGAAAGTTCAACTTCGAGTTCCTTATTCCCCTCACCTTCACCGGCCTCGCCCTGACCAGGCTGACCGTTCGGATCCTGTTGTCCGTCTACCGGATCTCCTGACTGCCCCTGACCCTGACCCATTCCACCCTGAGATTTATCTCCGAAACGGAAACGGGGAATGTCGATGGTCGGCATCGGTACAGTGAACTTATCCGTTCCCTTAGGAATGATCTGGCTTCCCTGGGAAACGTATTTCCGGAGATTGTCGCGGATTTTACCCTTAACAATCTTCCGGAAGCGTGAATGGTCTCTCTTAATTGGATGATCCAATTTCTACTCCTGAAACTAAGACTTAATCGAATCGCCTTTCGCAAAGATCGAGGCCACAAAATTCAATGCATCTGTTGCGCAGATATCGCAGTAACCGAAGTTCTTAATGAGGCGGCTCTTCACCACTTCAATCTTCTCCTGGGTCTGCTTATCCACAACGTTTGAAATGATTGTTGTGAGCTTGATTGTGTCACGCTGATCTTCAAAAAGTTTCAGCTCGAGCGCGCGATGAAGTCTTTCATTCATCTTGTAATCAAACTGCTTCCCTTCGATAGCGAGTGCACCGATGTAGTTCATGAGTTCGCGGCGGAAATCATCCTTACGAGACTCAGGAATGTCGATTTTCTCCTCGATAGAACGCATGAATCTTTCGTCAGCTTCTTCAAGTTTATTGGAGTACTTATTACGGATCTTCTCTTTCTGAGTGTAGGCCTTGACGTTATCAACGTAATTCGCACAAAGAGTCTGGATGGCAGACTCATCTACAGAAATTGCTTTCTGAACGTCATTTTTCACGATGTCCTCATATTCCTGACGGCAAACAGCGAGCATTTCTCTGTAATGATCGAGAGCGTCCGGAGAATTGATGAGAGCGTGATGCTTCAGACCTGATTCAAGCTCATTAAACACCATGAACGGATTAAGACATCCGACATGACCATTCTTAACGAGAGCGTTGGAAATTTTATCCTGGATATAGCGAGGAGAAATCCCCTCGAGACCTTCGCGAACTGCTTCCTTACGAAGCTCTTTTACGTTGTCTTCGTTGTAACCCGGAAGAGTCTTACCATTATAAAGTTTAAGCTTTTGAAGCTTAGTAAGATCCGACTTCTTTGGCTCTTCAAGACGAGTGAGAATTGCCCATGTAGAGGCCATCTCAATAGTGTGAGGAGCAATGTGGATATTCGGAATCGTCTCTTTATTGTAATCCTTGCGGTAGATGCGCGCTTCCTGATCAAGACGAGTGATATACGGAACGTCGATCTTTACCGTACGGTCACGGAGGGCTTCCATGAACTCGTTAGACTGAAGTTTTCTGTACTCGGGCTCGTTGGTGTGACCAAGAATTACGAGATCGATATTAGTCTGTGCAAATTTCTTCGGCTTGATTGACTGTTCCTGCGAAGCTCCGAGGAGGTCATAAAGGAACGCTACATCGAGCTTCAGCATCTCGATAAATTCAACGATACCGCGGTTAGCGATGTTAAATTCACCATCGAAGTTAAATGCACGTGGATCTGAATCAGATCCGTAGATTGCAATTTTACGATAGTTAATGTCCCCAGTGAGCTCGGTAGAATCCTGGTTTTTCTCATCTTTTGGCTGGAAAGTACCAATCCCTCTTCTGTCTTTTTCAGAGAGGATGAGGCGTTTCACACGAATGTGCTTCATGACCCTGTTCCAGTCACCATTGTACTGGAGCATGTATTCATTAAGGATAAAGCGGCAGGCAGGGTTTACTTCGCCTTTGATCTTAACTTTATACGGAGACTTGTTCGCTTTATTAAGTTCAACGAGGAACTTCTCCCGGACTTCAGGTGGAAGAAGCTTAAGTGGCTCTTCGTGCATCGGAGACATGAAAATCTTTGCTCCACCGAGAATTGGAGAGCCATCTTCATCAATCCATTCATATGTATAAAGTGCGCCCTCATCAGTCCGTGAGTAGTGCTCAAGACCTTTTTTGAGAAGACGTGATACAGATGATTTCGCAGATCCTACCGGACCATGAAGAAGAAGAACGCGTTTCTCAGTTCCGTAGCCAAGGGCCGCAGACTGGAAGAAGTTTACCATCTTCATGAGATGGACATCGATACCGAAGATGGCATCTTTCCCATTCTCAATCGGATCATCAAAGAAGTGATAACGAACGACATCTTTCTTGTACTCAGTGTACTGAGAAGTGCCGTAGCTCATGATCATGTCATAAATTCTCTGGAAAGAATTTCGCGAGATCTTTGGACTCTTCATCACAAGATCGATGTATTCCTGAATATTTCCCTGCCAATGAAGATGGGAGAAATCTTTTGGATTGTAGTTTTGCGTGATAAACGAGTTAATATCGAAACCGGCCATGGGCCCTCCTGAGGTAAACCATTTTATTTTATTTTACTCTGTAAAAGGATGTTCTCCAAACGAATCCTCACTGGGAAATCGTGCCCACTCATACCCGAGCAAATTAATCAGAATCTAAATATCTTTGACTAAAATCCAGTCTCCCCTATGATGGAAGAGTAAACATTTTCAAGGCCTCTATGGGAATAATCAGCGCTGGTGCCACGGATATCGGGCGGAAACGGAAAACTAACCAGGATTCCATCTGCCTCGACCCTACTCATAACTTCTTTGCCGTCGCAGACGGTATGGGTGGGCATAATGGCGGAGATATCGCTTCTCAGATGTCAGTAAAGATCATGCCCGATTTCTTGGCAGCGCACGCAAAAAGCGAGCCTGGTAATCTAATGAAGGAACTGATTCAGAAAATCAATCAATCGATCCTCGAAACTGCGAATGCCAACCCGGATTTGCAAGGGATGGGAACGACGGTTTCGGCAATTTACTTTGCAGGACCGCAGCTTTTTGTGGGAAATGTCGGCGACTCGCGCGTTTACATGATTAATCAACATAACATTTATCAGCTGACGCGTGATCATTCCTTTGTTCAGGAAAAACTGAATATGGGGATCTATACCCGTGAAGAAGCAGTGAAGGATCCTCAGAAAAACGTTCTGGTAAGGTCGGTAGGTTTTGATCCTGAAGTCCTGGTTGATGTTTTCCACTATCGTATTTGTAAGAATGATCTTTTTTTAATCTGCTCTGACGGATTGCATGGGAAAGTCAGCGATGGCGATATCCTTCATATCGTGAAAAAAAATATTCCAAATCCGGCAGAGGTGACGAAAGGTCAGCTGGAAGATGCGGTTTATGAGCTCATTAAACAGGCCAATGATAATGGCGGTCAGGATAATATTTCGGTGATCCTCGCAGTCGCCAAAGCTTAATCTTTCTCACGATTTATATTCCCAAAATCCCCACCGCCGCATAAAATAATCGGCATGGATAAGTACTACACAGTGATGGTGGTCCCCGAGAAACAAAAAGGGGTCCGCACCTATCGCATTCCCACAGTTCTCTTCAAATCACTCGCCTTCCTTCTCGTGATGCTCACGATGCTGGTTGGAGTTCTTGCATATGATTACTGGAAAATTCTTCAGCAGGTTTATGAGAACAAACATCTATCGATTGAAAATCGCCAGCTGAAAGAACAGATCCAGCTTTTCCAGATGAAGATGAACACTCTGTCGGATGACTTAAAACGTATCAATACTTTTGAGAAAAAACTCCGCGTGATTACGGGCCTTGAAGATGTCACAACTAAAGGTGCTATCTACAAGGGCGAAAAAGACGAAGAAGGGAAAGAATCATATCCTCTGAAGGATCTGAACTCGTCTCTGGATTTCACGATGGACGTGAATATTGAAGACCAGCCGAAGTTCAAAGAACTAAAGGCCCTCTACGATAAAAAGATTGCTGCAACTCTCGGGCTTGAAAGATCATATCTTCTCACGAAGCAGTGGTCGGACCTGGCCAGACGAAGTTTTTCCCTGTCTCAGGATTACGCTAAATTTGATTATAAGTATTATCAGGTGAAAGATGTTGTAGAGAATATCGAAGAGAAAATCCACGAGCTGGATCAGTTTCTTCTCGATAAGGAATCTTTCCTTTCATCAACTCCTACAATTCTTCCTGCTGATGGATGGATCACATCCTATTTCGGACAGCGTATTTCTCCATATCTTGGAAAACTCAAAATGCACGAAGGACTTGACGTTGGTGCTCCATACGGAACCAAGGTCAATGCACCTGCTGATGGCATAGTGACCTTTTCAGGCGAGAAAGCAGGTTTTGGTAAGTTTGTTCAGGTTGATCATGGATATGGAATTGAAACCATCTACGCTCACAATCAATCTCTGCACGTAAAAGCGGGACAAAAAGTTAAACGCGGAAATCTCTTAGCGGCAGTTGGAAATACCGGACACTCAACAGGTCCTCACCTTCACTATGAAGTGAGAGTTAATGGTATTGCTGTAGATCCTCTCTATTTCATTCTCGAATAAGAATAAAAAGGTTTTGTATGTTTGATTCTATGATGAAGAAAATGTTCGGTACTAAACAGGACCGTGATATCAAAGCACTTGAGCCAACCCTTCGCGAGGTTAATGCGCTTGAGCCGAAGTATAAGGCTATGTCGGATTCTGAGCTTCAGAACCAGACAAATATTTTCCGGGATATGCTTACTAATAAAGGCGCCACTGTAGGTGATATTCTTCCGGATGCTTTCGCCGTTGTGAGAGAAGCATCGAAACGCGTTCTCAATATGAGACACTTCGATGTTCAGATTCTGGGTGGTATGGTTCTTCATCAGGGAAAAATCTCTGAGATGAAAACCGGTGAAGGTAAAACCCTCACGGCCACACTCGCTCTTTACCTCAATGCTCTCACCGGAAAGGGCGCTCACCTCGTCACAGTAAACGACTACCTTGCTGCCCGTGACTCCCATGAAATGGGCCAACTCTATAAATGGCTTGGTCTCTCAGTTGGCTGCATTCTTTCTAACATGGATGATGAAGACAGAAAGGGCGCTTACCTCGCCGACATTACTTACGGAACAAATAACGAATTCGCATTTGATTACCTTCGCGACAATATGAAATTTGATCTCAAGGATTATGTTCAGAGAGATCACCATTTCTGTATCGTCGATGAGGTCGATTCAATCCTTATCGATGAAGCAAGAACTCCCCTTCTTATTTCTGGTCCGTCAGAAGGTGATACCCGGCTTTATGGAGTTGTGAATAAAATTATTCCACAACTCGAAAAAGAAAAGCATTACACCGTTGATGAAAAAGCGAAGTCAGCAGTTCTTACTGAAAACGGTATTATCCGTATTCAGGAACTCCTGAAAATCGGCAACCTCTACGACATAAAGAACATTGAGCTGCTTCATCACGTGAACCAATCACTTCGCGCACATACTCTCTTCCATCTTGACGTTGATTATGTGGTTCGCGAAGGCAAGGTCATCATCGTTGATGAATTCACAGGTCGTCTCAAAGAAGGCTCCCGCTGGTCGGATGGTCTTCACCAGGCAGTTGAGGCGAAGGAACTTGTAGATGTGCGTTCTGAAAATCAGACTCTCGCATCGATCACTTTCCAGAACTATTTCAGACTTTATTCGAAACTCTCCGGGATGACCGGGACTGCTGATACTGAAGCTGATGAGTTCATGAAAATTTACAATCTTGAAGTGGTAGTTATCCCGACTAACGTTCCGATGATCCGCGATGATGCTGCTGATGTTGTTTATTCATCACGTAAGGGTAAGTACGAGGCAGTCGCAAACCTGATCGAAGAATGTCACAAGAAAGGTCAGCCGGTACTCGTCGGTACCATTTCTATTGAGTCTTCTGAGATCATCTCAACGGTTCTCTCCCAGAAAGGTATCAAGCACGAAGTTCTGAACGCCAAAAATCACGCTCGAGAAGCAGAAATTGTCGCCAATGCAGGTCAGACCGGTGGTGTAACTATTGCTACAAACATGGCCGGTCGTGGTACCGATATTAAACTCTCTACGGAAACGAAAGCAGCGGGTGGACTCTTCATCATTGGTACTGAACGTCACGAATCACGTCGTATCGATAACCAGCTTCGTGGTCGTTCCGGTCGTCAGGGTGACCCGGGTAAATCAAAATTCTTCCTTTCTCTTGAAGATGATCTCATGCGGATTTTCGGTTCCGACCGGATCAAAGGTCTCATGATGAAAATGGGAATGAAGGATGATGAGCCGATTGAGCATGCCATGATTTCAAATGCCATTGCGAAAGCTCAGAAGAAAGTTGAAACACATAACTTTGATATTCGTAAGCACCTTCTAGATTTTGATAACGTGATGAATGAGCAGCGGAAAGTTATCTATAAAATCCGCCGCGATATCCTGAATGACGAAGCTAACTTCGAGCTCGTTCAGGATTTTATTGAAGAAGTGGCATTTAATCTCGCTGAACAATTCCGGCCGGAAAAGAAAAATCCATCAGTGCGTGATTACAACTGGGAAGAGATCAATACTCAGCTTCGTCCGTTCTTCAATATCGATCGCCCACTCTCTGCTGAAGAAGCATCGTCAAAACACCAGGGTGACATGTCGCTCTACTTCAAGGCCATCGGTCAGGAAAGTATCACGAATAAGTTTGCAGGCCTTGATCCTGAGCAGGTGAAACTGACGTACCGTGAAGTTCTTCTAGCGACTTTCGATCAATTCTGGAAGGACCATCTCCTTGCCATGGACCATCTGAAAGAAGGGATTAACCTTCGTTCTCACGGTGGTAAAGATCCGCTCGTAGAGTACAAGCGTGAGGCCTATACAATTTATGAAAATATGAAGTTCGCTATCAAGCGCTCGGTCGTTGAAAGAATGGGACACATCCGTCTCATGACCCAGGAAGAGATTGATTCCATCCACGCTGAACAGGAAGCCATGCTCGATGCTCAACTGAAGGCCCATCAGGCCGCTCAGCAGTCTCAGCAGATGGCAGAAGAAAAAAAGGTGATTCGTGCTACACTTAAAGTAGGACGTAATGACCCTTGTCCATGTGGTTCAGGGAAGAAGTTTAAATCCTGTCATGGAGCCTAGATGACTGATAAGAAGAAGGATCTCACTCGAATTGAAGACCTCGGAGAATTTTTCCATGAGGAAAATAGTACTGACTTAACCGACTTCTCTCTCGATGAAACTCCTTCTTCTGAAAATCCTGAGAATACCGATTTCTCAGGACTGGATTTCGGAACGACAGAGGAATTTTCAGTTCCTGCCACCGAAGAAACTCCTGCGGAAGAAGACAACTCACCTTTCGCTCTTTCAGAAGAAGAACCAAAAGAAGAAAACCCAGTTTTTAACGAAGATGAGCCCATCCAAAATCTCGTGGATGAGACTCTCTTCGGAAACAATCAATCAGATAAAACCAGAAGCTTGTCTTTTGAAGCTCCATCGCTCGATGCGCCGGCACCAACTCCTATCTACACTCCCGATCCGGTTTATCGTCAGCCGGAAACATTTGCGGAAGTAAAAAGATTTGCCGAAGAATCGAGCTTCTCCGGAATGGGTGCTGAAGGTAATCCTTCCTTCTCCGTCCTTGTCCGGAATGTAAAATTTGTCGAAGACGTGAATGACATCATCATCATGCTGAAGGAACTTCAGCTACTGACTGATACCGAGGAAGAAACCAGAAAGCGTCTCTCGAAAGGTCATCTTCTCATTCCCAGAATTTCTGAGTATGCGGCGATCCTTCTGACCCACAAACTTCGCCGTTTCGACATTGATATCCAGATGGGTCTCTCGGATGAAATTCATCCGCCGAAACATCATGAAGCACCTGAAGCAGGACTGTCATCAAAGCATAGTCTCCACCAAAATCAGCATCATAACTTTCACTTCGATCACCCGAAGCTTGAGATTTCTCAGGTTATTGTGAGTGCCACATCTACTCTGCAGGGTTATCAGGTTATTCGCTATCTGGGTGTTGCTTCCGAGCATAAAACTATTCCGGCCGAGATGGTGGAAGATGAAAGTAATGATGAAGTCCCTCGTTATTACCAGGAGCTCGCACAAAAGCTCCGGGCCCATGCGGTTAAGGCCCATTCGAATGCAATTGTAGGACTTAATTATCAACTCACTCCGATCCCGTCAGAATATGGCGGTAGCGGACACAAGTATCGCCTGTCATGCACAGGGAATCTGGTCTGGGTCAATAAGCTATGAAAGACGGACCGTCCGCCCGGTATGAAGTCATTATTGTCGGAGGAGGCATCAATGGATGCGGTCTTCTTCGCGATCTGGCTCTGAATGGGGTCTCTGCCCTTCTTATTGAAAAAGGCGATTACTCTTCACAGACATCTCAGGGTTCATCCAAGATGCTTCATGGTGGAGTGAGATATCTCGAGAATTTTGATTTCGCTCTTGTTCAGGAAGCTCTCGAGGAAAAAAACCTCTGGTTAAAACTCGCCCCCCACGTATGTTTTGAGCGTGAGTTCTATGTCCCACTTTATAATTTTTCAAAGTACCGGCCCTGGATGCTGGGGATTGGTCTTTTCCTCTATGATTTCCTCTCGCATTTTCACAACAAGCCATTTGCTGTACTCAATAAAGAAAAAGCACTTAAAGAAATTCCATCACTCTCTCCGAAGGGACTCCTTGGAGCGGGAAAATATTTCGACGGAATTGTTGACGATGCGAAACTCACTCTCGAGTGTTTGTATGATGCTCTTCTTGAACCAGGAATAGATGCCGTATCATACAGTGAAGTAACTCACGTTGATGGTCATGAAGTCACTTACCGGAACCGTCACTCGGGTGAAACCAAAACTGTTCGCGGAAAAATTATCGTTTATACAACGGGCCCATTCACTGACAAACTTCTCCCGCTGCTAGGCATTCCGTGGACTCCGAAGCTCGTTCCCTCCAAGGGAATTCATCTTTGGTTAAAACCCGGCACAATCGAATCGCAAGGCTCAGTCGTACTTACGACGAAAGATAATCGTGTTGTGTTTGTTATCCCGCAAAGAGATGCCATCCTGGTTGGGACAACTGAAACACCGGTTGAGCAGGATATTTTTGATATCCAGGCGACGGATAAAGAAGTTCGTTATCTTCTCGGGATTCTCAAAGAATATTTCCCCGGTGCCGATATTTCCGACAATACCATCATCTCTACTACTGCGGCGGTGAGACCTCTGGTCCGCGAAGAAGGATCAAATGAATCCCTCGGAAAGGTCAGCCGCTTTCACAAGATTTTCCGTCCGAATGCATACAGCTATGTCATCCTCGGAGGAAAATACACTACCTTCCGGAGAATGAACGCTGAGCTCGCGGGCGAGATCGTTCCTCGTCTCGGAAAAATTTATAATCCCAATGCCACAATGGTTCCCCTTCGCCAGAGATCGATCGTTCCGACTTTTGGTACTAAGCCTGTGATGAGTATAGAATTGTTGAAAGAGATTATTCGAACTGAGTGTGTGTCAACTTACGATGATCTGATCAAGAGAAGACTTTCTATCCTGGAAAATGATCCTGAATCAGTAATGGGAATTCCTGCTTCCGAAGTGAAAGCACTCTTTACCTGACAACTACCAGCGATACGAAATCCCCATAAGAAATCTTGGACCGGCGACAGAGCGACTGAAGCTATTCTGGTCTTCATCGCGATCAAATTTCTCGTTTCTAATATAGTAATCGAGAATGGCACGAGCGCCGAAACCTTCTTTGGTGTAGTACTTGTAACCAAATCCGACTGAAAGACCACTTGTTGATCCATTCGCTGAACGATCGGGATCCGTAGGACGTGTTAGTCCTGAACTTTGATTTGAGCGAACCGATCCCAGGTTGAGAGATAGATTGATATAAGGAATGAAATTGTATGTGGCACTTGGCATTTTGCCCGGGTGGAGATTTGTTCCGACC
This sequence comes from Bacteriovoracaceae bacterium, assembly GCA_046595005.1. Lineage (GTDB taxonomy): Bacteria > Bdellovibrionota > Bacteriovoracia > Bacteriovoracales > Bacteriovoracaceae > Peredibacter. Next base: position 41,984 of record JBKJPL010000004.1, on the reverse strand, counting down.
GTAAATTCAGTCGCATCATTCGAAGATGCATACCCATTATACGACTGAGAATCCGTTCTCATGAGGTTCAAAGAAGCTACGAGAGAAAATCTTGAATACCATTCGCGCTCGCGACGGGAATACAATTCTCCCCCGAGACCAATGTGATGGGAGGACTGGCTATTAGAAAACTTTCTGTCACCGACGTCTGATTTTGTCTGGCCGGTGAGTCCTGAAATATTGAGAAATGAAAATACCTCGAAATTTTTTTCAACAATTGTTACGTCTTCAAGTCCTCGAAGATCGCCATCGCTGACAGTTTCCATTGCCCCATCAACAGTACTTAAATCCTGAGCACCTTCAGCGAGCGGAATTCCTACTGCCTGAGGATCGGCAGGAAGTTTAGTCGGGGTATCTTCCTGAACCAGGGCCTGAGATTCGTCCTTGGTGATTTTCACTGGTGGAGTAATCTTGATCGTCATCACGGCATCATTTACGATGAAGTCCGCATTTACTAAACGATAGACCGACCAAACGGAACGAGTGGGAGCAACTTTAATACAGACTGCGCGGGCAACAATTCCAGCAGTAACAAGAAATCTCGCATGATCTCCTTCAACGAGTCCGTCCTCGGTCCCGCGATTAATCATGATTGTCTTTCTGGAATCTGAAGCCTTGAGAACTCTTATAGTGAGCTTTTCATCCACTTCGAGTGAAAAAGCATTATAAGAGAAAATCAGGGCAATAATTAAAGCTAAAAATTTCATCCTGCTTCCTTAAAACGCATAAACGAGCGCGATTCCGGTCCGCGCTTCGACAAGATTTGTCCGATCAGGGAGGCGTGAGCCAAAACGATCAAATTGATATCTTTCAAGTTGTAATGTTTCCACGCTTCCTGTGATCCGTAAACCAAGACCATTTTTGATATTGTATCTGACTCCGGCCTGAAGTCCGCCGACAGAAAGTAATGTGTAATTTGCGCGGTCTCCGAAAGTAGGAGATCTCATCGCCACGTCTCCGCTTCTGATGTGGACTCCCAGGAAGATAACCGGAGCTTCAACTGTGTAAGGAGCATAAAGCGGATACCACTTTGCCCCTACTGAGAATGACTTTTCATTGGTCACTGCATTTGAATTATTTGTCTCGAAAGCATTCTCAGAATATCTTCCGGTACCAAAGATGGTAAATTTCTCAAGAATCTTATGCTTAACAAACGGAATGAACTCGTAACCGATCTCAATGCTGGTACGACTATCACTTTGCGTATCACTCTTCGTCTGGGCATCATTCAGGAAAAAACCATAATCAAATGAGACATTGTGACGACGAGGTTTCGAGATAACATATTCACGTCGGTCAATTTCCTGAAGGACAGAGACATTAGTAAGAGTCTGGCGGAGCTCTTCATCCGAGAAATCATCTGACCAGGTCCCACCCTTCTCAAGAATTTTCCGGAAGAGTTTTGATTCTTCTGTGGCACGAGCAGACTGCTCACGAAGAAAACTTCTATATTCAGTTTCAAAATTTGAGTTCTTACGGAAGATGCCGTTGAACTCACTTTTCATCTGCTCATCATAGAACTTGTCGTAGCTGAAATCCGGATCATTTACTTTGCGAAGATAGCCCGTAACGAGCTTCTCGAAGGTCGCAAGTCTTAATTGTCTTCTGTACTCTCGGCTATTGGGACTTTTATAGAGAGCAGTCCGGTTCTTCGTGCCCTTGATCTCTTTCCAGTCTTCCATATCAATGAGAGTTCCCTCGTCATCATAAAGAGGAGTCTGGTCATGAGTGACTTCAGATGTTTCGTATTTTTCTTTGAGTTTACCTAGGCGATCACGGTCATCAGTCATGACATTAGTTACAGTTTCAGTTCGTTTATTTTTCGGGCCAACGACCGTAATTCTTCCCAATCTCGGATCTCTTCTTCCTCTCAGCATCTCTGTTTCTGAAAGAATGAGAAACGGCTGACCACGTACTAAAAGTTCAGGATCGTAAGCTTTGTAGATAATCCACACGGAAGAATCCGGATTGATCTTGATGTTGCGGGCCTTCGCGACCGGGATAATTCTCAAGTCTCGTGAACTCAGATCGCGGATTTCTTTTACAATGACCGCGTAATCGCCTTCTCTCACACCATCATGAATACCGAGATTGAATAATACAGTCTGACCAGACTTCGAAAGATTCAGGAGACGGGCCTCATTCAAGGCGAATGCATTGGTGACAAGGAGCATCAGGAATGCGCAGATCACGGCCTTGATCAAAGAGAGCTCCCGTTTTGTTTAAGTCTTTAAAATATTGTGACATCGAAACAACGGCATGAAAACACTCAATTTATCTGGTTAGTCATAGGACCACTCTTCCGAGTAAGTCCTTGATAAAGCATGGCAATAATTCTATAACTAACAACACACAAAGGATCCTTTTCATGAAACGTCACAGACGCGAGAAAATTACTTACAACTATACCTGCTCACTTACTGGTGAAGAATTCGTCATGACCGGAAAAGCAAAAGATACGAAAGATCTTGTTTCGGTGAAAGCTTTCTACGATATGAATCCAGAGATGGACGATCGTCCAGCTGTGATCAAAAAACGTCTCGGTATTCCTGAAATTCCGGAAATTAAACAGTAATGGAAAAGCGTAAAGTCATCATCATTGGTACGGGACCTGCGGGTCTCACTGCTGCTATTTATGCTGCCCGCGCGGATCTCAAGCCTCTCGTAATGGAAGGCCATGAACCTGGCGGACAATTAACTCTCACAACTGAAGTTGAAAACTTCCCGGGCTTCGAGCACGGTGTGATGGGTCCGGAACTCATGCTCACAATGAAAAAACAAGCTGCCCGCTTTAATGCTGAATTCCTCCCGGTCATGTGTACCGATGTTGATATGAAGAAGCGTCCCTTCACTGTGACTGCTTCCAATGGCCAGACTTACCTCGCTGATACCGTCATCATCTCAACCGGAGCATCGGCCAAGTGGCTGGGTCTTCCGAATGAAAAAGAGCTTACTGGTCGTGGTGTTTCAACATGTGCGACCTGCGATGGATTCTTTTATCGCGACAAAATCGTACACGTTGTAGGCGGCGGAGATACAGCGATGGAAGATGCTACTTTCATCACAAAATTTGCCAAGAAAGTTTATATTGTTCACAGAAAAGATTCTCTTCGCGCTTCCAAGCCGATGCAGGATCGTGCTTTCAATAATCCAAAAATCGAGTTTCTCTGGGACTCAGTTGTTACTGAGATCAAATCCAACACTTCCGGTGTTTGCGGGATCGTTGTAGAAAATCTCAAGACTGGTACAAAAGAGGAACGTCTGACTGACGGTCTTTTCTATGCCATCGGACATACTCCCAATACATCTTTCCTGAAAGGTCAGATTGAGCTTGATGATAATGGCTTCATCAATACAAAGAATGGTCCTGATACAAATATCGCGGGCGTATTTGCCTGCGGAGATGTTCAGGATTCTTACTATCGTCAGGCCATCACAGCTGCCGGTTCAGGCTGTCAGGCAGCGATGAAGGCCGAGCGATTCCTTGAAGGACATTAATTCTTCGGACGCTCCACCACCGGTCCCTAAACGCGCGCGCTTTCTTGCGTATTACCAGCGACACGAATTAGCTGTTACCCTTGCCGTATTTTTCGGCGGCTTTGTTTTCGATCTTCTGACTCTCGGAAGAATCGACGATCTTTTTAATCTTATCCAGCAAGCTGTCTATCTCATGCTCCTCGGAACACTTCTCGTGTGCGAGATTAAGATCAAGATGGGAACACTTGTCCTCCAGGGTAAAGCTGCGAAGTTCTGGCAGTACCACGATCTCATCGTGCATTTTCTTTTTGGATCTCTTCTTTCCGTTTACACCATCTTCTATTACACATCTGCTTCAGCGATCACCGGAATCTTTTTTATTCTTCTCCTGGCCGGACTCATGACCGCTAATGAATTTCCTCAGATTCAGAAAATCGGTCTTCCTGTCAGAGTGATCCTGTTTGCGATCTGTGTTCTCTCCTATTTCTCATTCTTTTATCCCATTCTCATCGGTCACGTCGGATGGGTGCCTTTCTGGTTGGGAATTCTCTCTTCCATTGCTGTATTTATTATCATCGAAAAAGTGAATTTTAAGGGCGAACGCTCTCCTATTCTAGAGAAGCAGGTTCTCTATCCTGCGATTGCTATCCATGCCTTATTTCTCATAGGCTATTACATGAATCTCATTCCACCAGTACCGGTGGCAGTGAAAAAAATCGGCGTTTACTATAGTGTGGAAAAAGTTGAAAACAAGTTTATCGGCACGCATTTGCGGCCCTGGTACAAGTTCTGGCAAAAGGGCTCTCAGAGCTTTATGGTCCGACCGGGTGACAAGATAATCGTATTGGCATCCATTTTTTCCCCATCAAATTTTCACGATAAAGTTTTTCTCAGGTGGTTCCATGATGACCCCAGGGACGGCTGGAAGCTTGAAGACTCGATTCCACTTTCGATCTTAGGGGGCCGGGATGAGGGCTTCCGGGGCTACGGAATCAAGCAATTCTACACCTTAGGCGATTGGAAGGTAATCGTAGAGACCTCTGACGGCCGTGAAGTGGGAAGAGTTACCTTCGAAGTTTCAACGGATGAATCGTCAGATGTGAGACAATTCCAGACCGACGTTTTCTAGCATTTTTGTCCACTTTATTTTCTGCTTTGCAAAGCATCGCTAAATTTGAAAAAATGATCAGGAGAAGGTTTTCTGCTTAAGGATTAGGCGGAATAACATAATGCCAGTAAAAAACCAGGGAAGGTTCATGCAGACATTGTTCAACTACACTACGCTTTCTACCCGGCTCGAGAAGTCGACGAGAACTTTATTCGTCACTCTAAATCGCCCGGACTGGAACAATGCCTTCCGTCTCGAGATGCTCTTCGAACTCGAAAGCTTACTCGCCTGGTGTACTTCCCGCGTGGAAATCAACACCATCTTTTTTGATTCCTCATCACAGATTTTTTCTTCAGGATTAGAGCTCGACTCTCTTTCTGGATTGTCTGCAGGAAGTCTCGATAAGATCAATACCAAGCTTCAGAAAATCATCTTCGCACTCATGCAGCTTCCACAGACTGTTGTGATGGATCTTGGAGCTGGTTCTGAAACTCTTGGATCGGAATTTGCTCTCGGTGCTGATATCCGTATCGCATCTACCGGAACAAAAATTGCTTTCAATCACTGCCACTACGGACTCGTTCCTGCGGCCGGTGGGATGAGCATGCTTTCAGCTCTCATTCCCCCATCATTTGCGCGTTCATGGGTTCTCACAGGGAACGTGATCAATGAAGAAGCTCTCACTCAGTCAGGCTTCCTCAAGTGCACATACGAAGCTTCTAACCGCACAGAAATTATTGGAGAGATTCTTAAAAATATTTCCAGAGTAGCTCCGGTTCAGAGAATTCAGGCGAAGCTTGGTCTCTTCGAAGCACTTCGTCAGCAATTTGAGAATGGCATTGTCATGGACCGCAAGGTTGCTAAGGCAAGCATGGTTTCTGAAGACTGGAGAGCAAAGAAGCCTGAGACAAAAGACTTCGACTTCATGCCGGCAAAATCTCTGTCGTATGCCGTGAAGCTTTCTCTTATTAAGTCAGACGACGTTAAGCCTATCGAGCACTAGAACACTTATTGAACTCCCTCACAAAATCCGGCGTCTGGAGAATAAGCTTATTCATGAGCTTATCTCCGGACGATGAATAATCCCTGTTTCCGTCATCACGGTTAGCTTCGAAATACGCCAGCTGATAAAAATAAGTCGAATAAAATATCAGAGTTCAGGAGATGCGCTCAATTTGTAATTACTTAAATAGAGTTGATTCTGCTGTGTCTTCACATATTGCTGGCATTCAACTGCAAACATATCCAGAAAATGATCCTGCCACTTCATTTTCTCAAGGATAAGGGGCATCCTGTGAAAACCCCTCGTCTGAAACGATATTCTGCCATCCTGATTGCTGAATTCTTTGACCACGAACTCATCGTGAGTTTCTCAGTGCAGGCAGGACTATTAAGTCTTTCTCCGCAATACTTCTGCCTGAGTGAAGATTTCGTCAGAAGAGTCTGGATGTATTTTTCAAAGTGAGGTTGCGTGGGAAGAGCTTTGTTGCGGGAAAGGATTTTTTCGATCGTCATCTCTTTATCGATTTCGCAGGCGAAAGTACTTACAAATAAAAACAGCAAAAAAATAATCATCAGAATTTCCCTGTTAAACCTCTTCTCGCCTTAACCGGAAATAATGGTGCATGGTGGGAAAGGGTGAATCGCACTTTCTTTTCTTTTTTCAAAAGCTTTGTGAGAACTGGCTCTCTGGTTTCCTGTGGGAAGCCCGGAACCAGGTTTTTCAACTCCGTTTCTGGAGATGTAGAAAGTTGTGTGATGAGATTCAAAAGCTCTGCGGATTCTTTCAGATGCTGAAACTGTCTTTCGGGATGGAGTTGAAATGCCTCTTTCAAATATTGTGCTTCAACTTCAAGCAAGGCAAGTGTACCTGCTGTCCCGGGAGGATGCGCTTTAGCAGAGGATTTCATGACCTGAAGAAAGCACCATGAACGGTCCTTGTCATAGCAAAGAAGAAACCGGGACTGATCTGAGTGAACATCCTTTTTCAGGAGACTGACTCTTTTAAGATCTTCTGCCTGAAAAAGGCCGATGCGATATTTTAGCGGAGCAAGTTCATAAAGCGATTCGATGACAAATTGAACTGCCTTTGCAGAATACAGAATCCTGAAGGGGCCCGAATAATACCCAAAACGGTAATCATAGCTTTTCTCCTTCATGACTCCCAGACGGAAGGCATAACCGAGGTAAAGAAGAGCAATGATCGAAAGAGAAAATACAATGTGAGTACGGACTTTTCTTCCGATAGTCCATTTCCGGGGAAGACGATCATAATATGCAGGGAGAAGGAGGAATGAAACACCGACTACGATCACAATCTGGAGGAGAAAAAGATCGTCAAAAATGCCTACGCAAAGAGTAGAGAGGATAAAGAGAAGTGCACAAGGTATAACAAACCAGATGTACCACATGGTGAGAGTGTAATCGCTGATTCAGGGATACAACTTTCATGTCTTTTTATTCAGCAAGTTATGTGGAAAAAGATCGGAAAATTTGCCTTTAATTTGTGGCAAGATCTCTGATTTCAAACTCTGGAAAGAGTTCACGAATCCTGCCAATAGAGAGCTTTTCGCAATAGCCGAGAAGGTATCCCCCACCACCGGCGCCGCAAAGTTTCAGGACATAATCTCCGGATTCAATTCCGCGGGTCCATACTCCCCTCATTTGTGTGGGAATCATCTCAGGAAAAAAGTCCCACTGAAACTTCGAGATATGCCAGAGATGATGAAAGAGGCTTTGCTTATTCCCACTGATGACCGCATCAACAGCAAGATTCACGTCCCGTGAAAGAACATCCGCACAGCCTTTCTTAAATTCAGGATCTTTCATCTTCTCCTGATAGATCGCTACCAGGGGACCGGTCTGGCGAGGCTTACCGGTATTCACGAGAAAAAACCCATTAAGACTAACAGGAGTTTTCAGGACTTCAATATCCTCAAAGCTTCTGATGAGAAGCGGGTTCTGAACGAGAGAAACAAATGGATCAATCCCGGAGCTTGAACCATGAAAATAGGATTCAAGCTTAGCTAGAATTTTCTTCGCTTCAAGATCAATTATCTTATGGAATGAGTACTGATCAAAGATCGCAGCTATGAGTGCTCCCGAACTACCAAGTCCAAATCCTTGCGGAATCGATGATTGAAACCAGAGACCCTTTTCAAAATCATCCTCGAGCTTCTTGATATCCAGAAGATCGCTGGATACATGTGATAGAAAGCCATGAAGGCTTTTTCGTGAAAGCTTACGGTCTTCAGAACCATTATCATTAAAGCTCCATGAACCCGTGAGTTCTGGATATGGTAGAGCAAGTGCCCGAGAACCATTGAGGATTGTGTACTCGCCAAAAAGAAGAACCTTGGCCGGAAACTTTTTCAGCATGGAACAGGTCCTTCCCCTCTCTGATCTTTTATAATCTTCTGAGAAAGTGGCTTCAGCTCATGGTCAATAAAGGTTTCAATTTTGTGACTTCCTTCATCCGGATATATGAGATGAAGATTTGGTCCTGCATCAAGCGTGAAATATAACGGAAGACCCGTTTCACGGCGGAAATCGCGGATGAGTTCAATCGCTGAAAGTGTCTGAGGTTTCATGAGAGTAAATGATTCCGGAGCAGTCATCATCATCGCGTGAAGTGAGAAGGCTTCATTTTCTGTGAGCTTCCCGACTTCGTGCATGTCTCCTGCTTTGATGGCAGATTTCATGCGGGTAAAATTATTTTTTGCCTGCATATATCTAGCTTCTTTAAAAGCGTGCTCGGTCATGCGGTCATGACCAGCAGTACTTGATATACGTTTTTCTTCAGATGAAACAACTACAACAGTGTCATGGAGATGAGAAAGTTCCTGATGAACTTCCAATGGACTTGCGAAGTAATTTGATTCATCACCCCAGGTGGTGAATCCTCCGTAAACTGAACGACAGGCGCTCCCACTCGCTAGACGAGCGAGGTAACTCGCGCGCTTCATGAAATCGTCATCCATGCCTGGCTGCATGTAATCTGTAAGGCAAAGTGCAAGAGCAGACATTCCGGAAGCAGATGAAGCAATTCCTGTTCCATGAGGGAAAGTATTTTTAGTGTTGATCTCCAGGGAGAGGCCTTTAATCCAGGGAAGCTCCCCCTGAAGCGCTGAGAGAAAATTTACGATCTTGGCGGCGAACTTCTCATTAGCCTTACCTTCGAAATTCACAACCACATCAAGTTTTGCTGCCGGTGAAAACGTAACCTGTGTCTCGGTATAGCATTCTTTCAAGGTCATCGAGAGCGAAGGATTAGCAGGAAGCTGATGCCCAATCTTACCCCAGTACTTAACTAAGGCAATATTCGAAGGCGAGCGCCATGAGCAGACCGATTGAACGGGCCTGAAATCGCGAAAAGGACTTAAGAGGTTCATGTCCGGACAATCTCTCCGAATGGAATTAGAGTCGTGAGACCCTTACTTTCAAAATACTCGCGGGTCGCAGATGGATCGCGGTCACTGGTAACAAGAGCAAAGTCCCCACCCCAGGCACCGAGAGATTTCACTTCTCCCCAGAAGTCTGAGAAATACTTATCTTTAATTTTTTCGTAACCCAGAGACTTAGCGATGATGTCTTCGTGAGTCTGGATGATCCTGTTGAATGTCGCAAGCTCGCGTGCCGCAATCATTTCTCTCGTGAGAAGAGACAGGTCACTTATGATCTGTTCTTTTCCGGGGATCATGCGTTCTTTATATTTCAGAACTTCACGACCAGAACTCTGCTTCTGACCGAGATAGAGGAAATAAAGATTTCCGGAAAATGTTGGATTAAACGAAGCTGTTTCCCACTGAGGCTTACCTTCGTTCTTATGGTAAATAATCGGTCCCATCGCCTGAGCGCAGGCAATATCATAGCCCGATCCCCCAATCGTTTTTTTCAGTAACTCAAACGGACTCACGTAGGCCCATTGAGCGACATTATAAAGGAATGTCGAGCTTGAGCCGAGGCCCCACTCGAGAGGGAATTCAATTTTTGTCTCAACCATGACATCCACATCATCGCGAAGAAAATGTGGGTTCTGTTCACGGACAGCATTCAGAACAAGAGAAAGTCCTGCCTGTGTAGGATTATTTTCCTGGAGCTTAATTGGCTGAAAGTGCCAGAACTCGTAATCAGATTCAAACCACAGCTTTCCACTGTGATCAAAAGATTTCCAGTTAAGAGTCGGCTGATATGATGGACGGTACTTAACCCGCATCGACTGACCAACCGTAGTCGGTAGTGCGAGGGCCGTTGCTCCATCCATGACAAAATATTCTCCGGAGAGAAGAAGCTTTCCGTGACCGTAATAATATTGCTCTGATGACATCTGTTTTCCTTAACGGTTTAAAAATTGGCGTACTGCCTGGAAGGAAACAACTTTATCCGTAAAGTGCTGTTTCCCTTTTTCTATCTCATCCTGAGTAGCACCAAGCTGGTTCATGATATTCAAAAGGTGAAGTTTCATGTGACCGCGCTGAATACCGGTAGTAACGAGGGATTTCACTGCAGAGAAATTCTGAGCGAGCCCTGTTGCTGCAATAATTTCCATGAGCTCTTTAGCTGATGGTTGACCCAGAATTGCGAGTGAAGTCTTGGCCAGAGGATGAAGAGATGTGAGTCCTCCGACAGTTCCAACAGCAAGCGGGATTCTGAGAGTAAATTTAAAAATATCATTTTCAAGTGATACTGTAGAAAGTGAACGATACTGACCAGAGCGGGCAGCATAAGCGTGAGCACAGGCCTCAATCGCCCGGAAATCGTTTCCGGTAGCGAGGACAACTGCATCTACGCCATTCATGATTCCTTTATTGTGAGTAACTGCACGATTAGGATCCACTTCAGCAATCCGGACTGCAGTTGCAAACTTCTCAGCAAAGTCACGCGCCGACATCTCATTCGGGAAATTTCCCAGGTCTTCAATCGGACATTCAACAGAGCACTCCACTACACACTCAGGTGTGTAGTTAGAAAGGATGCACATGATGACGTGAACTTCTTTCTCGGCTGGAAGAAAGCGGTCATCAGTCATGATTTTTTGTTTCAGGACCACTGCCATCTCTTCAAGAATGGAATTAATGAAATTGGCCCCCATGGCATCACAAGTTTCACACTGGAGCTTAAGCTGCCAGTAGTTTTCGATCTTGTCAGTCATATCAACGAGCTCAAAATCAACGATTCCGCCGCCACGCTTTTCCATGTTTGTTGTGAGTGCTCCCACTGCTGTGAGGATTTCATCCTTACGATCAGCAAAGAAACTACGAAGACGGGACTTATCTCCCTGCCACTGGAAGTGAACCTGACCCACTTTCTTAGTCGCGACGACGATAGAACGGAAACCACCACGCTCGAGCCAGAACTTGGCACCAAGAGAAGCAGCCGCCACCACTGAAGACTCTTCAATTACCATCGGAACCGAATGAACTTTTCCGTTAACGAGAAAATTCGGAGCAATCCCGAAAGGAAGATCAAAATTGGTAAGTGTATTTTCAGAAAACTCATCAAAACGCTTCTGAACTTTGTCGTCATGATGCCAGAAAGAAATCATTTCTCTTACAAGATGAGATGATTCAGAACCAAGCTGGTTTGCTAGCCAATCGATCTTCTGAGTCTTATTCATCTTCGAGAAACCGGATACCGTTTTCACTGCTATTCCCCTTTGACGGAAAGAACACCCTTAGCTGTCAGGAGTGCCTCTCTCATATTGAGAAAATATTTCTCAAGAGATTCAAAACTCTCCATCGCAGGATTCAGGAATGGTGAGGCCATCCCGATGAGCGAAGGAGCTTTTAATTTCATTTTCAGTTCATAACCATCGAGAACATTTTTGATCCCGCCGGAGATGATAAATTCTTTTTTCCCTACCGGAAGCGCATTAAGAACTTCCACCATCTCAAGTGCAGTGTGACCGACGTGAATGAATGGCTCTTTAGTCGCTGTATCTTTTGCCCGAAGACTTTCAAGCTTCGTGAAGTTCGTTCCACCGAAAGCACCGAATTCTATTCCATGGAGTGGAAGATTGAGAAGAGCTTTAAGACTCCTTGGTCCCATGCCCTGACCCACTTCTTTTACGAGGACAGGATAGGTAACGTCATCGAGAAAGCGTTTCAGAGTTTCAAGTGGAGACAAGGTATAACGATCGCCCTCAGGTTGAAGCCATTCCTGAAGCGGATTGAGATGAATCAGAAGCCCGGTCGCTTCGGTTTTTTTCACCATCTCATGAATGAGTTGAGTGCTGCCATTCAGAACGCATTCTTCCACCTGGGCAATACCGAGGTTTGCGAGAAGCGGCTGATTGCCCATGAATTTTCTGATAGCGAATTCTGAAAGACGATCATCTGAATGAAGAAGCGGTCGACAAGAACCAAGACCCATTCCGAGTTTAAATTTCCCGGCAAGTGTTCCAAGGTTCTGATTGATGAGTGCAGCTTTCTCAGTTCCACCAGTCATGCTGGAAATCCAGAGAGGATAATTCAAAGTATGTGAGAGAAATTTTGTTTCCCAGATTTCATCGGGACCAGGATGTGAAAAGAACATTGGCTCGTAATCAAAACGAGAATCGATGCCGGAGCCAGCAGTTTGCGACAAGTGTGCAAGCTCGATGTGTGACCCCTTTCGTTCTGCTAACTCTGCAGAAAGAGAGAGATTTTTCCTTGTTTCCATATATGCTTGGTGTATCAAATTATCTCACACTTCGTCATGAATATTTCCATGTTGGAACAAATGACAAACGCCTGAATTTATTGATGTTTAAAGAGCTGTCTGAGGGGCAATGAGCAGAACGAATTCTCTCTTCTCTTTCTCGGGAATGATTGATGAGATCCTGTCGGCCTTTCCGCGAAGGAGTTGTTCACTTGGACTTCCGAGATCGAGTGCTAAAAAGATCTCTCGTTTCTGCTCGAGTGCTGCCAGTTCTTCGAGCAGTTTTTTCAGTCGATAAGGTGTTTCCATCCACACCAGAGTTTCACTTCTCTTCAATTCTTTTTTCATCCACTGCGTGCGTTCCGGTTCTTTCACAGGAACAAATCCCGAGAAGACAAAACTTTCATGCGAGAAGCCTGAGAGCGAAATTGAAAGTGCGATGGAATTAGGAAAGGGAGTTGAAGTGACTTTGATACCCTGCTTGTGACAGGAATCAACCAGAACTTGCCCCGGATCACAAAAAGCAGGAAGACCGCAATCACTCAAAAGATAAACTTCCATTCCGGTTTTCAGTTTCTTCAAAACATCCGACATGGTTTCTTTCTGAGTGTGTTCGTTGAATAGTACGAATCTCTCAATCGCTTCTCTGGGAAGTCCCCATTTGAGCCAGCGCTGTCTCGCGACTTTGTGCTCTTCCACGAGGAGAAGCACATTTTCTTTCAGGCAATTTTCCTGAAGAAGTTTAAGCGCCACAGTCTCGAGTGGCAGATCATCCTGAAGCGGAGTTGGAACTAGAATGAGGCTCATTCTCCGTCATCCAGACTTAAAAAAAGCTCGGGACGGTGAAAGTCCGGCCTATCTTCCGGATTCGGTTCAAGCGCATAAAACTCACGATTCCCCTCGAGAAGACATGAGAAAAATCCTCCGTAAAGAAGTTCTCCCTTGAGTTCTGCGGGAAGAGTAATTTCCATATGTGCGGTCCAGACTTTCTGATCAAGGGTCACGTCTCCGGAGAAAACAAGATCAGGGGCGGGAGGATGAAAAGTTTTTCTTGGTTCAACGATGAGAAGTGCGAAAGGCTGATTCATCGGAGAAACCTGAATTTCTAGATAAGGAGCGCGAAGATCATCAGGGTCAGAACGGAGCTGAAGAAAAGCTTCAACAACATCCTTATTCCATAAACCCCAGTTCTTGTTCCAGTCAGTTCCGAAAGTTTCATCAACCGCCCAGGGAGTGCTACTTCTCTTAGTGACCGTAAAATCAATCGAGACGGTTCTGTCTGTTCTCTTCCAGCTGACTTTTACGCCGTGATAGGAAGTGCCTGAACCGTGTTTTTTAAGAAACGCCTGCATAGTAAAAGGATACACTTTGAGGTAAAAGTGCGCTATGGAAAATCTCCTCCTATTCCTTATCATTCCACCCGGTCTTGAGGACCTCGCTGCACGCGAGATGCTCGATAAGCTTCCGGCAGTGAAACACAATGTGATTAAGGGTGGGATTGAAGCAGTCGCTGATCTTGAGTGGATGATCAATGCGCATCTTCTACTTAAGATTCCGGTCAGGATTCTCCTACGGATTAGCGAATCAAAAGTCAGAGATTTTCCCAAGCTGCATCAGAAGTTTGTGAAATTTCCATGGAAAGATTATCTCGCTCATCCTGAACCACAATGGGAAATCAGCTGCAGTAAAAGTCGTCTCATGCATACCGGAAGGATCGAAGAGACTATCAAAAAGGCACTGACTGAAGCTTTGGTAAAGCAACCACTCTCTCAGGACTGGAAAAGAAAAAACTACTCTCCGCAGACTTTCTATGTTCGCCTGGTGGATGATAATCTCACTCTTTCGCTCGATCTTTCGGGTGAGCCTCTCTACAAGAGAAATCTCCAGGTGATTAAAGGTGAGGCTCCCCTACGCGAAAATTTTGCGGCAGCATTACTCATGGAATTGTGTGAAGGGTTGACTAGTGAAGTGTCACTGACTGATCCGATGTGCGGATCAGGAACTTTCCTGCTGGAAGCCGCAACTTTCCACTTACCTCTACACGAGAGAAAGTTTTCATTCGAAGAAGCTCCATTTTTTAAAGGTAAGCTCGTCCGGAAACCTGAAGCGACAACTTCCCTGCCGGTGAAATCGCTGAGTGGGATTGAAATCAATGAAGAACTCGCTCAAAAAGTAAAAGCTCCGCTCGCGAAGTACGGAATCAAAGTTAAAAACGGAGATGCTCTCACAGAAAAGATTTCCCCGGGACTTATTATTTGTAATCCTCCTTACGGGGAAAGAATAAAAACCCCAGGGAAGAGAGGAGTTTTTCTAAGAGAAAGCCTTGAAAAATTGCTCACCGAAGATAAACCCGAAAGGCTGGGATGGCTTATACCCACCGACATGGATGATCTTGTCCCGAAAGTTAAAAATTATAAAGTGAGATCAAAGAGAAAATTCAGAAACGGGGGTCTGGCGGTGACTTTCCAGGTTTGGGAAAATACAAAAAACATTCTGATGAATTAAGCGTTGATGAAAGCCTTAATACTAATGTCTTCATCAACCTCCGGCCAATGAATGCCATATCCACCTGGAGATATCTCAAAATTCTGACACTGTTCCAATGAAGCATTCATTAGTCGAGGAAACCATGAAAGAGGCACACTGACTGAACGCCCATCACTAATCTTCGCCGTCAACATATCTGAAGTCACCTGAACGTGAGTAATCGTTAGGGCCTCAATGTTTACATTCCTAGCGATCGAATTCATGCCACTCCCCATATTTCTCTAAGAACAATGTAACATTATCCTGAACAATCTCCAATATTCTCCTCTGATCCTGTGCAGTTAAATGATAAACTTTTGAAATCGCAATAGGATGAAGCCAAACCTTCATTTCGCCACCTTTGCCACTGGCATGAATGTGAGGTGGCTCTTGACCTTCGTTGGAATAGAAGAAGAATCGAAATCCATCTTGCCTGAATATTGTTGGTATACCGTCATCTCCTCAATAATGAAGAAATAACGGATAAAACAGTGATCAGGGAGATTCTTATATATTTTTGAGAAGGTTTTCCGAAGATGAACCAATCAGGAATAACTGACTCTTGACCCAGACGCCATTGATGAAAGGTAATAGTGCCAGCTCATCAACAGATATTTCACTCACCTCTTCCAGATTCACATTCCGGAGAGATCTTACTTCTCCCTCGAAAATCTCCCCTTTCGGATGCATGATCTGAAACTTATCTCCAATTCTTATACCTTTTGGATTTTTGATCAGAATAGCGAGATGTGAGCCTTTCTCTGCCTCGAGAACTTCCCCGATGAAATCACCCTGACGGTTCTGAAGCCGCATGTTTTTGAGCTTCGGAAAGAGCACATCAGATTTATTCACATGATAAAATCCACGCATGAGATCCTGCGGATAATCGGACTTAAAGTTTTCAAACATTGCTTCTCGATTAACTATTTTGACTGCTTCCGGGAAGAAATTCTTTTCATTAAATCGCTGATCAATCCGGAGCCAGGAAAGACCAATGCTCACCAGATCCTGAGCGTATTCGATGAGACAAAATTCTTTAATATGAAACATGAATGTTCCATGACGATTTTCGAGAACCGGGAAGCCTTTGTGAGGTGATTCCTCGCTTTCTCCCAAAGCTTCGATCTCTTCGTTAACTCCGACTTTTTCCGGATTAAGTGGTGAAAGGAGTGAACGTGGAGAATAAAAAAGAAGAATGCGGCCAAGACCCAAAAGTTCACAAGGAATAGGAAGTTTAGAGCAGTATTCTTTCAAGGAATCGCGCGATAACTCGATCGAAAGAACGATTCTCTCGAGCTTATTACCACCGGCTTCGCACCAGCCTTTTAATGCTTCGAGATTATGGTTTCCGCTTTCAGCAATAAAATGAATCGGCTTTTGTGAACGGTGAATGGCCCAGTGATAAGCACCCGGATCCTGAACTCTCAGGACATCGAAATAATCAGAGTAGGAATTTATTTTTGCAGCACAATCTTCAAATACCTCTTCCGTCATGAGTACATCCCACTCGAAAATCACTCTCATCCCGAGAGTTTTTGCATGAGAGGCCAGCTTGATAAATGTGTCATGCTCAAGGCGGCCGAAGCGCGAAAACTCACGCATTCCAAGGATGACCTCACTTATTCCTGAATCTTTAAGGAGCGAGAGATCGTGAAGGTTCTGCGCAAAACCTGTGAGGTTCATATTTGCTTCTGGCGCACGAGCTGAGATTGACCGATACCGGAAATAAAAGGAAGCCTGACAATGGTTGTGGGTTTGGTGCGAACAAGTGGTCTGCGGATAAGATCCAAGATCTCAGTAGCCGCTAAGATTATGGGTTCGCCCTGAAAGGGCAGAACTTCTAATTCATCACCCTGATTGAAAGCATTCCGGACTTCAATGACAGTTCCGGATTCAGGTGTTGCCTTGAGAACTGTTCCCACCATCTTCCATTCATTATTATTATGATTTTCTCTTTCATTAAAAATGGAATCAACGCCGGCTGGTTCCATCAGACTCGCCTCCGAATACGCCCGGTGTGAAACCTTGGACAATTCTTTTTCCCAGCGAATCAGATCATCAGAGAGAAAATCTTCGTGCTTTTCATAGTATCGAAGCGCTTCGGAATAAACCTTGCTCATAGTTCCCGCATAAAGATTACTCTTCATCCGGCCTTCGATTTTCAGGGAATCTATTCCCGCATCAATGAAATTTTTCAGAAGCCGGAGACCCTGGAGGTCTTTTGAGCTCATGAAGAAGGCACTTTTCTTTTCTTTAGTATTTAAGTCTTCGAGTGAATATTCAAAACGACACGAATGAGCGCATCCACCGCGGTTGGAATCTCTCCCCTGGGTAAAGTTTGAGATCACACAGTTTCCCGAATAGGCCATGCACATAGAACCGTGGATGAACATTTCGATTTCTATTCCGGCCTCGCGCTTGATCCTTCCGGCATCCGCAATTGTAACTTCCCTTCCGAGAACAATACGGCTTGCCCCTACGGATTTCCAGAAACGCGCGGCCTCGACGTTTAAAGTGGAGGCCTGAGTCGAGACATGGATCGGGATTTTTGAGAGTGCGGCCACGGTACGAACGACACCAAGATCAGAAACAATCACGGCATCAGAACCAATCTCTTCGAGGAATTTTACGAACTCAGGGAGTTCCGAAAGGTCTTTATCGTGGAGAAACGAATTCAGAACGACGTAAACCTTGGCATTTCTTTCGTGGGCGAACGTCACACCTTCGCGAAGCTCATCCAGAGTAAAATTATCAGCTGCTGTCCGGAGACCGAACTTCTGTCCACCGGCATAGACTGCATTGGCCCCATAGAGGACTGCGACCTTGAGTTTCTCAAGGCTCCCGGCAGGGGCAAGAATTTCAGGAAGGCTGGTGTGTTTCATGCTGGCCCTTGTTTACCAAAATTCAGGCGTAAGTTAAACTAGAAGCATAATGAAAAAACTTCTCAGTATCCTTGGCACGGTTTTCTTTGTGGCCATTCTAAGCGGCGGAATTCTGGTCTTTGATCGGTGGAGAAAAAACCCTGAGCAGATCGTTCCCTACCCATATGATTTTGTAGAGGCTGCTCCTGCCATGAAACCGGATGCTCCGATTCTTATAATCGGAGACAGAATGGGTGCCTATTTCGGGCGCTTTAAGGAAGAACTGGCAGCAAAAATCTCCCAGAATCTCGATAATGTGATCAAGATCCAGTCTATAGCAGCTGAAGGTCAGGGCATTCACCGCACACTTCACCAGTTGAAGTCGCTTGAACAGTGGCCACAGATCCTGATTTATCAGGGTGGAAGTGAAGAGTTCGCGGAAACAAAATTTGATCCTTCCGAAATCAGAAAGATCTCGAAAAATTTCAGCTTGTATCAGGATGACCGCATTCACACTTTTCTCATTCTCTATCCCTGGCTTTCGAGAATCATCTACACTCCGATAAAAAGAACGCACCTTCCGGTCACACCCGTTCTCAAGCGAGAACTCACGGAAAAAGAATATCTTCAGAAGCTTGAAACAGAAATTCTTCTCTATGAAGAGCAGCTGATTCAGCTCGTGGCACTCTCAAAAGACCGTAATTCACTTCTCATCCTCACGACCACTCCGGTAAACCTTGATATTCCACCAAAGTCGGTTTGCAGTTTTTCTACTAATTCTGAAATTGATAAGGCCGTGAGTGAACTTCAGGATCTCGTGAAAAAAGAAGACTGGAAGTCGGCCTGGGGAAAGGCCAATAAGTTCACCATGCTTTACCCGGGGAATGCCTTACTCTTTCATCTGGGAGGAGTCATCGGCAAGAACATGGGGAAATCCGGTGAAGCTGTAAACAGCATGCTTCAGGCATCTTCGTATGAATGTACTTCATGGAGAGCAACCGAAGTTCAGAATTCAATTATCAGAAAAGTGGCATCATCCCAGCAGGTGATTCTTTTTGATTTCTCCCGGATGGTTGAGAAAGAATGGACCACGAATGTGACGTTTTTTGATGAACTTCATCCACAGAATATTTATTACGACAAGGCCATGGGCCAGTTGGGTCTCGCGATCAGAAAGATCCTCAAACTCTAGGAGAAAGTCATGCAAGGTTACGAGCAGACATTTGAAACAAACAAGGTACTTTGCCGGGAAGGAGATCCTTCTACCGACATCTATCTTCTTAAATCCGGAAAGCTTCTCGCCTGCTCTGTTCAGGGAACCAAGGTAACCGCCCTGGCCCGCATATTACCGGGAGAATTTGTAGGAGAACTTTCCTTCTTTGATGGAAAAACCCGCGCCAGTCATGTCGTGGCCCTGGAACCGAGTTCGGTCATCATGATTCCTAAGCAAGAACTTTCAAGTCTCCTCCCACTCTGGTTTATGCAGATCGGGAAGAACCTCACCAAAAAAATCCGGCTCCTCGATGGGGTTGTTCACGAATCTAACCTGAGAAAGTTTGGTAATCAGGATCAGAAACCACTAACAATTGATGAGCAGAGAATGATTTTGAAAGCGATAACCCACCAAGATGCTTAGGATTTTTGGTCACGCTGGCACCAGTTGGTAATCTTCTGATACCTCCCTCGGGGCCACTTTATCTGAAATGCGTCACAAACAGGCTTTTACAGCGTTTTAAAGTTGGCACGCCGATCGCAAAACAGAAAGGTAGGAACAACAAGGAGGTTGCTCATGAAAACACACATTTTGACAGCACTAATGGCCCTGATTCTCTCGGCCTGCGCTTCTCAAAGAGGCAGAGATGTGGCATCGGTTAAGGATCAACCGGTCCAGGAATCCACCTCTGGCAGGGCCGATTTCCCGGTATCTGACGGTGTCGGTGACCGTGGTGGCCGCTTCTAGTAGAAAATTGTTTCCAGTCCGGAAAAACAGTTTTTTATCTCCGCTTTTTTTAATATAGTGCGAGATATAAAAAACCTGTTTTTCCGGAGGCCTTTGAGTTGAAAACTCCCCAGTCGTCTACTCGTTTTCATAATCTCGATCCCGTCAAAGAATGGTCCATCAAAGACTCTGATGAAATTTATCAGATCAGTCGTTGGGGTGAAGGCTATTTCAATATCAGTGATAAGGGTGATCTTTGTGTTACTCCCTCACGTGTTGAAAACGGCCCCGTCATCAACATGATGGAAGTTGTGGAAGAGATGAAAAATAAAAACATCGGCTTTCCATGTGTTATCCGTTTCCACGATATCCTTCGTTCACAAGTCGTTAATCTCAATAAAACATTCCGCTCCGTCATCGAAGAGGCCCGCTTCACCGGCAACTACTTTGGCGTCTACCCGATCAAGGTGAATCAGATGCGGGAAGTGGTCGAAGAGATCGTCGATGCAGGCGCTCCATACAACTATGGCCTTGAGGCTGGCTCCAAGCCTGAGCTGATCGCGGCCCTGGCGATGAATTCCAACCAGAACTCTCTCACTGTTGTGAACGGGTACAAAGATAAAGACCTTCTCCGTCTCGCTCTTCTTGGTAATCAGCTCGGTAGAAAAGTTATCGTTGTTGTCGAAAAATACACTGAGCTTCTTGATCTCATGACTCTTTCTCAGGAAACTGGGGTTGAGCCTGTCATTGGTCTCCGTGCTAAGATTGCGACTAAATCTTCCGGTAAATGGGCGTCTTCCGGTGGCGACTACGCCAAGTTCGGACTCACCATCACGGAAATTCTCAACGCAGTAAAATATCTCCGCAGTATTGATAAGCTTCATTGCCTGAAACTTTTCCATTTCCATATCGGCTCTCAGATTCCCGATCTTCGAACGATCAAGGACTCCATCTCTGAAGGGGCACGGATTTATGCCAAGCTCTTCAAGGAAGGAGCGAAACTTGAATTCTTCGACGTGGGTGGTGGTGTTGGTGTGGATTACGATGGCACACGCTCTAACTCTCCTTCTTCGATTAATTACACGACCCGCGAATACGTCGCTGACGTGGTTTACATTCTGAAACAGGTTTGTGACCTGGAAGATGTCCCGCATCCGAACATTGTTTCAGAGTCCGGACGAGCGATCACTGCCCACCATTCCTGTGTTGTGACTAACGTCTTTGGTGCTCTCGAAATTGCTGCTACTTCAAATTTCAACACCGACAAGGTCGTGAACGAAAACATCCTTGTTTCGAATATGCGGGAACTCTCTAATGACCTCGGTCCGAAAAACTATCAGGATGTCTATAACGATGCGACGAAGCTGAAGGAAGAATCTATTTCTGCTTTCAAGTTTGGCATTCTCTCTCTTGATGAAAGAGCTAAGCTCGAAACTCTTTACTGGAAGATTTGCACGAAGATCGTTGAGTTCGCCTCCCTGGATGAGTACGCGCCGGATGAGATTCTTCAATTGAAGAGCCAGATGGCGTCTCAGTATATGTGTAACTTCTCTATCTTTCAGTCGGCTCCTGATACCTGGGCGATCGGCCAGATTCTTCCGGTTCTTCCGATTCATAAATTGAATCAGAGACCGACGGAACTCTGCACTCTTGTTGATATAACCTGTGACTCTGACGGGAAACTGGATACTTTTCTTTCTCCGGATGGCCCGACCAATACCGTTCCCATGCATAAACTCAATGGTGATGACTATTACATCGGTCTTTTCATGACAGGTGCTTATCAGGACATCATGGGTGATAACCACAACTGCTTCGGGCGTCTGAATGAAGTGCATATCTTTGCTGATGATGATGATCCGACCGATTTCTATATCGAAGAAGTGATTTTCGGAAATCGTTCTGAGCAGGTTCTCTCTACCCTTCAGTACAATCCTGAGACCATGGCACAGACTGTGAAAAACTCGATTGATACGCAAGTGAAGCGCGGGAAGATCAGACCTCGTGAAGGTGTTGATCTCACGGATTTCTACGAATCATGCTTGAAGAGTTATACTTACCTGAAGAAATAAAAGAAGGGGCCCAAACGGGCCCCTTATCATTTAAACAATTATTGAGCGTAAGACTGACAAGCAGGAAGGAAAGTTGTGTCGTTGATATCAACACACTGACCGCGGAAACGAACAGACCATACTCTCTGGTTAGTGAAGATACCATTCAGAGCACTACAGTTCATTCCACGCTTAACCGTGTAAACCGGAGATCTGCAGGTATCATCAGAGAACATTTCTACTTCATCACCGCGACGACGGTTTCCTGAAGCATCGTAATCTGCCATCACACCATCCTGGAACTGCTGACAAACTGCCGCGCTGAATACTTTGTCGCTGATATCCACACACTGACCATTCATGCTGACTGACCATGCACGGGTATTTCTAAGAACTGCACCGAGAGCATTACAATCTACACCCGGATCGATCACAGCGAGTTTTGAACCCTGTGAACAAGTATCAGAAGTATAAACAACGAGATCTTCTGTGCGAGGTTTCTGATCATTTGCGAGATTTGCGACTTCCGGACAGATTCTTCCAAAAGTTGTATCGGCGATATCTACACACTGGCCATTGATTGATACTGACCAGGCACGCTGATTTCCGAAGATGACAGCGAGTCGCTCGCAGTTCTCATGGGGGCGAACATCAGTAATTTTCTGATGGCAGCTATCATCGCTAAAAACAGTTACTTCATTACGGTTGTAACTTGAGTTACGGCGCCAATCATTGTTACCACCTGGAATTGGTGTTGGTGCTGGACGACGGTCATCCTGGCGAAGAACAATGATTGCCTGATCGAGACCGGCCTTTACCATTTCTTTTTCACTATAAGAGAGACGATCGATATCGCCACTGCGGGATGCGCGCTGGAGGCGCTCGATTCTTGCATCAATTAAACTGTCAGCTACAGCGCTGAACGATAAACATGCCATTACGGCCAGAAGGGTCTTCTTCATGATTCTTCCTTTGTGAAGATGTTTTACCATCCAATATTGAAGGAAAATGATAGACCCGTGTGAAATGAGAGAAGGAATAACAGGGAGTGATTAGTTTTTTGACAGGTAATATTTACTTAATGCGTCCGATTTTCCGTAGATACAGAAAGACTTCGACACTTAAGAAAATGGTGAATGATGAGTAAAAAGTCCAGACGAGAAACACCAGAAGTGTTCCGGCGGCCCCGTAAACAGAATCTGCGGCAACCTTTTTCAGATAACTCGCAAGAAGTAAGTTCCCGATCATGAAGAATATCGAAGAAAGCAGCGCCATTTTGAAGGCCTGTCTCTTACCGGGACGTTTGCTGGGAGTAAAATAATGAAGACCCATGAACATCGTAATATAGAGAAGAAAGTTGGCGATCAGGACGAAGTTTTTATAATCACCAAAGAGCTCATCCATAAAGGCCGTGATGGAAAATGATGTTAAAAGAAGAAGAGCTCCTAGAATGACTGCGATCATGGCAAAGAAGCGTTCCCACAAGTGAGTTTTTACCGCTTTGTAGACATCAGGATTCCAGAAACCGTAAATCACATCCAGAGCATAACGGAACTGGAGAAAAACGAGTGAAGCGGTAAAGAGAAGAACCAGCGCACCGATTACTCCTGAAACTGAACCGACATTAATCCCCTCTTTAGCGTTGGTGAAGATGAGATTAATCATCTCACCCACTTCCGGAGAAAAGACTACACTTGCACGCTCTACAATTCTGCCTTGAGTAGATTCGCCTATGAATGTTGCAACATAAAGTACGATAAGAAAAAATGGAGCGAGTCCTAGGGCCGAGTAGTATGAAACTGATGAGGAGAGAAGAAAAAGATTATCGTCATAGATTTTCGTCGCGAGGTTTTTAATCCTCGTGCCCGGACTTTTCTGAATCAGTTCCATCTTCTTCCTCCATGCGGAGATATTGATCTTTGTAACCGAGATACGCTTTGTAGTGGTTTGAGATTTTATGAATCTCTTCCGGTGTCAGCGATCTTTCCACCACAGCAGGTCTACCCTTAATCATACTACCATCGGGAAATTTCTTTCCCGGACTTACGAGAGAACCGGCCGCAACCAGAGAATTGTCACCAATCTCTGCTCCATCCAGAATAATCGTTCCCATCCCGATGAGGCAACCATCACCGATTTTACATCCGTGAAGTACGACACTGTGACCTAAAGAAGTGTTTTTTCCTAAAGTAAGTGAGTTAAGTTCAGTTACATGGAGCATGCAGAGATCCTGCACATTGGTATTTTCGCCGATCTTAATAAAATTTACGTCTGCCCGCACGACAGAATTATGCCAGATACTGACATTTGCATCGAACTCAGCGCGGCCAATAACTTGTGCACCCGGAGCAATATAAACACCTGCACCGAGTTGAGGGAAAAATTTCAGATAACGGGAGACGCGTTTCATGATGCTCCCTTGAGGACAGCAAGGATCTGTGAATTTTCCGGAAAAAAATGAGAACCCAGAAACTGGATTTTTCCACCCTGTCTCATCACTTCCTCGGCAAGCTCATTCAATATATCGACCGATGGATTTTTCTTGTGCATTTTTTTATGAATCTCAACCGTACCATTTTCCAGATCTATCTTGCCCCAGAGTTTTCTTTCAACCGGAAGTACGAGGTGAACTACTTTTCCTTCTGAAACATATTTCACAATGAGATCCAGGTCAGTCAGGATTTTTTTGGATTTAAGCATTCGCTTTAATCGTTCTTTTAGCTGGGCGGAATAGAAATCCATGATCGCAGGTCTCATGACCTTCGAGCGCTCTAAGATCTCCACACAAGTCTTCTCAAAGAAATCTTCATCAAAGTGAGAAATAACACCTGTCTCATCATCAAAGTGTTTTAAAAAAAGTGTCTTCATCTGATCAAGCCCGGTCACGATAACCGGGAGAGAATCATAGAGAGTCTGGTCCATCACTTTTCTTGCTATCGAGCGGATAGCAAGAATACTCTTGTACGGAATGAGTCCATTGTACTGGGGAGCAAAAAGCCTGGTGGCGCCTTCAAAATCCTTACTTGAGTAAGTTTCAAATTCATAGTGCTGGATAATTTCAACATGCCTGAAGTCGGCGCGATAAACATTGATGTCGTAAAGAGAAACATTCACCAGAATGAATTCCGGATTCACGAGAACTTCTTCCAGAAGTGGCCGCACATGAAAACGCATGCCAAACATGCAGAAGGGTTCTAAGTTGTGGGCAAGAAAGACATGACCCTGAAGAGCTTCCGAAATAAAAAAGCCATGCGCCTTATCGGGACTTGCTTTCACGATCTTACGAATTGAATTCTTCGATTTAACCAGAAGTTTCACGAGCTCATGCTTCTCCTGAAGAATGAGCTGTTCCGCCATATCACGGAAAAAGGATTCCCATGCCAGTTCGCTATCTTCTTTCCCTAATGAAGAAAGAAAGAACGATAAACAGGGTGTCTTCGGTTGAAACAATAGCTGATTGAGATTGACTGCTTTCACAAATATTTTTGACTCTATGGGCCGGCTGCGCCCGCTTGGAAATCTATACCTCATTATAGCCGAGGGACAATATAACATGTTAGCATTTTCAGACTATGGAAGAGCTGCATTATGCATTCGGAGTTGATATCGGCGGAACCAATACAAAAATTGGTTTCTTTGATCATCATGGTACCCTGCTCGCCTTCCATCACATATCCACTGACAAGACGATTTCCGCTGAAAATTTTATTGAGAGGATAGCTCAGGAATCCTTTACTCTGGTATCCACCCTAGGTGTCACCAAAGGCGATCCAAGGCTCGTCGGCATTGGAGCTGGTGCTCCGATGGCCAATTATTTTACCGGAATTGTTTCTGAGGCCCCCAATCTTGGATGGAAGAACGTTCCACTGAGAGATCTCTTCGCCAAGAATTTCGGCGTGCATGCTGTGATTGAAAACGATGCCAATCTTGCGGCCGTAGGAGAGAAGCGCTGGGGTGCCGGAAAAGAGTTTCAGGATTTTGTCCTGATCACACTTGGTACCGGCGTGGGTGCGGGTCTCATTCTCAATAATCGCCTCCACCGCGGTCACGATGCTCTTGGTGCTGAAGGCGGACATGTTCTCATTCCCCATGAAAAAAAGCGCCTTTGCTCTTGCGGGGGAATGAATCATCTTGAAAGTTATCTTTCCGCCAGAGGGATCAAAAAAACGATTTTCGAACTGACCGGTGAAGAGTGGACGATTGAAAAACTCGGCACTCTTTATCATGAGGGTAATCAGCGCGCGAAGACGATTATCAATACAATTGCTGAAGAGCTCGTAAGCGGACTCACCAGCATGGCCGTTCTTCTGGGCCCAGAAGCATTCATCATCGGGGGGGGAGTTTCGAAACTCGGCACTCCATTTAACAATGTCATCCGTGAAAAGCTCGATCAGATCGTTCACTTCTCCCTGAAGGGAAAGATCAGAGTCATCACCGCCACAGTTTCCAGTGATAAGGGTGCCGTCTTCGGGGGTGCAGCCCATATCTTCGAAGAGGTTAAGAAGTAATGGCTTCCTTAGAAATCTCTCTCGATCCTGAGAATAAGGAATCAAAAAAACTGACTGAGATCATGTTGTCCCACGCTAAGAAGCTGGGCAAAGCACTCATGGATGCGGAAACGACTGAAGAGAAATATGCGGCAGTTTACGCTTACTATCGCAAGTATTATACGCTTACACTTTGTAAGAGTTGTTTGCAGGCAGGAATTAATAAATCCCCTACCCGTGACATCATTCTCGATTTTCCGTGGAAAGAATTGAAACAAAACCGGTTTTTCTGCCTGAAAATCTGGGAAAAGATTAATCATTGAAAATACCTTATCCACTTATCCTTGCATCTACGTCGAAATACCGTGCGGGCCTTCTCTCGAAGCTCGGTTGGAATTTTTCGTCGGAAGATCCGTCAGTCGATGAATCACCCATGAAGATGATGGATATCGAACCAAGAGACATTGCACTTCGTCTGTCGCGCCTGAAATCCGAAGCGGTTTTTGCAAAGAACCCCTCATCTTGCGTGATTGGTTCAGACCAGGTCTGCGCGATCGGAAAAACGATCTATGGAAAGCCACTTTCAAAAGACGGCGCTATTGGGCAGCTTCTGGAGATGAATGGGAAAACCCATGAGCTTCTCACAGCAGTCACTGTCACCTGGCCTGGTGGTCAGACATCTTTTCTCAATGTCACCCGACTTCATATGCGTGAGCTGACCCGGGAAGAGATTACTCGTTACGTAGAAACTGATCTCCCGCTTGAATGTGCCGGAAGCTACAAACTCGAAGAAATGGGTATAAAATTATTTGAACGGATTGAAATGGAAGATCACACAGCAGTGATTGGTCTTCCCCTTATAGAACTTTCTAATGTGCTCATGAACCTGGGTTACCCATTTTGAAAAGCTATTTTCTTTTACTCTTATTCTTTGTCTTCTCCTGCAGTCAGCTTCCGCAAAAGAGAACTGATAAACTCTCCATACTCCAGGGTGTAACCAACACCAGTTCGGTGGAATTCTCGGTACTGACTCCCAATCTCATGAAGCCGCGCTTTGAACTCCGGACTGCTGAAGGAGAAATCCTCCAGCCTGAAGAAATCAAAATAGTCACTCGTGAATTTTCTGAGCACACACTCCATAAAATGATCTTTACGCGCGATCCGAAGAAGGACTTCAATCTCTATGTGTTTGATGGAGAAAAGATCATTGACCAGCGTCTGATCGGCAAAGGCCAGGCTGAAGTAGCTAAGCTCAACATCGCAGTCGCCAGCTGCATGGATGATTACTACGACGATTCTTTTAAAATCTGGGACGCGCTTGCAAAGAGAAATCCCGAATATCTCCTTCTCATTGGAGACAATGTTTACGCTGATAAGACTGATCAATCCGGATCATCTGTGGAAACAAATCCCGAAATTATCTGGAAAAGATATGTCGACGTAAGACTTACTCTCCCCCTTTATTTCCAGGAAAAGCTTATTCCGGTTCATGCTATCTGGGATGATCATGACTTTGGTGCCAACAATGCCGGAAAAGATTTCAAGCATAAAGAAGCATCTGCTGAAGTCTTCAATGCTTTCATGGCGCAGGATCTTTCAGACGATGAATTTGAAAAAGGATTCGGAGTCGGAGGAATTCTTTCGCTCGGTGATTTTAACCTCTACTTCCTGGATGGCCGTTTCTATCGGGCACCTGAAAAAGATGGGACTGAGCTCGGTCCTGAACAGTATGCCTGGCTTCAGACCAAGCTCAAGGAAGAAACAACTCCCAGTCTCCTGATTAAAGGAGATCAATTCTTCGGGGCCTATCACCAGTTCGAATCATATGAGGGAAATCATCCGCAGGAATTCCAGAAATTTATAGAAGACTTAAAAAAACAGAATGCTCCTTTCGTCTTTCTTTCCGGTGACAGACATCTTTCAGAGATCATGCAGTTTCCAAGAGCGCTTTTTGGAAAGCCGAGCTTTGAAATTACTTCCAGTCCAATTCATTCCAAGATGTTCCCCGATAACAAAGACGTGAACCCATGGCGGGTGGTGGCCAATCAGTCTAAAGTCAATTTCACAATGATCCAGAATCTGGCCCAGGATGATCACTGGTTCATGAATGTTGAAAATGTCGGTGAAGATGGTGAAGTTGTTTACCGGCGGGAACTCGCCGTATTCATCAAGGATCTGCAGAATAATCTGAACGAGATCAGAAAGAAGAGACGTCTTGGGAAGCGCAGATATCGCCGAGCTCGCCCGCGCAGAAGAAGATAATTACTCAGCTTTCTTTCTGGTGAGGATACGATCGAGATTTCTCACATAGGCCTTAGAGATTCTTTCAAACAGAGTATCGCTCGAATCTTCCTTGTACTCGTTTTTTGTACGTTCGTAATTGGCAAGAACCATGTCCTTTTCCTCGTCATTCATCACCTCTTTCGCCTCAAAATCAATGAGAACGTCCGACTTATCATTCACATTAGGCGGGGTGTAGGTTGCACCGAGGACCTCGGCCGCCTTGCGGGCCTCATCATCCTTATTCACATTGGCGGCGAATACTGGAAGAGTCACAATGAGAAGAAAAAGAAACTTCATGGGAAAATTCTAGCATAAAACCACCTAAGTTCTGCTAAATTGTCCGCATGAGCGATTCACAAGGCCTTTGGGGTAATGAAACCCGGCATTTTCATCTTCTAACTCCTGATCACGTCATGGCCGCGGTGGAGTCTCTCGGCAAGAGATTGACCGGCAGAAACATGGCCTTGAACTCTCTGGAAAACAGAGTTTATGATGTCGAGCTCGCGTCGAGTGAGGACATGGGACCGGGATTTTCAAAACAAAACGTCATTGTGAAATTCTACCGTCCGGGAAGATGGTCTAAAGAGCAGATCCAGGAAGAGCACACTTTTCTCAATACTCTTACGGAATTTGAAGTTCCTGTTTGTCCGCCACTCGAAGTAAAAGGGCAGACCGTTCTCCTGAACGAAGAGACTAATCTTTATTACGCTCTCTTCCCGAAAGTGATGGGAAGACTCAAGGATGAATTTAATAAAGAAGAAACTGAGCAGGCAGGACGTCTCATAGGCCGCATTCACAATATCGGATCCATGGGGAGTTTCACTCACCGTCTGTCTTTGAGTCCGATGACTTTTGTGAGAAAAAGTGCGGAAGCTCTCACCGATACTAAAGTTGTGGATCATCCGAGTTTTGGTTATTACATTTCTCTCTTACCTCAGCTTGAAGCTCTCATTACACCAATGATTTCTCACCTTCCGGTTCAGCGCCTCCATGGAGATTTCCATCGGGGGAATATTGTATGGACCTCGGCCGGACCGATTGCCGTTGATTTTGATGACTGCCTCACCGGTCCGATTGAACAGGATCTTTGGCTTCTGAATGCAGGTACGGATGAAGAAAGTCTCAAGGAACGTGAGTACTTTCTCGCTGCTTACCGTGAGATGACGAGAAAAGAACATGTCCGTATGGAACTCACTGAAGTCTTCCGTGCTATGCGGATGGTTCACTTCAATGCCTGGATCGCCAAGCGCTGGGAAGATCATTCCTTTCAGCGCGTATTCCCTCAATTCTCTTCTGCCGGCTATTGGGATCATCAGCTGATTGATCTCAGAGTCCAGATCTCCCAGATATCTGATCGATCTTCTGAACGCTATTAAGAGCGTTCAACAGTGCTGGCACGATGTTTGGATAAGAATCCTCAGTATTAACGATGAAACCGCAGCTTCAGGCACTTAGTGTGTCTGAAGTTTCGACACCTGTTAAAAACCTGGAGGTTTTTATGAAATTTATCACGACTATCGTTATGGTCATTCTTGCAAACTCAGCTTTCGCCGCAACTGCCTTCGAGAAGAAGAATAAAGAGGAAATGATTGAGCGTACTGAAGCTATTATCGAGAAAGTCGAAAGTGCCCGCGCTCACCTTAAAAAAGAAGAATCTTCTGCTGCCTGCGATGATTTGAAAGAGCTCCTGAAAATCTATCCGGAACATCTTAAGTCGATCGGTATGCACATGAATAATTACAAATCTAAAGTCGCAGTTGCCCGCGATGAAGTTCTTCAGCAACTTATCTTCGTTCACAGACAATCAGTTGTCTGCGGTCAGGGTGACAATGCGGAACATGTCGATCCTAAAGACCTGAATAAGAAATTGAAGAAGATTTCGAAGTCTCTTGAGAAGCAGAAGAAGCTGATCAATAAAGAGAAGACG
This sequence comes from Bacteriovoracaceae bacterium, assembly GCA_046595005.1. Lineage (GTDB taxonomy): Bacteria > Bdellovibrionota > Bacteriovoracia > Bacteriovoracales > Bacteriovoracaceae > Peredibacter. The sequence continues at coordinate 11,648 of JBKJPL010000004.1, read as the reverse complement.
AATCAGGCCAACGAGTTCTATTACAATTACGAATTTTAATTTTTTTTGAAGGGCGGGCCTATTCCTGCCCTTCATTGAATTTCACGCCAATCTTGAATTCCACATTCGTATCATCACATGCCCGATGGGCCATGACTGTTCCGATAAGTGGATCATCAAGCTCGAAAGCATCAAAGCCCGTAACCCAGACCTCAGAACCCTTCGGAAAATGATCCGGTGTGAAAGTAAGAAATCCCATTCCACCGCGGGAAAGATCAAAAAGCTTCATGATATGAATTTTTGATTCACCTTTTCTCACGACCTTCACCAACTTCTCACCCTTGGGACGGACTCTCGGACTCTCCCGCTTGTCAGCGTAGATCTTATCTTCTTCATCCAGGTTTACCGGATTGAATTCGTTATTCAGAAAGTCCTGGTCACGCGATGAGCGCTCTTTCATTGTCTTCACACGAACCATATCGCTATAGCGATCTACTGAAGAAGAACTGGTTTTAGTCACCCAGAGAGTTGAGACATGATTTTTACGGAAATTAATGGATTCTTCGGAATCATCCAGTGTTCTGATCTCATTCGGAAAATCCACAGCGATAAACTTTAGCCCCATGCTTTCGATTTTTGCCTTAAATATTACTTCTGAGGCCTCAATGAAAAAATATAGGGGCAGCGTGGGATTCAACTCTACAGTCACCGGAAGAACATTGATGGTCTTCGTGTCCCCGCTGTAAGAAATAAACAGGGTCTCACCTACGTTTCTCCGGCCAGCTTCACCCAATTGCCAGACGACAACCTTGTGTTTAAGGCCTTGAACTTCTTTGAAAATTTTCAGGAAGGAAGAATATCCCTGATCTGGAGTAATAACTTTCATGGAATTGAATTGCCCAACCTTTCACAAAAATTTTAGCATAGTGATAAGGATTAACAATTGAAAGGTCACGGATGAACTTACTCTATATCGGACTATTCCTGTCGGGCTCGCTTTTTGCGTCCACAGATCTTATCTTCTCAACTCAGCACGTTTCAATCACCAAGCAGAATGAAACCGGATGGCAGCACGACTTCACAGTGAAACAGGATCTGGGAAGAAAAACTTATGCTGGTGTTGGTGGAACTTATCTCGAGCGATTTGGATTCTTTGAAAAGCGTTACGGAGCTTTTCTGGGATACAAGGCAACTGACAGGCTCACATTTGAGGCCCGTTATTTCCTCGGCGAAAACGATAACGAGATCCTTCCGCGCGATCAGAAAATCTTATCTGCATATTACTCACTTGCTCCGGGATTCACTCCCTATGTTTTTTACCGCGATAACCGCTACAGTATGACCCGCGTTCATGAAGCACGTCTCGGAATGGAAATTGAAAAATTTCCGAATATTATTCTCATCCCGCAACTCATGCTTGGTAAGGCGACCTTCAAGTCACCTGCCGGTACAGAAACCATGCATAACTATGGTCTCCGTGCGATTTATTACGTGGAAAAGAAATTCACGGCCTTCGTTTTTGGCTATCGCGGGAAAGAAGCTTCCCAGGGAATCATCGGAACTTCGAACATTCTTGTCGATACAAAATCCGGTGGTCTGGGCGGAAGCTGGTATTTCAAGGACAATTTCCGCACTGAACTTGTGTTCGATCACACTGATTACAAACAACTTAAAAATCAATTCCTAACGACTTCTCTGAATCTTTACTGGACGGTGGACTAATGAACGATCTTATTCTTTTTATTCTTAACATGACTTCCGTCTACTTCTTCGTAATTGCCTGCCTCTATGCGGCCCTTCTCGTCCTTTCATGGATGAAGATCCGTCGTTATCAGGGGAAGACAATTCCAACGGAACTTCCTGGAGTGAGTTTTCTTATTCCTGCCTACAATGAAGAATCTCTCATCGTGGAGACAATCCAGACTTATCTTTCTTTAAGCCACGCCAAGAAAGAAATTATTGTCATCAATGATGGTTCATCTGATCAGACGATGAGACTCCTTTCAACAATGTACTTTCTTCGCAAAGTTAAAGATTATTCATATCAGTCAGTCACTCATCCTGAACTCAGGATCATTAACGTTCCACATATGGGGAAAGCTCAGGCCCTGAATCAGGGACTTCATCACGCGAACTACCCCCTCATCTGCACAATGGATGCTGATACTATTCCATCACGCGAAGGAGTCGAAGCGTGTCTCGCAGCTTTTGCAGGTGATAAGAAGCTCATCGCCGCTGGTGGTGTGATTCAGGTTATGAACTCAAAAGTTCTTCGCCAGAATGTTCCCGTTGAAAATTCAACTTCTTCATGGCTTGTAACTTTCCAGAGGATTGAATATCTCCGCACATTCATCTGTGAGCGTCTTGGATGGAGTTATCTGGATTCAACGATCCTGATCTCCGGTGCATTTTGTATGGTGAAAAAAGAAGCGATTGAGAGAGTTGGTGGATTCAATCACCGCTCGATAACTGAAGACTTTGATCTTATCATCCGTCTGCGGAAAGGTTTTGCGGATGAAGAACATTCAATGAAAATTCTTCCGGTGACTACTTGTTACACTCAGGTCCCGGGTACAAGCCGCCATCTCATGCGCCAGAGAGTGCGCTGGCAGCTTGGTCTTATGCAGACACTTTTTGCGAACAAGACTTTGTTTTTGAATCCTCGTTATGGTCTCAGCGGACTACTCGCAATTCCGTATATGTGGTTTGTAGAACTTCTCTCGCCGATTTTTGAACTCACTGCCTATGTCATTGTTCCAGTTGCATGGTTTACCGGAAATATCTCATCTGATGCTTTCTTAGGCTGGATGCTCGCGGGACTCTTCTACAATTTCTTCCTTTCAATTGCAGGACTCATTCTTGATCGCGTTTATATTTCGCGCTCAAAGAATATTCCTGCGATGAAGATCGCAATTGGATCTCTCTTCATTCATTTTGGTTATAAACAGATGACGATGTGGTGGAGATTCAGGGCACTTCTCAAGACCATGGGTAAAGATATGAGCTGGGGCGAAAAACCCAGAGAAGAAATTGTTCTCGTTAACTCCTGAAAAATACCAGCCGGTCGAGCCACTTCTTCGATTGCTTTCGCTCGTGAGCAAGACGAAATGGCTTAGGCCGGTAACTCTGTCTTTCAGGATCACTTGCTAATTCAATCTGTCGATCGACTGACTTCCGGAAAACATCCATCAAGTTTTCCTCGGCACCCACTGTTTTCTCAAGCCCCAACCGGTTAAACTCCAGAAGGATTTGGTGAAGACTCTCCACCGTCGACAGGCACCCGGGAAGAGGCTGCTGCTTGACCCTGAATTCTGAAAGCCTGGTCGGGCTGAACGACAGCCTCGGAATCTTATGAAGCGAAGTCGTGAGCCTCATCATCTTTTTGGCACAAGGCCAGGTCCCGTCAATCACGAATAATTGTTTAGGCCTGACTGACAAAACACCGGGAGATGACTCGGAAAGATTCAGCGCATGGTCTCCGGGATATAAAAGATAGCTTTCATAGGCAGGATCCTTTAAAAGTTCCTGAAATTCCTTGTTTTCGTCATACCCCACATCCACGATCACCCGCGAATTCTTGAGAATAAGGTGGCTGAATCGACCTGTTCCTACCGTCTCTTTCTTAAACTCTTTCGGATGCATGAGAATCACAAAACGAGTTGTCGTCTCAAAAGGAACGAGTGCCTCACAAACACAGGTGAGAAGACGGCGTCGGCATTGAAGGCAAAGATTCATAATTTTCTTATACAAAAAAAGAGGTCTGGTCGGCCCATGGAAGTTTCGATTATATTCACTTCAGATGAAATATCTTTTCCTTTTCCTCATTTCGTTAAACGTATTCGCCTCTGAGACTTCAGAGATCACGTGCGATATGAAGCGCGACGAATGGCAAAAGATGGTTTTTGAATTTCGGTTCTTAACTCCGAAAAAAGCCGTCTCTTCTTTCCATTTCGAGACTGGCGAAGTCACAGGTGTTAGGAGCCTCCCGGTTTCGGCCATTAACCAGAGTGGTGAGGCCCGTTACGTCGGTCTCGACTTCCTGGGTGAAGAAAAGCTCGTTTTCATTCTTCTTACCCCTATTTTCGCTTCTGAAAACCTGGGTGTCTCTTTCGACATCGAAGTAGTTTCATCTATTTACGGCCCTTCTTACCTCAAGTGCCGGGCCACTAAGTAAACTCTACCCGCCCCCTTATCAATCAGTTTTGCCGCACGATATAAAACTCCAAATTTTAAGGAGTCCCCATGAAACGCTTTCTCGTTCTGGCCGCTCTCATCTCATTTGGAGCTCATGCCAGGCCATATAACTATGAGTGCTTCTCATTTTATTGGAATGGCCATGATGGAGAGAAAGGAACGATGGATCTGACGGTAAACGCCCGCAAGGCGACGGCCGATATCCATGAAGTGTTGTGGGACGAAGATCTCGGTGGAAACCTAGATACTTCTTACCAATCACGCGGAGACATTCCTTACGTAAGATTTGGCGAAATCATCGCAGAAAAATCACTCCTCACTGGCGGAAGAAGACTTCGTGACGGTAACTGGGGTGGGTTTGCAAGAGTTGAAGGACAGGCCGAAGGCGGGTTCTATCAGTATAAGTTTATCTGTAAATTGAAATAATCTAGCCACCAGCTAGTTTTACTTTGAAACCCACCTTCTGAAGGTGGGTTTTTATTTTCTCCCGATGATCGCCCTGAATTTCAATCTTGTTGTCTTTGAAAGTCCCGCCCGTTCCGCAGAGATTTTTTAGAATCTTTGTGAGATCAGAAAAGTACGGTTCATTATTCGGAAGATCAAAAACCGTCGTAACAGTTTTACCCCCACGACCATTAACTTCGCGACGGACTTTCAATTGATGATCGGTGGGCTTGAGATCTGATGCTTTCGGACATGCACAAGGAAACTTGCTACAGACCTTGCAGCGCTTTTTGAAATTGGGATCGTCAGAGTAAACGATTTCGTAATCAGACATGAGTTGAAGGTAAAGTTGACTCTTCCCTGAGTCAAGAAACATCCATGTTTCATTTCCTTAGTTGAAAGCAAAACCTCCAAGAAGTGTGGTTGCTAGAGAGAAAAAACCAAGACCCAATAACAGGATGACTTTTTCCACGGGAACTCCCTTGTTCCTTGTTCGCCTCAAATTAGTTCTACGCCCGACTAAATAATGCTGCATCTCACTTTTGCTCTCAGTCAGATTAAGAAGGCCCGTCTCCTGTAGTTATGCTAAGATACGCCTATGCCCAGGTATGTATTGTTTCATAAACCCTATGGAATTCTTTCACAGTTCACCCCCGAGGATGGCGCCAAAACACTTTCGGAATTTCATCTTCCTAAAGGAATCTACGCAGCTGGAAGACTGGATAAGGATTCCGAGGGATTACTCCTTCTTACTGATGATGGTCCGCTGATCGAACGATTGTTAAATCCAAAAAACGAAAAGCAAAAAACATATTGGGTCCTGGTTGAGAGAGTTCCCACTGAGGAGTCTCTCGAAAAAATGCGCAAAGGTCTTCAGATTGAAGACTATATGACAAAGCCTTGTGAAGTGAAGATCATGGATCCCCAACCCGAAGTTCCTCCGCGCGATCCACCAGTCAGATTCAGAAAAACAGTTCAGGACATCTGGATCGAGATGAAGATCGTTGAAGGAAAAAATCGTCAGGTGAGAAAAATGACAGCGGCAATCGGGCATCCATGTTTGCGGCTCATCCGAATCAAAAGTGGCGACTATGAGCTGGGTGATTTAAAACCCGGTGAATGGAGGGAACTATGAAGTGGATTCTTCTTATCCTCGCTCTTTCATGCACCACTGCTCCACCGGTTAAAAAACTCGTTCTGAAAGACATTAAGAGCAAGGATTGCTTGAAGCCACTTGAGGAAGTGAAACTAAACGCGATTGAGACATTCGCGGGCCTTCTTCAGCAAACAGCAGGTACTGCCGGTACAGTTGTCGTCGGCACTGGTCTTGCGGGCACTTTTTATTTGTGTGCCAGGGATAGTCTTTTCTGCGAGGACATTATTGGCGGCTACGTGGGCCTCATGGAAGAAGCAGACATGCTCTGGTCGACAAAGAAGGCCTACAACACTTCGGCGAAATGGCGTTGCCCGCAGGTAGATCACATCTCTTATGCATTCCGGAAAGTCTCGTCCTGCCTTTATGTAAAGGGCGAATACGTGGCGGCGTTTGAGCAGCTCGCCCTCATTGAAGAAAACATGGTGATGTCAGATTGCATGTCGGATTTAGAAAAAGAAAAAAGCCAGGAATTGAAGGCCAAGCTTATCTATAACATTAATTAAGTTTGCACAGGAATGACGGTCTGAGCTTTGCAGTCTCTTTACACTGACTCACCCACTGACCATTCTTCATCTCAGCGTATCCATGAAACCAGCGGATCTTTTTCATGCTCTCATCAAGGGGAATTTCATCCGGGTAGATTTCAGGAACTTCTCCATCGACATCAAAACACCAACCATAGGCACGCATATCTTTATCTGAAAGGATCTCGAGAGTCTGATCTTTACCAGGGATGTTCATGATCGTGTTAATTGCTCTCTCAGTGCCCTGAAATGGAATTCTTTTCGCCTCAAGTGTCCTGACTGTTGCATCACCAACGGTAAGCCCATCAGCGAGGTTAAACGTATGAATAGGTTTTAGTGAACAGGGGCCAATAATTTCTAATGCAATAAATAGCGAAAACATTCTATTCCTTCTTAAGATTTTTTACGATCCTGATATGTATCGGACTTCTTCATCTGACCAAGACCAAGTCCATACGATTCAACCATCTCAAGCTTCTTCATCGCCTCACCGGGAGTGAGTTCCCCACTCAGAATTCCGAGATATGTTTTCACTTTGAGACTGAGTTCAGCTGCGTTCTCGCTTAAAGCTTCCAGACGAATAGACGCCACACCCTCTTTCTTCAGTGTCTCGATAAGAAAGCCAGCTGATTGAGGAGTCGCTTTAAAAAATGTATTACGGCACTCGTGATCAGCTTTAAGATAGTGCCAGTTTCCGTATGGGTCTTTGAGTTTTACGTCGTGTTTTTCACAAGGTTTTCCGCAATCCTTGAATGATGATCCTTTCGATAAGAAAGCAGCAAACACACAATGCTCCATGTGGAACTCAGGCATGTACTGGTGAATTGTGACTTCAACTTTTGAAGGATCACCGTGTTTCACGAGATCAAGAAGCTGTTCCTGATTCAGGTCATAGGATACGTTGATCGTTTCTAAGCCTTTGTCAGCAAGATACATGAGCGTGCGGGCATTGGTGACGTTAAGAGAGAAGTCACCAATGAGAGGAATTTTTGTCTCGCGTTTGAGATATTCGAGAGCACCCAGGTTTCTAACGAGGATGAAATCGGGATTTAACCGCGAGATCATTTTGAGATTATGGTATTCCTGAGGCTTCAAAATTCTGGTCGTCGCGATTCCAGCTTTAATTCCGGCATCGCGAAGAAGCTTGAGAGACGCTTCGTAGTTCTTTCCGAATTCAAAATCCAGAACGACACTCTTGATACCTTCGATATCAACGAGAGCTTCCACCTGCTCCGTGGTGCGGACAAGGACATTGAGACCGGTTAATGCCTTGGAACGCTTAAATTCAGGGCGACTCACTTCGACGACAGATGTTTTACGAGTCGTGCGGGCAGTATTCATTTTCTCCACGAGCTCACGGCGAAGATCTTTGATCTCACGGTGATTCATGAAAAGACCTTCCTGGACGAAAGCCTCAAATTTGTCCATCCGGTAAACTGTAGTACCAAGTGAAGAGAGTTCTTCCTGGATAAATTCCTGAGTCGTCACACGATTATTTGCGGGAGCGAGATTCGAAATTGTCTGAGCGTAAACTTCGCGTCCGTCAGGATCGATTGCTTTAACTAAGAGTGGTTCGTTATACATTCCCTGGACTAAGAACTTCAGCGGTATCTTTTTCATGTGCTCGCGCGACTGCCAGTTCTTCTGAAGCTCGCGACCGAGAGTTTCATTGGAGTTGAGATAAACCTTCTGGCCTTTCTTGATATCGAGATTTTTCTGAAGGAGTTCCACTTCATATTCTTTGCCCGATTTTTTTACAGCAAATATTTTTGAACCCATTTCTTCTTTGCCGACAATGAGTAATCCCATTTGTGCTTTGAGATCAGTATCAGAAGTGATTGTGAAACGATTCTTAGTAACCGCTTTCACTTCGCCCAGATATAGGCCCCTGTGAGCGGAGAATGTTCCATCCACGAGTTTCTGGTGATCAACACCATTGAGCCAACCGGAAAAGAATCCGCGCGAATAGGTACTCGCTAGCTCTTCAGTGCGAGGTCCGAGGTTAAGCGGCTGCCCATCAAGAACTTCACGGTAGTTTTTAGCAGCTGCGGCCACATACTCCGGAGTCTTGAGACGCCCTTCGACCTTGAATGAATTCACACCAAGATTTTTTAAGGCAGGGACTTCTTCAATCCCCATGAGATCTTTCGGAGAAACAAGATAAGCTTTCTCCCCCATTTCTTTTTTTACATCATCAACATAGAGCTCATACGGCAGACGGCAGGACTGAGCACACTGTCCACGATTGGCACTTCTTCCTCCGAGAGACTCACTGGTGAAGCACTGTCCGGAGTAAGCAACACAAAGTGCACCATGAACAAAAACTTCGAGTTCTTTGTCAGTCTGCTCACGGATAAGTTTAATTTCAGAAATTGAATTCTCACGCCCAAGAACGAAGCGATCAATCCTGAGATCATCAACGAGCTTAATGGCATCGGGATTAGTGACGGTCATCTGAGTGGAGGCATGGATTCTTTGATTAGGTGCCATCTCTCTGATGAGAGACGCCAGTCCCAGGTCCTGGACAATAAAAGCATCCGGTCCCATGGGAAGAATTTCTTTCAGAGTCTCAACGACTTTCGGAAATTCATTTTCAAAGATCACGACATTGAAAGCGAGATTCACTTTCACCCCATAGAGGTGGCAGAGATCGATCATCTCTTTCAGCTCTGCCATTGAGAAATCAGTGGTTCTTCCCCGGGCATTGAAAAACGGAACACCAACGTAAATAGCGTCAGCGCCGTGATGCACTGCAGCTAAACACATTTCCATGTTTCCTACGGGGAGAAGAAGCTCTGTTGTCATATACGCTTTCTAGCCTAACGCATCCCCTATGGCCACCGAGGGAAACAGAATGGAACTCATAGGGGAAAAAAATACAGTCTTAGAGCTTTTGGCAGAGTGGTTTTTAATGGAGCTTCACCCTCTGACAAAGCGGAAACCATGCTGAAAATTCTTATTCTACTTCTTATCACTATTTCCACTGCTGAAGCCCGACTGGTCCAGATCATTCATACCAATGATCTTCACTCGTATTTCGCAGGAACCAGAGGTGGAATGGGAGGCTACGCCCGTCTGAAGACTCTCGTGGATGAGCTTAAACAGAAGGCCTCAAAACAAGGCATCCCTACGATGTACCTTGATGGAGGGGACTTTGGAGAAGGCTCTTCATACTATTTTTCCAATCAAGGAGTGGACTCTCTTCGCGCACTCGATCTACTTGGTGTTGATGTCTCTGTTCTTGGAAATCATGATTTTATTCTTGGTGGTCGCGAGCTCGCCAAACAAATGAAGGAAGCGAAACTCTCCACGAGTATCGTTTCAGCAAACATGGGAAACAAAAGAGCAACTGGTCTTCTGAATTACATGCCCGATTCAGTAGATATCACTGTGGGTGAATTCAAGGTTAGGGTCTTTGGTCTGACGACTCCGGAACTTCATTATCAATACGCCCTCCGACCATTAGGATTTATTCTTCCTCCCCACAATATCGGAATCAAGGTTGCTGAAAAAGCGGCCAAGGATAAGATTGATTTTCTGATTGCTCTAACTCACCAGGGAATGGCACGAGATTCAAAGCTCATTCAGAAATCCCGATCAATCGATCTGTTGATTGGTGGACACGATCACGTTCGTCTTGAAGAACCCAAATATGTGAAAAACGCCCTCGGAAGAGAAATTGCCATGCTTCAGGCGGGTGCTCACGCTACTGGTGTAGGTTCTCTCATTCTTGATCTACAAAAAAACGGGCAATCAAAGATCGTTGATTACCGCATTTATGATGTGACTCTCGATATTCCGGAAGATGAGAAGATAAAAAAATTCGTGGAAGAGGCCTACGTGAATCGCGAGAAGTATTTCAAGAGAGACTGGAAAGAAGTGATCGGCTTCTCAGACATCACTCTTAACGGAAACTATAACGGTGTCGATCGTAATCAGAAATCCTGCTGGTCTCAGCACATGGCCAAACTCACCCGGGTAACAGCGAAAGCCGATCTTGGTTTTCAGATTGATAACTTCCAGGGTGAAGAGATAGCACCAGGTCCGATTCATTACGGTGACATGATTGATAACTTTCCACACTTCCGTAAATGGGGAGATAAAGGCTGGAATATTGTGACTGCTTCTGTTCCTGGATTTCTGCTTAAGTGGGCAGTAAAATTCCTCAATTCTCCAGACTCTCCCCTTCCACTTACGATCGATGGATTCAATGTGAAGGAAGGCAGAAACTTTGTGAGATTTGATCCGGAAATTCATGAGGATAAAAAAGTTTATGTCGGCGAATATCCAATTAAAAACTTTAAGCTGTATAAGATTGCACTTCCGGGTGAACTTACATTCGCTGTACTGAAGACTACATCGTTCTTAGCAAATCTGGTTTTTCTGAACCACCAGGAAGTCAAAGACGGCTTCTATTGGCCGATACTGGAAAAATATATCAAGGAAAACTCTCCGCTTAAGTGCGACTAGTTGATGATGGAGCCTCTGGCTCCAATAGTTGATGGAGCCTCTGGCCCCAATTAAACGTACTGACCTGTTTGAAGGAGCACGAGTGTGCAGGCGTGCTCCACCTTAATTCCGTTTTTTCTCAGTTCTTCTTCCACTTTAGGACTCTCCGCCCCTGGATTAAAGATCACTCTCCGGGGCTTTAGTTCTACAAAGTCTTTCATAAATTTTTCAGAAATCGCGGCGTTCACATAGACCGTGACGGTGTCGATTTTCTGACCTGATTTGGCGAGATCTCCCAATGTAGGAAAGACCTTCTTCCCCAGTACCTCTTTCTCGCGGGGATGAACCGGAATAGGCTGGTGCCCGTATTCCTCAAGCATTCGCATGGCCTTATAAGCATAACGGGATGTATCACTCGATGCTCCCAATACTGCTACAACTTCCATGGCCTCTCCTTATCAAATAATGTTAAAATGGCTGTCAAATCCGAGGTTCATTATGGCATTTGTTACTAAGACATTTTACTCCGAGGAAGACCTTATCCGTCACCTCAAGTCGCATCAAGCGAGCTTCTATTTCTCATCGAAAACCTCAACTGTTATTCCCTACGATAAGCTCGATTCACTTCTTCCCTGGAAGGGAGAAGGTGATTTCGCTCTTTGTGATCTTTCAAAACTTCCTGCTCACATGGAACTTAAAGAAAACGGCAACCTCATTCTAAAAGGCGGAGTCTCTTGGGAAGAAGCGAAAAAGTTTCTTAAATCGAAAGACAGAAACCTCAAAACTTCCCCCACTGAACAGCTGGCCTTAATCACTGCAGGGATTGCAACATCGTGCACAGGTGAAAGATGTTTTGCTTTCGGTAACATGCGCTCACAGGTTAAACGTCTCAAATATTTAAA
>JBKJPL010000063.1:0-18968 GCA_046595005.1 Bacteriovoracaceae bacterium | reverse complement strand
TTCCCATCGAAGTCGTTCCTAGTCTTAAGTATTTAAGATTAGGGTACACAACTAGGAACAGTAGGACATAATCGCCCAGAAATTAGAGTAGGACACAATCGTCTAGAAACTAGACACTCCCCCAGACTCCATACATTTTGAGGCCATTCTGGCACCGAAAAGCTGGCAATCAAATTGCATGGCTATTCCCTAACATCGTTATTTTCCTGGAGGGAATTTTATGAAGATGAAGCTCACCGCTTCTCTGTTACTTCTATCTGTTTTTTCAACTGCTCACGCTAAGGTCATTCTTACGAGTGGTAGCTGGACAGCAGATGATACTTCAGACCGCAGAAACCCAAATGGGGTCTGTCGGATCTATACTCAAACTTCTCCGGGGTTCGGAAACAGCACCACCTACACTCTCATGATCTCCAAGGCGAAGAACTCCCCTGGACCAACTGATATTCAGATCATTATGGCAGACGGTAAGCCGGCGAAGAATTTCACACTTACATTGAAAGATGAAACTGTTCTCGCCTTCGCTGACGGCGGACCATCAGCAACAGTAAAAAGACAATCTTCTGCCTGGTACATCCCGCAACATACCGACAAGCTTTTTGCTCAGCTTGAAGACAGAAAAGATATCAGAGTGAAGCCGGCTGATGGTTCACGCGATCCGCGCATTGAATTTTCTGCGGATGGTTTTAAGCGTGTGAAAGAAAAACTTCAGGAAAAGTGTCTCAATAATCAGCCAGTTTATGATCTCGCTTTTGAAGAAGTATTCTTCCTCAAACGTGATCTCATCAATCCAGCTGGGATTACTCCTGAACAAGTAAAAGAACTTCGTAATATGGTCAACGCCGGTTACTCCGTTCATCTTGGTATTAACGGTACAAAAGCTGACATGGCCAAACTCCAGGCGAAATTCCAGACTCAACTTAATGAAAGAGATTACCTCGTTTCAAGAATCGATAGTCTCGGGAACCGTGAGATCCCGTCCATCATCTCTTCCGGCCAGCAGAACGATGGCCTTGAAGGATCTTCGCGCGGTCAGCTCGCACAAGTAAATGTCACAATTTCTCAGCAGCAATCATCACTTAGTGGTGCTCAGGCACAATTGAATACTGCCAGAGCTGTTATCGTTCCACATGAAGCTGAACATGGTGATCGTGAATCACGTGCAGTATCGGCACGCAGAATTTTCACCAATGCAAGTCAGAGACTTTCGGAGATTGATAATGGCGTAAGAAACGCAGAACAGAGTATCAATCAGCTTTCCCGGGATGCCGGTGCACTCCAGAATCAAAATTCGCGGCTTGATAATGATCTTCGCTATGCCCGTCAGATTCATGCGCGCGCAGATATGGATGCCAGAAATTATCGTCCTAGTCAGGAGCGCGACAGACTTCTCCTCTCAGATCCGGTTTACCAGGGAGCACTTCGTGAGCTTCCAAGACTTCACAGTAATGTTCAGATAATTGAGAATGCTCTCGCAGATGCGAAAGGAAAACTCCTTGCTCGCCAAACAGAGCTTCGTGTGTGTCAGACAAGAACTTCGTTTATCCAGTCATACGCAGATAGAATCCCAGCGCAGGAACGACCAGAGCGCGGACCACGCTATAATCCTAACCGTCCACATCCGGAAGGAGATGGACATCAAACTCCAACAACACCGACTCAGCCGACGACACCAGTTCCAACGACTCCGACTGAGCCGACACCAACAACACCTGCTCCGGACTGTGCTTCCCAGCAGGGTGCTGTAGATCAAGCGAAACAAGTCGTCGCCAGTCTTGAAGTTCAGCTAAGAGACGCCAACTCAAGACATGAAGAAGTCGATAGAAGAATTAATCAGCGCGCAAGCCATGCAGAGGGCGAAGTTCAGCGAATTCATAGCGAGCTTCAGGCGCGTACAGAGCAAGCCCATCGCGAGGAAAGAAGAATTGAAGGTCAGCTTTCAGCAAATATCAGACGCCTGGAAATTATCGCGAACGTGGAAATTCCACAGCAGCAGAATATCGTTAACCAGCTTTCTAATGAGCGCCCTTCTGTTCAGTCCCGGTATGACCAGGAAGGCCCGAATGCGAATCGTCTTGAAAGTGAACTCGCAGCGTTCGAAAGAAGAGTTGGTTGGGACGCAAAAGTCGAAGCAGTACAAAATGCAGAGAGCTTAGTTTCTCAGAGAAGCAATGATCTGAACCGCTCACTTTCTCAGAAGACTGCTCTTGAAACTCAGATCAACCGTTGTCAGCAGGAAAGAACAAGACTCGCAACTGCTCTGGTCGATGCTCAAAACAAAAAGCTTCAGGCAGAAAATCGCCTTCAGCAGGTTTTGGCCTCTCTGGTTCCTTTCGATCAAGAGGAAGCACGTCTTGAACAACAGGAGAATGATCTTAAAGGTCAGCTAATGTCTCAGGCGGAAATTTTCGAATCTAAGCTTCCTTAAACACTTCTTAACAGGACGGGCCTAGCTGCCCGTCCTTTTTTTTTCGAACTTTCAACGATCTTACTCTCTGCAGCTCTTAAAAAGTCTGACATTTGCTTCCCATAAGACCACCTGTTTCCTATGGTGCAGCCATGAAAACTCTTATCTCTTTAATCGCCCTGATTCTTGTCACTGCTTGCGGAAAATCGATCCATGACCCTGCTCAGGAAGCACCTTCTCAGAGACATGGGAAATCACATCTTTCACAAGCTGAAACATGGAGCATTCTTTCTAATCGCCTCCTTCCACTTAAGGTGAAGGTCGTAATTAATGATCTGGAGTTTATCAATGAGTGCACGGGCCTTGGACGTGCGGTGATTGAACGGACGAAGACAAATGGTGCCATCCATATTTCTTCTTCCCAGGCCTTCAGGCAGGAATACTTTGCGATCGATATTTTTGACTGTGAAGACAGTTCGAAATTTTTTTCTGGGGTCTACATTGATCAGCAGGTGATCGAACATCCTGTCACAGGTGCCATCACAATCGTTCTTCGTCTCAGAAACTAGTTTTATCTTCCGGCGGCTCCCGGATGCATTCTGGGAGCAAGCTTACATTCAACAATATTTCCATTCTCATCATTAACCATTACAACCACCGGCTTCTTAGCTTTGAATCCATTCTCAAGACATGGGATGACCGCACTTCCGGCAGGAATACGGTGAACCTGAGCGCGAGTGAAAAATGTCACAGCAATTTCGCCTTTATGAAGATCCATTGATCTGACGTCATCTGCAAATCTGGCGGCGAATGTTGGTAGTGAGATTAAAAAGACTACGAGATATTTCATCCGGCACTCCTGGTTGAATTTCATCATCCGGGAGTGCGTGGAATCAAGACAAGGTTATTGGCGTTGAGTTCTGGAAGCAGGATCGTGAAGAGCATCAGGAATAACCGGCAGATCTGCTTTAGAATTACCGCGGTCAGAATCATTAATCGCAGGATCTTCTCCTCCCTCATCTTTCATCAAAGAGGCCCAGAGATCAGCAAGTCTGAGCTCATCATCACATTTGTTTTCGCGGGCATAATTAGCGAGCGTTTCAATCTTTTCAGGATCAGAATTCACATCTCTGATTACGCGCTCGAGACACTTGAAGTTGAGCTCGCATTTGAATTCCTTTATCTGCTCAGGAGAGCGAAACATCCGATCACGGATTTCGTAATCACAAGCTGCCTGTGCAGATAGGGAAATAAGAGACAGAAGGATAAATCTTTTCATAAAACTCCAAAGTATTCTGGTCGGTCATTATCCGACTCTCGCTCTCTCTTAGTATAACCGCCATACCAAGAGCGCAGTCAAATCAATATCTCATTCAATCGCGGGACTGCGATTTATCAAGTGGATAGTTCCATGATCATGAGGTGTTATTTTATCAAAAACTTCCGATGCACCAGCGGATTTGGCAAAAAGAAAGAGGATGATATTAAGGGAGTAGATGAGGAAGAGGACCAAAAATTTCTTCATGAAATCTCCTGGGGGAGGTCACCTTCATGGTGACTTTGTTCCGAAGACTATATGAAGAAAAGAGATTTTGGGGAAGAGCACCCTGAGTTCTTTTCAGAGTGCTCTTTGGCCCCAAGACTAACCTACTGAAGTGCCTGACGAAGAACGCAGCGGAGAGGCTCGGCCGCTCCCCAAAGAAGCTGATCTCCTACTGTAAACGCATTAAAGAATGTATCTCCCAGGGTCATCGGACGAAGGCGCCCGATCGGCACATGAAGTTTTCCTGTGACCGCGGCGGGAGTCAAATCTTTCAGGGAACTCGCTTTATTATTCGGAACAAGTCTCACCCAATCATTTGCTGAGCTGATGATTTCTTCCACTGTAGAAAGGTGAGCAGACTTTTTAAGCTTAATTGTGAGTCCCTGAGAGTGACAACGAAGTGCACCTACGCGAACACAAGTTCCATCAACCGGAACCGGATTCGCTGTTGATCCGAGAATCTTATTGGCCTCAACCTGAGCTTTCCATTCTTCACGTGACTGACCCGATGGAGTCTCAGAATCAATCCATGGAAGAACGTTAAGGGCAAGCGCATGCCCGAAATTAGCTTTTGGAAATTCCGGAGACGCCAGAGTGTTATTCATTTCTTTTTCGAGTTCGAGAGCACTCATTGATGGGTGCTTAGTAAATGAATTACCAACTGTCTTCATTTGATCCAGAAGCTCGATCATGTTCTTGGCACCTGCACCTGAGGCCGCCTGATAAGTCATGGAGCTTACCCATTCCACCATATTTTCTTTGAAGAGACCGTGAAGGGCGATGAGCATGAGAGACACTGTACAGTTGCCACCGATGTAATTTTTTACACCCGTATCGAGAGCTTTCTGAATCTGAGTGCGGTTAACCGGATCAAGAACAATGATGGAATCATCATTCATTCTGAGTGAAGAAGCGGCGTCGATCCAGAGACCTTTCCAGCCATCTTTCCGGAGTTGCGGGAAGATTTCCTTGGTGTAATCCCCACCCTGGCAGGAAACCAGAATATCCATCTTTGCGAGCTCTTTAGGATCCATTGCGTTTGCGACGGTAGGATTACCATTGGAAACCGTAGGGGCTTTCCCGCCTGCCTGAGAAGTAGAGAAGAAGTGAGAATTCATGTGAGCAAAGTCTTTCTCAGCAGTCATTCTTTCCATGAGAACTGATCCTACCATTCCCCGCCAGCCGATAAACCCTACATTCTTCATACATCCCTCTCTGTTTGTCTCAGATTAAACTCAGGGAAAACATAATCGCCTTTTTTTTTAAAAGGCAACTTCCATTTTCAGAATTCATTTACTATGATGTTTATGAGTTTGCCTGAAGAGGCGCGATTCTTAGGTAAGTTTGGTGAGGGATAAGACCCGTAGAACCAAAACCAGGGAGGAATCGCCGAAGTGGAAATTCCGTCTTATTGGATTTTTCATTGGTTAACGGGGGAGAAGCCCCGTGATTGTCACAGAGATAATAAAGAATCTGTGGAGTGCTTTAGGGAGGAAAATTGAAATTTATTCAGTCACCCTACCCTTCTGTATTCCCACATTATATTTTTGCTTTTAGAACATCATCATGGAGATGAGTATGGCCATTGTTGTAAGTAAGTTCGGCGGAACTTCTATGGGAAATTACGAGGCGATGGCCCGTGCAGCTGCAATTTCTATGGAAAGAAATGCATCTATTGTCTGTGTTTCTGCAACCAGCGGAACAACTGACAAGCTGATTGAAATCGCGAAATGCGCTTCGACCGGCAAGATGGAAGATTGCGAAAAAGCAGTTTTTTCCGTCAAGGAAAGACACAATGGTCTTCTCCGCGAAACAAAAGCAAATGCCGAAACAGAAAGTCAGCTGGGCGGACTCTATGCCGAGCTCGATCTCCTCGTTCAAAACTTATCACTTCTTAAAGAGCTTACTCCCAGGGCCTATGATCATATTTTGAGTCTTGGCGAGAGGATGAGTTCGCTCATCTTCCGCCAGGTCTTAAAATCTTACTGGACTGGTCGAGAAGTGCATCTCTTAGATGCACGCACAGTAATCAAAACTGATTCGAATTTCGGAAAAGCTACTCCGCAAATTGCAGAAATCGAAAAGCAGGCAAGTATCCGCATGCTGCTGGATGGAAAGCATGTTTACGTTACTCAGGGCTTTATCGGCTCAGACATGCAGGGAAATACCACGATCCTCGGACGTGGAGGCTCAGATTTCTCAGCCGCTCTTTTTGCTGAAGGCGCTCATGCCGACGTGCTTGAGATCTGGACCGATGTTGCGGGGATTGCCACAACTGATCCGCGCATGGTGAAAGAAGCAAGAATCATCAATGAACTCTCTTATCAGGAAGCGGCAGAGATGGCGCAATATGGAGCGAAGGTTCTTCATCCAGCGACAATTGCTCCAGCCGTTCGCCGTGGCATTCCGGTATTCGTAGGATCAACATTTGAAAAAGATCTTCCGGGAACATGGATCCGCGCGACTGTTGAACAAAGACCCGCAGTGCGTGCGATCACTCAGAGAAAAGCGCAGGCGCTTCTTACGATCACCACCCCATCAATGTATGGAACTTATGGTTTCATGTCAGAGATCTTCGGAGTTTTTGGTCGCCACCGTGTTTCTGTTGATTGCGTAACAACTTCAGAAATTGCGATCGCAGTCACAGTAGAAAAAGCAACTTTAGAAAATGAACGTTTTATCAAGGATCTTGAAAGTGTCGGAAAATTACACATTGAATCTGGTCATTCTCTTATTTCTCTTATTGGTAACGAGCTCACTAACCGCGCTGCTTTGGCGAAGACCATCTTCTCGGAGCTCGCGGACGTCAACGTCCGCATGATGAGCCTCGGTGCTTCTCCCTACAACTTCAATTTCCTGGTGAAAGAAGATGTGGCAGCAAGTTGCGTTCAGAAGCTTCATAAAGCATTGATCGAGACCCCGCAGGGGCGGCCCACTACATGAAACTTGCCCTCATCGGAAAAGGAAAAACCGGCGGTAAAGTTCTGGATATTCTGCCTCAGGATATTCAGGTGGAAACTTTTGACCGCTCTCATCACCCGACATTTGAGAAGCTTTCTCAGTGTGATGTGATTCTTTCTTTCCTTCCGGGCGATGCTTTTCTTGAACTGATGCCCCTTCTTCTTGAAACAAAAAAACCAGTTGTCACAGGCTCCACTGGATTTAAGTGGCCGGATAACTTTGACCGGACTCTCCGGGAAAAGAATCTCACCTGGATCTATGCAACGAACTTTTCTCTCGGTGTTGTTGTAATGAAACAGCTCATTGAGAGATTAAATAAAGTCAGTCACCTCTTCTCAGAGAAGAATCTCTCAGTACATGAAGTTCATCACACAAAGAAGCTCGATGCTCCTTCTGGAACAGCACTTTCAATGAAGGAGTGGCTTCAGGGTGACTGTGATGTGACTTCTGAAAGAACCGGCGATGTCGTGGGTCTTCACACTTTGACTCTTGAAACCCCATCAGAAATTATCCGCCTTGAACATGAAGCAAAGAACCGCACACTTTTCGCGGAAGGTGCTTTGTGGGCGACTAAAATGATTACGAAAACTGAACCAGGATTACACTCATTTCAGAAAGTGGTTGAAAACCATCTTTCGATTTAAGCACTAAAGGATAAACCGATGAATATGAAATCTTACTCTCTCTGGACTGCAGTCATCACTCCGATGATGGATAATGGTTCTGTAGATTTTGAATCCCTTACTAAAGTTTGCCGTCAGCAGATGGAGGCCGGGAACGGTCTTCTTATTCTTGGATCAACGGCAGAAGCTTTGAACCTGTCTCTTTCCACCAGAAAAAAAATCGTTGAACACGCTCTTTCACTCAATCCGACGACACCTGTAATGGTGGGAGTCGGAGGAAGTATGCTCGAAGACCAGCTTGATTGGGTAAAATACCTCGAGACATTGAAAATTGATTCTTATCTCCTCGTTACTCCTCATTACGCTAAACCAGGAGCAAAAGGTCAGTACGAGTGGTTTAAAACAATCATGGATGCTGTGACAAAACCAGTGATGCTCTACAATGTCCCTGGCAGATCTGCTGTTGCAATGTCGACAGAGGCCGTTGAGCGCCTTCGCACGCACAAGAATTTCTGGGCGATCAAAGAAGCTTCAGGCTCAGTTGATAAAATGAAAGAGTATCTCAAAGCTTCCGGCAATGGAGCCGTCTTCTGTGGAGACGATGGCCTTCTTCCGGATTTCACTGCTGCTGGTGCTTGCGGACTCGTTTCAGTTGCTTCCAACTCATGGCCAAAAGAAACAAATCTTTACGTTGAACAGTGTCTCAATAAATCATTCGATGCCAAGGAACTATGGACGAAAGCAGCGAACTCACTTTTTGTTTGCTCAAATCCGGTCCCCGTAAAACGTCTCATGTTCGAAGTAGGCACAATCCGTTCACCAAAAATGGCAGCACCTCTTTCTCATGAAGACATGATCTCAACTGCTCCAGTCATGGAGGCCAATGAGGCCGTTCATCGCTGGTACAACTCTCAGAAAAAGGCTTAATCATGAACTGGCAGGAAACTCTCGATCTACTCGAAAAAGGTATGCTCCGCTCAGCTTCCAAGATTGACGGGAAGTGGGTAGCGAATACTGAAGTGAAGCAGGCGATTCTTGAAGCCTTCAAGGCCGGCGAGCTCAAGGAATTTTCTTCGGAAAATTATCCCGGGTTCGTGGATAAGCACAATCTCACTCCAAGAAGTTTTAAACCGGAAGATAAAATCCGCATGGTTCCAGGTGGGTCTTCAGTTCGTCGTGGCGCTTATGTTGCTCAGGGTGTGATCATCATGCCACCTGCTTATATTAATGTGGGAGCTTATGTTGATTCAGGAACAATGGTCGATTCTCACGCACTCGTTGGATCATGTGCCCAGATCGGGAAAAACGTTCATCTCTCAGCTGGTGTTCAGATCGGTGGAGTTCTCGAACCCATCGGACAAACTCCGGTAGTAATCGAAGATAATGCATTCATCGGTGCCGGAGCTGTGATCGTTGAAGGTGTACAGGTTTCTGAAGGAGCTGTGATTGCTCCGGGTGTAGTGCTCTCAAGATCCATTCCTGTATATGATTGCGTGAAAGAAAGAGTTCTTGATATTGGAGAACCTATTCCACCTTACGCAGTTGTTGTTACTGGATCTCGTCCGGTTTCAGCAAATCTTAAATGGGCCGGCGAACAGGGTCTCACACTCCGTTGTGCGATGATCATTAAGTACAAAGATGCAAAAACTTCAGCTGCACTGGAACTTGAATCTTGTCTGAGATGATTCATAAGCTCATTGAGCAATTTGATTCTCCATTTTATTTTTATGACCTGGATGGGTTCGAAAAACACATCCAGGACATCAAAAGCGCTCTCCATCCGGATGTAAAAGTCTGGTACGCCTGTAAGGCCAATCCCCTTTCTAAAATTCTTTCTATCCTCAGTCACAATGGGTTTGGAGTTGATGTCGCAAGCCTGGGTGAGCTTCATCAGGCGAAAACCGCGGGAGTCAAAAAACTCATCGCTACCGGTCCTGCGAAAACTCCGAAATATCTCCACACCATGATGGAAGCAGGAGTTTCGACCATTGTTGTGGAAAGCATTCAGCAGCTGCGTGACCTGAACGTTGTGGCCGGATCCCTGGGGAGAAAGCAGGATATCCTGCTCCGACTTCAGCTCGACTGGTCTGGCTCGCTTAAGAGTGTATTAGGGGGGTCCGCGATCACTCCGTTCGGCTTACATCCACAGGACTGGGAAAAAATAAGCATCAAGGAATATCCGAACCTGTCAGTATTAGGTCTTCACTGTTTCCAATGGGGAAATATTCTCGATCCGATGGAGCTTCAGAAAATCTGGGATGAAACAATCTCACGCTGTGTGAAGTTTGCTGAACACATGAAGATCGATCTCCAGGTACTCGACCTCGGTGGTGGATTAGGCATCTCATACTCTGATAATAGAGAACTCTCCTTTTTTCATGTTCATGAAATTCTCATGGGCATGAAAAAGAAATATGCACTGAAAGAAATCTGGCTTGAGCTCGGAAGATTTTCCATCGCAAAGTTCGGAAGTTATTTTACAAGAGCTGTTGATGTGAAAGAAGTTAGAGGAAAGAAATTAGTCGTAACTGAAGGCGGAATCAATCATCTTGCACGACCGGCGCTTGTGAATGAATCGTTTCCTGTCAGTGCTATGAGGAAGGGTGCAGATACTACCTACTCGCTTCATGGGCCACTTTGCACGTCGCTTGATTATCTGGGGGATCATTCCTTGCCTTCTGATTTTAAGGCCGGTGAGTGGCTTCACTTTAAGAAAACCGGCGCCTATGGTTTCACAGAATCCATGCCTTATTTTCTGTGTCATGAACTTTGCGGTGAAGCCTATTCCTATCGGGAAGAGCTGACTCTCGCGCGCGCACCGGAATCAGCATCTGCCTGGATGAAATAAGTTTACTCTTTAAGGTCACCGGATGTTCATCCGTCATTGATTAATCAGTTCTTCGCGTGTTCGGTAATACCAGAAGCCAGCTGCTTGTCCATGGGAGAACTGAATAGTTCCAAGTGCAGCGAATGCCTTGAGTGGACTGTCCGAGTTTATGCAAACCGCATAAAAAGATCCCACACCAATGAGAATATCCAAAGGTACGTTGACGGCATCATACCCGGTGGTGAAGGCCATCCGATCAAAGGCCACATTTCCGGATGTCATGTCGAGTCCCCCGGCATAGAGCCGGTCTTCGATGAGATCGAGCATGCGTTCACGAACTTCCGGATCCTTCATGGCATTTTGATCGAGCCGCTGGAGTTCATCCGCGCTCATATCTTGGATCTTCTCACGCCCGGTGATGACCCGCATGAAATTGTTAGACGAATCGCCCACGCCGTCGACGAACTTCTGAAACTCGGACTGACTATTGAGGTAGTCCAGCAGTTTATTGACTTCAGCATCGTATTCCGGGTTCTTCGCCAGTGAATCAAAGGCGACCCGGGCCTCATCCTTGTTATTGAAGAGACTCGGATAAATGAGAGACTCAGAGAGGTTTTCATAAAATCCGACCTTCATTCCTTCTACGATCTTCGTCGGAAAAGTCGAGGCCGTGTTTTTAAAAATCTTCGCTGAAAGCCAGGAGATCATGATGGACTGAGTGACTTCGTAACCAAGCTTAGCGTCCCACTCGCGGTCTTTCACCTTATCCCAGTTCGCGGAGGAATATGAAGTGACAATGCTAAAAGCGGATATCCCTGTGCTATATCGTGAAAACATACCCCCGGCCTTTTGATTTGCTTCGGTGGGCTTCACCGAATTACATTGCCGGTGGAGTTCGCTCACCCGCTCGCGTTTAGCCTCGGCCGCAGATCGCGCGTAGGCACGGACTTCGGCCTGAGTCGCCTTGGGATTACCAATTCTGATAGTGGAAACAAACACAAATTAAGTGTCCTATTCCATGCAGATCTCATGAACCTGGGCGTGGAAACCTCATACCCTACTGAATCACTATATTTTTTATATGTAGCAAACGGAGAGCTACAGAAAGAATTCCCCACATGTTGAACCGCACGCCTCCTTTTGCTATCTGTCTTCCCAATACCAATAGGAGTTCCACATGAAAGCTTTTATTCCAGTCATCTTCTTTGCCCTCTCACTCAGTGCCCAGGCTGTGACATTCACATGCTTCGGGAGAACTAATAATGGTGCCCCGGCTGAAGTTTCTATTAATTTCAAGAGCTACCCTGACCAACCGGAAAGTATTTCTTCTCGGATTAAGGGAAAATCCAGCTCATTCAAGGTGAATCAGTGCGAATTCCTGGAACCAGAAACTGAGCTGGATATTCCTTGTAAAACATCAAAACAAAGACTCCCCGTTGTGAAAACGACCTGGTTTCTCGCTGGAAGAATAACAAGTGCAGGAGAAAAATCCCTCGCTGTAACTTCTGAGAGAGGCAAGCTTCAGGGAGTGTACTGCGCAACTGAAGCAATCGAAGATTGCATCATGCTTCCCGTTTGTTCGATCAACACAAGAAATTAAATATACCTAATCTAAGGAGTACTTATGAAATCTATTTTCGCACTATCAGTTCTACTTTCCTCGTTTGCCGCTTTCTCTGCTACAGTCACGACATTTACTTGTGAGTTAGAAAAAATTCCCGGTCAGAAAGTATCATTTCGGATAGAAAATCTGGGAAAATCAAACATGAGCGTTCTCTCACTGGATCAGAATGACGATTACAGTGGTATTTTTTCAACGAAGTCTAAGCACGTCACTATCCAGAACTTGGTCGATACGATTAATGGCCAAGGCGGAGACATGAGAGTTGGTTCAGATCGTATCAGTTTCTTCGGTGACAATGCCGGCGTTGACTTCGCTTACTTTGATCTCTTTAAATCTTCCGGATACACGCAGGGCTTTGTCCGCATGGAATTTAACTTCGGTGAAGAGAAGTCTTACAGTAAAGTGAACTGCACGAAGAAATAAAACTACTACGACTTAAAACCGGCCCGTCAGTTCGAAGGATTTCTCGAACTGGCGCCGGAGTTCTGCCTCCTCCAAAATCCGTTAATATTACCATTCTGCGATTGGACCTTGGAAAGATTTCCGAACTTTTATTATGGTCCGGGTACTTTTATCGAGACTAAACTTTTTACCCCGAAGCAATCCTTTGCTACAGAAAAAGTCGCTGCATTTACTCCTGTATCCGGATTCATGATAAATTCGCACCAACAAAAGGACGATCTCAAGGGTCTCCCGAGATACTCCGTCATCATGGATTTCGATTCCGGGAAAGCACTCTTTAAAGGCGGACGCCATAACCTCGCAAAACTGAATATGGAAGAAAGCGAACATGCCGATCTGACAGTCCGATTCTACGGAGTAGACGTTTACGGAAAAGGTGTCCGGATCGTGTTCGATGTCTCTGAAGAAGCGAATACTTCCCAGGAACACGGATTTGTGAATTTTATTTCTCAGGGAATTCTCGTTACAAAACAACTCAAAAACTGCCGCTAATTCCCCTCCACTTTCCCCTCATACGCTTTCTGCAACGCCGGGATGGCAGTTGCAGAAAGCCTCCTACCTGAATCAATTAAAATAAATTTCAGGGTGCAATATCGAAGTGGGTGCTAAACATCACCGTAGTAAAGCAGATTTGCAGCGGTAAACTACAGCATCGTCGTTTTTCTTCCAAACCGTGAAGATTCTAGGTGTCGGAGAGACGTTGTCAAACTTCTGAGCACTCAGGGTCAGCTTCGAGGGATCAAAAATGATGTCTTCGCGATCTTCCTCATAACTTCCCCAGTCCCCTTCTTCCAGGGAATGAGTCCCGACGTGCTTACCATTAACTACCTGGTAAGCCTTCGGTCGGAATTTATTATTCTCGAAGCTGGTACCAAAGTGCTGACCCGGAATGAGATCGTAAGTCATAAAAAAAGGCAACTTACGGATTGTGTTCGTTCCCACGTAAACGCAGACATCAACTTCGGCATGGTAAATTGTGTTTCTTGGGTTGGGCCTGCTGAGTTCGGCGCATACTGCGACGAGGTTCTCCCCCTTAAAGTCGGGACGCTGCGGGTAGAAAGTAGAGGCACTTTTAGGACATGCCCCGAAAGCCTCTATACCCATAAAGGCCAGAGACACTGAAAAAATTTGGAGTGATCGTTTCATGAATTGTTTTCCTTAAATGTGATTTTGTCGCCCGACCATGCTACATAAGTTCGTTAAAATAGAATTACATTCGATCTTCAAAAGAAATCGTCCAGGTGTTTGGACTGAAGCCGCAGCTGCCGCCAGTAATCGTTGCTCTTGTTTCAGTAGTTATCGGATCCACTTCAGTAAGAGAAACCTCGACCCTGTTAAACGTTCTGATCAACTTCTGAATCTCAGGATTCGTAAGTTTAAAAGACTTCACGCCTGTAACTAATCTCCAGCTTGCCGGATTAAATCCTTTCACACGACTCACGACTTCAAACTCTGTCTTTCCGCAGACACCGTCAGTCTGAAAAGGAACCTCGTATTTATTCGAGAGTTCAATCGCGACCTTAACTTCATTCGGAAGAAGCTTCTTACTCACTTCCGCTGAAAACGTTTGTGATGACATTAACAAGAGACAAAAAAGTGAAAGGCGCTTCATAGATTCTCCTAGTTGTGGTCTGGAGGATACATACCAACTCCGGAATGAGAACTGATGAACACTGGCATAATTATAGGGCATAGCAGAGTTCAAAGTGTAGCGGCTCTACGCTACACTTTCGACTTGCCCTTAGTGGGAAAGTTTTATCTAAATTACCCCGCCAGAATACATTCGGGTCTACAGTCAGCTCATTAGAAACGAACAGTCAGGAGATAAAATGAAAACAACAATCACAATCTTAATGCTTCTTGCCTCAGCATTCGCTTCAGCAGCAGAAGTGACCCAGAAATATGAGTGCGGTGTGAAGACTCTGACGAGCTCTTCACCAAAAAATCTTCGAGTCGGGGATCCAATTCGAGTCACTCTCGTAAGTGCTGAAGTCGGTGTACGCTCTCAGAAACTTAGCTCGATTCATATCGGTAATCAAACGATCAGAGGATACACAAAACTTACACAGTCAGAAGGAGCTTATCCGAATGTCTTTTTGTTGAACTCGAATGACCGCTATCTTTTAAATTTCGAACTGAGTGCGAGTCAGCAAAATGCAAGGATCAGATCTTTATCATTATCAACAGCTTCTGGTGGCTTTCCCGTAATCGCAACGCTTTCGTGCGTAAAAATATAAGGAGATAATATGAAAATTTTTATTGCCCTGATCACTCTTTTTTCACTTCATGCCCACGCTGCGGATTGTACCCAGGTAGTGGCAAAAGCCTTCAAAAAGGCCCATCCTGAGTCCAACATTAAATCCGTCACTCGGAATGGAGTCATTCGCCCCGGCGACGAAATGTCTTATCTTCAGGGTGAAATCTGGAACGATGAGGGGATCACCCTGGCGATTTATGATGTGCGCTCTTTTTATATGATGAACTTCGGACATGTTGTTCTTGTGGACGAGAAGAGTTGTTCCCTCAAAAGAACCTTTGATGTTCTGGCGATTGATTAGTCAGAGTCCGAAAGACCACAGGGTATTGTCTTGAACTCCAAGATGATACCCTGAACCCCAGAAAAGCTGGTCGTTCACGATCGAGGGCGCACCGACAACACTTCCCTTCGCTCTGTGAGTCCAGAGAACTTTCCCATTATGAGCGTCCAATGCAACCATGAGACCCGAAAATGAGCCGGCAAAAATCATTTCATTGTAGTAAGTCAGAGGCCCCATTGGTGCTGCAAAAAATCCTCTCCCCAGATTCATCCCATAAATCCAATGATTGATTCCTTCGCCTTTTAAAGGATAACTAGTATCAGGATCTGCTGTTTCCCAGACAATTTCGCCGGTCTCAAGGACAATTGCACCCCAGAGACCTCCGTAAATCTTTCTTCCTTTTTCAAGTCCAGCTTCGAGAACTATTTCTTTGTGTTCAAGATTCGTTGTCTGATAATAAACGAGTTTTCCATCGGTCGCCGAGCCCCACTGATGGCCACCCAGTTTCCCGCCCGGGCCGACTTGTTTTTTCCATAGAACTTCACCGTCCTCAGCTCTGACGGCCCAGAACATTCCATTCTTCTGACCAGCAACCAGGATGTCTTCGCCTTTGGTGTTAGTAATCAGCATGGGCGCCTGAGCGAAATCACCGTCTGCGCCCTCAGGTTTCGGGCAAATTTTCTCATTTCTCCTCGGCAGTTGCGAAAACTTTGATCCACATCCCACATTCCATGAATCATAAATATTGGTCTTTCTGGTCCAGATAATTTTTCCGGAGTTCATATCGAGTGCCACAAGACTATCGAAGCGGTTTTCAGGTGAATCATATTTTTCAGCACAAATACGGACGACTAATTCCTCCTGACCTGGAGACGAAGTCATCCCCTTTTTGTAGCAAGTGCGGAATGCCTTAGTGACGTGATAATTATTTCCAGTTCCGATGTAGATACGCTTGCGTTTAACATCAATCGGAGGCGAGCTTCCCCAGACTGGTGCTCCGGAATTATCACTTCCAGTTCCGGAGATCATAGGTGTTTTCCAAAGGAGCTTACCCGACTTCAGGTCCACCGCAACGAAGCTTCCCTTGAAGCCGCAACATTTGTAGGACTCTCCCCGCACCCCGGGAATTTCTGATTCAATGGAGGAGACACCCACAAAAACTTTTCCCTCATAGATCACTGGAGACATCGTAATCCGGGAAGCAAAGTGGTCTTCAATGATAGTTTTCCAGACAAGCTTTCCGTTGTGGCGGTTCACAGCGATGAGTGCCGTGCCTGGAATTTTTGTTCTATTTGTCAGCATCCGAACGAGAAACTTCATATTGTTAAGGCTATCTCCAATCACAAGAAGATCTCCGTCGATGGCAGGACTTGAACGGGAAAAATTACGGATGCCGGCACCTGTATAAGTTCCCACATCCGTTTTCCAGAGAACTTTTCCGGTTGTGGCATCAGCCGCGTACAAGCGACCTCCATCAAAGAGACCCTCGGCACCGATCTTGGCAATATCTGTAAAATAAACTTTTCCATCAGTCACAGTTGGTGTTGCGATTACGCTTGTACGAACGGAAGCCTTCCAAACTGGTTTGAGCTGAGAAACGTTGTTTCGGGAAAGAAGAGGTCTCTCGGGTGTGAGGTTATGATGATTTAGAAGATCGCCTGACCACTGAGGCCAGCTAGAAGCATTCAAAAGGGATGAAAATAACAAAACGAAAGCTAAAATTAATGATTTCATAATATCACTCAACCTCGAAAAAAATTTGGCGTCAATTTGAAGGAATGAATCTCTGTAGCGTGTAATTGCTACAGTTTCTCCTGAGGAGAAAGCGTACATTTTTCACGCTTCTCTCCCGAAAGGCATTCCAAAGTATATGTTGCCACCAGTTTACCGGAATTCATCTCAAGGAGTCTTTATGAAACTGTCCCTTATTCTCGCAATCCTTTGTCTTTCAATTTCAAGTGCAATGGCCTGCAGCCCTGCACCTACAATCGTCATGCAGAAGCAAGCCTTAGAGCGTGCACTGAATGCTTCTGCGTTTACCAAGCTTTTGAGCGCTGAAATGGGTCGGGACTATTCGGTTTCTATCCAATCAATCAAAATTAACGGCGACGTAGTGGTAGCTTTGTCAAATAGCTGCAGAATCATCGTCAAGACGACTTACAGGCCAGTCGTTGATAATGGAATGTGTCCACAAGTGGATAAAGTGACGGCCATGAATACTTGCAGAAGATAGTTTTCAGGAGATAACTTTGAAAATAATTCTAATCGCTTTTCTTTTTTCAACATCAACACTCACCTTCGCAGGTAGTGTTGCTGACTTCGTGAGACCGATTGCCGGCGAATACCAGATGAACGGTAAGGGCTGCGGACTGGTCAGCATCGTTATCGAAGAGATTAACGGCTATACCGTCGTCAAAGTTCAAGGGACCTTGTTCCACGTTTCGACGGCCGAAAATTTTAAGCTGAAAGGCCGTGAACTTTCCTTCTCCACAGAAGAAACCGACAATGCCTGGCCGAACCTGAAAGACTGGAAAAAATTGGAGGCAAAGATAGTGAAAGATCAAGCAGGTCGCCTGAAATCACTTTCTGTTAAAAGCGGTTGGGGAAAGCCTTTTTATCGCAGTCGCCGTTGGGAAACAGAATGCACAATCAATTAATGTTTTAAGTTCCCAGTGATTCGTCAGGTACAGCTTCTTGGCGGCGGGGGTTGTAGACTGAGGAGGCAAAGCGCACCTCAGTCTTGTTGATTATTATTCTTCGTCACACACCGAAAGCTTCGCTTCGTAACAACAGTAAGCTCTCACATCAGAAAGTCTGTATGTCTTGTTTTCACCTTTAATCGTAAGGGTGATCATATCCTCCGGTTTCGGTTTTTCAAAGAAGATCGGACAGAGCTTACTAATCCTGCGACCGGCATCATGGCCGATGTAAGATTCAGGTGTGATTCCGTTGCCCTTCTCTCCCGCAAATGACGGAATAATAGTAACGAGAAGGACAATGGTAAGAAGGTATTTCACTGGATTTCTCCGATTTCAGTATGATCGCCGGTTAATGGATAGAATTGTATGGCAAGCTGATAGACGTCAGTTTTGTTTCCACTTTCAAGAAGAGATCTCATCTTCATCCGGAACTCACGGATGATATTTTTTGCCTCCGGAAGTTTTTCCAGATCTATGGCAAGAGTTGCGGAAGAAAAATCTCTCAATTCTACCGGGACAGAATTAATTTTATCCACACCCATGCGGAGAGTTTCTTCGTGTGAGGCCCTGAGGGCGAGTGAAGAGACGTCTTCAGTAGTCTTGATATCTTCATGTACTTTCTTATACTGACCATTTAGAAGAGAAAGAAGTCCGGCAGTCACGAGATTATCAGTCACTTCTTTTGCTCGTTCCATCGGGATATTCAGCCTGAGAGCAATCTCACTTTCCGTACACTGGAAACCTTCAAGCTCAAAAAGCTCGAGAACCGTGTAGTGCTCCCACTCGGCAATGACCTGAAAATGGGTATCATCGATTATGTGTCTTTCATCAAAAGAAGGAATTTTGATGTCATCAATACTCGCCTTCGCTCTCATCACGCTTCCCATGAACTTCGTCAATTCGGTTGCAGGAAGGTTAAGCTTTTTCTGAACTCCTTGAGCATCCTTAAAACTGAACGCCCGCTTGCCCTTAAGAATCAGGCTCAGCGTAGAAGGATGAATATTTACGTCCCGTGCAAACGCCCTGAGTGAATAACTTGGATTGGCCATCTGTCTTTCCAGAAGATGGTCTCTCATGACCTGAATATAATAGCTCTGATTAAGATCCATGGGCGAATCATACTCAAGCTTCTTATCCGGAAGAGGCTTCGGTATAAGAAATACCGGCCTGTCTAGTTTCTAGACGATTGTGTCCTACTCTAATTTCTGGGCGATTATGTCCTACTGTTCCTAGTTGTGTACCCTAATCTTAAATACTTAAGACTAGGAACGACTTCGATGGGAAC
>JBKJPL010000052.1:0-22827 GCA_046595005.1 Bacteriovoracaceae bacterium | reverse complement strand
TGGAGACCTAACGTGCAAACTCAAACCGAGAACACCATGACGAAACCTTTTATCGCTACTTTTGAAAGTTCAAAGCTTTCCACGATTATTGAAAGGCAGAGGGCCTTCTTTGCAACTGGTAAGACCCGCGATGTCTCTTTCCGTCTTGATGCTCTTAGAAAGCTCCAGGATATCCTTAAGAACAATGAAAATGAAATTGTCGATGCACTCAAAGCTGATCTCGGGAAACCTGTCCTTGAGGCCTATGCTTCTGAAGTTGCTTATCTAAAAGAAGATCTTCATTACGTGATGAAGAGACTTAAGAAATGGGCGAGACCTCAGAAAGTAAGTTCGCCGATGGTTTCATGGCCCGCAAAATCCATGATCATCCCGGAGCCTTTGGGTAATACTCTCATTATTGCTCCCTGGAATTATCCATTTCAGCTGACTGTATCTCCCCTGATTGGAGCTATTGCTGCGGGAAATACTGCTATTCTAAAACCTTCTGAGCTGGCCCCTAAAACTCAGGAGCTTCTCATTCGTCTCATTAATCAAGCTTTCCCAGCTGAATACATTTTCTGCGTTGATGGTGGAGTTGAAGAATCAACAGCACTTCTTGATAACCGCTTTGATTTTATCTTTTTTACCGGCTCAACCCGAGTGGGGAGAATTGTGGCCGAAAAAGCTGCCAGATACTTAACCCCGGTGTGCTTAGAGCTTGGTGGTAAGAGTCCATGTATTGTAGATAAGAATATTGATCTCAAGACTTCGGTTCGAAGAATTGTCTGGGGGAAATTCATTAATGCAGGTCAGAGCTGTATTGCTCCAGACTATATTCTGGTTCACCAGGATATCTATGAGAAGTTCACGAAAGAACTTGCTACTACGATCACTGAATTTTTTGGAACTAATCCTCACGCATCTGAGAGTCTCGGGCGAGTGGTGAATACATTTCACTTTGATCGTATTCAAAATCTCATTGATCCAAATAAGGTAATTGTGAGTTCTCCTTCAGTCCGTGAAGAGAGATTCATGGCGCCGACAGTGATGAAAGACGTGAGCTGGAATGACAAGGTAATGGAAGATGAGATCTTTGGACCGCTACTTCCTTTGATTCCTTATACGAACCTCGATGAGACAATGAAAGCTATTCAGGCGAGACCAAAGCCTCTCGCCCTTTATCTATTCACTACCGACAGCACCATTCAGGAAAAAGTTCTTACGAACCTTTCATTCGGTGGGGCCTGTGTGAACGATACGATGGTTCATCTGACTAACCCGCAACTTCCTTTCGGTGGTGTGGGCGAGAGTGGAATGAATTCTTATCACGGGCAGAAGAGCTTTGATCTTTTCTCACACAAGAAATCTGTGATGGTGAAGCCGTTCTGGGGAGACGCTACTATGAGGTACGCTCCTTATACTGGCTGGAAGCTTAAGCTTATTCGATTCTTTTTGGGATAACCTACGGGAAACTCATGAGTTGAGGGGGAGTAAATTCCCCTCTGTGGATTTCCTGTTCGCACTTATAATAGTGAGGCGAGGTATACATGAAACTTCTTATTTTTCTCCTATTCACATTCCCTTTAGCCTTTGCTGAACCGCAGGTATGTCCGGGTACAATTCAATTATCAGAATCCGATGAAGGCCCGCTTTTTTCCGGTACATTGACGGAAGGAACATACACATCAAAATTCTCATACGTGGATGATGACGGGCTACTAACTTTGATTGTCGCCAACAATGTCATCCTTCAAAGTAATAAACAGTTCTCAGGAACTCCTCCGCAAAATTACCGTATATCTGATCGAGATAAGAATCTGGTTCTACAGACTCTAAACCGTCAACTCTCTTATAATCAGGAAGCGCTTGCGGCCATGAGAGAGGCGGCGGCCAGTAATACTCCGCAACCGGAAGATGCACCTACCATCGCTCAGGTAGAAGAACTTTCAAAGAAAGCTCAGGCATTGGTTGGTTTTGTAAGTGGACTCAGAAATCAGGTGAGTGCAGCGGACTGGAACAGCAAAGTCGGAAAGTATATCAAAGAAGAACTTAGAGGTGGACACGTTTATCAGAGTAAGAAGGCGGGGTTCAATGGAAAGTTTGATACTCATGGGCTATGTGGAAGCACGGTAAGATGCCCATGCTCGATTAATTCTTCTCCCTTCAATCGCAGTCGCCTTTGCGGGATTGATTATGAAAATCCTGCTCCGAAAACAGGAGAGTATGTTACTTGCTCATCATTCAATCTTACGATTGAATCCGGTGGCCCTTCTTCCGGAAGTAGTAATAGCAAAGATAGTACAAGGACTCAGGGTCAATGAAGATTTTTCTTCTCAGTTTCATCCTTTGTCTTCCGGCCTTTGCTACTAGAAGTGTAACCATCAAAGGAACTCTTCTTTCTTATACGGAAAAAGATTTTAAGATTAAGGAAGGGAAGCGTGTGTGGCAACTGCCTCTGACAGTGATGAGCGGTCCCGATCAGGTCATTATTGAGAAAAAACTGGGGAAGGAAATCGAAGTCTCGGCCCCTGTGAACCTCGTTAAAAAATCGAAATAAAAAAAGGGAGCTTTCGCTCCCTTTTCATTTTAAAGAACTTCTTCTTTCTTTCCGTACTTCTTGTGAAGTCTTTCGTATTCAGCTCTTTCTTCGCGCTCTTCTTCGAGACGCTCTTTTTCCTGGCGCTGGGCCCACTTATCTTTGCCTTTGTGGATTGTTTCGCGAGTTACGCGATCTACACCTTCGGCACTTTCGTTAACCTGAGCTTTAGTTTTGGTCCATGTTTCACCGGCGAATGCTGTAGTTGCGAGAAGACTGAATAACATGATGAATTTCATGTAATCCTCCTTGATGACCGAAACACTATCATCAAGAAGTATAAAATTCCTTGCGCTTTATTTCTCAACCACCGATGTCAAATTATCAGGACCGCGTGATGTAACGAGAATGTCGTCCTCTATGCGCACACCACCAAAGTCGAGCCATTTTTCTGCTTCCTGCCAATTCACCTGGTCACCGAATGTGCGGCGAGTTTCTGCATCGTGAATAAGCGCCTCAATAAAATAAAGACCTGGTTCTACAGTCATCAAGTGATTCTCTTCAAGAGTCATATCTACGCGTAAGCGGGCACCGGCATACTTTTTTGGATCCGCACTATAAGGTCCACCCACATCGCGCACGCGAAGACCAACCATGTGACCCACACCATGTGGGAAGAAAACACTGATGGCCTTGTTAGCAACAGCTTCATCAGCTGAAACTTTGAGGATGTTGAGATCAACAAGTCCCTGGGCCATGACCTTAGCTGATTTCAAATGAACATCTTTCCAGCTTGTTCCCGGGACACACATCTGGATGGATTCTAATTGTGCTTTGAGAACGAGATCATAAATTGATTTCAAGCGAGCACTTCGCTTTCCGTTTGCTGGAAAAATTCTGGTGATGTCGACGCAGTAGTCATGAAGATCAGCACCGGCATCAATCAAAATATGTTCGCCGTCTTTTACAATTCTTTGAGTAGGGATAGCATGAAGGATCGCCGAGTTTGATCCGGTACCAACGATTGAATCATAGGGAAACTTTTCAGAACCAGCGTAAAGAACCGCAGTTTCGTAATCGAGCTGGATCTGGCGCTCAGACATACCTGGGCGAATTGATGTCTTGAGCTTCTGATAACCAGTATTAGCGATACCTGCGAGACGTCTAACGAGGTCTGCTTCTTCAGCATCCTTTTTACGGCGTTCGCGATTGTATGTTTCTTTTATCTGATGCCATTCATCAGAGTCGCCCTCAAAAGTGAGATTGAAAGTGCGGCTTGAGTTTCTTTTTTCCATCCACGAAGAATATTCTCCGAGATCTCTTCCGGGAGGAACTTCAGCGCCACCTTCCCAGATTTTTTCTTCGCGGGTAACCGGAAGAACGAAATCAATCCATCCATCAGTTCTGGTGAATGCACTTACTCCGTAGGCACGGCGGGATCCAGTGATCCAGAAATAATCGGGATGGGGGAGAAAGGGATATGTCTGATCATGCCCACCTGGTTTCTGAACAGGTGTTCCGCTGTAGACGAGAACTGTGTCTTCGTCTTTAAGCACTGAACTTAGTGCAACGGCGGTTCTGCGTTTTCTCTCAGTAATAGCAGCGGCTGAAAAGATCATCATTTCTCCCGGTAATTAACAGGATTATTCTACTTAATGACAGGTCTTCTGACTACCGGCAAGACCATCCAGAATCGCACAATCTGCTTTCTCATCCCCATGGCAAAGGGTTGAAAGTTCTTTCAGGGTCTTTAGCATGCTATCTATTTCGTTTTTTTTAATTTCAAGTTCCAGAATATGAAGTGTAGTGATCTTTTTTACCTGAGCTGAACTTCGATTCTTATTCTTCCATAAAGTGAGGAGACCTTTAATCTCTTTCATGGAGAATCCCAGAAGCCTCGCTCTTTTTACGAATCTCAGGATATGAATATCTTCTACTTTATATCGTCGATAGCCTGAGTCATTTCTCCCGGCCTTGGGAATTATTCCAAGCTCTTCATACTTTCTAATCATCTTCGCTGAGACATCGCTTTTTTTTGCAACTTCACCGATGTTCATGCGGCCTCCATGTTTTGAGAAGGAGGGAATTAGTCACCACACTGACGGATGATAATGCCATCGCAAGTCCTGCAACTGCCGGACTGAGATAACCCAATGCCGCCAAAGGAATACCAATCACATTATAAATAAAGGCCCAGAAAAGATTCTGTTTGATCTTGGCGTAAGTCTTTCTGGAAATAGAAATCGCATCCGAGATGAGCAGGGGATTTCCCTGAAGGAGAGTAATTCCTGCAGAATGCATGGCCACGTCTGTCCCGGTAGACATGGCTATTCCCACGTCGGCACTGGCGAGTGCCGGAGCATCGTTAATTCCATCGCCAACCATCGCCACAATGCTACCGTCTTTTTTAAGCGAAGAAATGATTCTGGCCTTCTCATCGGGAAGAACATTCGCTTTGACTTCATCAATCCCCAGAAGTTTTGCAATTCTGTCGGCACTTTCTTTATTGTCACCTGTGAGCATGACAGTGCGGATACCGAGGTCGTGGAGTTGAGTGACAGCAACTTTTGATTTTGCTTTCAGATCATCCAGAAAACTCATCGTAGCGAGAAGCTTTCCAGAATCATCGACGAGATAAGAAAGAGTTGTTCCTTCTGTGTTTTCCGGTGCCTCATGAGAGAGAACCCGGTAACTTCCGATAATATATCTTTTTCCCTGAACGACACCTTCGAGACCTTTTCCCGGCAGATTCTGAACAGCTCCGGCCCATGGCCAGATAATATTTCTTCTTTTTGCTTCATTGACTGCTGCATGGGCGAGGGGGTGCTCGCTTCCTGACTGAATAGCAGCAATGATTTTTAGAACTTCATCTTCACTGCCCTCATGGGCAATAATTTTTTTCAGGACTGGTTTCCCCTGTGTCAGGGTTCCTGTTTTGTCGAAAGCAATGACCTTCACAGAATGAACAAGCTCGAGGGCCTCGGCATCCTTAATGAGGATTCCATGAGAGGCCGCAACTCCGGTTCCGACCATGATAGAAGTGGGAGTCGCAAGTCCCAGAGCACACGGACAGGCAATGACGAGAACAGCTACTCCATTCACAATTGCTAATTCCCAATTTCCTGTGAGTAGGCCGGTCACTATTACTGTAATAAGGGAAATAACCATTACTACTGGAACGAAAATTGCACTCACCTTATCTACGAGACGCTGAATGGGAGCCTTTTTCATCTGGGCCTCTTCCACCATCCGGATTATGCGGGCGAGAGTTGTCTCACTACCGAGAGCAGTAACAGCGACAACTAATAATCCCTGACCATTGATTGAGCCGCCGGTAATTTTGTCATTGATTGATTTTGAACGGGGCATGCTTTCGCCCGTGATAAGTGATTCATTCACTTCACTGGTTCCTTCAGTGACGGTTCCATCCACCGGTATTTTTTCTCCGGGACGGACAATGACTGTGTCTCCAAGCTTAAGCTCTTTCACTGAAAGAGTTATGTCTCTTCCGTCACGTCTGACCAGAGCAGTTTCCGGCTGGAGTTTTTCAAGTGCTGATATCGCTTCTGTCGTCTGGGCCTTAGCTTTTTTCTCGAGATATTTTCCGAGCATAACGAGAGTTATGATGACCGAGGAACTCTCGAAATAAAGATGAGCATGATGTGATACTTTCATGAGGTAGAGCGATAAGCCGAAGGCGGCACTCGTACCTACCGCCACCAGAAGATCCATGTTTCCGGATCTCGATTTGATGGCTCCCCAGGCGCCTTTATAAAAACGGGCCCCAAAACCAAACTGAACCGGAATGGCCAGAATCAATTGGATAAGAGGAGGTAATATGAAAGGGAAACCCAACATTGGTAAAATCAGGGGGAAAGTCAGTAAGGCAGAGATAAGAATATAGACTTTTTCTTTGTGGAGAGATTCAGACTTCTCTTTTTTATCCATCGGAGTAAAAGATGCTTCATAACCAGCATCATGAATGATCTGGATAATTTTTTCCGGAGTAAGTTTTGTTGGATCAAATTTCACCCGCGCCTTTTCGGTCGCGAGATTTACTTGAGCTTCATCACTGCCGTTTTTGAGCAGTGCCTTTTCAATCCTGTTCACACAGGCGGCGCAACTCATTCCTTTCACATTGAGATCAATTTGCTGTTCCATAAGTTTATCTCCTGGAAACAGTGTAAACCTTCCCCAAGAGGGAAGGTCAAGCCTCTTTCCCTGCAATCACAAAAACCGGGGAAAAACCTCCTCCTTCCGTTCTGAAATTGGTGGTTTGACCTTCATACAGACGGGCAGCAAGGAGGAGTATTTGACCATCATAGGTATAGGCACGGATATCAGCTTTAAGTGGTCCTTCTCGACCGGCAATGACTCTGTGGCCCGGAGGAATAATTCCCTGAGCGACATATTCACCTTCAAGAATTTCGTTCCAGACTTTTCTGGTGAGCTTGTCACCACGATAGGTAGCCTTACTGCCGAAACCATCGACAGGTTTAAAGAAAAAATTCTTCCTTTCACTCCAGAGAGCGGCTTCATCAGATTTTTTAACAGTTTTTGTGAATGGAATCATATTGAGAAGAAGCGAAATCTCATTTTCGGAAAGTGAGAGTTTTTCAAGATAGTTTCTACTGGTCAGCAGAGAGAGATTATTTTTATTCGCATAGAGCGTGTGGTGTATTGGTGCCGGTGTGATGACTGGGGCACTGTCTTTCAGATGCTGATGCTTTTCGAGACTCAGAGTGAAGTCTGTCAGGCGATTATAGATAAGATCAACTTTCTTATCTTTTAATTCAGAAGGATCAAGGATGAATGCTTCTATCCCGTGCTGTTTGAAAAGATCGCGAAATAGCTGAAACTCCGGGTAGAGATACTGCTCAGACGGTTTCTCGTCCACAATCGCAATCGATTTGAGGGGAGAGTCGTGTCCAGCTGCCTTCCATTCGTTCCGGAACATTTCTACCAGTACATGTTCAACTGACGCGAGATTCTTTTTTTCATCAAAGAAGAGATTCATCTCGGCACAACATTTGATCTGTGACTGGGCCAGAATCAGGTTGAGATAGATTCCACCAGCATTAGTATTGATCTCAATTAGCTTCGGTCCTTGGTCAGTCAAATGAAAGTCATACCCCATTAATACACCCGGAGTACGGGGTTTTTGATCAGTGACAAATGAATCATGCTTTATCACTTTCTCAATTAGTTTTATGAGTGAAGAGATCTGGTGATAATCAATGTGGTCAAGATAAGTCGTGGTCTTTGAAAATAAATTGGGTCGTAGCTCCCTGATGCCTGCAAGTTTTTTTTCGAGCGTGTCTTCACAAAGCGTCTTACAACGACACTCGCGATTAAGAACTTCTGCGTATGAAAATATCTCGCTCATTGAAACTCATTTCTTCTGAACTTTCTTCAGAAGGTCACTTAAGTGCATCCGGGATAAATAATTTTTGGTCGAGTCTTCAATACCATCAACAATATCTGTCAGGATCTCGTCCATGCAACAGCTCACGGGGCATGATTTCATGATAGGTTTCTTATGGGTAGAGACGAGGCATTTTTCTTCGACCGCTGCTGCATAGATATCGGAGAGCGCAATTTCAGAGGGAGATTTGGCAATCCGGATTCCGCCGCCTTTGCCACGGAAACTGTTCACGAGACGAGCTTCCACAAGACGCGAAACAATCTTTCTCACAAAGGTGGGATTGGTTTTCAGAACCCCGGCCAGGAAATCAGAATTCACCAGCTCATCTTTGTGATAGGCCAGGGTCATCATTACATGAACAGAGATGGAAAATCGGGTATCTACCATAAAATAAAGTCTATCATATAGAATGTACTTTTTATAGTTGCAATTAAGCCAGATTGGTTATAATGTACCTGAGATTGATGCATTATGGAGATGTGCCCGAGTATCAGGGGTTCAGCTGTGCAAGGTTGTTCCACGTTTGGTGAAAATCCAAGCCATCTCCTCCAAATTCTTTATTCATCTTAGGATATATGTCTAAACTTTTTGAACCCCTCCGAATCGGCGCTTACACCATCCCTAACAGAATTATCATGGCACCACTAACGAGATCCCGTGCCGGGATTCAAAGAATTCCGAATGATCTCATGGCGACTTATTATAGTCAGCGCGCAGAAGCCGGATTGATTATTTCTGAGGCAACCGCTGTTCATCCGATGGGTGTTGGTTATGCCAATACTCCGGGCATCTGGAATAATGAACAGATTGAAGGCTGGAAAAAGGTTACTTCTGCCGTTCACTCTAGAGGTGGAAAAATCTTCATGCAGCTATGGCATGTGGGAAGAATTTCCGATCCCATGTTTTTAAATGGCGAACTACCGGTAGCTCCAAGTGCAATTGCAGCTGCCGGACATATAAGTCTGGTTCGTCCTCAGAAAAACTTTGTTACTCCCAGAGCTCTTCGCACGGAAGAAATTCCGATGATCGTTGAATATTTCCGTCATGGTTCACAAAATGCTCTTCAGGCAGGATTTGATGGTGTGGAAATGCACGGCGCCAATGGTTATCTCATTGATCAATTCCTCCAGGATGGAACTAACACACGCACTGACCAGTATGGCGGATCGATTGAAAACCGTGCCCGCCTGGCACTGGAAATAACAGATGCTGCAATTTCAGTCTGGGGCCCGGAGCGTGTGGGGTACCACATCGCTCCCCGTGGGGATTCGCACGGAATCTCTGATTCAAATCCTTTTGAGACGTTTTCATATCTGGTCGAACAGCTGGGGAATAGAAAGATCGCGTTTATCTTTGCCCGTGAGCTTCAGGACGATAAAAGTTTAACTGCTAAACTTAAAAAAGCCTTCGGTGGTGTTTACATTGCCAATGAAAAGATCACGAAAGATGGAGCTGAGGCACTTCTTGAACGAGGGGACGCTGATGCTGTTGCTTGGGGATTAAATTTTATTGCGAATGCGGATCTGGTGAGACGATTCAAAGAAAACGCCCCACTGAATCAGGTAAATTTTACGACTTTATATTCTCAAAACGAAGAGGGCTATACGGATTATCAGACCCTGTCGTGAGATTTCTTGTCGACAGCGGATTTTGATCGGTATTCGGGAGGATCACTTGCGGGAAAAGATTCCTCGCTCGCCTCATCGATCATATCGTCGTCATTATCGCATTCTTCTTCGGTGACTTTATTTCCGTAAGCTATTTTGCCTATATCTTCTTCCGGAGTGCCGGTTCCTGAGCTGAATGCATCCAGGATGAAATTTCTTTCCGGATAATCGTCGTTACCGCCATTGATATCGATATTGGCACCATCATTATATTCAGATGTGCCTTTTTTGAATCCGGAGTGAGCTCCGTGATGTTCAGTTGAACTTTTCTCTTTATTCATAAGGCCCCCAAACTAGAAAGGGAGCCGAAGCTCCCTTTCTTTAATTAAACGC
Organism: Bacteriovoracaceae bacterium; assembly: GCA_046595005.1. Taxonomy (GTDB): domain Bacteria; phylum Bdellovibrionota; class Bacteriovoracia; order Bacteriovoracales; family Bacteriovoracaceae; genus Peredibacter. Next base: position 12,887 of record JBKJPL010000052.1, on the reverse strand, counting down.
GAGATTCTTTTTCGTTGTCGATGCTCGGACGGAACTGACCAAGTCGGCCTTCGAAGCTATCGATATTTTCTTTAAGAAAACGCGAAAGCTCAGGGTACTTCTCAGACATATTCTGAGCAAGACGAGTAAGGATCGATGTGGCGATTCCACCAGCGATATATTTTACAGCTGGATTGCTGATCAATTCACGGATCATGTGCTGATAATCACCAGAAGATGAAGATCTTCTTCTTGGTGAAGATGATTCAAAATTAAATCCGGAATCAAGTTCAGAGTGTGAACTAAAGTTACGTGCTCTTGATTTTCTTTTGTTCATTCCGTTTGCGACTTTTTTCGCCATAAATCCTCCTGATTATTTCATTAATTAGTGTCTTGCCTCTACGCCATCTTCCTGAGAACCGATTCCGCGGAACTCTTTCAGCTTGTCTTCAATCGTGTCGATGTTTTCACGAACAAAGCGTGAAATTTCCGGATAGCGATCAGACATTCCATAAGCAAAACGTGCGAGAACTGCGAGACCAAGGCCTCCAGCCACGTATTTCACTGCCGGACGTTCCGACCACTCAAGAAGAGTGTCACGATAATTACGGTAATTTTTCTCGAGAGTAGAAGAAGATCTTCTGGACCCTGCGGCCTTTCCGCTCTTTCTTTTAGCGGTCACTTTCTGTGATGATTTTGTAGCCATACATCCTCCATGGTTAATAATCCTGATGAAAGGATACCTTTCCCGAGTTTGATCGGTACTCAAGGTAAACTTAATCATACTTGTGTGGTTTAGTTGGATTGGAGGATGTTAATTTCGGTTTAAGATTCGCCATCCATGGCGATGTTCTTCTTCCTTGAATGTGTGCAGCTTACATAGTGCGAATGACAACCGCGCTGCCAGAAAGTTTTTCACGAAGATTTTTTGCCCACATCGACTCTTTCTTTTTCTTCTTCGTCATTTGACTGGCGATCTCACGATTCTCATTGGTGACATTCGCTTGTGCTTCATAAACAACTACCAGAGATAAAACGAGTATTAGAGCTTTCATTTGAACCTCCCATGGCTCGGTGGCCTTTTGACGGGCGCACCACCAATAGAGCTAATTCCATGCCAGAGTGAAGCCCTATTGTTTCCACTTGTTACCCTGGTGCGGTGGCATGACGACACCTCTAATATCAGGGCCAGAAAGTCATGGGTTTCGCTTTTGCAGAGTTAACCGCAAGAACCAGGAGGTTTTATATGTTAGCTATGGAATACCGGGGACCATACCGGGTGAGGGCCAATAAGAACAAACCGATACCGGAAATTTTTCATCCCTCGGATGCAATTATTAAAGTTACCCGCTCTTGTATCTGCGGGTCAGATCTCCACTTATATCATGGTCTCGTGCCCGACACGCGCGTGGGATCAACATTCGGACATGAGTTCACGGGTGTCGTTGAAGAGATCGGCTATGATGTGCAGAACTTAAGAGTCGAGGATCGGGTTTTGGTTCCGTTTAATATTTCATGTGGAACATGTGTGTTCTGTAAGCATGAGCTTTACGGAAATTGTAATAATGCAAACTCCATGTCAGCAGCAGTGGGATCCATCTATGGATACTCTCACACAGCTGGTGGTTTTGATGGAGGACAAGCTGAGTACGTGAGAGTTCCGTACGCAGATGTCGGACCCTATAAAATTCCTGATGATGTCTCTCTTGAAGATGCTGTTCTCTGTACTGATGCTTATCCCACCGGATATCAGGCAGCAGAAATGGGTGGAATCAGAGAAGGAGATACTGTTGTTGTCTTTGGTGCAGGACCTGTTGGTCTCTTTGCTGCGAAGTCGGCATGGTTCTTTGGTGCCGGTCGGGTGATTGTGATTGATCACATTGATTATCGACTTGAGTTCGCGAAAAAATTTGCTCAGTGTGAAGCTTATAACTTTAAGGAAATGGATGATTAGGTCATGTTTATTAAAAAGACCACTGACTTCATGGGTGCAGATGTTTGTATCGATGCCGTTGTTACCAAATTTACGCGGCAGTGGCAGCAAAGTGATGAACATCGATTTTAAAAGAACTTTTAAAGTTAGGGACAATTATTATTCTTTCAGCAAGGACGTTTACCTGCGGCTAATGGACGTAAGCACTGATGATAGTCCGCTTCTGAAGATCATTGGTCCCAGTAAAATTGTTTTTGAAAGACTTTCTAAGGGCGACTCTCTTGAGACGATCCGGGAAATTCTCAGCACCTCCACCAATGAATCCCCGAAGAATATCGACGACTTTCTAATAAAATTCGTCACCGATTTGCAAGAGATAGGTGTTCTCGAAAGTTGACCGTGGTAAATTTTCAAAATTCTCTCAAAAAAAAATCTGTCGAATTGGAAGCGCTCTCTTCCATCCTGCACAGTTCCCCTGAATTTGTCGCACCTTCTGATTATCTTACCTTCCTAGATATAAAGGGAGAGCTAATGAGAAAACTGCGCTCCCAAAGCTATCTCCGGAATAATTACCCGAATACATGCTTTGAAAAACAACTTATTAATTGGCACGGATGGAAGATTCATCAGAGATACTCACGACAGGGAGATCTTCTCCTGGGAGAAAATCAAGCCCAGCTCTTTTATCCCCAGGCACCAGCTCATGTTACCGCACAGGGATTTTTTTTCTCTTCCGGACAGGCGGCCACCCACACGATATTTGAGACCCTATCGGTATTTTTTCAGCTCACTCCAAATGCTTCTGGTAAGCGAATTTATTTTGAGAGCCGTCAGCTCATGAAGAATTTTCTTCGATTGGAAAGCACGGAAAAATTTTCTTTCATTGATTCCGCAGCATCAGATTTTTCATGGGATATTCTCCTGGAGCACGTAAAGAAAGAAATTCTGGTCTTTGATACTACCTGTGTAGAAAGAGATTCTCCTATGATAGGAAAGTTTCTTGAGACGGTCGCTGCCAACAGGACTCCAGTCATTCTCACGCGAAGCCATCTGAAGCTTGATTCCTTCGGCCTTGAGTACGGAAATCTGGGGAGTGCTCTGATCCTGAATCCGGAACAGTTTCCCCCGATACGAAGTGATATCGAAAGACCCTCTGACTGGAAATCCGTATCGGATGCGGTCAAAGGAACTGGGGCCTACTTGGGGCACTTTACAACGGTAGACGCTATCTATCCTTTCCTTCTTTCGGAGAAAGTGAATGCGCTTAATTCTTCACGGCTGATGAGGATCCGGGAAAACAATCGCCGACTTCATCAGTTCTTCATTAGTCGCGGAATGTCCCCCGGACTACGACCCCATGAATATTTTCTGGAACTCACCCGGAAAGGTGCGCCGGAAAAGCTTCTGCCGCCTTTGATTGAAAAGCTTCGTCTCGGATCAGCTTTTCCTCTCTTTTACTCCGACAGCTTCGGTTTTGATTTTTCCAGCGCCAATCTTTATCAGGACTATTACGGAGAGAAAGGTACACATGTACTACGACTGGCAGCACCTGACCTGGTGGCTTCCGAATTTGAAGAATACCTTCCTCTTTATGAAACTCTCGTAGAGTCATTCATCAGATGATGGATAAAGATCTTCACCTTTATTGCTCATAGGATAAAACACCTGATTTGTCACAAGGGGAGATCCTGTTGGCCCCGTCATTTTAGCAGTTAAAGGTGCAGAAGTTCTGCGGGATGATTTCGAAACCTACCTTCATCAGCGGTTAGCAAGCTGCTCAAATATTTCTTAACAAACTTTCTATTTTACAGATCCGGCCTAACTTTTATGCGTTGACTCACTTCTTGATGAAAGATTTGGTTTCTCCTTTAAGAATCTTCAGATTTAACTCCTGAGTCCGCTTATTCTTTCCTTTGTCTCTCCGTGCTGGATTCTGTGTGTAAACCCACCCGGCCGGCGTAACCGCGCATGAGATCGCTTCACCTTTTAAAAAAAACCATTATATTCCGCACGCAGGCCACTCGATGGCCGCACAAAAAATCTAACTCATCTTTAAAAAGGAATGGAAAATGAGACTCTTAAACACTGTGATTTCTGCCGGACTTCTTCTTTCAATCGTAAGCTGCGGTGACAAATCATCAAACTCTTCTTCACGTGAACCAGCTATCGATCAGCTCATAACAAGTGCTGACTGGAAGATCGTCCTTGAAGGCCGTTCTTTTCCGAATAAATCAATGGTTGCTGTAAACGGTGAAGTTGTTGTGAATGAGTGTGCTGATAAGCAAACTTATTTTATTAACCATGAGACAAATATTCTTCCTATGAACGGTTACTCTGTTCCTACTAAGAATACTGTTACAATCGAAGTGACTGACCTCGGTGAAGATTGCGGTTCAGACGCTGATGATTCTTCATTCCTTCCTGCTGTAGAAAAAGATTACGAAATCACTAAAAACGGCGCTCACGCCGAAGTTACTGTTCGCCTCTAAATCCAAAAAAAGGGTCCTGAAAAAGGGCCCTTTTTTTATTTCAATCGTTAAGTAATTCCCCCAACCTGGACAGTGTCCCGTCAAACCTTGCCGGTCGATATTTTACCCAGAGAAAATCAGGCCGGTTATCTGACTCCCAATCACCACCAATAATTTTATCATTGGCATCCAGATCCAGATAATAGGCGTATTTCTGATTTCCTTCTTTTTGAGCTGATGTTCCTTTCACCGTTTCCCAGAAATTTCCCGTGCCATTCACCACTTTGGCGGAAGTTGAGATTTTTGCCCTCCTGCTGGTTCCAGGAGCTGACGTTGCGATGGGTGGTACATATTTCTCGATCACAGATTGAAAACTGATTATGGGGTGATTCCAGACTTCCTGGCCCCGTTTCAGGTCAATGATGATCCCTTCATTACGAAATGATATTTTATTCACCATCACGATATGAAAAGCTCCTGCATTGAGATCTTCCTCACAGTCAGTCGGAGTACCATCCTCATAACATCTTCGACCCATCTGGTGAGTGTTTGAGATAAATCCGTTGGCATAGTGATAGGAAAGAAGTGCTTTGATATCTGAAGTTCCGAAGGGAACTCGTATTCCGTCAGGATTCATTGCACCTTTGGCGTACGGTTCCTGATGATTCATTGCCGCTGGTGCCCAGCCATGGCAAATCCCTTCCCAGACTTTCGCATTCCGGTTGGCGATCTTTTCCACTTCATTTCTTAGTGGATAGTCGTATCTCCCGGTCCAGAGATCATATTTCTCTGAAGGGGAGAGATGGGAGAGTTGGGCCAGAGTCATTCTTCTTGCATCATCGCGGGTGGGTGACCTGAGATTAAAGCCAGTGGGACTTGGTGAGTGCCAGCGGAAATTGATATTTCCCTTATTGAGAGGCCAGTAATCACCTGACCAGAATTTTTTGTCTGAGCGAATACTTCCCTGAAGCGGAAGCTTTCGGAAATTTCTTTCGAGGTCTCCCGTCATGATCGCGGGATCTGAATAACCTTCCCAGGGAAAGTAATTAGTACCCGCGAAGGTAAGAAGAGAAAAAAGAAGAGTAAAAAAGAGGAGAAGAAATTTCACGACGTTACAGTGTCATTTCCGGAAGCACCAACGCGAGAATCTCCTGCGCATCGTATTCAGCACTCATCGGATCGTTATCAAGTTCGATAACACCCTCAACGACATTGAGTCTTCTCTGAACTTTCCGGTTCAATTCCCGAGTGATTTTTTTCTGACGAACATTGAAATGAGGTACACCTGCGTCCATTGCGATCTCAGCGGCTTTTTTCAGCCAGAGGATATCGGCAACAGAGCTTTCTCTCATTCCAGGTGCCCGATAAACGACCCGGTATTTCTCTCCATCGAGATCCTCGAAAGCCATGTCCGCTTCAGCGACCTGCTCCTGGCGGGCCTCTTTCCGGATCTCATCTCTTTTTGCCGTCAGCGGCCCGACTAAAAAGAAGAGAAAAAGTGCAAATCCTACAACCGCAAATTCTGCTTTTCTCAAAGAGACCTCCTTCAGTAGAGTGTCTTTGGGTACGAAATTAAAGTTGTTCAGCGTTCATTTGAAAAGGAGCAAGCCTGAATCTTGAGGATAACTCAAGCTTGCTCACCGCACTTACTCAGGAAATAGAATATTTCTGCAGCGGGACTTACAATTTAAATGGAGGTAAGAATGAAAAAATTACTTTTTTTGATTGTACTGATGTCCTGTGGCAGTCGAAACACTGACTGGGATTCTGGTGCTCAAAGACAACAAATGGATCGTGAAGAACAGAGACAAGAGCAAATCGATAATACCCAAATGCAGGATACTATTCCTGGCAAACCAGGTGTCGGTCAGACCCGGCCTTTCTGATCAATCTTTCGATTCTTCCACAGTCATTCCAGATTCAAAGTCACTCTCGACTATTCCGAGTGAATTCGTGCTTTTTAATCAGACCATTTCTCATTTCACTAACAACACGAATTAATATCCCTGCATAATCCCAAAAAACATAACGATCACACACACCACGGAAGGAGTGACTATGCAAAAGAATGCCATGATGGCCTTCGCTCTCTTGTTATCTGCGTCTCCGGCATATGCCCAGAAGACAGGATTAAAACCAGTAACTAAAACTGAACTTCTCTCGATGCAGAAAAATCTCGGAATGAGAAGAATTAAAGAAGTTAAGCCAAACACCATGGGGCTTACCCGCGCTAACGAAGAAAGAGTAAAGCGTGGTCTTACGGCACTGAATGTGACACCTCGTCCACATGGTAAGGAAACTGTTGTCGATCAGGAGTTAAATGATTTCTCTGGCGGCGCAACTGCCAGTGGAACAGATTTCTTCGCAGGTGTTCTTCCGGCCGCAGTTGATAACTCTAAACTTACTGCTTTCCCTCCGATCCGCGCTCAGACAGTGAATAACTGTGTCGGCTGGGCGATGGGGTATTATCAGCAGTCACATAATTTAGCACTCACTCTGGGATATGCTAACAACACTACTGACCAGACAACCAAGTGCTCTCCCAAATTTCTCTATAACATGGTCAATAGTGGTGTTGATAACGGCGCATATTTCTCTGATGCATTCACCATGCTCCAGAAGCATGGCTGCATCAGTAATGCTAATTTTCCTGAGAGCAATGATTATTTATCGTGGAACACAAATCCTGATCACTGGCAGGCAGGTCTATCGGGAAGAACAAATGTTGTTCAGTACATTTACAATGTCGACACTCAGGCAGGTCTTGATCAGATGAAGCAGCTTCTCACGAATGGTTATGTTCTGACATACGGGACGTATATCAATTCATGGGTTTTCTCGACCATCAAATCAGGCGGCGGTGCCGGTCAACAAGTCATGACTTATATGAATGGAACAAACGGTGGTCACGCGATGACTATTGTTGGTTACGATGATTCAGCTTGGGTGGATATCAATAATAATAACTTTACTGATGCCGGCGAAATGGGTGCTCTTAAAATTGCTAACTCATGGGGCACTGGCTGGGGGAATTCTGGTTATGTCTGGATTGCTTATGATGCTCTGAAATCTGTTTCAGCTGTTGCTGGCGGCCCTTCTTCTGGAAGATTAGCAGCTTTCCAGGGGAATGTTGCTTATCACCAGATTCCGAAAGCGACTTCGGGTAGTCCTTATAAGCCGAGATATCTGGCAAAGTTTACTTTGAATCATGCTCAGAGAAGCCAGATGTCGGTTAAGTTTGGACATTCAGCTGCCGGTTACACAACTGCATCTTCAACATTTTCTCCATTTGCTCTCATGAATAAGGGTGGATCATATTCTTTCAATGGAAATTCAACTCCGGTTGATGGAACATTTGTGATGGATATTTCTGATCTTCCGTTTTCAGGAACTTCTCAGAATAAAATCTATCTCACCCTCGGTGATTCAACTTCCGGAAGTGCAGCAACACTCAAGAGTTTTGTTGTCATGGATCAGGTATCAAGTACTCAGGCAAGTGCAACTCTAGCAGGCCCGATTTCAGCTGACGCAACTTCAGCGACAATTTCTCTGGTTCAGGATCCGTATAATTCAAATACTCCACCGGTAGCGAGTTTCTCTGCGAACTCTTATAACGGGTCAGCACCACTAGCAGTTTCCTTTGATGCTTCATCTTCATACGATCCGGATGGAACGATCCTGACTTACAATTGGAATTTTGGTGATGGTTCATCGGCCAGTGGTGCTTACACGTCACACACGTACAATGCCGGGACTTTTACAGCAACTCTTACGGTGACTGATGATCGTGGAGCTTCAGCTTCTAAGTCTGTAGTCATTACCAGTAATTCTGTAACTCCTCCGGCAACCACTGATACGACTGCACCTTCGGTAACACTTACTTCGCCGGCAAATGGAGCGAGCATTAAGTCCTACACTTATTTCACGGCCAATGCGAATGCATCTGATAATGTTGGTGTTTCGAAAGTCAGGTTCTATTACAAGGGATTCCTGAAGTGCACTGATTACACTGCCCCTTATTCTTGCAGTATCCGCATGGTGAATGGAACCAGTCTTTCGGTGTATGCCCGTGCCTATGATGCGGCCGGAAACTACACAACTTCAGCTAAGTCTTACGTTAAATCTTACTAAGTTTTCTAAAGGCGCCGGGGTTAAACCCGGTCCCTTTTTATCAAATACATTCCATCCCGGATCGGAAGAAGAACCTTTACATAACCCTTGAGGTTTTTCGCCATCGTATTGTGAGCAATAATGGATTCCGTTTGCTTCTCACCATCTGAATTCATAACTCTCCCTGACCAGAGAGTATTGTCTACAACCACCAGCCCATTGTCTGAGAGATGCTCAAGCGCCCACGTGAGATAATTAGAATAATTATTTTTATCAGCATCGATGAAAACCAGATCATATTTTCCGGTGAGTTCTTTAACGGCCTCAAGACCCGGTTTTAAAATCTGCTGGATTTTTTTTCCATGCGGAGATTTATCCCAATAAGTTCGCGCAAGAGTCGTCGTCTCTTTGTTGATATCTATGGTGAAAACCTTTCCGTCATCGGGAAGTGCCTCCGCCATGGCCAATGCTGAATAACCAGTATAGGTACCAAACTCCACCACCGATCTTACATTTCCGAGGCTAATGAGAAACTTCAGCACCGAGGCTTCCATCTCGCCAATCAGCATTTGGCTTCCGTGAACGTTCTTTAGCGTGTGATTCTGGAGCTCCCTCGCTGTTTCTCCGGGCACCGTAGAGTGTAAAACGCAGTATTGTTCGATTTCAGGGGGGGTAATGTTCATAGCTCACCTCAAATAAAGTCGAGGTTAGTAGACGAGTGCATTTCAGTCGAGGTTAAATAGGTAAAAAAGGAGTCACCAATGAAAATGACTATCGCTCTTATTGCTCTTACTTTTGCTGCAGTGGCTAATGCTTCTGTTTTCCCACACGTTTGGAACAATGGCCGTTCAGTTACTTTCGATGCATGGAACACATCTGACCAGCAGGTAAGATGTAATGGCCCTATTTACATGATTATGGACGATAATTCTCAGGACACAATTTATGTTCATGAGTATCTCTGGCCAAGACAGTCTATGAACCGCACTTACTATCCAAATTCTGTTGGTAAGACTATCCGTAGCGTCTCTCACGGCGTTTTCTGCTGGTAATATCTGGAAAAATTGCCTTACTTAGATATTCATAGCCACCGTCGTTCTCATTTAGAGGACGCGGTGGTTGTTGAGTGTCTGTCGATGGATGAGCTTTCTCTCCAGAAGACAAAGGATGCCTACACTTCGGCCGGCATCCATCCCTGGTGGCTTGAAGATTTTACCCGCGCTGAAATCCTGAAGCTTCAGGACAATATCCTGAACCTGGTTCGCGAAAAGCGTCTCTGGGCAATTGGAGAAACCGGCATCGACCGCGTTTATCCCGAAACTCTTGATTATCAGATTGAACTTTTCCACTGGCACCGCGAGCTCGCTGATGATTTCGGATTGCCACTCGTAATTCATAATGTGCGAAGTGGTTCTGATTTTCTCAGTATCCTGAAAAAAAATCCTCCGAAGAGTCCCTGGATATTTCACGATTTCCGAGGAAACGAAGAGCTCGTCAAAGAACTTCTGAAACTTCATCCTGAGAGTTATTTTTCTTTCGGCATCTCGATCGATAATTCTCCTCAGATCCGTGAACTTCTTCCGACGATACCTTTATCCCAGGTGTTTCTTGAAACAGATTCTCAGAAGCATCTGGATATTCACGAGATCTACCTGAGGGCGAGTGAAAAGATCGGGATTGATCTGGACTTCCTCAAGTCGCAGGTTTGGCTAAATTTCAAGCGGATTTCTCCGCAACATCTTACGCAGTAGTCTGTCACAAAATCCATGCCTCAATCGTCTTAGAGGACATGAAGCTTATACTTATTATTTTCGCTTTGTTTTCTGTAAAAACCTTTGCCCATCCGGTGATTTATAAAGATGGCTGGTCGCTTGGGTCTTTAAACATGCCCATGTATTCCTCGAACTATGGTTATTATTCTCTGACCCATCGTTTTGCTGTGGGTGCCGAGATCGATCGCTTTACCAAGGATGATAATCATAACGAACTGGGGCTTCTGAGATTCAATGCGCTTCTGTGGCGCAGGAATGGCGAAGATGACCAGGCCAACTTGTATCTTCTGACTGGCGCTGGGGTGATAAATCAGGTTTCGGGAGAACGCGGAACTCGAGGAATTTTCAGCCCAGGAATCGAAGCCGATTGGGAATCACGGAAATTTTACACTTCTTTTAAACATACCCGTTATGAAGGGGCCGCTGACCTGAATCTTTCGATGACTCAGGCAAGATTAGGTGTCTCGCCCATCCTGGCACCCTTTGACGGCCTCCAGACATGGGTTATTTTTCAGGCAATGGTTATTCATAGCATCGAAGATAAAACGATTCTCACACCGATGCTCAGATTTTTTTATCATAATGTCCTCTGGGAAGTAGGCTCTTCCACCCGAGGAGATTGGACATTGAATTTTATGGTTCATTACTAAGGAGTAGATATGAAAAAGCTTTTGTTACTTACCGCCCTTTTTGCTTTTCCGGTCTTTGCAGGAGAAACCACAGTGAACGTGAAGGGGATGGTGTGTTCGATGTGTGCTCAGGGAATTGAGAAAAAATTTAAAGCTGCGGGCATGGAAAAAGTGCATGTGAATCTCGATGAGAAAGTTGTTCATCTTTCGGGCAAAGATCTTTCAGATGATGAGATCAAAAAAATCATAACTGAGGCGGGATACAATGTGGGCGGGATTGAAAGAAAGTAAGCTCGTTTCCTACGGAAGTCTTTTTACTTCCTTCGGAACACTCATCTGCTGTGCCATTCCTTCAACCCTCGTCCTCCTGGGATTCGGTGCCGGAGTTGCGGGATTTGTGAGTGATTTTCCCCAGCTCATCTGGCTTTCGGAAAACAAGGAGATTGTTTTCGGTGTGAGCTTTTTTATGCTCGGAATATCTTATTTCTCCCAAAAGTATGCTGAGAATCTGAGCTGCCCGCTCGACAAAAAAGAAGACTGCACGATCACTCGAAGCTGGTCAAAAAAACTTTTGATCATCACCGCCCTGATCAATTTAGTGGGAGCAATGTATGCCTTTGTTCTCCCCAGAATTCTGTGAGACCATGAGAGCATGACTGATGAGAGTTTGATGGAAGCATACCGGAAGGGGAGTGAAGAGGCATTTAACCGCCTTTACGATAAACATTCACCGATGGTTCATGGTTTCATCCGTAAAAGACTTCGTGACTCTGAGGCCGATGATTTTTACCAGAAGGTCTGGCGGCATCTCCATGAAAAGCGTGATCTGTATAAAGGTCAGCCCTTTCTTCCCTGGTTCTTTGTCATGATCAGGCATCTTTTGATTGATGAGTACCGGTCTTTAGGTAGAAAGGCCGAAAGGCCAGGGTCAGAAGAGTATATTGACCGGATGTACGAGCAGCTCGAAAGTTCACCGGATGATGTGGAAGAAATACTCAAGAAACTTCCACCTGACCAGGCCGATCTGGTGCGGAAATATTATCTGAAAGGCATCAGTTACGAAGAGCTTGAATCGGAGAGTGGCCTGTCACAAACTAACCTCCGCCAGCGTCTCTCAAGAGCAATCCGGTCACTCCGGAGAGGTGTTGAATGAAAAAAGATCTATTAACATTTTTAGTTTCCCGCGAAGCACCTTCTGATGAGCTAGGTCTCGTGGTCAAAAAAGATATCCAGCTTTCTTTCCGGAAAAAAGAAATTATCCTGAAGTTTATTGGTTACCAGATCCTCGGTGCCTTGTTTTCTCTTTCGTTCTGTCCCCAGTTTGGTCTCGGAATGGATATTGGTCACAATATCTCACATTACTTCATGCGATTTGGTATGTGGGCCTGTGCTGCCTTCTGTGGCTCGCTTTTTCTTTCGACTGGAGTGATTGTTGCGTTCATGGGAATGAAGGGAGATGAGCTCTGGTGGGCGTGGAGACGGTATAAATATCAGGCCATCTTTTTGCCGGCATTCTTGTGGACAGGTCTCATGATTTTTTCTCCTTCAGGAGAAAGTATGAGCTTTCATATGTCGTGGATTGCGGCAGCTATTATCTCGGGATCAATTCTTCTCAGCATCAGAAGCAAAATCTTTTTCTTCAGGTTTACTCGGGTTAATCCTTAAATGTCTGCAGATACACAAACTTGAGATATCTCATCTCAGGCAGTGCTAGTGGAAACGGATGATCTTCCGGCTGACCTTTTACCAGTAACACTTTTCCGCGACGACGCGCCTTCGACAAAGCTTCCTGAACAATTTCCATAAACTCATCAAAACTGATGTGGCCTGAGCAGCTCGAGGCCGCAAAGTAACCGCCATCGCGCACGAGCTTAAGTGAATCGGCAAAAATCTTGATATACGCTTCTTTCGCCGTCTCACGCGCTTTTTGGTTGGGAGCAAATGATGGTGGATCAGTTATTACGATATCCCAGGTCTTCTTGGCTTTCTGAGCATC
>JBKJPL010000061.1:0-15728 GCA_046595005.1 Bacteriovoracaceae bacterium | reverse complement strand
GCCAGATGAAGCGCTACCGCGTTCCACGTCTCGCGTTCCTTAACAAGATGGATCGTATGGGTGCAAACCCATACAACGGAGTTAAAGCTCTCCGGGAAAAATTGAACCACAACGCTGTTCTCATGCAGATTCCTATCGGAGCTGAAGAAAACTACAAAGGTTGCGTAGACCTCATCGCAATGAAGGCATACTACTTCGATGGCGAAAACGGCGAACTCGTTCGTGAAGAAGCGATCCCAGCTGATCTCGCTGACCAGGCCTCTAAGGCCCGCGAAGAAATGCTCGATACCATTTCAGCTTTCGACGATGCGATGATGGAAGATATTATTGAAGGTCGTGAAGTAACTGAAGAAGCTGTTCACCGTGCAGTACGCACTGGTGTTAACAACCTCAAGTTCACTCCCGTGTTCATGGGATCTGCTTTCAAAAACAAAGGCGTTCAGCTACTTCTCAATGCTATTGCCCGTTACCTCCCGTCTCCGGTTACTTGTGAAAGACCGAAAGCAATCGATTCCACAACAAGTACTAAGATCGATCTTCAGCCAGATAAAGACATGCCACTTATTTGTATGGCATTCAAAATCACTGACGAGCAGTTCGGTCAGCTGACTTATACCCGTATTTATCAGGGGACACTCAACAAGGGTGACACTCTTATCAATACACGTACGAAGAAAAGAGTTCGTATCGGCCGTATCGTGCGCATGCACGCTAACGATCGCGCGAATATTGATTCTGCAAGTGCTGGTGACATCATCGCGATGATCGGTGTTGACTGTGCTTCCGGGGATACATTCACTGCTGAAGACGGGAACGTAGATCACCTGTCTTGCGAAGGAATGCACCTTCCGATTCCGGTTATTGAGCTTTCAATCAAGGCGAAAGATAAAGAAATGCAAGCGCGTATGTCGAAAGGACTCCAGCGCTTCATCAAAGAAGATCCTACATTCCACCTGTTCACAGACGAAGAGTCTGGTGAAACACGTATCGCCGGAATGGGGGAGCTTCACCTTGAGATTTATGTTGAGCGCCTGAAGCGTGAGTATAAAGCTGAAGTTGAAATCGGTGCTCCACAGGTTAACTACCGCGAAACAATCCGCGGAGAAGCTCGCCTCGAGTACACGCACAAGAAACAAACGGGTGGTTCGGGTCAGTTCGCTAAAGTTGCTGGTAAAATCCGTCAGCTTACTGCTGATAGAAAAGAACGCGAAGATCAGGTCTTCCGTTTTGTTAACGAGATTAAGGGTGGTGTGATTCCTAACGAATTTATCCCTTCTTGTGACAAAGGATTCAACGACGTTATGAACAAGGGACCTCTCGCAGCGTTCCCGGTGATTGATGTTGAAGCATTCCTTCAGGACGGTCAGTACCATGACGTCGATTCCTCAGATATGGCGTTCCGTATCGCTGCTCGTATGGCGATGAGAGATGCGATTAAGAATGCTAATCCGGTTATTCTCGAGCCGATCATGAAAGTTGAAGTAGAATCTCCACAAGAATTCCAGGGTTTTGTTATCGGAGATCTTTCTTCACGTCGTGGTGTCATCCTCGGATCTGAAACTACTGATACTGGTGACGCTGTTATTAACGCTCACGTTCCACTTTCAGAAATGTTCGGATACGCAACCGTTCTTCGTTCAGGTACTGCTGGTAAAGCTGGTTACTCGATGGAGTTCGCAAAATACGAACAGTGTCCTTCTCATGTTCAGGAGAAAGTTATCGCTGCCCGTAAGGATAAAGTTAACGAAAGAGCTGAGTAAGCATTTCGAAAATTCGATTCAAAGAGAGGCCCGCGTAAGCGGGCCTTTTTTATTTACAGAGCCTTTCGAACGTATTAGTTTCACTAATACGTAACTTAAGGCATCAATCATGATTGAAACATCATCCCTTCAGGTCCTCATAGCACTTTCTCACAATGAGAATATCTCCAAAGCTGCTGAAGAGCTGAATGTCACTCAATCAGCTGTGTCTCAGGCACTCAAGAATCTCGAAGGAAAGGTCGGTTTTCCGATTGTGGCCCGTCAGGGAAAATCCGTTGCTCTGACTGAGAATGGAATGAGACTCGCGAAAGTAGCTAAGCAGTATTTCAAGCGCATCGAAGAAACGATTGAACAGATCCATCTTGAGAATAATGAGA
Source organism: Bacteriovoracaceae bacterium (assembly GCA_046595005.1). Classification (GTDB taxonomy): domain Bacteria; phylum Bdellovibrionota; class Bacteriovoracia; order Bacteriovoracales; family Bacteriovoracaceae; genus Peredibacter. The sequence continues at coordinate 13,591 of JBKJPL010000061.1, read as the reverse complement.
TCAAGGGGAAGGTCCATGTCGGTTCATTATATGGACTTGGGAAAACGTGGTTGTCTTCACGCATGCTCGACTTCCTGGAATCGTATCCTGAACTCGAAGTAAGACTTTCGATGGATTTTCCAGAAAATATCATTAAAAAGTTTGAACAGCACGAGATCGATTGCTTGATCATGCCTGAGCATCTGGTCCCTGCGTTTGCGGAGAAAAAAGATCTTCACGATGAGCACACGACTCTGGTTTTTAGTAACAAATTCAACATCACTTCTCAGACTGAGCTGAAAGAGATTCTTTCTCATAAGATTATTTTCTATGAGAACAATGATCCGAACTTCTATCGCTGGTGCCGTGAAAAGTTTGGTGTCGTACCAAGAAATATCAAGCCACGACTGGTGGTTAATTCCTTCGGACAAATGCTTCAGGCAGTAAATGAAGGCTTGGGAATTGCGGTTGTTCCTACTCACGTTCTAAAGCGCTCTCACTTGAAAGAAAAGGTGAAGACTGTCGGGAAGGAATTTGAAGTGTTCAGTAACAAGGTTTGCTTTGCTTATCATCCGGATGAAGCGCAATCTTATAAGATCAAAGAGCTGTATAAGTTCTTACTTGAAGTAACTAAGGATCTTTAGTCTAAGGTTTACTCCCGCGCCGGCGGGGCCACCCCGGCGAAGCTCTGCGTTGGTAATTTACTTCTTTTTTTCCGGAGCTTTCTTGCATACAAGCTTCACGCAAGTGGATGAATGTGGATTCGTTGTGCAGGAACCCTTCTGCATCTTGCAGGATGATCCTTTTTCACAATCCGCATCGGTCTTGCAATCAACTGCAAAAGAATTCGTGAGGAAAAGTGCCAGTGATAAGGCGAGAATTGCTTTCATGAATCTATCCTTTTGTTCTGGAACGTATTCAAAATAGTATATTCCAGATACTGATTATATTATCTTTCATCGGAAAGAAAACCTTATTGATGATCTGCCTTTCTTCGCGTTTCCAGTAAAAAGTTTCTACCGCCGGATAAACATAACCAAACTTATAGCTCGTGGGATTGTTGTGCTTTTTAAAAATCGGCAGCATCGGATAGTTTGCCGGTAGTGGCATCATTGATTCAATCAGAGTCCTGGCTGCACGACGCGCCATCTTGGCTGTATCGATATCCTCTTCTTTTTCATGAAGAAGATACTTACGAATATTGAGTGCGTGGATGTGACGAAGTTTGGTCACTTCGAGAAGCTTTCTTAGTTCTGAATTTCTCACTTCAAGCGATGGCCAGTGAATGAGAGCTTCTTCCAGAAGTTTTATCTCGGACTTGAGTGTCCTTCTTGAATCGTAAAGTTCCTTCATCGTCTTCCGGTCATGGATCCGGTGAGTAGAGGAGAGTTCATCCTGAAGATTCGCTGATGAGAGCATCGCGATCACTCCCTTCTTCTTAAACCACTCGTGCTGGAAATTCATATGCTCCTGCCAGAGAAGGGCCGGTTCTTCGAGAAGCTTGAGTCCGATGAGAGGATCAAAGGCATAATCCAGATCAATGATAAGAGCATTGTTCCAGTCATAGAGCCACCCACCGAGAGCGTGGCCTGTGGTGAAGTTGAGATTTCCTTCGACATTCTTATTATGAAGGAACTCAATGTCTTCTGCGCGGGACTTGAGATAGTCAGTAAGGAGAAGTGGAATGTCGGAATCCATCGCTACCCAATAGCCGGTTTCAGGATAATACCAGGTGGGGCGCTTATCTTTTTCTTTAACCAGGAATTCGCGGATGGTAGAGAAATCCTTATTCCCATACATCGGTGCTTTTTTATCGAGAAGCCCGTAGAACATGACCGTGTGGGGGAGAACTCCAACGTTGGAATTTGCATGCTGAGGAAGGAAATTATAATTTCCCCATTTCTTGGAATGCTGATTGCTGGAGACATGAACTTTCGTGAAGAGAGCAATTTCTTTTTCACTTAGAATTTTTTCAGAAAGGTTAAGCCACTCGAGAGTCTTTTCGTAATTAGTCGGAGTGAATTCACTTGTCCCTGCTTCCAGGACAATAAATGAAAGTGGGAGAGCACGGGTTAGTTTCTCCAGTTCTTTTTTAATTGTCTCTTCAGCACCAAAACCAAAAACTGCCTGCCAGATTGAGAGAAGCTTGTAACTTTTCTGTTGCTGAAGTGCGATCCCGAGCGAGACTCCGGTATGAATCCCAAGAGTGCGGGCATAGGAAAACGCAGGGCCCAGTTGAGTGCGGATTCTTTTCAGCGGCACACGGAGAAGACTTACATCCAGAAGATTCTGCTGGTTCCGCGCAAGCCATCTCACAGTCTTCATCGCCACTTCAGAGTTTCCTCTGGGCACGAAGAATGCTTCCACCCACTCACTGGGGTGAAGAGTGTGAAGATGGGAACCGCGATATTTAAGAGCTGGTCGCCAGTGAAAAGTTTTTCCACAGGCAAATTTCATCCGGTTAAAGTCGGGAGTCATTTGATCCATCGGATGCGGGAATAAAAAACCCATCTCACGAAGGCCCTTCATCATGACTGACATCGACTCTTCGCCACTTTTAATAACCAGCTCGAATTTATTCTTCCGGCATCTGACTGAAGCAGTGTCGCCTTCCGGGTAATAGTTGAAATTCAGAGTGACGAGATCAGACGGGAGTTTCCCATCGATTAAGACTTGTTTTAATTCCTGGCGGAGAGTTTCGTGAGAAACAGAAAGCCGGGGCAAGCGTGAAGCGACAATGGCCCCGAGAGACGAGGAGAATAGGATAATAACTGCGCTCAGCGTAAGTTTTAGCATAGATTTTGATATTACTATAGGCAAAGAAACGCTCCTCTTGAATAATATTCATGTGAATGACCTAAAGAATTTTGAACGTCAAATTCCACCTCTGTTTCTCTCGCTCATACAGGAGCTGGGAAAGAAAGGTTACGCTGCTACCGCTGTTGGCGGTATCGTCCGTGACTATTTCATGGATGGAAGAATCGGGAAGGACTGGGATCTTGAGATCACGCACTCGACGCTGGCCTGGGAAATTAAAACCTGGAAAGAGCTTGGAAAAGAACTCTCAAAGCATGGAAGGGTCACTTATCTTCCTTACGACGTAATCCGGATGGAAGGTCAGAACCTGATCTTTGAATTATCTCCACCCAGGAAAGAAAGTTTTACGGATGAAAATCATCACAAGAATTTTTCTGTGAGTTTTGATTTCCGGACTCCTTTTGATGAAGCCGTGAAGAGAAGGGATTTCTCAATCAATGCAATGGGATTCAGATTCGACAGTCAGGGTAAAGCAGAACTGATTGACCCTCTACAGGGAGTTCTTCATCTGAGAAATAAAGAACTCCACGCTTGCAGCGAAGATTTTTCACGTGATCCGGTGAGGTTTTTAAGGGCGATCCGTTTTTCAGTGAAGCTTGGATTTAAAATTTCTCCACTTCTCATGGATACACTTCGGGAAATGAAACTTCAGGGGATCTCACCAGCGTATTTCTGGTCTGAGATGCAGAAATCTGGAAATCCCGTCCTTTTTTACCAGCGACTCCTTGAAGAAAAACTGACTCATCCTGAATTGCCCATGCCAACTGAAGATATTCGATCACGGTTAAATGACCTAAAGAAAGTCCTCGGTGATCCCGTCCGACACGAATCGTGGATCATTGCCCTTGAATGGGAAGGAATTGAGAGTTCTGGTTGGCAGAAGTTTTTTGCCCTTTCGACTGAAACCGGGAGAAGGCTTGAGCGCTGGGCGAAGGTCACTCATAAATTTGTGAAAGTGATGCCGGAAGAGTTCCACGGAGAATTCGAAGAAGTGAGAGAGCGTCCCATCTTTGAAGAACTCTTTGATTGGTATTTTACAACGAAACAAATCCTTCAGAAGAATCCGGACCTGCCCTTGACTGCTATGATTGATTCATATCTTCCTCATTGGGCGCACCTTTATAAATTTGAAGCACCCAAAGACGTGAAACATATTGATCCTCCTTATCGAGCAAAATACCAGGTCTGGAATCTATGCCAGAGATTGTGAAGCTCTCTCAACCCTCAGCTCAGGACCTCAAGGAGCTTAGAGAAATCTACTTTGAGACCAGTGCAAAGAAAGACTTCAAGGATGACGTTGAAAAAGAGGCATTCTTTCAAAAGTATCTCGGGTGCTATCTTTCGAGGTTTCCGGAGCATGTTTGGGTCGCCCGAAAGGGGAGAATTCTGGGATACATGGTCGCCTCTCCTGTCACAAAAGACCCCGCTTTCTACCGCCTTCAACCCCATCTCGAGACCTTTGAGAGTTTTTATGAGATTTACCCTGCACACCTCCATGTCAATTTTCACCAGGGCGCCAGGGGAATGGGGCTAGGTGGGAAGCTATTTTCAGAGGTGGAAAAAGAGTTTCAAGGAATGGGAATCAGTGGAATTCATATCATGACCGGGCCTGACTCACGGAATAAAAACTTCTACCAGCGACTTGGCTTTGACTTTGAAGTGACCCTAGACTTCAAGGGGACGCCGATCCTCTTGATGGGTAAAACTCTTTGACAGACGAAGTCATCGAATCTTAACCTAGAATGAATACTTATATGTGGGGTTTTTGAGTGAAGATAATCATTTGCATCATGATGATGTGCTTAGCTCTGGGGGCATTTGCTCAGGAAGTGACACCCACTTCCCGCGTGTACCAGTCTATTGAATTCATGGACGACCTGGATTTCGAAAATCTTTCAATCGCCATTGATCGCCAACTTTCTTCTTATGAGATCCAGGGTCTTAAAGGAACAATAAAGTTTGGTACTGTCGCTTATCCCAAATCCGTTCTGAAAGGATCTCTTGAGCTTTTAAGAGAGCTCACTGAGGCCGGTAAAAATTGTCTCGCAACTCAAACGCGTGATTTTTGCCACCGTCAGTTTAATAAAGAGATGAACTCAAAGTTTCTGATCTATAAGCCGAATCCAAAAAAAGCGGAATTGACCAACAGATCGGGCCGCAACACAACTCACTTCACTTCTTACTATTCTCCTGACTTCACTGGTTCACGTGTTCGTACGGAAAGATTCAAGCGCGCTATCTATAAAAAGCCAGCTGATCCTGCTGACCAGAATTACAAACGTGCGGATATCGATTTTAAAGGTGCTCTCGAAGGCAAAGGCCTTGAACTTTTCTACGTAGAAGATTCCTTTTTTGATCTCTATCTTCTTCATGTTCAGGGTGGCGGTAGAATCAAAGTTCATAACGAAGATGGCTCTTACAGCTATACCTACCTGTCTTACGACGGAAAGAACGCTCAGCCATTCCAGATGATCTATAAGTATATGGTTCAGAAAGGATACCTGCGCGGAGATGCTTCAGTTCCTGCTCAGAGAAGATTTCTCGAAGAAAATCCTGATAAAGAAGAGGAGATCTTCGGATCTAGTCCTTCTTATGTCTATTTCAAGGAAACCCAGGAAGAGCCAGTGGGAGTAGATAATATTCCTCTGACTGAATTCCGTTCGCTTGCTATCGATGTGAGAATTTATAAAACATCGGGTCTTATTAATTTCGTGAAAGCGGTTAGACCAACTCATGTTGATGAGAATGGGAAAGTTGTGAAAGCTCCTTTCTCACGCTTCTTCATTGCTCAGGATACGGGCGGGGCGATTCGTGGAAACGCACGCTGCGACCTTTATTCGGGTTATGGGCCACTGGCCGAGCTCGCTGCTTACAACACCAATGATATGGGTGAGCAGTACTTCCTGATTAAAAAATAATCTGATTTAACAAGGCTCCGTAAGGAGCCTTGTTGTATTCCTAAAAATAAAATCTCGCCAATAACCAGATCACTCCAATCGAAATCAAATTGAGAAGAAATCCCTTCTTCAGCATATCTTTCAATTTCACTAGCCCCGTGCCGTAAGCAATCGCATTGGGTGGAGTTCCTACCGGCATCATAAAGGCGAGAGAACTGGCAAGTGTTACTGCCAGAACCGGGACAAGCGGAGCTTTATCGAAGGGCGCAGTAGCGACAGTCAGAGGAATAAGAAGATTTGCGATCGCTGTATTACTGACAAATTCGGAACCAAAGACAGTCAGAACAGTGATGAGAAGAATCCCACCGGTAATGGGTAGTGATTCAAAGGGAAGAGAGTTCCCGATGACTGTTGCGAGCTTGGTATCAAAAACAATTTCACCCAGAGAAATTCCCGCTCCAAAAAGAAGAAGTGTTCCCCAATCAATGTGAATCGCCTCTTTCCAGGTAAGAAGGGTTGAGCCCTTGTGATCAGGAATAAAAAAGCAAAGTGAGCCCATAAGTAATCCAACAAGCCCTTCAGGGAGTCTGGCCGTGAGAACTTTTGCGAGCTCATGTTCCTTTCCTAAGATGAGACCGACTGCACTGGGAAGAATCCACAGGATCATGGCCCCGATGAGGACCATGAAAACTCTTCTCTGAGATATTGTGAGAGGTGGAGGTGCCTCAATACTTTCTGTTCTTCGAGGCAGAGAACTTAACTCTTTCCAGAAAACTAAAATCAGTCCTCCGAGAATTATAACCATGACCGGAACCATGAGCACCATCCACGAAAGGAAATCAATCTTCACATTCACGAGCTTCTCGAGAAGAGAAGTCGCGAGAACATTGGGAGGAGTCCCGATAGGAGTGGCAATCCCACCGATGGTGGCCGCATATGCGATCATAAGAATGACTGATGCTGAGTCGTGCTCATTATCGACATCCAGATGAGTAAGAAGAGACAGACCGATCGGCATGAACATCGCCGTGGTTGCAGTATTTGAAAGGAATGCTGAGAAAGTGGCAGTTAAGATCACTGTCATGATCATCACCCGGCGGGAATTTCCACGCACGAATCTTGCAGAAAGACTTTTCTGGGCAATCCATAAATCAAGTTTCTGAAGATGAAGTGCATGCGCCATGAAAAAGCCGCCCATGAATAGAAAGATAACTGGATTACTGAAACCCGACAAAGCTCTTGGAAAATCAGTTACTCCTGTCAAAACACAGAGGCAGACAGCAATGAGGCCAGTGACAGCTAGTGGGATCAGGGGAGAGAGCCACCAGCAGATCGTTAAGGACATCACACCCGAGAGCATTTGCTGCTCTCGGGTTAAAGGCAATGGAAGAAGAATTGAAAGAAAGAAAAGAACCGGACCGAGATAAAACAGAAAACGCGATGCCTTCATGCAGGATTCCGTGAATCGAAGAACTGACATTCTACTTTGAGATCCACTTCTGCTTTTTTCATCAGGGCCTGGATTCCGAATTTTTCAGTGGCATGGTGTCCGCCAGCAAAGTAATGAATGCCAGCTTCCTGAGCATCATGCCAGTTGTATTCGGAAATCTCTCCCGTGAGATAGGCATCGAGACCGTCTTTCAGCGCCTCGGCCCATTCATTGTTCGCCCCACCGGTGATTATCCCGAGCGAAGCGATGGGGCGGTCTCCAGCGGGCGATGCAATGATCACTGAATGATTTAAAACTTTCTCGAGTTTTTGTTTCAAATCTGCGGACGAAACGGGCGTTGAAAATTTTCCCTTCGCACCCATCGGCTGCCGCTTATAAAGCGCAAAAGGCTGAAGATGAGTCAAGCCGATTTCCTTTGCTAAAGAGACAGCATTTCCTATTTCGGGATGAGCATCGAGGGGCAGGTGATAACCAAAGAGATTCATCTCCGACTTCACGAGAGATTTCACCCGTTCACCCCAGGCGCCGGTAACGGTCCGGGCACCCTGATGCTTCCAGAAAATTCCATGATGCACTACGAGAGCATCTGCGCCCCATTCCAATGCCCGTGCAATTGAGTCCTGAGTTGCCGATACCGCAAAAGCAATACGAGAGAGGTTTTCTTTACCTTCTACCTGAAGACCATTTGGGGCGTAATCCTCAAAGTTTTCAGGCGTCAAAAGCTTCCGGAAATACGTCTCAAGTTCATGGCGTTTGATACTCATGTAGGGTCCTTTTCAATTAACCCCCATTCTCATACAATTTTTTGAGTTAAACAAAGGGAAGTCTATATGAAATTTAAACCAGGTTTAGTGTTCGGGTCGGCACTCCAGGACCTTTATCAATATGCCAAAGAAAACAAATTTGCGATTCCGGCGGTGAACGTCGTGGGAACAAGTTCAGTGAATGCTGTTCTTGAGACCGCTAAAAGTGTGAACTCTCCGGTGATCATTCAGTTCTCGAATGGTGGCGGTCAGTTTTATGCAGGTAAGGCCCTTAAGCTGGAGAATGATAAAGCAGCTGCTCTGGGAGCGATCTCAGGTGCGATGCATATCCAGCTCCTGGCCGAATCGTACGGAGTGCCGGTCATTATTCACACCGATCACGCCGCAAAGAAACTCCTTCCGTGGATTGATCAGCTTCTTGATGCTGGTGAAGCCAATTTCAAGACTCACAAAAAACCCCTGTTCTCTTCTCACATGCTCGATCTCTCGGAAGAGAGCCTCGAGGAAAATATCGAGATCTCTGCCAAATACTTCAAGCGCATGAATGCCATGCAAACCGGGATTGAAATTGAGCTCGGTGTAACGGGTGGTGAGGAAGATGGGGTGGATAATAGTCACGTCGACAACTCGAAACTTTATACACAGCCGGAAGATGTTGGTTATGCTTACTCGCATCTTCGTGAAGTGGGCCCGAATTTCACTGTGGCAGCTTCATTCGGTAACGTTCACGGTGTTTATAAACCAGGAAACGTTAAACTCATGCCGATCATTCTTAAAAATTCTCAGGAATTTGTTCAGAAGAAATTCGGAACTTCTGTGAAGCCTGTTTCTTTTGTTTTCCACGGAGGATCAGGTTCACTTCAATCTGAAATCCGTGAAGCAATTGATTACGGTGTCATCAAGATGAATATCGACACCGATATGCAATGGGCCTTCTGGGAAGGAATCAAGAACTTCTACAAAGAGAAGGAAGCTTATCTTCAGACTCAGCTCGGAAATCCTGAAGGACCAGAAGCACCTAACAAGAAATATTACGATCCGAGAGTCTTCCTTCGTAAGGGTGAAGAAACTTTTGTGAAACGTCTGAAGACGGCTTTCGAAGATCTCAACAACATGAACAGAAACGCTTGAACGAATACATTCATATTATAGGTACAGGCATAGAAATCTCCGGGGTGTTAGTGATACTCCTCGGAGCTCTGTGGTCTGTCTTTCATTGTTTCCAGACGCGGGAGAAGCGTTACGAAAGCTTCCGCATGAATCTCGGTAAATCGATTCTTCTCGGGCTTGAGCTACTGGTTGCTGGTGACATCATCAACACAGTTGGGATCACACCCACGATGGATTCAGTTCTCCTCCTTGGTCTTATTGTTCTTATCCGGACTTTTCTTTCTTTTTCTCTGTCCATCGAGCTCGAGGGAGTACTTCCCTGGCGTAAAAAGGGCTGATGGCAAATCTTCTAATCATTCTCTTGTCGCTTCTCGTGGGCATTGGTCTTCGCAAGGTGAAGAACATTCCTGAAAATTCAGCACAGACATTGAATCTCATTATTCTTTACGTGGCCCTTCCAGCTCTGATCTTCCGGAGTATTCCGGGCCTCAGATGGGAACCGGAGTTAATCGCGCTTTGCCTCGTACCTTGGTTTTTATTTTTCCTGGCCTGGGCAGTTTTCAGAAAATCCACTTGGTCTGATGAAGTTAAAGGCGCTTTGATTCTCACTGCAGGATTGGGAAATACTGCCTTCATTGGCTTTCCGGTGATCGAGGCCCTTTATGGTCAGGAAGGTCTTCGCTATGCCATTTTTTTCGATCAACCTGGAACCTTTCTCATTGTTTCCAGTCTTGGTCTCGTTGTGGCCAATCGTTATTCTTCCGGAAAATTAAGAAAGCGGGATCTCGCTTTCCGGATCCTTATCTTTCCTCCATTTCTTTCTTTTGTGCTGGCCCTTTTACTTACTTCTCTGGGATGGAGACCAAGTGGCACGGGAGAAATTATTCTTGATCGCCTGGCCGGAATGCTCACTCCGCTTGCGCTTATCTCAGTTGGTCTTCAACTGAGACTGGGTGATATCCGGACAGAAGGGAAATATCTCTTCTCGGGACTCGCATTTAAACTTTTCATCTCACCTTTGATTATCCTGGGAGTGATGAAGCTTTTGGGCCTTACCGGAACCTTTGGGAGAGTTGCTGTTATGGAAGCAGCGATGGCGCCGATGGTGACATCAACTATTGTGGCGCAAACTCATAATCTTCGTCCGAAATTAGCCGCACTGATGCTTGGTCTCGGTGTTCCTCTGTCCTTCATCACCTTGCTTTTCTGGAAATTCATCCTGTAGCATCAGGGGATGAGAAAACTTTTCTTCACAATACTTTTTTCTTCGCAAATTCTCGCCTGTCCGCAGGGATATGATCTTGCGGCCCCGGTTCACATCCCGGTTGGTCTCGGTGAAGGCGGAATTTCAGAAGAATCGTTCATGAAAATTTCCACAGCGCTTGAAAATCTTTATTCGCCTGATGTCTCATCACGCGGTGGAAAACTTATCGTTCAAAAAGCGTGGGCGAGTTCTGAAGTCAATGCCTATGCTCAGAGAGAAAAAGATGAATGGAAAGTAATTCTACTCGGAGGAATGGGTCGTCATAAGTACATGACCGAAGATGGCTTTGCTCTCATCGTCTGTCATGAGATCGGTCATCATTTGGGCGGATTTCCCCGCTATGACGGAATTGATATCGGCTGGGCAACCAATGAAGGTCAGAGTGATTACTTCTCTACGATGAAATGCCTTCGTCGTTTTTGGGAAAATTCTGATAATGCCCGGATCATTTCCAGCATGGAAATTCCTGAAACGCTTCGTAGTAAGTGCGAAAACGAGGCACTCTGCATCCGGTCCGGAATGGCCGGTCTTTCTGCTGCAAGTGTCTTTGCTGATCTTGCGTGGTTTGGAAAAAAACCAAAGTTCGAATATCCGGATACGAAGATCGTAAAACAAACTTACTCTGCACACCCGAAGGCCCAGTGCCGTCTTGATACATATTTTCAGGGAACACTCTGTGAAGCCTCTGCAAACGACGAGATGACGACAGAGACTGAAGGCGCTTGTCATGAATCACTCGGCCACAAAGAGGGAATGAGACCTCTTTGCTGGTTTAAGCCGACGCTTTAACTCCAACCAACATCTTCTTACATGATGGGGTCTTCCTAGACCCCGGCCCGGGATATGTCACAATTATCCGAGAACATGTTTCAAGGAGTATTAACATGACACACTTAAAGCAAGGATTGCTGATAGCTGGTTTGATTTTGGCCTATAACGGACTCGCGTGTACGATCGACGGTAAGGAAGGATTTCTTCCAGAAAACAATTTCAAAATTTCAGAAAAAAGCCGCACTGGCATCACAGAGGAACAGTTCACTTCTGTGATCGATAAAGTGGAAGGGATCTATGCTCCTTTAGTCGCCACTGAAGGCGGAGAACTCAAAGTTATCCGTAACTGGACTGATGGAACCGTGAATGCATATGCTCAACAGGTCGGGAAAGAGTGGAAGGTTTCTATGTTCGGCGGTCTTGCCCGTCACGAAACTATCACACCGGATGGATTTGCCCTCGTAGTCTGTCACGAGATCGGTCACCACATTGGTGGAGCCCCAAGAAAGTCATCTGCATGGTCAAATCCATGGGCCTCTAATGAAGGTCAGGCGGATTACTTCTCAACTCTCAAATGCCTTCGTCGTGTCTGGAATGACGAGAATAACTCTGAAGTCATTTCATCAATGGAGATTCCGGCGGAACTTAAAACAAAATGCAACAGCAGTGATGATGTTTCACTTTGTATCCGCGGTGGTATGGCCGGCATGAGTGTCGCGAAACTTTTTCAGGCGCTCTATGGCGAAACGAACGGACCGAAATTTGAAACTCCTTCAACCAAGGTTGTTATAAAAACTGACGATAATCATCCGGCAACTCAGTGTCGCCTTGATACATATTTTCAGGGTGCATTGTGCGAGAAATCATTTAATGAAAACGTCGATGCTAAGTCTGAAGTCACTGGCACTTGCCATGGTTCTACCGGACAAAAAATTGGTCTTCGTCCTCTCTGTTGGTTCAAGCCTTCCATTCTGTAATCTTCAAATCATTTTCATCGTGAAAGGGTCCGTCATGGGCCCTTTCTTTTTTAATCTTACATCTGTGGCCTGACAGAATTTCCATGTCAGAATTGATGAAGAAAGAAATTCATAAAGGAGTTATGAAATATGAAAACTATTAAGCACGGACTGCTAGCTCTCTCTATTCTCTCGGCACCAGTATTTGCCTGCACTATGGATGGCAAAGAAGGAATCGTCGAAAAAAACAATCTCAATATTCCGGCCTCTGTGAAAAGCAGAACTGGTGTTACTGAAGAAGTTTTCAATAAAGTTGTTGATGAAGCTTCTGCTGTTATGGAGCCACTAATTACTGCTCGTGGAGCTACTCTTAAAGTTGTTAAACTTTGGGAAGACGGAACAGTAAACGCATATGCTGAGCAGTCAGGCAAAGAGTGGAAGATCTCTATGTTCGGAGGTCTCGCTCGTCACGCGACAATCACTGCTGATGGTCTCGCTCTCGTAGTTTGTCACGAAATCGGTCACCACATTGGTGGCGCTCCGGTTTATAGCTGGAAAGCTGGTTGGGCATCAACTGAAGGTCAGTCAGATTACTTCGCGACTACTAAGTGTCTGCGCCAGGTATGGGCAAATGAAAATAATGAAGCTGTTGTTGCCAGCATGGAAGTTCCAGCTCGCGTGAAAGAACTTTGCGGTCAGCAGAACGTTTGGAATCGCGATTATAATCTTTGCGTTCGTGGAGCAATGGCCGGTGACTCTGTTGCCCGTCTTTTTGCTGCGCTTCGTAAGCAAGAACCTTCTAAGTTTGAAACACCAGATCCGAAGGTCGCTAAGGTAACTCAGGAATCGCATCCAGCGACTCAGTGTCGTCTCGATACATATTTCCAGGGCGCTCTCTGTGCTGCTGATGAGAGAGAAGAATTCAGCCGTGATACTGAAGTAACTGGTTCATGCCATCTTACTCTTGGTCACAAGATCGGCGTTCGTCCGGTTTGCTGGCATAAGCCCTCAGTTCTCTAATTAAGTCCGACTAAAGTACTCAAGAAAAAGGCTGGGATAACCCGGCCTTTTTCTATTGGTTCCAACATCTTCTTACTTAACTAGACGGACATTAATTCTTTGGAAATGATAGCTCCACGATTTACGGATAAATCACGGGAGTACTAAATGAAATTCTTATCAATGATTCTTCTCCTTTCTGCCATTACAGGGACTGCAATGGGTTGCGGAGAAGACAGCGGCTTTCTTCCTGAAAACGACATGAACATTCCAGTTGGTGCAAAAATCAGCGGCGGAATTACAGAAGCTCAGTTCAATGCAGTTATCGACAAGTTCGAGACAATTTATTCTCCCATCGTTACCCGCATGGGCGGAAAACTTAAAATCGCACGTAAGTGGTCTGATGGAACTGTTAACGCAAATGCTATGCAGCTCTTTGGATCATGGAATGTAAACATGTATGGCGGTCTCGCTCGTCACGAGAAGATCACAGCTGATGGCTTTGCTCTCGTTCTTTGTCACGAACTCGGTCACCACCTTGGTGGAGCTCCGAAAGTTGGCGGCTTCATGAAAGCATGGGCCTC
>JBKJPL010000023.1:0-89001 GCA_046595005.1 Bacteriovoracaceae bacterium | reverse complement strand
ACCTGGAAGTCAAGCTCACTTGCGGCGAAGGTAGTGCCAGGGTCACTTGGTGTCAGAATAGCAAGATGCACCCTCTAATTTTAAAAAGCTCAACTTCGGTTGGGCTTTTTTTTTGTCAAAATCCAGCTCACTTAACTTCCTCTTCCTCATTGAATATAATTAAGCATGACCCACTTTCTTTTCAAGATGATTTCGGTGTTTTCAGTTTTTGGATTTATTTCTGCTTATGCAGAAGTTATTCATCCACGCCAATTTTTAAAACCAGGAATGCAACTCACTTACTCTGCGAATGGAAGTTCTCAGCAGCCTTGGGAAATTCTTAATCTTGAAATTGATATCGCTCATGTGGGTATGAGTGGTTGTACCAAAGTTTCTATTGAGTATGCGAAAGATGAAGTGGAAGAGAGCTGGGAATGTATTTCGAATAATTATCTTCACACCTTCGAAAGTAATCGCTGGTGGGCCTCCAGACCGATTGGTCCGAATATGCGCTTGGAAATAAAGTCGAATTCAGGAAAAGTTAAGTCAATATATGAAACAAAAGATTACGGTATCTCTGAGATTGGTGGCGCTGAGTACAAAGTGCTAAAAACAATCATTGTAAACTTGAATGAAGACGGTTCAATTAAAAATCGAATCACAGAAAATTTTTCGATTGGATTAGGTACTGCTACAGAGGGCGTCTTTGAGGTGCCCGACACAAGCTATGAAACTGGTTGGCGGAGTATCAATCATTTTAAATTGATAACAATTTCAAAATAGTTCACTTCCTTCTTATTTTCTCAACTGAACGTGCGGCCAATCACCAAATTTCATTAAGTCTTCTTTTAGACAATGATTTGTTTGAGCGTTTTCATTCGAGAGTCGATCAATTTCCGGAAGCCCATAAGTATGAGGCGAGAGATCCGGAAGCTTTCGATTTTCGAAACGAAGATGGGGAGCAATCTCGTTAAAAATTATTCGCTGATAATATTCCGGAAGAAGATTTGGAGAATTCGCGATGATTTTCTGTCGCTTAGTAACTGAACAATATTCTTCACCGAGTGCGGGATATCCCATCACTGTCGGACAGAAATAAGGTCTCCATGTGCCGCCCGGATTTTTTGCCTGACAACTTCCTCCTGAATAAACTCCGAGAGTGACATCCGGGCAACTTGCCGGAGTGGGTGATCCGATCCGATATTTTCCATCTTCAATTTTCTGAATAACCTGAGTGCCGGAATTAATCGCGAGTTCGCACCAGGAAATATTTTTTCTACAGAAATTTTCTGCCAGTTCTTTTGTTGTAAACACTTCTTCACTATTCCGGGAATGGCCATTCTGCCAGTTCTTAACTCCCGGACAATAAATCCCGCTTTCTTTTTTTGTGTACGAGTATTCATCTGTAAAACCAAAAGTGTGAACCACTTCATGGAGCATAGTTGTCCATGGAAAGCTGGAACTCACGATGGGAAAACGTTTTGCACCTGCCCCGATGTCCGGGAAACTTGTATAGACCGGACATAAGTCCGCATCACCACAGCTTTCTTTGACTGAGTTCAGATCACATTGAGCGAGACGGGGAATGCCGAAATTTCCGCCCCGACAGTTGATGCCGGTAACGATGACCGGTGAATTTTCGATTAACAATGCTTTCTGTTCGATGAGTTGTTTGAATGGCTCGAGCTCTTTCATGTTCTTGATGTATTCGTGGGCACGAACTTCAGCCGCTGGTTCAGCAAAAACCTTTACCTTGAATGGCTTAGCATAGGTAACCGTTGTAAAAAGCATCAGAAATACGAGTAATTTCATTAGTCTCTTATCGAGAAGAAAAGGAATTTTCTTTAATGAGGAGAACATTGATCATGCATGGAAGTACCCAGTAACATCTTGAAATTGGATCAAGTTAACTTTACAGATCCTCCCATCGAGGAAGTTTTCTTATTTTTCTCTCTACAAAGTACCAGGTAGAGATCACACAACCAAAACCTAGTCCTGCTTCAGAGGCAATGATTCCACTGAAGCTTTCACTAAGAATGGCATTGAATAAAATAAATGTCGCGATTCCAAAATAAATACCCATTCCGATTGCAAGTAAGAATGGATTCGAAAAATACGGAGGTCGCACTTTTATTTTGAGCTTCCACATTAATTTATAAAGCGGAGGTTCACCTGATGTACGCAGCCACCAGCTTTTGATTGAAATTTTTCTCCAATTATTGAGCTTGGATTCGAATTCGTGCCATTTCATTAAGAAATTGTAGCACGTACTTAAATAAGTGCCCCCATACTGCCCCGATGAACTCAATAGCTTGCGCAAAATACTGACGCTCCTTACAATTTAAGAATGGATAAAAAAATACTGCGCTATCAGCTTAATACCCTGTTTATTCTCACTACCATGAATCTTCTGTATTTCTATTATCGGGATAATCTTCCGGATAATTTCTTCGAAATCAATTATCAGAATGATTCGATTAATTTCTTCACTTATTACTTCTTCTCGATGCTCGCAAACTTCGGCTACTGGTGCGGGATCTGGATTACTCTATCGTTTCTCGCTTTCGCAATTCTGAACTCTTTAGTGTTCACGAAAAAGAAAGATATCAAGAATCAGGTGGTGGTAGCAGTTCTCCTTCCACTTACTCTTGGTGTTTGTTATCTCGCTATGCCCGTGGCTCTCGGAGAAGGACTTTATTATCTTATCCGCGAAAATGTCGGCACCTTCACGATGGTGTCGTCTCTCGTTGTTCTCGGGTTGAGTTTTTTCTATCTTGTATCAGAAAAGCAATTCTTTAAGACTTGTAAGTATATCGCTAAGAAAGCGGTGAATACTTACGAAGCTATTCGGACTGCTGATTATTCAAGTCTCCAGAAGATTGATGTGAAAGCATGGTTTGCTACACTCGAAGAGAAAATTCCTTTGATGGTGGCGAAATTTAAACCAGCACCAGTTGTTGAAGAGCCTAAGCTCAAAATCACTACACCTCCGAAGTTTCAGGAGAAAATAAAGATTGAACCGGTCAAAGCACTGGAACCAGTAATGGAAGAAGACGAAGAAGAGAGTGAAGAAATCGAAGACTCTGAAGGCGAGGATGATGCAAGCGTTTTTGCTGATTCAGTCGATGTAGAGCAGACGAATGATACCGTTGACGAAGAAGATGAGCTGGAAGAAGTTGAAAGTCCTTATCAGCGGAAGAAAGTTGAAGATAAATTCTTTGACCATGATGAACTTGTGGGAAGTATCGCACCTAAGAATCGCGTGAATATGTCTCACGATATCGAAGATCAGTACTTCATTACGATTGCTAAAGCAATCGAGGATAAACTTAACGAGTTCAAGATTTCCGCACATGTGACAAATGTATTGAAAGGTCCGGTTGTTGATACTTTTGAACTTGAACTTGGTGCTGGGGTGAAAGTTGCGGGAGTAATTAACCGCACGAACGATCTCTCGCTAGCTCTCAAAGGTGTCCCGATTCGTATGGTTTATCCCATGAAAGGTAAGACTACGATTGGTATCGAGGTTCCTAGAAATCCGAGAGAGCTTATTTATCTGGATGAAGTTCTTCAGTCACAGGTTTTCAGAGACTCCAATTATCGTTTACCAATCGCGATGGGGAAAGATGCCTATGGAGATGCGGCCGTAATTGATCTTGCGTCCACTCCACACTTTCTGGTTGCTGGTACTACCGGAGCTGGTAAATCCGTATTCATCAATACACTTCTCGTATCTCTCATCATCAAACTTTCTCCTAAGAAATTACGTTTGATCATGATCGATCCGAAGCAGCTGGAACTTGCTCTTTATGCAACACTTCCACATTTGATCATGCCAGTTATTACTGACTCATCAATTGCTTCTGTTTCATTACTCTGGGCAATTGATGAGATGGAAAGAAGATATTCGCTCCTGAAAGACTTCGGTGTGAAGAATATCGATGGATTCAATAAGAAAGTGAAAATTGCAGGCCATGAACTTCTTTGTAAGATCAATAAGTATTATGAAGATGCTGATGCGATGGATTTTGAAATGCCATTCATCGTGATTGTAGTGGATGAGTTTGCGGATCTAGTTCTATCGAAATCCGGTAAGGCAATTGAGAATTCTATTTCGAGACTTGCAGCTAAGGCGAGAGCTTCAGGAATTCATATCGTACTTGCAACTCAGCGTCCGTCGACTGATGTTATTACGGGTGTGATCAAAGCTAACTTCCCGACACGAGTTGCGTTCCGTGTGACAACGAATACCGATTCACGAGTGATCATGGATACTCCAGGTGCGGAAAAACTTCTTGGTAAAGGGGACATGCTCTTTAAACAAGGAATTGAAACTATCCGCATGCACTCAGCATATGTTGATGAGGATGAGATCGATGCACTCGTGAAGAAACTTTCTACCTTACCAACTCAGTACGATGCCAAGGCGATCGAATTTATCGAGAATAATGGGAATGCTGATGAGGGTGCTGATGCCTTCACCGGGGAATCCGACGGCGAAGCTCTGAAGGATGAGAAGTATCAAGAGGCCGTCCGTTGTGTTGCGACTCACCGCATGGCAAGTGCTTCATTTCTCCAGCGAAGACTGGGTGTTGGATACAACCGGGCCGCAAATCTCATCGAAGAGATGGAGAGACAAGGGGTTGTAGGACCACAACAAGGTTCGAAGCCGAGAAAAGTGTTAATTGCTCCAATAGAATAGTGCATTAAAAGGCTTTGAGGATATCCCTCAAAGCCTTGATTTCATTCTCAAAAACCTTGCCCTAAATCACCCTGCGTGCTATTTATCTCAGACCAAATAATTACATCCCCATAAGGGGAAATCTAATCACTTTAATTGGTTGGTCCATCAATAGTGATGGCACAAAGTGATTCGATAAAAACCACCAAGGAGTTTTCATGTCTAAGTTACAGGTCAAGCAATTGCTTGAGGCCGGCGCCCACTTCGGTCACCAAACACACAAGTGGAATCCAAAGATGAAGAAGTATGTTTACGGTGAACGTAACGGCATCTACATCATCGATCTTCAGCAAACACTTCCGATGGCCGAAAAAGCTTACGAGTTTCTGAAGAAGACAACTGCATCAGGAAAGTCAGTTCTTTTCGTTGGTACGAAGAGACAGGCAGCTGACATGGTTAAGAAAACAGCAGAAGAGTGCGGCGCTTATCACGTTACTTCTCGTTGGCTCGGCGGAATGCTGACTAACTGGAAAACAATCGCTCTCTCGATCGATAAAATTCGTAAAGTTGAAAAGATGAAAGAGAACGGAGACTACAAACTTCTTACTAAGAAAGAGCAGTCTAACGTTGAGAAAGAAGTTATCAAGCTCGAAAGAACTCTCGGCGGAATCAAGAACATGAGAAAGCTTCCAGGAGCTATCTTCATCATCGATCCAAACAATGAGCACATTGCAGTTAAAGAAGCTAACTGTCTCGGTATTCCTATCGTAGCAATCACAGATACAAACTGTGACCCTACAGGGATTGAGTATGTTGTTCCTGGAAATGACGATGCTCTTAAATCAATCACTCTCTTCCTCGATTACTTCGCGAGTGCGATCGTTGAAGGTGGATCTAAGGCCCGTAAAGAAGACGGCAGTGATGACCTTCGCGATAATTCTCTCGAGCAAGAAATTCTTGCTAAGTATGAGAAGGATATCGATCTTAAAGGTGCTGACGAAGAAGTTTAATTTTTTAAATCATAAAGGATACGACCATGGCCTATACAGCTACAGACGTAAAAACCCTTCGCGAGACAACTGGCGCCGGGATGATGGATTGTAAAAAAGCTCTTGATGAAACTCAGGATTTCCAGAAAGCAGTAGATTACCTTCGTGCTAAAGGTCTCGCGGCTGCTGCTAAGAAGCAGTCTCGCGTAGCTGCTGAAGGTCTTATTGCTGGTATTGTTAGAGGAAAGCTGGGAGCACTGGTTGAGCTTAACTGCGAAACAGACTTCGTTGCTAAGAACGACTCTTTCCAGGCTTTCGTTCAAACTGCTGCTAACGTAGCTGTTGATGGAAAACTGAATTCAGTTCAGGGTCTTCTTGGAGCTAAAGGTCCTAAAGGCCTTACACTTCAGGATGAAGTTTCAGAACTCACAATCAAGATCGGTGAAAAAATCGATCTTCGTCGTGTTGAACTCATGACTCTTGAAGGACATGGTCTCATTGGTTCTTACGTTCACTCCGGTAAAATCGGCGTTCTCTGTAAGATCGAATCTGATAAAGATGTTTCAAGCAATGAAGCTGTAAAAGAACTCGCAAAAGATCTTTGCATGCAAATTGCTGCTGCTAATCCTACATTCCTCAATGCTTCTGAAATTGATGAAACTTTCAAAGCTCGTGAAGCTGAAGTTTATGCTGCTCAACTTAAAGAGCAGGGTAAACCTGAGGCAATGATTCCGAATATCGTGAAAGGTAAGCTGAACAAGCTTGCTACTGATGTTTGTCTCTATGAGCAGACATTTGTAAAAGATCCGGACATGACTGTAGCTAAGCTCATCGAGACTGTTTCTAAAACAGCAGGCGCGACTCTGAAGGTAACGAAGTTTACGAAGTTCAATCTCGGTGAAGGTATCGAGAAGAAACAAGAAAACTTCGCTGAGGAAATCGCGAAGCTCTCGGGAAAAAACTAATTCCAGACAGTAATAAAGAAAAGGGGACTCATTGAAGTCCCCTTTTCCTTTTTAAAGGGCAAAATGAAATACAAGCGCGTACTCATCAAACTTTCAGGTGAAGCCCTAGCCGGTGACCAGGGTCATGGTATCTCCGGTGACATTCTCAATAAGATTAGTTCTGAAATTAAAACACTCCAGCAGACTGGATGTGAGATCGCCATCGTTGTCGGTGGCGGGAATATCCACCGCGGTGTTGCTGGTGCAACTTCCGGCATGGATCGCGCCACTTCCGATTACATGGGAATGATGGCCACAGTAATCAACTCTCTGGCACTTCAGGATGCTTTAGAGAGAAAAGATGTCTACACAAGGGTTCTTTCTGCGATTGCTATGCAGGAAGTGGCCGAGCCTTATATCCGTCGCCGTGCCGTTCGCCACCTCGAGAAGAAGAGAGTGGTGATCTTTGCAGCTGGTACCGGTAACCCATACTTCACGACTGATACAACTGCTGCTCTTCGCGCAAACGAAGTTCATGCTGAAGTGATCATGAAGGCCACAAAAGTGGATGGAATCTACGATAAAGATCCTATGAAGTTTAAAGATGCGAAGAAGTTCGATACACTTTCTTACATTGAAGTTCTCAATAAAGACCTGAAAGTGATGGATTCGACTGCCATTACTCTCTGTATGGATAACGATATGGATATTGTTGTGTTCAATATGTTTGAGGAAGGAAATATCGCCCGCGTAGTTAATGGCGAGAAAGTCGGAACTGTAGTTACTAAAAAACTCTAAGAGGAGACTCTTGTTATGGATATGAAGACTATTAAGCCAGTATTAGATGATCAGATGACGAAGGCGATTAAGTCGCTTCAGAATCAGATGTCCAAGGTAAGAACAGGTCGCGCGACTCCTGCCGTACTTGACGGAATCATGGCCGATTACTATGGAACTCCGACACCGATTAAAAACCTGGGTCAGATTTCTACTCCTGAAGCACGTCTTCTTCAGATCCAGCCTTTTGATAAAACAGCTATCGCTTCTATCGAGAAAGGTATTCTCGCTGCCAATCTTGGTCTCACTCCTGGAAACGATGGAACATTCATTCGTATTCAGTTTCCGGTTCTTAACGAAGACAAGCGTAAAGCTTTCGTTAAAGATGTGAAGAAACTTGGAGAGGACGCAAAGGTTGCAATCCGAAACATCCGTCGTGAACAAAACGATAAGGTGAAGGCTAACGAGAAAGATAAGAAAGTTTCTGAAGATGATTCTAAAAAGATTCAGGAAGAAATTCAGAAGGTCACCGACAACTACATCAAAGAAGTTGATAAAATCGTTGATGCTAAAGAAAAAGAACTCCTGACTGTCTGATATGAGCAGTATCAAACACGTCGCTATTATTATGGATGGAAATGGCCGCTGGGCCAAGAAGAGGTTCCGGCCTCGGATCTGGGGACACGTGCGTGGCTCTGGTGTAGTTTCCGACATAGTTCAGGCCGCTGATGATGTTGGTATCAAGGCTCTTACTCTCTATGCATTTTCGACAGAAAACTGGAGCCGTCCGGTTGAAGAAGTTTCACTACTCTTTAAACTGCTTAAGAAATTTCTTCTGAAAGAACGCGCTCGTCTTCTTAAAAACAATGTTCATTTTAAAGTCATCGGTGAGATCCAGGGTCTTCCTGTAGATACAGTTGCTCTGATTAAAGAAACTGAAGTCATGACTTCGAAGAATACGGGGCTCAAGCTCACGTTTGCTTTTAGTTACGGTGGCCGAGCTGAGATCATGCGTGCTGTGAATCAGTTTCAGATTCAAAGTCCAACTAAGCTCATGACCGAAGAAGATCTTTCAAACATGCTTTATCGTCCGGAAACGGGTGATGTTGATCTCATGATCAGAACCGGTGGAGAGCAGCGAATTTCAAACTTCCTTCTGTGGCAGATGGCTTACTCAGAATTTTATTTCAGTCCGACAAAGTGGCCTGATTTCACGGCACAGGAATTTAAGAGCATCATTAATCATGTCTCTGTTCGCGAAAGACGTTTTGGAAATGTTTCTGCTCAGGCGAGCCTTAAGCTTTCTATTGAGCAGGCAGAATCCAATAAAACGGTCTTCACACAGGGAGTATTTTCCTGATGTCTAATACAACTGTCAGAATTATCTCAGGCGCTATCCTCGCATTACTCGTCACTTCGTGTTTATTTATCGGAGAGACAGCAACCCTTATTGGAATCGGAATCATTGGTCCGGTTCTCATCGATGAAATCATTACTAATTTTTATGACCAGCCGAGAACATCGAAGCGCTACATCCTGGCGCAGTCTATTTATCTCATCGGTTTCTGGTTCTTTAATTTCTATCAGATCAGCGCTTCTTCATTCAGCTTCTGGATTTCAGCGGGACTTGTCCTCGATATCCTTCTCTCAATTTATCTTTTCGTAATTTACAAGAAATCAGACACACTTTTGAAAATCTTCCGCGCGACCTCATGGGGGGCCGGAGTTTTTGCTCTCATTCCTCTTCTGTGTCTTAGTTGCATCATTCATTTTCCTAACTGGCGAATTCTTTTTATTGCCCTTCTTCTTCTCAACTTCTCTGTTGATACTTTCGCTTATTTTGTCGGCAGAAAATTCGGGAAGCATAAGTTATGGGAAGCCGTCAGTCCTAAGAAGACTGTCGAAGGTGCTCTTGGCGGAGTTTTTTGTTCGGTCGCCCTGACTTGTTTCTATTGGCATAAACTTGTTGAACCAGTCGATGCATTCACAGTCATTGTATTTACGATCATTGCCTGCTGCTCGCAGGTTGGTGATCTGGCACAGTCAAAACTTAAAAGACAATTTGAAATTAAAGACAGCTCGACTTTGATCCCGGGACACGGGGGAGTCTATGACAGAGTAGATAGCCTTTTGTTTGTTGCACCTCTTTATGCTTTCTACCTCCTGGTTAAATTCCAGTAAGGACGATTTATGTTAGAAAAAATTCTTATTTTTGTTCTCTTCCTTTGCCCACTTATTTTCTTCCATGAACTTGGGCACTTCTTCTTTGCCAGACTATTTGGGGTAAGAGTTGAAGTTTTCTCAATCGGCTTCGGTCCGAAGATCTTCAAATATGTGAGAAATGGCACTCAGTATGCCATTTCAATCATCCCTCTCGGGGGATATGTGAAAATGTTCGGTGATGATCCTTTCTCTGAAGTCCCATTGTCGGAAGAAGAGAAGAAGGTCGCTTTTAATCACAAGAGCAAAATGGCGCGCTTCTGGATTGTCTTCGGCGGACCACTCGCGAATCTTCTTATGGCCTATTTCCTGTATGTAGGACTTCTCACTGCAGGCGAGAAAGTTCCTGAAACTAAAATCGGAATGGTTGCCGAAAAATCACAGCTATATCAGAAAGGTCTTCGTTCAGGTGACGTTCTCACCATGATTAACGATGAACATATCCTGAGTATTGATGATCTCAATATCAACGATAGCGAAATCCACACGCTCACCGTGAAAAGACGTGGTGAGAGTGTACAGATGAATGTGGGAATGAAGTTTGATGAGTTCATTGAAGAATTCAAGACAGTATTCATGAATGGGAAGAGACCAGTATTTGTTGATGCTTCGGGGAAGAAGTACATCGCTTCTCTGAAACAAGGTTCAACTGATCCGGATACATCACTCGAAGAGCTTCTTACAATTAAAACGGGAAGAGTTTTTCTCTATGAACTCCCTGGAAATGCTACGGTTCCGAATCTACAGGCAGAGAGAATTGTCGAATCAGCATCTACTTTGAGAGCGGCTGGTTACTATCCGGTTGAGCTTTCAATCAGAAACGTTGTGATGGGCACTCCCGCTGATAAGGCCGGAATCAAAACAGGCGATATTCTTCTTTCTTACGATGGAATCGCACTTTCAAGCTTTGAAGATCTTCGTGCCGGGCTCCAGAAACTTCCGGAAGCAAAAGAAGCAAGCATTGAAGTTCTGAGTGGTGGTAAAAAGGCGATGAAAACTCTCGTGCCTGAAGTTAAGACCGTTGAGAATCAAAAAGTAAAAGTCATTGGTGTAGAGAGTGGCGTTGATTATCTTCAGCCGAAACTCGTAATCGCGAAGGCTGATAATATTGGCGTTGCGATGATTTCTGCCTTTCATCGTACCTGGGATGGAGTAGTAAAAACGTTCCTGGGTTATAAGAAACTGATCACCCGTGAAGTATCGCTGGATAATATCGGCGGACCTCTTGCAATCGGGAAAGTCGCTTCAGATTCATTCAATATCAGCCTTTCAATGTTCTTTCGTCTCATGGCCTTCATTTCGATTAACCTTGGTGTGATCAATCTTTTCCCTATTCCGGTTCTGGATGGAGGACACATTGTCTTCCTCGTTATTGAGGCTTTGAATGGTGGGCCACTCTCGAGAAGAAAACTGGAATTCGCCCAGAGAATTGGTGTCTCATTTCTCTTCCTTCTTATCTTCATTGCACTATTCAATGATGTGACGAGGTTGTTTAAGTCTTGAGTGTTCTCTTTATTGATTCGAGCTACGACATTACCCTGGGTCTTCTGGATGAGGGCATGGAGTGGCTTGATTTCAGAATTTTCAGAGAACAGAGAGTTTCCAGCACATTACAGACCGAGACCCACCGACTCCTGAAAGATTATAAAAAACAAATGAGTGACCTCACCCGGGTTGTGACTATAGCTGGTCCGGGCTTTTATACTGGTCTCCGGCTTTCTGAGGGTTTCTCTGACGTTACGAGCTTCTTCAATATCTCTCATAACTCATTCTATACTTATGAAATTCCCCTCATGACCGGTATCCAGGAAGGCACGTGGGTTACCAAGGCTTATCGTGGAGAATATTTTTTCTACGAGTGGAAGAACGGAGAGGGGAAGGCTAGACTTCTGGAGGCTAAAGACCTTCCAGCAGCTTCACCTGAAGGGAATGTGTTCATTCACTCAGATATTTCTCTGGATGAGAAGCTCAAGCCTTTCGCAATAAATGCTGCTTCTACGACTGATCTTTTGAAAGCTCATCCGAAAAAGATTTTTGAAAGTGTCCTCAAGCAGAATCTGAAACGTGAGTCTTATTATTTTCGCGCGCCCGAAGATGAATTCAGGATGAACCCGTGAAGAGGTTTTTCTTTCTTCCTACTTCGGTTTCCTGGGGACTATTCATTCTCTTTATTTACTCATGGATGAACTGGAGTTTCGGATACTCACTCCTTATCTCTGTGATTTGTTTTGTCGCAGGACTTATCACGAGAAGAAATGCAGTTCCATATCGTGATACTTTGAAAAATGATGGTGAGATTTATCTCTCTCCGGTTAATGGAGAAGTGAAATCAATTCGCAGAAATGTTTCACTGCCGCATATTTCTGGTGAAGGTCAGGAAATAAGAATTTCTATTTCGGGTTGGACCGAGAAAGGTCTCTATCTTCCTACTGCAGGTGAAGTCACTCATCTCAGGGCAACGAAAGGAATGAAGATCGCGAGGGAAGCAGAACCCGTGGCCTTTTATCGTGCGATGGATGATGTCGCCCACACCGACTTCGTTCTTACTTCGAAAAATAAAACGCAAACTCTCATGCGATTCGTTGACTGCAAGTATGGCAGTCGTCCAACTATATGGCTGAAATCTGGTGATAGAGGAAGGGGAGCGGCGTGTTTTGGGTATTATCCTTTCGGGGGAACTTTGTTAATCTATCTCCCGAATAACAGTGACATCCTAATCTTTGAGAAAGAATTTGTTGTGCCTGGTCAAACGGTGATTGCTGCTCTTAAAGATTCCAAATGAGGTTTTATGGTTGTTGATAAAAAGTGGGCCTATTTCATTCCGAATACATTTACCGCCATGAATATGGGCTGTGGATTTATTGCAATTCTTCAGGGCTTCCACGGTGAGTTTTATAAAGCATGTATGTTCATCGTACTAGCTGCAATCTTCGACATGGTTGATGGACGAGTTGCACGAATGACGAATACTCAGTCAAGCTTCGGTGAACAGTTCGATTCATTAAGCGATCTCGTTTCATTCGGAGTTTCACCGGCACTAGTTTATTATTTTCGTTTTCTGGCCGATTCCGGAAGACCGGGAATGGTTGCAACTTTCTTCTTCATGCTTTGCGGAGGACTAAGACTTGCCCGCTTCAATGCCAACATCGATAAAAATAAATCGGATTATTTCCAGGGCCTTCCTATTCCAAGCGGAGCTCTTGCAGTGATCGGACTCATTCTCGTATCACTCAATGTTCCGGAGCTCGTTCAGTATAAGCCTCTGACACTTGGTTATCTGCTCTTCTATGCTGCTCTCATGGTTTCAAATGTTCCATTCCCTAGCTTTAAAAATTCGGAGTGGGTAAGAAAGCACAAGAAGCAGGTTCTCATGGTTATCTTTCTCTTCATTGCTTCCCTGTTCCTCTATGAGGAAGTGATGATTCCGGCGATTCTTTCTGTCTATGTGATAGCTTCGATTCTCTACTGGCTTACTCATCGTAAGAAGTTTGAAGGCATCTTTGACTGGAAAGAAGATGAGCCTGAGTTCGATGCCATAAAGTGATCTGTCACTACAAGCTCACACTCCAATATAAAGGCACCACTTATTCGGGCTGGCAGGTCCAGCTTGGAACAAATGAAGTCACCGTTCAGGGTGAACTTAATCGAGCTTTGTCAGTAATATCAAAATCAGATGAAGTGAAGAGCATGGGAGCGGGAAGAACCGATGCCGGTGTCCATGCTTTGGGTCAGGTCGCAAAAGTGACCATGCCCTTAAATATTCCCACTGAGAATCTGGTCAAGGCGATGAATGTGAATCTCCCTGAAGACATCAGAGTGATTCATGCCGAAATTTCCGATGATTTTTTTCATCCCACAATTCATGCTAAATCCAAAGAGTACCATTATCGTTTCACTTCTCAGCGGATGTTCACCGCATTTCAAAATGATCTCATCGCAAATTACCCATTTGAACTTGATCTCGGAAAGATGAGAGAGGCCTGTAAAATTCTGGTGGGGGAACATGACTTCACGAATTTTTATTGTGAGGGAACTGATGTCTCTTCACATGTTCGCACAATTTTTTCCTGCGATCTTGTAGAAATTCCTCAAGGCGAATGGCAGATGCTTCCTTCTCATTACATCTTCCGGATAAATGGAAATGGGTTCCTGAAACAAATGGTCCGGCTTCTCATGGGTGCCATCTGGAATGTCGGACGGGGTAAAATCTCGCTCGAAGAATTTCGGTCTGCCTTAGGGCCAACAAAGGTTCAAAGACTTGGTCCAGTTGCCCCACCAAATGGCCTCTATATGGTATGCGTCAATTACTAGAATCTTTGACTTTTCCGGGCTTTGTGTTAAAAATTCCATTCAATTTTACCTATGAAAAAAGCGAGTTCTCATGTCTTACACCATCCAGGATGTTAACGGCTGTACTAAGAAATTAGTCTTCAACTTCGATAAGGTTGATCTTTCAAGCCAGATCAAAGCGGCCCTCATGGCCAAGCAACAAAATTCTAACCTCAAGGGCTTCCGTAAAGGGAAAGCTCCACTTGAGATGGTTCAGAAAATGTTCGGTCCACAAGTTGAAAACGATGCTCTCTACCGCTTCATCTCTGAGCAATACTATGAAGCAATGAAGAAAGAAAATATCCGCGTTGTGGGTTACCCACAGTTCGGAAATACGAAGTATGAATCAGGTCAGTCTGTTGCATTCGAAGCAACAGTTGAAGTGATTCCTGATTTTGAGCTTAAAGATTACTCTAAGCTTACTTTCAAGAAAGAATCTGAAGCAGTTTCAGAAGAAGATTTTGAAACTCTGAAGAAAAATCATCTTTCAAACAAAGCAGAAATTGTTGAAGTCAAGGATGCTGATTACAAGCTTGCTAAAGGTGACCACGCTGTATTTAACTTTGAAGGTGAAAAAGCAGATGGCACTCGTCCTGATAACATGAAAGCTCAGGAGTATATGCTTGAGATCGGCTCTGGTCAGTTCATTCCAGGATTTGAAGACGGGATGATTGGTCTTAAGAAGGGCGATAAAAAAGACATCAAAGTTACTTTCCCAGCTGACTATCACGAAGAAGACCTCAAGAATGCTCCGGTCACTTTCCACGTTGAGCTTCTTGAGATCAAACAGAAAAATTTCCCTGAATTCACTGAAGAGCTCGCTAAAGAGTTTGGCTTTGAATCCATTGCTGATTTCACTACTAAGAACAAAGAGCGCATGGCGACTCAGAAGAAGCGCGAAGTTCAGGCCAAACTCCAGCAGGAAATCCTTGAGAAACTTATTTCTGAGAATCCAATTGAAGTACCTAAGGCACTCGTTGATGACCAGAAAGAAAGTGTTAAGCAGGAACTTCAGCGTACTCTGAAACAGCAGGGTTTCAATGAGCAGATGATCCAGCTCTACTTCGAGCGTTGGAATGATGATGTTACCAGCAAGGCCCTCTTCCAGGTTCGTTCAGGTCTTATTCTTGATAAACTCGCTCGTAAGTACAATGTTGAAGCAACTGAAGCTGATCTCGATGTTAAAATCGAAGAGATGGTTTCTCAGTCAGGCATGAAGAAAGATGAGATATCTAAATTCTACAAGTCTAACGAGAACATCAAGCGGAACCTTATGTACGCTATCCGTGAAGAAAAAACGTTCACTGCTCTTCAGAAAGACATGAAAGTTTCTTAAGCTTTATTTTTTCTACTCCTGCTCCTCCTTCTGGGGGAGCAGGTTTCAAACCACATCCCGCGCACTAGTTCCCGTTCACAGATTCCATCCTCCCGATAAACTTTTAATCCAACTGTCTTCAAGATCCGGCCACTGGCCTGCCATTCGTAAGATCCAGAAACCGGAATCTTCTGCAAATCTGTATTGAGGTCTGCTGTGAGGATAAAACACGCAAAGATCGCGAGTCTTCCCTTTCGCATAAGAAGAAATATAAAGAGCAATAGAAGAACAGCATTCACTTCGAGTAGGGGAAACTTCAAAACAACTGAATAGGAAGTACTCACCAAAAACTGAAGTCCCTTTAAAATGGTCAAACCAGCTTTCAGTTGCCAGCCCCAGAGGGGAAATCCAAGAATAAACAGAAATGGCAGAGCGACCGCCAGAACAGAATTGATAAGTGGTGATATGAGGAGAAGAAGGGGAGAGATGAGATTCCCCTGAACAAAACCTATCAAAACCTGTGCCAGAAAAAACCACACAAATAATGTGAGTCCGCGAGCACCCGAGTAAATTATCCCAAGGAAAAGAAAACTGTAAGTGAATCCGAGTGGGGAATCAGAAAATGAACCAAAGAGAATATCTGCCATAAGTGCCAGGATGAATCCTGCCTTTAGTCCTAAGAACTGCTGATTGATTTTGATCAGAGTCATGCGTTTCAGTGCCGATTGACCTGAAACGAAAAGAAGAAGTGATCCGATAAAACCCAGAATAATGGTTTTTGATTTTTTCTTTCTGAACAGAAATAGTACAGGCCACAGGATTGCGGATAGGTGAAACCCGGAAGGAGTAAACACATGGGCAAGAGCGAGTGCTTTGTATTCTTTACGGAGCCAACGATCCAGCGGCGCCACTCTTCCGGTCAGCATGGACTCCCAGAGTTCCAGAAGTGACACCTCACTTGCCGCGACTTTCATTCTAGCCTCTGAGAAATGGGGGAGTTTCAGACTCCGCTCTGCTTTAAAATACGGAATCAGCGTTCGTTTCTCATGGGTCTTAAGAATAAGAAAGAGGGCACCGGCCACTATAAGGATAGAGATCATCCAGTTTCTGTTCATGAAGTCTTATAAGCAAGGAGAGTGCCTGAGATTTGAAGTTTAACCAATTAGATTCATAGGCATTTGGGTGCCGGGCGAAAAGGTAATTCCCTTGCCTCTTGAGTCGAAAAGAGTTAATTACCAACCCATGAATGAAGTCATCCAGAAAGGCCTTCTTCCAGATGTAGAGCGCTGGCTTCTTGATGACGATCTTAACCGAAATCATCATTATCTCAGAACTCTTCCCACTCATCCGGTGGAGCTTACCCTGAAGTTCAAGACACCACTTCTTGTGGCGGGAACTGACTATTTCTCCGCAGTCTTTAATTTCCTTGGTGAAGATGTTTCTGAAATCACCGCACTTGAGAATAAAGAATTCAGTTCACCGGAAAGCTATGTCTTCAAAAAGAAAATTCCATTTAATGTTGCAGTGACCGGAGAACGTCTGGCGCTGAATCTTCTTCAGCACGGTTCTTCGATTGCCACCTGGACGAGGCAATTCGTTAAGCTCGCGGGAAATGTGAAAATACTTGATACGCGGAAAACTACCCCTGGACTTCGCTCGCTTGAAAAGTATTCAGTAAGAGTCGGTGGGGGATTTAATCATCGCATGGGTCAGACTGATCTTTGGATGATTAAGGATAATCACAAAGCTTGTCTCGGTGGGCTCAAGGGCGCTTTTGAGTTTTTTCAGTCTCAGGGAACTTTCTACAATAATATCATCGCTGAGATTCATGACTTGAATGAACTGAAAGATGCGATCTCACTAGGTATCAAACATGTGATGCTGGATAATTTTTCACCTGATAAGATCCGTGAGTCCGTTAAGTTAAAGCAGACGGGAATGACCTTTGAGGTTTCGGGCGGCATTCGTCTCGATACCGTGAAGAATTATCTCATTGATGGAGTGGATGCTTTAAGTGTTGGCTCTCTTACTTACAGCGCTCCCAGAGTTGATATCTCGCTTAAATACAGGTCAGCATGAAAGACTTCAATACAGATGTACTGATCATCGGTACCGGTATTGCGGGACTTTCTGCCGCGATTAAGCTCGCTGAAAAAAAGCTCAATGTTACAATCGTCACGCGTGAAAAGAGACCTGAACTCACGAACACTTTCTGGGCGCAGGGTGGGATCATCTACAGCCCGAAAGACCTGAACGACCAGGAAGATCTCATCACCGATATCATCCGCGCATCTGCTTACACTTCAAATGTGGATGCAGCGAGGATTCTTGCCACAAGATCAGCAGATATCATCGACGAAGTCCTGATTCATAAATCACATACAGATTTTGCTAAAGACGCTGAGGGAGAACTTCTTTTTACGAAAGAAGCTGCCCATTCAAGAGACAGAATTATTTATAAGGGTGACATGACGGGAAAGACGATTCAGATCTCTCTCCTGAATTATTTAAATGATCCTGCGAAGTTCCCGAATATAACTTTTCTCACGAGTCACACTGCGATCGATCTAATTACCCCTGATCATCATGGTGTCGACATCACTCAAAGATATGAAGAGAATCAGGTTCTCGGTGCCTACATTCTTGATCAGAAAGAAAATCACGTCAGAAAGATTCTCGCTAAAATCACAGTTCTCGCAACCGGCGGAATTGGGGCGCTTTATCTTCACCATTCGAATTCTGAAGGTGCCCGTGGAGATGGCCATGCCATGGCCTATCGTGCGGGTGCAGATGTTACGAATATGGAATTCATCCAGTTTCATCCGACGACATTCTATAATCGCTCATCACACAGAAGATTCCTGGTTTCTGAAGCTGTGAGAGGCGAAGGCGGACGGCTTATCAATGCCAAGGGCCAGCCCTTCATGAAGAAATATCATCCGGATGAGGAGCTTGCTCCCCGGGATGTCGTTGCACGCGCTATTCTCGAAGAGATGATTGCTGAAAAAGAAGACTGCGTATATCTCGATATCACCGCCAAGGGCGAAGCGTATCTCAAAGAAAGATTCCCCACTATCTATGCTCACTGCCTCGAGAATCAAATTGATATGGCCAAACATCCCATACCGGTGGTTCCAGCTGCTCATTACACTTGTGGAGGAGTGAAGACCGATCTCAAGGGCCGCACGAATCTCAAACGCCTTTATGCCGTTGGTGAAGTGGCCTGCACTGGTCTTCACGGCGCTAATCGCCTGGCTTCCACATCATTACTTGAAGGCCTCACCTGGGGCACCATTGCTTCCGAAGATATTCTTTCGCGGATTGAAAAATGCACAGATTATAATCTGGATAAAATCAAAGACTGGACCGAAGGAAATGAGGAATGCGATCTTGCTCTCATTGCCCAGGATCAGATGACTTTGAAGCAGACGATGTGGAATTATGTGGGCCTCTCACGCTCTCAAAATCGCCTGGCACGAGCGAGAGCGATGTTCATTGAACTTCAGGATGAGATTCAGAAGTTCTACCGGCATGCTCAGCTCAATGATGAACTCATCGGACTTCGCAATGGAGTTGAAGTGGCGTTCATGGTGCTGAATGCTTCTATGAGAAACAAACAGTCAGTCGGCTGCTTTTATCTTAAAAACTAAGTATTGAGTGGCTTGAAGTACGAGTGACCTAGAAGAACGAGATTTCTTCTGATAAAGTTCCTGCGTCTCAGAACGAAGTTCGTGGGACGTTTCGGACTCCACTTGCGCGGATTCGGAAGGATAGCAGCGAAGAGATGAGCTTCACCGGGATTAAGTTTCGTAGATGATTTTGCGTAGAAATGTTCAGAAGCAGCTTCAGCACCGTAGACACCTGGACCCAGCTCAATCACATTCAGATACACTTCCAGGATTCTTTTTTTGCCCCAGAAAGTTTCAATGAGTACTGTGAAGTAAGCTTCAAAGCCTTTCCGGAGATATGTGCGGGAAGGATAAAGGAAAACGTTTTTAGCAGTTTGCTGAGAAATGGTTGAAGCACCCATCTTGATCTTCCGGCGCTTGTTAGCATCAAGAGCCTTGGCGATAGCTGCAAAATCAAAACCATTGTGCGAGAGAAACTTTGGATCTTCCGAAGCGATCACGGCCTTCTGAAGATGGGGAGAAATCTCATCGATTGATTTCCAGGTCTTCTGGATCGGCACCCATTTGCCCTGAATAGCGTATTCAATGGTACGAATGAAAACCAACGGAGTGTAGTAAACCGGAAGCCATTTCAGCATGATGACAGTAGCAATCGTAGAAATGAAAAAGCCCGCTGTTCCCCAAATAGCAGCTTTCTTTGCTACATTGAGTGCTGGTCCTGCTTTTCTAAATCCGCGTCTGATATAGCCCATTAAATTTTCTTCTCAAAAAAGTGCGAGGTTTTGTAATTCGTGAACCCCTCGCGCGCATAGAAATTGTGAGTTCGTTTCCTGAGTATATTACAATTCAGGTAAATTGTATGTAACTGGTAGGTCTTTGCCCACTTTTCAGCAGTTGCGATCAATGCTTTTCCTATTCCATTTCCTCTGGAATTTTCTCCCACAACGAGTGCTTTGATCTCGGCCTTGTCTTCTTCGATGAGATCTTCCACCCGCTCGAGATGAATCCATCCCAGAATATTTTTGTTTTCTTCATAAATAAAAAGTCCGTGGCGATTTTTCTGAGTGAGAGTCTTCCAGCGCGCTTGAAGCACTTCCAATGTCACCGGATAACCGAGCTGCTCGGAAAGTTTCATCACTTCGGGTAAATGCGCCTCTTTCATAGGAGAAATGGACATATCCGAAAGTAATCCCATGTTTGCCCATGTGCGTCAATGCTGGTACGTTACCATGACTTTTTTACATAGTGGGGGGGTAAAGAAAATGACTTTTCCCCGGGCATCCTCTACAAACAGGCAATCATTTTCCATAGGCTTAATATGACTCTCGATACGACGAAGAAATTTCAGGATAAATCCATCTTTTTCACCTCTCTGGGGTGCTCAAAAAATCTGGTGGATTCACAGGTTATGCTGGGGCATTTGAAGCTTGATGGTTTTACTATTGCAAGTTCTCCGGAAGATGCGGAAGTGATCATCGTGAACACTTGTTCATTTGTTGAAGCTGCGAAAGTTGAATCCATTGAAACGGTTCTTGATCTTGCCAGCTACAAGGAAACCGGAAACTGCAAAGCTCTCGTGATGTCAGGTTGTATGGCCCAGAGATACTCAAATGAGCTCGAAGGCGAAATGCCGGAAGTTGATATGTTCATCGGAACTGGTGAATATCAGAAAATCGTTCCGCTTCTTCGCGCGATGGAAGAAGGTAAGCTCGAGAAGAAATCATTTGTAGAGATTCCAAGATATATCCACACTGAATTTGATCCGCGCCTGAATACCTCGCCTTTTTATATGGCCTGGCTCAAAATTTCGGAAGGCTGTAATCGTAACTGCACTTTCTGTATCATTCCTACTCTTCGCGGAAAGCTCCGTTCAAGAACGGTTGATTCTCTGGTGAAGGAAGCCGAACAGCTGGCCGCGACTGGTGTGAGAGAACTTAATCTCATTTCCCAGGATTTCTCTGATTACGGAGTTGATCTTGAAGGCGGCGGTAAGAAAGATAACAAAAACCCAATGATTTATGAGCTTCTGGCTCGTCTTGAGAAAGTTGAAGGCATTGATTGGGTTCGCGTATTTTACTTCTATCCAGATGATCTTACTGAAGACGTCATGGATCTCATGGCGAAATCAACCAAGATCACAAAATATCTCGATATGCCGGTTCAGCATTTTGCCGACGGTGTTTTGAAGCGCATGAACAGACGTGTGACTGAAGAAGTGATTCACCAGAAAATTAAAACGCTGAGAGAGAAGATTCCCGGAATCGTTCTCAGAACTTCAATCATTGTAGGATTCCCTGGCGAAACCGAGGAAGATTTTGAAGCACTTATGAGAGGAGTGAGTGAAGCACGCTTCAATCACCTTGGCGTATTCAAGTATTCTGATGAAGAAGGCACTCCCGCCCTGAGACTTAAAAATAAAATCTCTCAAGATGTCATCGACGAGCGTTTTGAAAAACTCTATGAGCTTCAGAAAGAAATCGCCCGCGAGCTTAACCAGGAATATCTGGGTCAGATTATTGAAGTTCTCGTTGAAGGCGCTCACGAAGAAACAAATCTTCTTCTACAAGGCCGCCACGCTGGTCAGGCACCGGATATCGATGGGAAAGTTATCATCAATGACGGAATGGCAAAGGCCGGAGATTTAGTGAGAGTCGAAATCACTGAAGTCCTGGATTACGATCTCGTAGGCAGAATTGTTTAGGGATTAGTGGTCTTTCAGTGGAAATTTATGAGCTGAGAGGGCTTTCTCAAGTGTCTCAATCTCTTCAGTTAACTTTGAACTCTTAGCTTCATGAAGTTTGTAGTGAAGAAGACCATAGGCCTGTTTGTCTTTTAAGTCTTTTGTGAGAAGCCTGGTTTCCATCTGGGCGAGACCAAGTTCGAGTTCTTTAATCTGTGACGAAATTTCACTAAAACGAAAGTCCATCTGCTGTGACAGTTCTCGAATGAGAGTTGCTGTTTCGTTTTCAGATCTTTTCTTGAACCATGAAAGCATAAATATCTCCGATCTCTATTTTAAGATAAACGGCGATCGCTCACCACTCAGGCAATATTCGCCTCTCCCACTAAATCCAGTAAGCACTTAGAATAAAAGATATTCAAGGAGCCCGTGTGACTAAACTGATTCTTTTACTCAGCCTTATTTCTTTTTCTGCTTGGGCGCAGGTGCCTGCTGAGACGGGTTGGAAGGCAAAGCTCAGAAATCTCATCACCCAGGTGGCGGGGGTGCAGTGGAGCGACAAGCTTCTCGGAAAACTTCCTGAACCAGTAAAAGAAATGGTGCTTCCTGATATTCCGAAGAATTTCAAAACCAGTACGGATGTTTCGAGTTATACCAAGAAACTTAAAACTACTGCCGAGTTCGATAAACTTCCCACTGATCGTAAGAATCAGCTTGATCGCGCGTTCGTGGAAGAACTATTTGTTGTAACCAGAAAGACTGAACCTAAGGATGAAGATCTTTCTCAGTGGATGAATAATCTCCAGCAGGGTGGATCACGTGAAGCGGTTTATCAGGGACTGGTTCTCGATGATGTTTACGCGACTCTGGAAAACCTCAACGAAAAACCGAACGCGCGACTTCTTGATTTCTGCATGCGCTATAGTAAAAAGTTTTACAATCTTAACTACACTGAAGAGGCACTGAAAAACTTCAATCTCTATACT
The DNA here is from genome assembly GCA_046595005.1 of Bacteriovoracaceae bacterium. Lineage (GTDB taxonomy): Bacteria > Bdellovibrionota > Bacteriovoracia > Bacteriovoracales > Bacteriovoracaceae > Peredibacter. The sequence goes on along the minus strand of JBKJPL010000023.1, from coordinate 66,472 downwards.
CTGAAAAGAACACTTACTGAAAAAGGTCTCGATCTTCTGGATTATTATGAGGGTAATGACATTGAAGCACTTGATCGGTGGTTTGCGATCTTCTCTGCTGATATGGCCAAAGACTATTCACCAATTTTTAAATCAGATCTGAGACGCAATCCCGATCCGAAGTTTCATTACGAGTGGGCAAAGGGCATGCCGATTCAGCATGTGAAGTCTGAGTACATTATTAAAATGCATACAGTGATGAATCAGCTGCAGATTCTTCAGTAGAAAAATGGATTTTCTATTTCAAAAAGAGAAGAGAGAAGTCTGTCGACTCCGAGGGCGATTCCCGCTGACGGTGGCAGACCTTTTTCAAGAGAGCGGTAGAAAGCGACTGGTTCAGGAAGTGAGTATCCGTACAATTTCTTTTTGAGCTCGGCTTGTTCTGCAAATCTCTTTTTTTGCTCATTGGAATCTGTGAGCTCGTTAAAGCAATTGCAAAGTTCCACTCCGTTAATATAAACCTCAAATCGCTCACAAACCCTAAGATCATCTTTTTTTAGAGTGGAGAGTGCGGCCAGTGGCGCCGGAAATTCTTTCACAAGTAGAAGTGGATACTTTTTAAGATGCGGTTCGATCTTATTTAAATACAGAAGAAAGAAGTAATCATCCCACTCACAATCAATCGAAGGAACAGGGACATCCGGGAATTTCTTCAGAAGTGCTTTGATCGAATCGACAGTGAGATAATCCAGAATATTCACGGAGAGAAATTCAAGGAAAAGTTCGTTCATCGTTTTAGTGACAATCGTCTGCCCGGAAATTTCTTTTCTTAAAGGAAGATTTCTCTTCACTCCTTCTTTCATGGCATACGAAATGAGTTTCTCGACATCAGTCATGATGGCTTCATAGCGGGCATTCTTCCGGTACCACTCAAGCATCACAAACTGTTTTCTGTGGATGGGTGAGTCGGGCTCATCCCGGAAAGAGTAACTGATAGAAAAAATTTTCTCGAAATTTTCATCCTTGTCCGCCAGAAGTTCCTTCAGGCAAAACTCAGGAGAAGTATGAAGATAGAGTGGGATCTGGGTCTTATTTTTGACTGAGTGAAGCTGAAACGGATGAATATGCACTTCCATCCCCGGATTCTCGACGGCGGGAGGAGTTAACACATCGAGGAAACCTTGCTCCCCGAAATAGTTCCGTATAATCTGAATGAGCTCAAACTGGAAACGTCTACGCATGGATCTTCACCGTATTAAAAACCTGCTGCAAAAAGAACATACTCTGCCCGCGGACAAGTGGAAAGGGGCCGTTGTTTTTCTTTGTACCGAAGATAAAGTTATCTTCATCAAGCGCTCTGAAAAAATGCCCACTCATAGCGGACAAGTGGCTTTCATTGGAGGCCATAAGCATGCCAATGAACACGATCCGTGGATCTCAGCCCAGAGAGAGTTTTGCGAGGAAACTGGTTTCGACAGTACACTGATTGAATTCATGGGTTACCTTCCTGTCGTCATGACTGCTCGCTTACAAGCGATTGTTCCGGTCATGGCAAAACTAACAATTCCCGCCGAAGAATTTGTCGTGAAGGCGATTTCCAATGGCGAGTGGGATGTCATGATTGCCTATGAGTGGACAGAATTGTGCAGGGAAAAAGACTGGCACTATGCTTGGCGCAATGGATATACTCGCTCACCCGTACTCTTCCGCCCAATGAGACCTTCGTCTCATTTACTCTGGGGAGCAACGGCATCGATCGTCTGGGACTTACTAAGACGATATTATTCTGAGGAAAAAGCATGAATGAAGTTCAACAATTTCTTGGTGATAATTTAGAAGTTTATGTCAGTGGATTTGTCGTTGTCGGCGGACTTCTAGCTTATTGGTTTAAATCAAAACAAAGAAAAATACCGACTGATTTTCCAACTGATGCTGCTGCCCCCGGAGTTGAAGCTCCAAGTGCTCCGGTCAAACTCAGCTGGACGCAGAGACTTTCACTTGGTCTGGATAAATCCCGTTCTGAAGTTTGGGGAAAAATCGGAAATTTATTTTCGGGTGAGAAACCTTCACTCGATGAAATTGAAGAAGTTCTCTATACCGCTGACTTACCAACTGGTCTGGTCCAGGATCTTCTCACCAAACTCGACAAGGAAGGAAAGGGAAAATCTCCCAATGAAATCCAGTCACTCGTTTATCAATTCATGAAAGATAAAATGGAAACTGTTCAGAAAACGAATAAAGTTCCAGATAGTGCAAAATCAACCAAGGTCATCATGATTGTTGGTGTGAATGGTGCCGGTAAAACAACTACGATTGGAAAACTCGCAACTAAATTAAAATCCGAAGGTAACAAAGTTATCGTTGGTGCCTGTGATACTTTCCGTGCCGCTGCAGTTGATCAGCTACAAGTGTGGTGTGAAAGAGCAGGAGTGGAGATGGTTCGCGCGAAAGATGGCGCAGATCCAAGTGGTGTGGCTTTTGACACAGTGGCTAAAGCTTACAAGGAAAACTACGATTACTGCCTGATTGATACCGCCGGAAGACTCCATACCAATGTAAATCTGATGGAAGAGCTCACCAAAACCAAGAGAGTCATGTCCAAGATAGATCCTCAGGCGCCGAGTGAAGTTCTTCTCGTGCTTGATGCGATTACTGGTCAAAATGCTTTGAAGCAAGCTCAGGAATTTCACAAGGCCCTCCAACTTACCGGAATCATATTCACAAAATGCGATGGTTCTGCAAAAGCGGGCAGTGCCGTGGGAATTGTCGACTCTCTCAAAGTGCCGATCAAGTACATCGGGGTAGGTGAATCAGTGGATGATCTCCATCTGTTTGATCTCGAACTTTACCTCAAAACTTTAGTGGGCCTCGAGACAACTTAAGACCTTAATTTCATTGTAGAAACAAATGCGACTTCATTGACTTTTTTAGGGGTCAAACGTACCTTATTTCTATGACTCCAAGTCAGGAAGTTGAGTTCAGTGTTTTAGGCTGTAAGGTAAAATTTAAGCCGGAACAAAACGAAAGTCACATCGCAAAGGCGGTGATTGATCTTGTGCTCGCTGAAATCCAGCAGCTCAAGACCACTCGACCGCAGCTGAGAGATACAGATGTAGCCGTTCTGGTGGCGTTAAAAATCGCCACCGAGAAGTTGCAACTCGAAGATGAGTATAAGGGAAATATCCTCAAGCTTGAGGGTACTCTTGAGAAGGCAATTGAAAGCCTTAGTACTCAGGCGATATAGACGTGAACAAAGATGGTCTTCGTAAGGACGTTCTCGCGAAGCTTGCCTCTTTGTCAGATGATCACATCATCTCGTTAAGTTTCTCGCTCACCCAAGAGCTGATAACACTCTTCCAAAACTTTCCTCACTTACAGAGTCAGATCGGTGCGGCCTATTTGCCGCTTCGAAACGAGATTGCTCCCGTTTATCAGGAGCTCCTTCGTTCGGTTCCTCTAAATCTTTCGTATCCGGTTTTAGTGGATGGAAAGATGACCTTCGGCTGTACTTCAGGTTTGCCGAGTGGTTCTCCATGGCTCACGCCACCTTACACAGTGGTTGAGCCTGATTGGTATCTGGTTCCGGGAGTGAGTTTTTCACTCGGAGGCCAGAGACTGGGAAGAGGTAAAGGTTTTTATGATCGTTATCTTGAAACACGTAAGGGAATCAAGATCGGTCTCGCCTGGAGCGAACAGCTGAAAGAAAACATTCCTGTGGAGTCTCACGATTGCCACATGGATTTTATAGTAACGGAAAATTTTTGCTGGGACGTTAAACAGCAGAAACATATTTAAGGGGAATACGATGGATCCAATGGTTATGGCCGTTGTTGGCGCTGTTGCCGGAGCTGTCATCGCTTTCGTTCTACTCACTCTCAAGCAGGGTGCTTCGAAGAAAGGTCACGAGACGCAGGCACAGGATATTCTGAGAAAGGCTGAAGCCGAAGCTCAAGAAGTAAAAAGAAAAGCTGAAGAGAAAGCGAAACAGATTGTCCGTGATGAACGTAACAATCTTGAAAACGAAATGGAAAAGAAGAAGAAGCATCTTACCGATTTCGAACGCGGACTTACTAAAAAAGAAGTCGCTCTCGAACAGAAGACCGAGCAGATTCAGAAAGACACTGATCGCGTAAAAGCTAAAGAGACTGAAATCGAAACTCGCGTTGTTAAGCTTGATCAAGAGATCAAGAAAACTTCTGAAATCAGCGAGGAACTTGCTAACAAGCTCACTCAGGTTGCTGGTCTCACTAAAGAACAAGCTAAGAATCAGTTGATCGAGCAGGTTGAAGAAGAAGCGAAACTCGATGCTGCTAAGAAAGTTAAGCGCATTGAAGAAGAAGCTAATGAAGAAGCCGAGAAGAGATCGAAGCGTATCGTGGGAATTGCTATCCAGCGTTTCGCCGGCGAGTACGTTGCTGAACAGACGATCTCATCAGTTGAAATTTCTGACGATGGTGTGAAAGGTCGTCTCATTGGTCGTGAAGGTCGTAACATCCGCGCGTTCGAACAGATCTGCGGAGTGGATCTCATCATCGATGATACTCCTGGAATTGTTACGATTTCTTCATTCAACGTTGTTCGTAAAGAAATTGCGCGCATGACGATTGAGCGTCTGATCGCCGATGGTCGTATTCATCCTGCGAAAATTGAAGAATTCTATGACAAGTGTAAGCATGAGTTCGAGTCACGCCTTCGTGAACTCGGAGAAAAAGCTCAGATGGAAATCGGAGTTCACGGGATGCACCCGGAAATTCTGAAACTCATCGGTGCTCTTAACTGGCGTACATCTTATACTCAGAATCAATATCAGCACGCTCTTGAAGCCTCATTTCTCGCAGGTAACATGGCCGCTGAACTTGGTCTCAATGTTAAGCAAGCACGTCGTGCAGGTCTCATTCATGATATCGGTAAAGTTCTTGATGCTTCGGCCGAAGGTTCACACGCTGTTATCGGAGCGGACTTCGCGAAGAAATACGGAGAATCTCCGGATATCGTTCACGCCATCCGCGCTCACCATGATGATGAGAAACCAGAATCGGTTCTGGCTCACCTGGTAGCAGCTGCTGATGCACTTTCTGGTGCTCGTCCAGGTGCTCGTAAGGCCCTCAAAGAATCTTATGTGTCACGTCTCTCTGATATTGAAAAAATCGTTAATAGCTTTGAAGGTGTGCACCGTTCATATGCTATCTCTGCTGGCCGCGAAATTCGCGTGCTCGTAGAGAATGAAAAAGTATCTGATGAGCAAACCATCATGCTCTCGCGTGATATTGCCCGGAAGATCGAAGAAGAGATGTCGTATCCTGGAACAATTAAAGTTTCCGTGATTCGTGAGACCAGAGCTGTAGGTATCGCTAAGTAATTTTCATCAAGCCGGAGGAACTATGGATAAATGTGCAATTGTCACTGGTTCCTCCTCCGGCCTTGGTCTTGAAATGACCAAATCCCTTCTCTTTTCAGGCTACACAGTGTTCGGTGGCTCCCGTTCAGGGACTGATCTGGAACACGATAACTTCTATGATGTTGAGCTCGACATCACCTCGGAAGAATCAGTTGAAGAATTTTTTGAGACAGTAAGAGAGTACGCCACTTCAATTGATCTCGTTGTGAATAATGCCGGGATCTGCGAGATGGCACCAGTGCGAGAAATGACGGCGGAGAGTTTTGAAAAACACTTTGCGACTAACACTCTCGGCCCTTTTTTACTCTTCAAGTTTCTTGAACCGATGCTGGTGAAAGGTGAAACTCATATCATCTCGATTCTTTCCACTGCCGCTCAATATGGTTATCCGAATGTTTCAGCTTACAACGCTTCAAAGTTCGGGCAGCTCGGAGTGATTGAATCACTTAAGAAAGAATGGAAAGAGCACAAAGTGAGATTCACGAACCTCTTCCCGGGAGCAATCGATACTCCGCTATGGGATAAGATGGGAACGAAATTCTCACGTGAGAAGATGCTTTCAGCAACGGACTTCATGAGTGTCTTTAATTTTGTAGTTCATGCTCCGACAACAATCCAGTTTCCTGAACTCACATTTCTTCATAAAGAGGGTTATCTCGAATGAGGCCCTTCCTCACCTCGAAAAGAAAACTGCTTGATCTCATTGTTCTCGTCGTGCTTGCTACGATACTTTGGTTTCTTCAGAGCTTTGAACCCGCTCTTCTTTTTTCATTCGGCTTCATCTGGAACTGGGTTGCCTCCCAGGATCTTTCTCAGCACATGGAAGGTAGAAGCTATCGCTATACGATGCTGAGGTTTGTGCTCAATGCTCAGGCACAGATTGTTTCGCCAGCATTTATTCAGAGCTCACCTGAATTCGTAAAAATGTTTTTAAGATCTCTGCCCGCAGGAATTTTCTGGTCACTCGTTATCTGGTTTCAGGATAGTGAACTCCCGATCTGGGCAACTTTCCTCGGAAGTTTTGCTTTTGAGCTTTCTCAATGGGATGTCCTCTTCCGTAAAAAGGAATCACTTCCTTGAAGCTCATTCCTGTATCCCTTGCACTTTTCTATCGTCGGACAGAACCCGAGACCCTCGAAGTATGGGTTCAGACCAGAACGGATGATGGGATTTATCATGGCCTTCTGGAATTTCCGGGTGGTGGGATCGAGGAAGGAGAAACTCCCCTTGTCGCGTGTGTACGCGAAGTGAAGGAAGAAGTTGGCATCGATATCCGTCCCGAAGATGGAAGATTCATGGGCATCTATAAAAGAATCCTGCCGGAGAAGGCAATTCTTCTCTACCTCCATCTTTTTCCGGCATATTCCAGACTGGATGAAAAAGGGCAGTGGCTCACAATCACGCGGGAAAAGTTGAGCTCGGTTCATGAGGGAAAGATTCCCGGCCCTAATCACCAGATGATTGATGATCTTTATCGTTACCTATTTGATGACAGACATTCGATTTAATACGCGATTTATTTTTGCTTGTTTATGATTTAAGAAACCTGAAATTGCTTCATACATAGGACCTTTTTTGCAAGCTTCAAAATTCTCTTCCAAAAATTCTTTCAATGATTGATTCTTATCAAGCGAAGATACGATGTCAAAATTAGCAATACCATCAATAACTAAAATGATGTCTTCAAGATCAGAGCTTTGACGTGGGTCAGACTTTCCTCTGGAATTGTAAGCTTCGAACTTAGACGCTAAATAATACTCAAGTGGGAATACAAAAAAACTTTTGCCATCCAAATTTTTTTCAATTTTGTTCTTTATACCGTCTACATACCACCTATTAGAGAAGCCCAGGATCCTAGGATCACTAGGCATCACATCCAATACTAATAACTCCCCATAATTGAATCTGCATATCGGAGCACCTTTGGATAAATCATTTTTAAAACCTAACTTACGAAGCTGTGCTTGAACATCATCATATTTATGGTAGTGAGTCACTTCAACAACACAATCTACATCATATGTGGGTCGGATTTCTTCAGAGATAGCTTTGTCTACATACATAAACGAAGTAGCACCTCCCACAAAAATTACTTCGTTTACAAGATCACCAAGCAATTTGTGGGCCAGTACTAATAAGTCCTTATTATGTTCGAAACTCATGATAATTCTCTTTCGAGCTGTTCTTTAGCCATCAGCTGTTCTCTTGCTTTACCAATCCGTAATGAATCCACTAAAGACATTAATTCATATAATTTTTCATCTTTCATTGCAGCTTGGGGAGCAGATTCATAAATTGGAGAAATTGAAATACCTTTGCAATCCCCATTCTCATAAGGCCAAACATAAAGATTATTACTAACAATCTTACTTGAAAGTACTTTTGAAGAATGTGCTGTTGCTACTCCTCTCTCTATTGATCCGAGTTCAGCAGGAAATACATATTTCAATCCATGTACAATAAATTCTTTGGCTGCAAGTTTATGAACATTACGTTTCTGGCCATCAATTAATCCAGCAAGCTTTAGTCTTTCTAATCCCATGGTGACTTCACCGGGACTAATATCTAATTCGTTTGATAGATCAATAATTCTCCAAGGCGCGCTCTTCTTCGCGATCATCTTTAGAAGAATCAACATATCTTGGGGTTTGATTGATTTGTTTCTGCCTTTCATACATCTCCTATTCTACCTCCATATCGGAAATTTACAAATTACAATTTACGATTCACAATTTGCAAACTGTGAATTTTCAGCATTTGTGATGGGTTAGCATCCTGACCTAGTGTAGTAGTCAATTAACTGGTTTGCCTGAAATTAGGATGTTATAAGGTTTAGACTATGAACAGCGTTACTCAGGTCATTACTCAAACATTTCTAATGGCACTGGCCTTTGGTACCCAACTTTATTCACCGGTCGTGAATACTCGTCTTACGGGTGTGGGATTTTATAAGCTCGGAACTTCCATCGTTCTGGGTTCTTTAGTTCTAGCTCTCGGTGTTTCTTTGTCGATGAATCCGGCGCCAACTCAGATGACACTTGTGATTTACGGTGCGCTGATTGTTCTCAATATGATTACTTTTGCCTTTCATCGCGATCAGAAATCGATTGTAATGTGGATCATCTACGGCATTCAGATTTTTCTTTTTATAGCGCTGACTTTTATTAGTTTTCAGTTTCAACCACTGTGGATTAATTTTTTCCTGAGCTCGATGGCGCTTCTGGCGATCAGTAATTTTTCCATGATTCTGGGCCACTACTATTTGGTTGTGCCGAAGCTCACTGAAGAGCCGCTCATTTACTGCTTATTTATTTTCTGGTCTGTGATTATTCTCAAGATGATTTCTTCGCTATCTGTTCTCACTTCGGTCGGTCTGCCGTATCTCACGGAAGGGACTAACCTGGGTGATGGTTATATGTACAACTGGCTTTTCATTACTATGCGCTGGCTGTGGGGTTACATTGCTCCACTGATACTCAGCTTTTTTACTTTTCGACTGTGTAAGCTTCGCTCGATCCAAAGTGCTACAGGTGTTCTTTACATCGTGGAGTTTTTTGTCATCGTGGGAGAACTTATCTCTGTCTACCTAATGACCAAACATGGATTACCCGTATGATGGAAGTTCAGATTACATGTCCTGCATGTCAGTCTTCAGTGGAAGTCATTCCTGATCATGTCGCCAGGAAAGTTGATTGTGATATTTGTAAGCATGTCACCCCAGTGAACTTCACAAAAAATCATGAAGAAGGTGTGCTCACAGAATGTCCAGTTTGCGCGCGCATGGATTTTTATAAGCAGAAAGATTTCAACCGTAAGATCGGAGTGCTTCTTTTTGTAATAGCCGCAGTCTTAAGCATCTGGACGTACGGACTTTCACTGGTTGTGCTATACCTGCTCGATCTATTTCTCTTCCGGAAACTTTCAATGGTGGCGATTTGTTACAAGTGCCAGACTAACTTCCGTAAGCTAAAGAACATCGGAGAAATCAGGGAATATGATCACGAGATGAATGATCGGATTGTTTATTCCGACCATGACTTTAAGGGGAAGCCGCTATCCCATTAATAATCTGATGGCTAAATAAATAGCGTTTGAAGGACTTCGATTTTCTGCTCTATTTGTGTTATAATTCACCTACGCATTTTTATTAATAACAGGAGTTTAGCTTTATAGAACCCCCGTCTGAACCCATCCGGTTCATTTCCTTCAAATTGAATTTTTCATTCCATTTAAGCGATAACAGGATCTCCGCATGAGCACTGATCAGGAGATTCTGGTTTTATTTGTATCGCTTTGTTTGTCTGCATTTTTCTCAGGTGCAGAAGCTGCACTTCTGTCTCTTCCACATGAGAAGGCCAAGCAGCGCGCGGATGAGCATGGATACGATTCATGGGCGATGACTAAATGGCTGAAAGATCCGAACGATATTCTCACTACCATTCTCGTTGGTAATAACTTTGTTAATATCTTAATCGCTTCTCTTTCAGCTGCAATCTTTGAACGACATTTTTCCAATGATGCGCTCGCAATCAGCGTCGGTGCGACCACAATTATGATTCTTCTCTTCGGGGAAATTGCGCCGAAAACTATCGGCCGCGGAAAGGCGGAGAAAGTTGCTCCGTACGCGATCATGATTCTGGTGGGCTTCTACTATGCTCTATATCCGGTCGTGAAACTCTTCGTGAAAATTATCTCTGTTGTCCTCGGAAAGAACGCAACTGTTCGCGGAAGACTTGTGACGAAGGATGATATTGAAGTCATGGTGGAGATGGCCGAAGAAGAAAAGAGTATGGACTCCAAGCAGATTGATCTTCTGAACTCCATTCTTGAGTTTCCCTCCATCAAAACAAAAGACATCATGGTTCCTCGCACGGGAATTGAAGCAATTAAAAAGACGGCTACTTTCCAGGATGTTATCCGGGTAGTGAGAGACGTAGCTCACTCACGTTATCCGGTTTACGACGAAGATCTTGATGATGTTCTGGGCTTTCTCCATATTAAAGACCTCGCCTTCATGAATGTCGAAGAGCAGAGAAATTTTGATGTCACGAAATATCTGAAACCACCATTCTTTGTATACGAACACATGAAGATCCAGGCGGTCTTTGATCACATGAACCGTAAAAAAGTTCACCTTGCCCTCGTAAAAGACGAGAATGGTATCGTGGTGGGAATGCTGACGCTGGAAGACATCATGGAAGAAATCTTTGGTGAGATCCAGGATGAGCACGATGATGAACAGGATCTTATTCCAGGAGTTGAAAGTGCTGAAGGAGTTATGGTTCCTTCAACCATCTCTCTGCGCGATCTCTATAACGAATTTGATATCGAAATTCCTCTGAATGATAACTATTCAACCCTCAATGGATTTCTCATGGAGCAGTTGGGTAATAGCTTTCCTAAGAAGGGCCACATCATTATCTGGGACGGATATTCGTTCGAGCTTCTCAAGGTGAAAAACTACGAGATTAAAGAAGTGAACATCAAGTCTACGAATGGTGATCACCTTCGCGAGAAGAATAAAGAAGCGAATAACGAACATCAAAAAGCCGTCGGCGCAAAGTAGTTTATGGACACCCGTGTATATCCAGTCTGCGTAATTGGCGGAGGATCTGCCGGGATCATGTCCGTTCTCAGGATTGTACTCAATAACGACGACTGTCTTTTCTTCCCCGGAACTGCCAAGGACAAGAAAAAATCCCGTGCCCTCTGGGTCAGGAAAGTTGAAAACATGCCGGCGCATTTTCAATACAAGCGCGGTATCGAAGAGCCCAATGCTGAGACACTCAAGTGGATAGCCGAGTCTGCTTTTAAAGAACGCCTCCACATCCTTAAAAATACCGGTGTTACTTCACTCAAGAAAGTTGGTGAGATCTTTCATATCACTGATTCCAGGGGTGCAACTCACCTGGCGAAATTCATCATTCTCTGTACCGGAGTGATGGATGTTCAACCCATCATCAAGGGCTCGATTGAAACGGTTTTTGATTATGCCAATGCTCAGACGATTGATTATTGCCTCATTTGTGATGGCCATCATGTCCTGGGAAAAAGAACGGGAGTCATTGGACATACCAATTCTGCGGCCTGGGTATCGATCATGCTGCATGAAAGGTATCAACCGCAAAAGCTTACGATCTTTACCAATGGTGAGAACGCGGATTTTAGTGACGATACCAAAAAGCTGATTGAGCATTATAAGTTTGATGTGAAAACTTCTCCCATCAAAGAAATTCTCGGCGAAGAGAAAGGAAAAATTCTCAAAGGCTTCGAGCTTGAATCAGGTGAAACAGTCGAAACAGATATTACTTTTGTTTCTCTCGGGATGATTGTTTATAACGAACTGGCACTCGAAGCAGGTGCAGCTGTTGATGAGAGGGGATTTGTAAAAACAGATGAATCAGGACTCACTAATGTTTCTGGTCTTTATGTCGCCGGCGATCTGCGTGCGAATGCGAAGAAACAAATCTACACGGCCTGGGATCAGGCAGTGAGTTCTGCCAATGCGATCAATATGAAACTCAGAGCGGATAAAAGACCGAAGTTTATTTGATTGATTTGAAAGAAACGTCGCCATTCACTTTCGAGCGACATGCAAGACGGATAGTTTTCCCTTCAATAGATTCTTTTCCGCGCTTCTCGATGAATTCTTCTCTGAGAGATTCGAGAGTATTAGATTCGATGATTCCGGCCGGAGTGAGATTTTCTTTTCCAGAGATGACTTCAATTCGACAAGCTCCGCATGAACCTGCAAGACATCCATGTGGTAAATCCTCTCCCTGATCAGCGAGAGAATCGTAAAGGATTCCACCTTCCTTCACTTCGAAAACTTTTTCTGTGCCGGCAATTGACACTCTGGGCATATGGTTTTCCACCTTGTCAAAATCGACCCTATCTTAGACACTTTTGTGCAATTTCATTCTAACTCAAGTCAAAATTAAGTCACCCTGAAAAGGGAGACGATCGGAGATCCAGTGCAGACTCTTGAAAAGATGTATTCTATGGGACACGAAGAAGTCGTTTTCTTCCAGGATAAAACCTGCGGTCTCAAAGCGATAGTTGCCATTCATGATACGACATTAGGTCCTGCTCTTGGTGGAACGCGGATGTGGCCATATGCCAATGAAGATGAAGCTCTCATTGATGTGCTTAGACTTTCAAAAGGTATGACTTACAAAGCTGCTGTATCGGGATTAAATCTCGGTGGTGGTAAAGCTGTGATTATCGGAGATCCGAGAAAAGATAAATCAGAGGCACTCTTCCGTTCATTCGGTCGCTTTATTGAATCTCTCAATGGCCGCTATATCACCGCTGAAGACGTTAACATCAACGTTGATGATATTGAGCATATTTTTGCAGAAACTAATTTCGTCACTGGTGTGGCCCAGCAGTACGGTGGATCCGGCAATCCGGCCCCATACACCGCCCTCGGAGTTTTCCGCGGAATTGAAGCTTCTGTCACAAAAGCTTTTGGTTCAAGAAATCTGGTTGGTAAGACAATTGCGATTCAGGGTGTAGGAGCAGTCGGGTATGAGCTCACAAAACTTCTCATAGAGGCCGGAGCAAATATTGTCTATACCGATATCAACGATAGAAACATTCAGAAGATGAAAGAGTCATTCCCGAACGCGAAGTTCGTGGGTGCTCAGGAAATTTTCGGAGTTCCATGCGATATTTATTCTCCATGCGCTCTAGGTGCATCGATCAATGATGAAACTATCCCTCAGTTGAAGTGTAAGATCGTTGCCGGTGCTGCGAATAACCAGCTCAAAGAAGATCGTCACGGAACTGTGTTGAAAGAAAGAGGTATCATCTATGCTCCGGACTATCTCATCAATGCCGGGGGAGTAATGAACGTATCGATTGAATTTGAAGGTTGGGCGGATTCCAAATCACGCCGGATGGTTGATACGATTTATGATAAAACTCTCGAAATTTTCCGTATCAGTGATGAACAGGATATTCCGGTCAATAAAGCTGCAGATGTGATGGCCGAAAATCGGATTGTCTCTATTCGTGGAATCAAAAACAGTTATCTCGGAAAGACGAATCATCGCATTCCTGGTCAAAAAAGAAGACACGCATAATTCTCTGGCCCTTCCTTTGATTGGGAGGGCCTTTTACTCAGTCTCGTGGCTTTTCTCCCTTCGAAGCATCACTTTTTCTTATATAAATCATTAATGACTCTTCATTCTCTTGGCACCATTCATGCTCATTTGTAGCCGTGCTAAGTTCCCTTGGTCCTGAGGAGGATATATGAACGCAATGTTGAATGAGCGGATAAATGAGTTAAAAGGTAGTCTACACGCGCTCTGGGATAAGTTTAGTAAGACCGAAGATACGGCCATCGTCTTAAACGACAACGATATGGATCTCGATTACGAACGCAATTTTGAAGATGATATGCCTTTGAGGCTCGCTAAAGAGGATGGACCCAATGTCCGCTTCTACACCACAGAAAATTCTCCCATGTCGATTGGTGCTGATAAAGTAGAACAGGCAGGGATCGATAGCTTCGGCGAAGACGATTCACCCGATCCGGGACAGATGCCAGGCACCGAGTACTAGGAAAAATTAACCCGCTTTGAACAATCAGGAATATCCTTCACCATAGAAGGATGAGACTGCTGGCAATAGGATTTCTATTTCTCTTCACGGGATGTGCGACTAAGTACATGCTGCCTGGAAATAGGTTCCTGACACCAGAAACTCAGGGTGAGGCTTTTCGAGGTCAGATTGAAATTCAGAAAACGACTGGGAATGAAGTCAGTATCGATACGAGAAACAACAGTGTTGAGGAAGGTGTACTCTATACGGAAGTTTCACGTACCGGATTCCTATATTCTAATTCTATTTTTAATCAATTTGATCTTTTTTGGTCTCACGTAGCAGGTGCTAATTCCATGCTGGGAGCGAAGTTCCAGTTCATGGGCGAATCACGCGTTCAAAATTCCGTAGGTCACAAACTCGCCATTGCAGCGGCTATCGGTAGCAATGAACATGAAACCGATGACGGGGTAGTGGAGTTTACTCTTGGAGGGCAGGAGTACATGTTTCTTTACGGATATCGATTTATGGAAGAGATCATGGCCTACACCTCTCTCTCGCAGGCCAATTACCTTTTTGAAGGGAAGGTCACTTCAAGCAATTCTAGCTTAAATGGGCTAAGACCTAATATAAACAGCAAGATCATTAGTCTTTCTGGTGGTTTCGAGGCGAGTGTAAACCCGGTCTTTGCTAAACTTGAGTTCACTTATCAATCTATCGATTCTGATAAGACCAAGGCATTTACCCACTATATTACCGGTTTAAGCGTTGGCGTTTCCTGGTAGGACCCTTTTGCCCTCCTATGAGACGCTCCCGCGATGATTTAAAATAGATGTGGGAGATCACGCTTGAAAAGATTGAAACTTTTAATATCTCTGTTGCTCATTACCCATGCTTCATGGGCAATGGCGAAGCTTGATTTTGAAGATCATGCGTTTCCGGAGTTTGTGACATCAGCGCGCGCGCTTGCGATGGGAAATGCCTATATTAATAAGGTCGATGACTCATGGGCCGCATTCTACAATCCTGCGGGACTTGGAACTGTTCGTAAGCCGCAACTTCATCTTGCTAACATTCACATGGAAGCAAGTAATAAACTTCTCAATGTCATCAGTCAGGGACCGGCTTCCGATATCCCAGGAAACTACAGCGACACTTATGATCCTCAGAAAATGCGGACCGTCCTCGCCAAAGATCAGGGAAAGCTTGCTCATTCAAGAATTCAGGCTTTTCCGAATTTCACGCTGAGAGGAATGACGATGGGTTATATGTTTGCGCAGAGAAATCGTGCCATCATTAACAAAGATATTGCTAATAAATTTGAAATTGCAGAACGTCGTGACCATGGACCCGTTTTTGCTCTCAATGCATCTTTATTCGGCGGGGTTTTTAAAGTTGGGGCTACAGGTGTTTATCTCATACGGAGAGATCTTTACAAAGAAGTTGCTCCCAATGGATCTACTAAGATTGTAGATGCTGATTACAAATCTGGTCGAAGCCTTCAGCTGACTGCTGGTGCAAGACTTACTTTACCCTGGCCACTACTACCGACCTTCTCTGCTGTTTTAAGAAACGCGACGGCGAATGATTTTGAGGGTGCGAAGTCTGGCGGACCTCCGAAGGAAATTGAGCAAACAGTTGATGCTGGTTTCTCAATCACACCTCAGATTGGAAAGAAAATGCGCATTCATTTAGAAGCCAATCTCAAAGACATTAATAATTCCTACAAGACCAATGCAAAACGTCGAACGGCCGCTGGAATTGAAATTGACTTTAACCGCAGGATTTTCCTCCGTGGTGGTTTAGGAGACGGTTGGGGGTCAGGCGGCATTGGCGTAAGGTCCCGCACATTTATTTTCGATATTACTACCTATGCTGTTGATAGGTCATTGGACGGTTTCCGTAAGGAAGAAGATCGTCGCTGGGTACTCTCTCTTTCTTCTGGTTTTTAACCCCCTTTCCTGCTATTTAAAGCACACACTTGAAGGTTCAATTCCTTCCTCTCACTAGAGAGACATAAACCCATTGGAGTTCAGATGGCCTCGCGCAATCCGTATGCCTCATTTCTTGAATCAGTAGAAAAACCGGCCCGATATATTGGTGGTGAGCATTTCGTCGTTCGTAAGAACTGGGAAAGTGCCATTACTCGTGTTGCCCTTTGTTTTCCCGATACCTATGAAATTGGTATGAGTCATCTTGGGATGAAAATCCTTTATGATGAAATCAATCAGCACGAAGGCTTACTCGCTGAACGTTGTTTCGCTCCATGGGTTGATATGGAGAAGGAAATCCGTGCACGGAATCTCGAACTCGTTTCCCTTGAAAATTTTAAGGCCTTGAGAGAATTCCACATCGTTGGTTTTTCTCTACAGTATGAAATGAGCTACTCAAATATCCTGAACATGCTCGACATGGGCGGAGTGAGTATCTGGACGAAAGATAGAAAGGAAGATGAGCCTTTCGTTATTTGTGGTGGTCCATGTGCCACTCACCCTGAGCCACTGGCCCCGTTCATGGATTTTGTTGTTGTCGGTGACGGTGAGAAACTCTTCGCACGCATCACTCACTTCATCGGTGAAGCTCGTGCGCGCGGAATGAAGCGTGATGAAATTCTTTTTGAGCTCGCGAAGTGGAAAGGAATTTACGTTCCTAAGTTCTACGATACCGAAATTGATTCAATGACCGGCATGGAAGTTGTCACAGGTCCAAAAGCCGAGTATGCAGGAGTCATTCCAGCACGCGTTGAGCGCTTCTTTGTAGATAACCTCGCAAATTATCCTTTCCCGACGAAGTCTCCGATTCCTCACATGACTGCGATCTTTGACCGCTTCTCGGTAGAGCTCGCGCGCGGATGTACTGAAGGTTGTCGCTTCTGCCAGGCGGGAATGATCTATCGTCCTGTTCGTGAAAGGAATCCAGAGAACGTTGTCCAGATGATGATGGATGGTTTGAAAAACGGTGGCTTCGATGAAGCATCGCTCACTTGTCTTTCTACTGCCGATTATTCAGCGGTCACACCGCTCGTGATCGAGCTGCTGGATAAACTCGCAGCTGAAAATGCAACGCTGGGAATTTCCTCTCTTCGCGCTTACGGGCTCGATGAAAGAATTCTCGATAAGCTCGCAGAAGTGAAGAACTCCTCCCTTACCTTTGCACCGGAAGCCGGTTCGCAGCGGATGAGAGATGTGATTAATAAAAATGTTTCTGAAGAGGATCTCATTAAGACCGCCGAGAGTGTTTTCTCCCGCGGCTGGACCAAGATGAAGCTCTACTTCATGATCGGACTTCCGACTGAGGAAGATGAAGATGTTATCGCTATTATGGAAACGGCTAACCTCGCACGCAAGAAAGCAGCTCAGTGTGGAGTGAAGCATCCAACGATTAACGTTTCCGTTTCTTCATTCGTGCCGAAGCCTCATACTCCGTTTCAATGGGCGTCGATGATTACTCAGCCTGAGATTGAGAGAAAACAGAATCTCCTGAAAGATTATGCTGAAAAATTCAAGCTCAATTTCCGGAAGCATTACTCAAAGATTTCTCACTTAGAGGGAATTGTTGCTCGTGGCGACCGTCGTGTAGCTAACATAATTTACAATGCCTGGTCACAGGGGGCGCGCTTTGACGGTTGGGATGAAACTTTCAAGTATGATCTCTGGGTAAAATGCGTTGAAGATTCCGGTATTGATACGCAGAATTTCCTCGGAACTATTCCGATGGATGGGCGTCTCGCCTGGGATCATATTGATGTTGGTCTCACTGACCGCTTCCTTGAAATTGAGTGGAAAAAAGCCGTTCATAACCGCCTTTCTCCCCCGTGCGGGAAAGTTTATGGAATGATCGTCCATCACTCAAATCTTGAAACACTTGAGAAGACTTTTGATATCGATAAGAAAAAGCTCGTTTGTTATCACTGTGGAGTTGCCTGTGATCTTAAAGGCATGGTGGAAGAGAGAAGAGATTTTCTTAAGGGCATGAAGTCGATTAAGGATGAGCCTTACGTGGCACCTGAGATCCTGAAGAAAGATATCGCTGAGCTACGTGAGAAAAGAACCAGTGTCGGCTTTAAGTACCGGATAGAGTTCTCAAAACTTGGCCCTATAACTTTTATTTCTCATCTTGATCTTCAAAAAGTGATGATGAGGATTTTCAAGCGCGCGGGTCTTGAGACGCTTCACTCTGAAGGATACAAGCTTCGTCCGCTTCTTTCATTCGGACCGGCACTCACACTCGGGATCAGCTCGCTTACTGAATATTTTGATGTTCGGGTTCCGGAAGCATGGACTGAATTTGATCTCATGCTCTCAAAACTTCAGGCCCATTCTGAACCGGGTATTTACTTTAAAAATATCACCGTGATTGATTCAAAGACTCCATCGATCCAGGAAGCTGCAAACTCTTTCACTTATTTTATTCCGGTGAAAGAAGGAAATTATCAGGACGTCGTGAAGAAAATTTCTGAATCAGACAAACTTCTTATCCAGTCGTACTCGAAGAAAGACGATAAGCTTCTGGAAAAAGATATTCGTCCGATGATGATGACTATCACTCACGGGAAACTCAATCTTTCAGAGAAGATCATGGAAGTGATTGATGAAGTTTCTCCATGTCGTGCGGAGGGGATTTTCATGACCGCTGCGGTCCTCAAGGGAACGAGTATTCGTCCCTCGGAGATCCTCGAACTTCTCACGAAGGAAGGCCTCTCGGTCGAGAGACCCATTAAAGTCGCAATCCAGCTCGTCTAAGTCCCTGAAACCCAATCTCTCTATGGTGCCAAATCAGCACCATAGGGAGGTAAAATTCATACATCTTATCAATCCTTCTTGCTCGCCATCCGGATAAATCCTATAAAGACGGCAATTGCATCAACAAAGGATGGATTCCCATGATGACTCGTAAGGCGCTTCTTGCGCTCGCTCTTCCATTGACCTTCTCAACAGCCTTCGCTCGCGTTCAGATGATTCCACTGGAAGACCAGATCATTAAAGAAGCGAAAATCCATAAGCCTCTCATTCTGAAAAATGCCAAGGGCACTCTCATGGAGAAGATGCTCGCAACAACTCCCGAGAACTGGTTCAACCTTTCTCCATCAATGGGAGTTGAAGGCGTGAGAACGGAAGAAGCATATGCCGCTTTCGGTGTTCCACTTTCTGAAGAAATCATTGTTGCAGTGATCGATTCAGGCGTTGATGTGAACCATGAAGATCTTCAGGGGAAAGTCTGGACCAACCCGGGTGAGATTGCTGATAACGGAAAAGATGATGATGATAACGGTCATATCGATGATGTGTTCGGATGGAACTTTATTGGTGGCAAAGCTGGTCAGGCAAAAATCGTAACTGACGATTCTGTTCCAAACGGTTACCGCTTAATCAAGGGTGCTCCTGAGCATCAAATCTCCGGTGATTCACTGGAAATAACTCGTGAACTCGTACGGATGAAGACTCTCAAAGCTTCTGTTGAGCGACTCGGGGAAAGACTTTCAGATAAACAAGCTGCTTTCCTGGCAAAACTTCAGAAGGAAGTTGGTGAGGCCGTTGAACAGGCAAAAACAGTTGTTGCGACCTATACTGCTCATCTCGAGAATTATAAGAAGCTCGAGGCAACCCTTCTTGCTGCCGGAGTAAAAGAAATCACAATCGAGAACGTTCGCGCTCTTGAAACTGATGATCTCTTCGTTCTCGCTGCCAAGAATGACATGCTTTCACTGCTTTCGAGAAACCTTGGTCTTGCGAGAATCAACCGCGTTCTTGGTGCTTACCAGGATCGTCTTGATTTTATGTACAACGAAAAATTCGATCCACGTCCAATCGTGAGTGATGATGAAACAGACCAGAAAGAATATAAATACGGGAATAGTGATGTGATTGGTCCCGATGCATTCCATGGTACTCATGTTGCCGGATCAATTGCCGCTAACCGTGACAACACAATTGGTATCAAAGGTGTTGCAACTCGCGTGAAGATTATGGCGATCAGAGTTGTTCCGAATGGTGATGAGCGCGATAAAGATGTTGCTAACGGAATCCGTTACGCAGTTAAGATGGGTGCAAAAATTATTAATATGAGTTTTGGTAAAGCGTACTCACCTTATAAGTATGTAGTTGATGAAGCGGTCAGAGATGCTGAGAGAGCGGGTGTTCTTATGGTTCATGCTGCCGGTAACGATTCAAAAAATAATGACCTTCTTCCAAGTTATCCGACTCCAGTTGGAATCGAAGACGGAAGAGAAGTTAACAACTGGCTTGAGATCTGTGCTACTTCTTTCAAGAAGGGGGCAACTCTTCCTGCTGGTTTCACCAACTATGGTAAGAAGACAGTTGATTTCTGTGCTCCTGGAGTTGATATCCTTTCAACAACTCCAGACAACAACTATATGCTCGCTTCAGGGACTTCGATGGCAACACCGACAACTTCTGGAGTCGCTGCTCTGGTTCTCTCGCACAACCCGGGTCTTGATGCTGAAGGGATGATCAATCTTCTTCACGATACTTCCCGTCGTTATCCGAAGCTCATGGTGAACATTCCAGGTTCAACCAACCCAGTTCTCTTCGGGAAGCTTTCCCGTTCGGGTTCAATTGTTGATGCCTTCGAAGCCATTAAATCCGCGAAATAGTTCAAAAGAGGGGGAGAAATTCCCCTCTTTTCTTTAACTTACAAATCTTTAGGTAAAGCTTAATAGGTTCCTGCCCGATACGATCAGGAATGCGAACATCGCTCCTTATCTCCTTAATTTTCCTTATCGCCTGTGCCCACCAACATGATGGTCAATACCGCATGCCTGCCTCTTACGCAGAGATGATTCTCCACGGTGATCATGATCCTTTAAGGAGCTCGGTCAAAGTTTTTCCTGCTGAACATAAAGAAAAATTCACCCGTCACTTTTACTTCCTGGAATTAAAAGATGAGAAGGGAATGTATATCGATCGCGATCTTCACGAGATTGAAGTGAAGATAAAAAATAAAAAGCTCGATACAAAAATTGAGCGCGTTCTGCGTGGAAGATTTTACGTTAAATTTGATGCTGATAAGAATCTCACTATGGGACAGTTGGATTTTTATGTCGCCGGGAAAAAACTTCGTGAGAGCTTTAAGGTCGGCCTAAAACCTGCGCATGCTTCTCACACAAAAATGCGGAAACTTCGGGCCACTAAGAACCGGGCAAAATTTGAACTGGTTCTAAAAGATGAGAAAGGGCGCTTTGTAGAGTCTCCTACTGAGCCTGAAATCATCTCAGAATCAGGTGCCGAGGTCACAAAACTCGAGCATATGGGCAATGGAATCTGGCATATCACAATGACTTATCCCCGTGGGAATCATTTGTTCTACATCACTGTCCGCTCCTATGGAGTGGAATTTAAGAATCTCTTTCGTTTCCAATACGTTGATCGCGAGTAAGGTAGATTTTCCCCTCTCCACGAAGTAAGATGAGACGAAATTTACAAGGAAATTGCCATGCGCATCAACACCCCTGAAACAGAGGCCACTGAAGTGAATTCTAAACGCAATCCCGCCTACGACAAAAAACTCGATCTCATCAAGAAACACAAGCTCTCAAAAGCGGACCTGAAATGGTTCCTACATAACATCTTCATCTCGCGTAAGACTGATGATGCTGAGATCTCAATGAAGAAGCAGAACAAAGCTTTCTTCCAGATCTCGGGTGCTGGTCACGAGGGAATTCTCTCTGCGACTGCGAAAGTTTTAAAACCTAAGCACGATTATTTTATTCCATACTACCGAGACAGAGCTCTTTGTATCGGTCTCGGTGTTACTCCTTACGAAATGCTTTGCCAGGCGAACGGAAACACCGGTGATACAGCTTCTCACGGTCGTCAGATGCCCGCGCACTGGGGAAATGTAAAACTCAATATCGTCTCTAAATCTTCGTGCACAGGAACTCAGTTCCTTCAGGCAGTGGGTGTGGCCGAAGCTGGTCTCCACTTGAAGAAAATGAAACTGAAAGATTCTCCGGTTTATCACGACCAGGAAATCGTTTACGTTTCATGCGGTGACGGAACAACTTCTCAGGGTGAATTCTGGGAAGGTCTTACGACTGCATGTGTGAATAAATATCCTGTTCTTTTCATGGTGGAAGATAACGGCTACGCGATCTCTGTCCCGGTAAGAGTTCAGACTCCCGGTGCCTCGATCTCAGTTGCCCTCGCTAACTTCCCGGGGCTCAAGATCTTTAACTGCGATGGTAACTGCCCGATCGAATCTTTTGATACGATGGTGGAAGCTGAGAAATATCTCCGCAAAGGACTTGGTCCGGTCCTCGTTCACGCAACAGTAACTCGTCCATATTCGCATTCGCTTTCAGATGATCACTCTTACTACAGAACTAAAGATGATCTCGCCGATGAATCATTCCGTGATGTTTTCAATTCATTCCCGCGTTTCCTCACAGACACTGGTCTCATGACATCCGAGGAAGCAAAAACCGCTCTTGATGATGCTGCTAAGGAAGTCAGAGAGGCGATGACAAAAGCTCTTGAGACGGCATGGCCCTCGAAAGACACATACATGGATCACCTTTACTCTGAAGTTGATCCGACTTCTTCTCAGTTTGAAACAGAAGCAAAATTCACTGGTAAGGATGACATTCCTCTCGCCTCAGCGGTCAACATGACTCTGAAGAGTGAGATTAAAAAAAATCCTCTCATGATGGTTTTCGGTGAGGACGTTGCTGACTTCACAGAAGTAGAAAAATACGACAATCCTGATCTCAAAGGTAAGGGCGGAGTTTTCAAGGTTACTCATGGAGTTCAGAAAGCTGCTAGGCCGGGCCAGGTATTCAACTCACCACTCGCTGAGGCCAATATCATTGGACGCGCGATCGGTATGGCGATGAGGGGCCTCAAGCCCGTCGTTGAAATCCAGTTCTTCGATTATATCTGGACAGCTTATATGCAGCTTAAAAACGAAATGGCGACGACCCGTTACCGCTCTGGTGGTGACTTCAAGTGTCCGATGGTCGTTCGTGTTCCGATCGGGGGATATCTCCGCGGAGGAGCGATGTACCACTCTCAGTCTGGTGAATCTCTTTTCACGCATACTCCTGGTGTCCATGTTGTTTATCCATCAAACGCACTGGACGCAATCGGACTTCTTCGTACAGCTATTCGCTGTGACGATCCGGTGATGTTCTTTGAGCACAAGCATCTTTATTATCAGGGCTACAATCGCTGTGCTGATCCGGGTGAGGATTTCATGATCCCATTGGGGAAAGCGCGCCTGGTTCGCGAAGGTAAGCATGCAACAGTTGTTTGCTGGGGAGCTCTCGTTCAGAAATCAGTTGAAGCTGCGAAGATTCTTGAGACTGAAGGTTTCTCAATCGAGATTCTCGATGCCCGTACAATTTCTCCATTTGATTATGAAGCTGTTTATAAATCGCTTAAGAAAACAAACAGACTTCTTATCTGTCACGAAGAGCATAAGACGTCTGGTTATGCCGGCGAGATCGCTGCTCGTGTGAATGAGAATTGCTTTGAGGCACTTGATGCTCCAATCATGCGTGTTGCCTCGAAAGACGTACACGTGGCCTATAATCCGGACCTGGAGGAGTTGATTCTCCCTCAGACCAGTGATGTGGTGGAAGCTTTAAGAAAGTTAGTTAATTACTAAAATCTGAAAGGGCCCTTAGTGGCCCTTTTTTTATTCGAACTGGCCCTGAATCCCTAATACATTTCCATTGAGTCTCGTCACATTCAGTTCTTCAGAGTCGAGTTTCGTCACTCCTGAGGGGCGTACGATCGTGATCTGAGACTGATCGACAGTGAGTGGCTCATCAACTTCCACATTGATATCAAGGAAGCGGAGTTTGTTTCCAGTTGATTTAAGAATCGAGCAATCAAATCCAAATTCAGTTTTTGTTTTATCCGGAGTTAGAGCACCCACCTGGATATTGTTGATCGTAAGACTGAAAGTCCCTTTCTGATTTCCGAGATTTTCCACATTGAGCTTACAAAGCTGAGAAGCTGGAGTCGTGGAAAGATTGCGCGCGAGATTCTGATAAAGGAGATTCCCGCGGAGCGAGTGATACATAAAGAAATCGATCTGCGTAAGATATCCACTGAAAGAAAGAAGCGGTACTTGTCCCGCCTGATAAGAATAGCTTTCATCCACTTCCACAAATGAGATATGGCGTAGTGGGTGGTGTGACTTAGCAGCGTTGAATTCCTCAGAGAGGCCGTAGTAATCATCGATTTTCTGGCTGAAACAACTGAAGAAGTTGAGCGACATAATACTTGGAGATAGGTTCTTAAAAAACGTACGCGGTATTTCGTTCATCTGAGAGTCGATGATCTTTCCTTTCTCAGTTCCATGAATGACGAGAATGACGTTTGCAACATCGAGAGAGCGAAGAATTGAATAGATAGTTGAAATATCACCGTTCTCAATAAGCTCCCACTTGAGTTTTGTTCCACCAATCGGAATAAATTTAGAAGCCTTACTGTTAAACTGGCCCCTGACCACACTGTGTTCATAGAGCTTTTTACCGATATGATCTTCTTCCACTTCCGTCGCGAGACGCTCGAAGGCTTCATAGTCAAAACGATGCTGGCGACGTAGTTTTTCACAATCAGCGATAGTATCTGACTCCTGGAAGATTTTTCTTCCGGCCCGAGCTTGCTTTTTAAATTGCTTGTATCTTTCTTTATAATTCTTGAGAGTCAGCGCCTTATCTACACCTTGAAGATCATGCGGTGATGGTCCGAGTGAGATAACGATATTCCGGTGACGTGTAACAGTTCCGTCAGCAGGAAGCTCAATTCTTTCTTTAGTAGATGTGAAATCGGCGATCGCAGGTATCCCGTAACGTTCAGGGAAAGTTCCCAAACGCCAGGCTTCACGATTAGCACTGGACTGGATAGATTTTCTCGACTGGCGGTATTTCTCGCCAATCTTCACCATGTGCGAGCAGAAATTATTGTTATCGAGCTTTACGAGGTCTTTGAGGATTTCATCCTGAGAATAAGGAACAGTATCTTCTTCTTCGGTTTTCTTTTTACCTACGATGAGATTGTGGATCCAGGCCCCGGCATCTTCCGCAGGCTCTGAAAACTTAGACATGGTTGTCTTGAAACCGACAAACTTTTTGCAGTAGCGTTCTTCTTCAGGGCGAAGAGAATTTTTCATCTTACAGAGACTCATGACCTTACTGTCGATATACGGAGCGGCGATCAGGGGAATCAACCACGGGTTAGCGATTGCGAGTCCAATATAGCGCTCACTAAATAGCAGATTGGAAGCAGTTCCGCCGTAGATACGCGGACCAAAGAAGTCATATTGATTTTCGCCCGGGCCATCTTTCTTTTCCCCAGTCGCAGCTGAGCGACCGAACTTCCAGATTGTCTGGAAAGGTATGGCAGCAGTACTCATGATGATGTTTGCACCCCAACCCAGACCCTGTGCCAGGCCGAGAACTGCAGCTTCAGCTACTTTACAGAAATTTTCATTGGTATTTCGATTGCTGGTCTTCATTTCCTGGAAACGAAGAAGCTTCTTCAGGACCCCGCGATTCTGTTTATAAATGCGTTTTTCGCGGTAGCTGAGGTTATTTGCTTTCAGGAGTAGTTCGTAGCCTGTGATTTCTTCCTGAATCTTTGTTCTGATTTCGTCCCTGGTCATGTCATCAAATGATGAGAGGAGTGTCTGGTAGCGCTCGCAGTGGAATGTTCTTTGTTCGTTCTGGAAGATTCCCGCCACTTGCGATTCCTGCGACCACGCAGAATACGAGAAGATCAAAGCGATCAGAAGCATAAGGTTTTTCATGAGGTCATTTTAAGGGATTAGAAGAAGGTCAGGGGGAGATTTGAAACTTATGGGGGGTATGCTTAAATTTTAGACAGAAAAAGGGGATCCTCGTAAGGACCCCCCTTGAAAGAACAATTACTTAGTAAGTGTTACGAAAAGAAGCTCGCCTGCAGCAGAACCTTCGAGGCCTTCAAGAGCAACGATCTGGTTAGCAAGTGAAGCAGAGATAGTAGTCATGATTTCAGAACCGTTTGAAGAAGCAGCTGCTTCAGCAGTAGCGTCCTGGATAAGAGCAACTGAAGCTTCAGAAAGCTCAGGCATCTGAACTGAAGAATCAACTGCAGCATCTTCATCAACAACCAGACCGATGATTGTAGCACCCGTAAGGAGGATAGTAAGAATACCAACAACTTTATATCCAGAGAACTTGTTACCGATATCACCAGTAAGAATCAGGATACCAGCGTGTGAAGCAGAAGAAGAAAGAAGCATAGTAGCGATCATCATAGTTGCGAGAAACTTTTTCATTGGAGACTCCTTATAGGGTTGTTCGAAATCGTTTTTTTGGTGAGAGGCTTGTATCCTGAAAAAGCGTGGGGTGGTATCGAATTGCGCAATGCGTGAAAAACTTATAGTCCTTAAGAAACTCTCAAGATGTCGAAGAATTAGACAGCTCTATGTAATGTGCGCCCTTCAAAACCTCGATCTCCATCTCTCTCTTATGATCATTCCATTGATCTAAGGAGAGTTATGAAGTCCCTGTTAGTCCTTACAGTTATTTTTCTCAGCATGCAGGCAGCACTGGCCACTGACATTGAAATCACATCTGAGGACTGCAACTTCGAAGTGAGAAAAGAAAGAGACTCATTAAATCTTCGCGTGAGTAAGATCATCGCGATCGAAAATTCTATCTCAAGCTGGGACATCGATCTTCCTTTGGACAAGATCAAACTTCCGCTTCGTGAAGGCCTCACAGCAGAATTTAGAAATCCATTCGGAGAAGTGACA
The DNA here is from genome assembly GCA_046595005.1 of Bacteriovoracaceae bacterium. Classification (GTDB taxonomy): domain Bacteria; phylum Bdellovibrionota; class Bacteriovoracia; order Bacteriovoracales; family Bacteriovoracaceae; genus Peredibacter. Next base: position 39,783 of record JBKJPL010000023.1, on the reverse strand, counting down.
CTCATTACATTCAAGAACGGTGTTCTTAATTATGACCATAATGCGAAATCAAATTTTACCCGCGATACACTCGAGCTTCATATCTCAGCAGATCTGAAGCATATCCGTTCTTCTAAGTTCACCAGAAAAGGTACTGGAATCTTATCCCTCTTTGGAAGTGAGAAATTTGAATGCAAATTCTAAAAAGTCTCCTGATTCTCCTGGCCCTGGTGTCATCTCTTTCCTACGCTCAGGAACTCGAGAAAGATTATCGGTATTCCGGAAAGCATTACACTATCTCTTACAAACTCGAAGAGAATCTTCAGACTATCCGTTTGCATGGAGAAATCCTGAGTACGTACGTGGAAGATCTATCTGGGTTTTATCACACCATTAAGCTCTTAAGAAAAGATGTGCCTATAAAGTTGGTTCTGTTCAGTGGGGGTGGGTTTCTCAAAAACTATGAGAAGCTTCCAAAAGCAATGAAGAAGAATTGTAATTCAGACGAATCAAACTGCCGCATTACAACAGTTGTTCCTTATTACGGATACTGTGCTTCAGCTTGCCTGAATGTCTTTATGATTGGTGATGATCGAATTGCCGGGAAAGACAGCCGCTTTGGCTTTCATCAGGGTGCGGTTCTCCCGGGTGCAATAAAGCTCAAGGGGTTCGCCGAAAGATCGCTCAGAAAGAGTGGTGTTGATACTGACTGGCTTCAAACAAAACAGGATATGTTCAATTCGCTCGAGATGTCATGGCTGTATCCTCGCGAGATGGAAGGATCAAATATGGTAACGGGACTTAGTGAGGCTTGGGAATATTAATTGAACCACTCGTCCCGTCGATCGAAACAATAATTCCAGACTTTAATTTCTGAGTCGCATTTTCAACTTTCACGATAGCTGGAATCCCTGCCTCGCGCGAGAGTATGGAAGCGTGACTGAGGAGATTTCCTTCTTCCAGAATAATGCCCGCCGGTTTCTCTTTCATAAAACGATGAAGGTCCTTACTGTTTTTCAGGACAATTATTTTCCCCTTAGCAGATTCGCTTGAAGGATAAACCAAACAAGGTGCGGTCACCTTACCGGCAGATGCAGGAAGACCTACGAGCGCGTCTGATTTTCTAATTAGAGGTACATCTGTGACTAGCCTTGCAGTTACCGAATGTTCTTTGAACGTGATCTCCAGCGGCGGAAAACCGGCCGCTTTAATTTTCTCAGAAACCGTTATGACTCTTTCTAGTTCCAAAAAGCTGATTTTGGGATTTTCGCTTAGTAATGAAGCTTCTTTGATATCTCCGTTTCTGATTTTCAGGATATCAGTTCCAAAGGCCACCGTGTCGGTTGCACCCTGATATAGGATGATGTCTTTGGTGGATTTAAGTAAGGAAGAAAGACCCGGTTCAGAAAGAAGCTTTTTGAACCGGACCTCGTCGAATTTCATCAGAATTTAATCTTCTTAAAGAGATCTTTGCCCTTGGACTTCAGGTCATTGCCGCCACCAGTTTTAAGCTTGGCAATTTCCACTTTGATCCGGTCCTCATTTTTCTTATAAAGATCTTCAAGATTTCCGAGCGAAGAGAGATTCTTATTATTGCCATTAATGGCACTCATAAGCTCATTTTTTGGCTGGTTAATTTTTTCATCCACCATCGCTGTGAGTTTTGCCTGAGCTTCGGTAATTTTAGCACCAATCACCCGGGTAAAACCCTGAGAGAGTTCTGTCCCGAGATTGGATTTAATATCCATATTGAGATTGGCGAATGTTCCGGTCGCAGTCCCGTTGAGATTAATCACAGAAATATTATTTACCACATCCGTCAGAATCTCGTGAGCGAGCTTATTCTTTGTTTCGATGAGGAACTTCGGCTGGGAGAGAGCACTGACCCAGCTCATATCCACTTTCTCACCTTCAAGCGTGGCGCTGATTGTGCTTGAGCCCACGGCATTCAGGAATCCGAATTTCATCTTCTCATCATTCACAAACATTTTCTCAGGAACTCCGAAAGAATTCACCTGAACCAGAGCTGACTGACGTCCGATATCACGGGTGAAGTCTGCGGTTAGAACCGCTTTCACACCCATGATTTTAGAGGCCGGGAAGTTACCCTGAACATCGAGGACGACTGGTTTCATAATCTGTCTTGGATGAGTTGTGACATTCGTGAGAACACCAGAAACATCTCCAGAGTAAGAATCAGCAGTACCCTTTGAGCTGATGGCAGCTTTCTTCAGCCAGAAGAGCGGGTAACCGGTGGTGACTGGGAACTGATAACTCTTACCTTCACTTCTTTTTGGAGGAATGATTTCTTCTTTTTCTTTTTTCTCAGGGAGATATTCTTTCGCGAGTGCCTGGTACTTACGGGCCTTCGCGATTTTTTCAGCGAATTCTCCGGCGAAGAGATGCATCGCCATGTCTTTGAAATCAATCTTCGGGATCTGGAAGCGGTCTTTGAGAGAAGCCACATCTTCCTTCACAAGCATCTCAACTTCCTTAGGATAATTAGAGAGAGCCTTTACTTCGGTCTGAAGCTGCTTGGAGGATTTTTCGATTTCCTTATACTGCTTCTGAACATCTTTCAGGAGATCAGTGAGTTTCTTCACTCCTTCAGCTTGCTTCAGGAAGTTCTTTTCGCCACGAACTGCTGCAAGCTGAGTTTCAACAGACTTGAGCTTACTCGTATCTGATAGCTCTTTAACTTTTCCGTCCCAGAATTCTTTTTTCGTATTCACGTCAGCGGCCATGGCCTTGATTCGCGCCTCTGACTTTAGTTCTCCACGGATTTTCTCAAGCTGTTCTTTCGGATCTCCGCCCTCAAGAAGAGCCATGATATTTCCGAGAACATTTCCGCCGTACTTATTTTTCACCTGATTGATTACCTGGGCCTGCAGCGCTTCCATCTTTGAAGGTTTCGCCGGTGAAGGAGGAAGAACATAACCAGGAGAGCTTCTCTTACTCATGAGCTGGATGTTGTTAATGCTTGATTCCTCAACCACAAACTTTGCTCTGAGGAGAGCATCCCAGAGAAAGCCGAAGTGCACATTACCGATCTGAAGTGAGTTATGTGAAGGTCTTTCAGCGTCCGTGACCTGGAGGGTATCCATATCAAAAGTTCCGCGCAGGAAGCTGATGCGAATGCCATCGACATTCACTTCAGCGCCATTGGCCTGAGTCCCTACATATTCCACAATCTTTTTCACATGATTATCAAAGAAAAAGCTGAAGTAGATAAACGTAAGAAGAGAAATAATAAGCACAGGAATGATCGCCTCGTAGCGGATCGGACCTTTTGCTTTTTTCTTTTTTGGTTCTGTTATATCGGCCATAGGTTCCCCGCTTAATTCCACTTATATTGTTCGTATTTGTAGTACCACTGATAGAACTTCGTCGCTTCGACCGCTTTCCAGAATTTCGTTGTCTTGAAGCGGGCGAGGACCGTCTCACGGTACTTGATGATGAGACGCTGACTGATGATGAAGACTATCGGCGAGAGCGCAAAGGTAATGACTGCTGATCCCATCACAATTGAGTTGTTGAATCTCGTGAATGGAATGAGTGGCATGTTGTAGAGCTTCGTAAAAAACGGTTCAAGCGATCCCATTTCTAGAACTTTTCTTCCCACAACATCAAAGAGGGGATCGAGAAGGAAAGCGACAAACTTAAAGAAGAAGGCCGCGAGGAGAGCTGCACCGATCTGAATCCTGAAAAAGAACAGGATGAGAAATATGATGAGGCTGTGTAGTGAAAGAACCGGAGTCATACCCAGAATGAATCCGCAGGTCATTCCTGCGGCCAGCGAGATAGTGCCCGTGTCCGAATTTAAAAGCTTGATGAAGGCAAAAATTTGCTTGAGAAGTAATCCCATAACGCTCCTAAGAATTGATTTAAAAATTCTAAGAGCGGGGGACAGATTTGACCACAGGAAAGGAAAGCGTGCCCCGCGCTAAAAGCGGGGCAATAGAGTTATTCTCCCAAATAGCGATAGGTCTCGGCCATTCGGTACTCTTCAGAGGCCATTTCCATAAGTATAAAATGGGATTTTTCAGATTCCTGAATATAGCCATCAGGATGACTTGAGTGCCAGTTCCAGGCATGGGCAACGATAGTATCCATGTCAGGATACTTTCTTTCCCAACCTAGTTCTTCTTTAATTTTTCGTGAGCTCGCTACCAAAGTGGCGGGATCACCTGCACGTCTCTGCGATTCTTCGACGACAATTCTTCTACCTGTTACACGCTCACAAGAGGCGATGACTTCTCTGACTGAGAATCCATTTTCTGAACCGAGATTATAGACATTGCCCTTTCCGTGAACAATCTTTTCCAGTGCCAGCACATGAGCGCGGACGAGATCCACGACGTGAACGTAATCACGGATACAGGTTCCGTCTTTGGTTTCATAATCAGATCCAAAAATTTTGACGGACGTCCCTTCACGGGCAGCAGTCAGGATTCTTGGGATAAGATGACTCTCTGGTGTATGGTCTTCACCGATTTTTGCATCCGGAGAAGCGCCGGCCACGTTGAAATATCTGAGAATGGTGTAACCAATGCCATAAGCTTTGCAGGCATCTTCGAGAACCATCTCCATCATCATCTTCGAGCGTCCGTAAGGATTGATCGGATTTCTCAAATCACTTTCCTGGATAGGTGTTCTTTCCGGATCTCCATAAACAGCTGCAGTTGATGAGAAAACAAATTTCTTTATTCCACAAATCTGAAGTGCTTCGAGAAGAAAAAGTGAGTTTGCGAAGTTGTTCTGATAGTACTTATATGGGTCAGTCACACTTTCGCCAACTTCTATGTCGGCCGCAAAGTGCATGACTGCTTCAATTTCATGAAGCTTCAATTTATTCACTACGAGATCGATATCCTGAGTAGAGGCGCGTATGAAAGCTGCACGCTCATCAATAGCTTCCTCATGCCCTTTTGAAAGATTATCCAGAACCACGACATTGTGACCTGCATCCAGTAATTCCCTCACTGCATGACTTCCGATATAGCCGGCACCGCCGGTAACAAGAACTTTCATCGTTTTAATCCTTTGCTATGCTAGTGGATGAGCGCTGAACTTCGGCCACTTGGTGACATCATTCTTGAGACAAGTCTGTGCCAGATCAAGGGATTCGCCGATCACAACATGCATATCAAGATAGCGATAAGTCCCGAGGCGCCCGATAAATGTAACGTTTGATTCCTGCTCAGCCATTTTCACATAGCGCTCAAGCAGATCTTTGTCGTCATTCATTCTCAGTGGATAGTAAGGCGTATCCTTCTCCCCACAAAGGGCCGAATATTCCTTGAAGCAAACTGTCTTCTCGTGGGTTTCCCACGGAGTGAAATGTTTGTGCTCGGCAATTCTGGTGAAGGGAACTTTTTCTTCGCAGTAATTGATAACAGGATTTCCCTGATGATCACCGTTTTCGACAAAGCGTTCAAACTTCAGCGTGCGATAGCCCAAGCGGCCAAGCTGAAATTTATAAAACCCATCCATGGGCCCACTCCAAAAGACGTGGTCAAAATCCCTTTTCCTTTCTGGTTCAAGTTTTGTGCCAAGACGAACATCGATATCGTGATGATCAAGAATTCTCTTCACGATCTCAGTGTATCCTGAGACAGGGATCCCCTGATATTTCTGGTTATAGTAATTGTCATCATAGTTAAAGCGGACAGGAAGACGCTTTAAGATCGATGCCGGAAGTTTTGAAGGTTCAACTCCCCACTGCTTCTTCGTGTATCCATAGAAAAAGTTCATGTAGAAATCTTTCCCCAGAAATTTCATCGCCTGTTCTTCGAAACTCTTCGGTTCCTTGATGGAATCATCGGCAAGTCCGCCAACGAAATCGCGCGCCTCAGCAGGTCCCATTTTCTTTTCAAAGAATTGATTAATCGTCAGTAGATTAATAGGAAGAGAGAATACTCCTTTGGCAGTATGGGCCTTCACGCGGTTTACGAATGGTTCAAATTTGCCCCATCTATTCACATATTCCCACACGTCTTCACGGCTGGTGTTAAAAATGTGCGGACCATATTTGTGAACCATAACTCCGGTTTCTTCATCTCTTTCGGTGTGACAGTTTCCGGCCACGTGCGGACGATCGTCAAAGACAGTCACTTTGAATTTTCCGCTTTCCACAAGCTCACGGGCAAGAACTGCGCCGGCAAAGCCTGCACCTGCGATACCAATGTGTGCCTTCATCAAGAAATCTCCTGTTGGTCAATGTGGACTTCGAGCTGGTTAAAATATCTGGCGAGAGCATTCTCCAGAGAAGGAAGCATGGTGTACCTCTCTGAAGAAAGAACGGAGTTTTTTGGGCGAGCAGCCCGAAGATTGAGCTCTTCTGTGGTCTTGCCGATAATAAATGACGGCTCCATTACGAGGTTGGAACAGGCAACTGCTTTCTGAGCAAATTCCTGCCATGTCACCTGCGTCTGATTAGTCAGGTGAACGATTCCTCTTTCACCATCAATTAAGAGATCAAGAGACGCGTTTACAAGATCCGGAACATACGTTGGAGAAATAAGAGTGTCGCTCGAAGCGGTAACTGTATTTTTCTTCAAAAGATGTCTCAGAGTCTGAGTAACAAAATTGTGTTCGTCCCATGGACCGAAGAAAGAACTTGTCCTGACAATGAGTGCTCGTGGGTTAACGATCATCACTCTTTCTTCGGAGTCAGATTTGGATTTTCCATAGACGTTTATCGGACTCGTACGGTGGCTTTCGGTATATGCTTCACCGTGATTCCCATCGAAGACGAGATCAGAAGAAAAATGCACGACTGGCATTCCCATCTCAGCGCAGACAGCGGCGAGATTAAATGGTCCGTCGACATTCTCGCGATTACATCTTTCCGAATCTCCTTCGGCTTCATCCACACGTACGTATCCCGCAGTATTTATCACGGCCCAGGGCTGGTACTTATTAACAACTTCTCTTACTTGAGAAATATCAGAAATATCCATCTCACTACGACTCATCAGACGATAAGGAATATCTCTCATCCCGCAGATTCGCGCGAACGCCTGCCCTAGAGTTCCGGTCGCTCCGGTGATAATCACTGGACGTATTTTTCTCCGTGGACGGAATCGAGTTTGTGCGCCTTCCATTGGCGCCCACAAGATCCTTCTAGAAGTTCTCCACCAGCCTGGTCTTTTCAGAATCGGGTGGTCTGAATCGCCCCGGCTTGAGAGCTCTTTAATTAATTTTGATAACCCAGTATGACGTGGCTTCTTATCCGGCGAACGGAGATCAAAAACACCTGGCTCATAATTTCCTTCGCATGATGTGCACAGATTGTGCCAATCGTAAGTACCGAGGAGACTCCATGCTGTGATTGAAATCACATTGGCGCCATAGAATCTCGCCTTCTTAGATTGTCTCCACATCTCGTAAAGCCAGCGCATTTGTGAGTCACGATTCCCCATCGTGTGTACTTCTGTCACAGCAAGAGGAATTCCGTAACGGTTCCACGCTTCGAGAAGAAGAGTATGAGGTGTTGGCGGACTTGCCTGTCCGGTATCAACCGCACCAATGTCAGCGTAGCGATCAACTCCATTTCCTCCATGGAAACTTTCCGGATACAGATCCAAACGATGATCGAGGAATCTGTTCGACAGATGATAGTGATTCACACCAATCACATCCGGTTGGCATTTGTTGTCAATTACCCAGCGGAGATCAGCATGTGAAAGGTCGCTGTGTCTTTTCACATACCAGAAGATGGGATGACTTTCGTCGACTTTTCCGCAAAGAAAGTCCCATCCAAGCCAACGTCTCTCGTTCTCAAAATCTACCTGATACTTCAGGGGCCCTGTTCCTTGAGCACGTCCTAGATCGTCAGTTTGGATGAGACGGGCGTTCGGATTAATCTCCCGAATGGCCTTCATTGCGAGGATAGTACCTTTAACCTGATTGTAGAGTGCACGGAGATATGAGGAATCCGATTTATCATGCGGAAACCAATGTCCGTACAAACAGCTGAATCTCGCAGTGGTGTTAATTTCATTTACCGGCGTGTATTCCTCAATCCACGGATAACGTTCGGCAAATGCACGTGCGTAGCGAGCTAGCTTTTCGGGAAAAGCAGGGTCGATGAGACTCGTGTAGCGAGGGCCACTCCCGTGGTGGAGGAAACCAGCAATAGGAGAGATCCCTAATCTTTTGATTTCGCCTAAGCGCTCATCAAGAAAGGTCCAATCAAAATGATCGAGATCATCGGGCGCTACTTTTTCCCAAAGGCAAGGGTAACGGAGCTTTTTCACTCCTAGTTCTGAAAATAACTGAAGATCTTCCAGTCGTTCGTAGTGCCCGTTTTTCACAGACTGGTCGACAAATCTGTCGTGCACGCGATTGAGCGTGCACTCCAGGCCTGCCCACATCTCTAGTGGTTGCACTAGATAGCTCCACCAGCGGATATCATTGTTGGCATCGAACGTTCGACGTGTGATTCACGTCTTCTCTTGGGAAGTGCTTTTTCAAGAGTTGCCATGCGGAAGAATGTTTCCTCCCAGGAATTTCCTGACAGGAAAGAATCCACACGGTCAATCCATCCATCCATTTCTTTTCTTTCATTCATCGCAAGCTCACAGCACTTAACAAATTCTTCTGCTGTATCAGCGATATGAACGAGATTACTTGTGCCGTAAGGATTTACTACATCTGCAATCGCACTTGATACAACCGGCTTACCTGCTGCCAGAAATTCCGGAGTTTTCGTCGGAGAAATAAATCTCGTCGAATCATTAAGTGCAAACGGCATGATCGCACAATCCCAACCCGCAAGATAAAGCGGAAGAGCGTGATAATCTTTTCTGCCGAGATAATGGATGTTCGAAGCTTTTGGCAAAGTTTCCGGATCGATTTTTACAACTGGTCCCACGATCACAAACTGATAGTCCGGGCGAAGTGTCGCCATATCGCGAAGAAGATCAATATTAAATCGTTCATCGATAACGCCATAAAAACCAAGACGTGGATGAGAAATATTCACCTGGTCATCAGGTTCAACGAGTTCCTGGCGACCCTGCGAGAAGTGTTCATAATCAATTGAACTAGGGAAAGGATGAATATTGTGGTGAGCGTGCTTGCTCGCTTCATAGATAGAGTGACCGCCGGTGAAGACGAGATCTGCTTTCTTCAAAAGTTCGCTCTCCATATCAATGAGTGACTGTGGAGCACCTTTAAAGAGAGAAAGCTCATCCATCTTATCGAAGATCACACTCACTGGTTCGAGATGTCTTGTGAAGGGAAGTGCCATCGGAGTGTAGTACCAGACAGCATATGTAGAAAGGTCTTCTTCAAAGATAAGTTCATCAACGAGATCACGAAGAGCTGATTCAACATCTTCAGCTTTAATAGTTGAAGGAAGATAAGGAACAGCAACCTGTACCGCCTCAGTTGTTTCTCTTAAGTGGAGACGTGGCATATCTGTCATACCAAAGACTGGCTCTTCAAAATAAAACACACGGCGATGTTTTGCGTGACGGGATAATAAATGCTGGGGGCGCTGAAATACAAAATCCCAACGCAGATGAGAGAAGACTAACAGATCCGACGTTTCGCAGTGTGTGTTCATGAGAGAGTCTCCAGCTTGTTTATGAAATCTTAATAAGGCATAGAGATGCCTTTTGAGTGTGGCCGTTCATGCTAAAAGAATGCCAATCAACTATTCCTTAGAATGTCGGGGCACAGCTTTTGAATTAACTCAGAACACTCTATAGTGAGCGCTGATATTCAAGGGGTGAGCGGATGGCAGCAGAGGAATTTATGGACGGTGATGGGGCAAATCACCCGAGGAAAATATTCAGGCGCGATAAATGGAAATCATTGAATGGTGATTGGGACTTCGCGTTTGATGATGCCCTGTCATTTAATAAACCATCTCAGATTGAGAAATGGACTCACAAAATCCGCGTTCCCTTCGCCCCGGAAACTCCGGCGAGTGGGATAGGTGATCAAAATTTCCATCCACGTGTATGGTATCAACGCACGTTTACTTTCACCAAAAAAAACATGCGTTACATCCTTCACTTTGGTGCTGTCGATTACGAAGCAAGAGTCTGGATGAATGGACTCCTACTTGGATCACATGAAGGAGGATTTACTCCTTTCTGTTTTGATATCACCAACGAACTGAATGATCATGGAACAAACGTCATCACAGTTTGTGCTGACGATGATCCGCATGATCTTGCTAAGCCTCGTGGTAAGCAGGATTGGCAGAAAGAGCCGCACAGTATCTGGTATCCTCGAACAACTGGTATCTGGCAGACAGTGTGGATTGAAGAAGTTCCTCAGACATATATTAATAAACTTCACTGTTCACCACTCTTAGAACGCTGGGAAATCGGTGTAGAAGCATGGGTTGCTGGTCCTTGTCCTAAAGGTCTGGAGCTCAGAGTGAAACTCAGAAACGGAGATAAGCTTCTCGCAGATGACAGGTACAAAGTTATTCACAATGAAGTTCATCGTCGTATTGCCATGTCAGATCCAGGAATTGACGACTTCCGAAATGAGCTTTTGTGGAGTCCGGAAAAACCCACTCTCTTAGATCTTGATGTCGAGCTCTGGTGCGAAGACACGCTTATTGATAGCGTTCATTCCTACACTGCTCTCAGATCCGTTGCTTTCAATCGTGACCGCTTTATGCTCAACGGTCGCCCTTATTATATGAGACTTGTTCTCGATCAGGGCTATTGGCCGGAAACATTTATGACTCCGCCGGATGAAGCAGCGATTATTAAAGATATTACTCTTACTAAAGCAGCAGGTTTTAACGGAGTAAGAAAACACCAGAAAGTTGAAGATCCGGATTTCCTATATTGGGCAGATAAAATGGGTCTTCTCGTCTGGGGTGAAATGCCGAGTGCTTACCGGTTTACGAAAGACTCTGTTGAAAGAATCACTCGTGAATGGATGGAAGTTCTTGAAAGGGATATTAACCATCCTTGTATTGTTGTCTGGGTTCCGTTCAATGAATCGTGGGGTGTTCCTGATCTGGCCGATAAAGTCGCGCACCAGAGTTGCGTTCAAGCACTTTATCATTTCACCAAGACTCTCGATTCCACTCGCCCTTGTATTGGTAACGATGGCTGGGAAGCGATTGCCACTGATATCATCGGAATTCATGATTATGATGATCAACCCGAGCGCATTCTCAAAAAATACACTTTCAGTAATAACCCGGATGATGTCTTCAAAAGATATCGTCCCGCTGGCCGCGTGATCACAGTCGATTCGTACACTGCTAAAGAACAGCCGGTGATGCTTACTGAGTTTGGTGGTATCAAGTTTGTTGAACCGAGTGACGAAATTAAAAAAGCGTGGGGATATTCTGAAGCTAACTCAGCTGGGGAATTCCGCCGTCGCTATGAAGAACTCATGAATGCTATCCACCGAATCGAGCTTTTCTGCGGGTTCTGTTATACCCAGCTGACCGATACCTTCCAGGAGACTAATGGCCTCTTTAAGGCCGACCGGACTCCAAAAATTCCACTCAATATCATGTGCCGGGCCACCCGGGGTGTAGGGCTTGGACGAGGCGAGCTTTCGAGCGTTCCTCAACCGCCGCCACTTGAACATGATAATGACCACATGGGACGGATTCAGGATCAGGCCCAGTAAAATTTTCACAACTTACCCTCCCGGAAACGGGAGGGTATATATTCGCCTTCCATGAAAACCATAATCGCCATTTCTCTTCTTTTCTCGTTCTCTGCTTTCGCGGATTTTTCCGACGAGCACACGGGTCTGTGCCAGACACAGGAAGTAAAAAAGCTGATGGGGAAATCTGGTAATTGCCAGCTGGCCCTCGCTTCTGTCAGTACCGCTCAGGTCAGCAATCGCTGCACTGGAAAGCTCGCTGATATTTCGTGCCAGGTAATGGTGCTCAAATCTGCAGACTCTTCAAGCATGACTCTTATTTGTGGTGATGTGGATTCTCCACTTGTCTCACAAATTCTCGAAGCAGATATCCTGAGTTACAATGTTGCAGCGGTAGTTAAGACTTCTTCGAGTGATTTTAAAACGATCAATGATCCAAATGAATATCATCTGCTCTCCAATCCAGCTCTTGAAGTCCATCTTGCTCGTGGAGAGACTACGAAGGCGAAGATGATCCTGACTCTACAAGACAGATCAATCCCCTTATCAGATGTAGTTTGCGAATAATTATTTCTGAATCTGAGCTTTGGTCAGTCTTTCCATTTGAAAACGACTGTCTGTCTTGAACCAATCATTTCCAGCGCCACGACCAACGGCCTTCATGAGTCCGGTATCGATCTTTCCATCCTTCATGACAGCTTCATCAATATGAATGAGTTTCACTTCACCGGTAATGAGAGAGCCTGAACCGGGATTCTTTCCGTAACAAAGCATATCCCGAAACACACACTCAAAGTGAACCGGTGACTCTTTCAAGCGTTTTGCTTTCACCAATTCCGAATCCATGGGAGTAAGACCCGCGAATGAAAATTCATCTTCGCCATAAGGAAGTTCGGTACTCGCAAGATTGATTTTCTCGTAGTTATTTTCGGTGCAGAAGTTCAGAACGAACTCGCGCTCGCGAAGGATGTTCTTCACCGTATCCTTGAACTGCCCGTCTGAACTTCTGATCATAGGACAAAAAGCAATGATCATGGGCTGGGCCGAGATCGCAGTAAAGAATGAAAATGGTGCTAAGTTATTTGAACCGTCGACATTCCTCGTGGAGATCACCGCAATCGGACGGGGGATGATCGAGCCAATGAGGAATTTATAATTGTCGGCGAAAGCACCGTTTGTCTGGTATGTTTTCATAAAGCTAGCTTATAAGAGATCCCATGATGTTGAAAAACCTATTTTTAATCCTCGTTCTTCTCTTACCCTTTTCCCGTGCCTTAGCGGCCATTGAGCTTCGTTGGCTCGGTGTGGCCTCGTTTCTCATTGATGATGGCGAGACCAAAGTCCTCTTTGATCCGGCCTGGACTAGACCCGGTTTCTTTCACTGGCTGGGAATGGCGAGTTTTAAGTCCGATCAGGAAATCGTGAATCGAGTGCTTAAGAGAATGAACGTGAATAAGCTTGATGCTGTCCTGGTTACTCACTCGCATTTTGATCACATTATTGATGCTCCCTATGTCGCGACCAGAACGAATGCGGTTTTTTACACTGACCAAAATTTTGAGATCATCGCTAAAAAAGCAGAACCCAAAATTCTTACCAGACCACTCGAAGTAAATAAATCATTCCAGGTCGGGAAGTTTAAGATCACCGCTTATCAGAGAGACCATGCTCCACTCCTCGGTAGTATTGATTTCGTACCAGGAAACATTCCGAAGGATTTTAATTTTAATTTTTGGGACTACAAAGCTGGCAGGACCTGGATATATCTCATTGAGCACCCGGATGGAGTCATACTCTTTCATAATACTCATGATGATGATCAGGATCTGAATAAATATCGTCCGGATATCACTTCAATTGATATTCTCGTTCAGGGTGTGACGAAAAATGATACCGAGTCACTGGTGAATGGATATGTGAAATCACTTAGGCCATCGTATCTCGTCGCCAATCACTTTGATAATTTTCTGGTAGCATTTGATTTTGATAAGACCCGCTATCTTCCGAATATCAACCTGAAAAAGGTTGAAGAAGAAATGTCAAAAACTTATCCGTTAATGAAGTTTGTCGTACCTGAGCTTTGGCAGAAGATGAAATGGGAAGCGGGGATACTGAAGATCCCCGCTAAATAATTAATCTAAAAGTTCTTCGAGTTTGTCGAATGACCCAGTCCAGCCCATCGTCATGTTGCCTCTCTGTCCAGTGAAAGCTTCTGCCTCTTCCTTGTTGAACGCACCAGTTGGTTCCATGGAGACTGTCACTCGAGTCTGAGAAGGACCTTCTTCACTAAGATCAATTGTCACCATCATTGCTGAAGGAAAAATCTGAAGCATAGGATGACGGGAAAGATTCCCCTTATTATCGAGAAACTCCTGCACATACATAATTCTTTTTTCTGGTACGAGATCGCGGTATTGAAAGCGACCGTACATCGTCATGTTTTTACCATCGGTCATCTTAAAGACAACAGCACCACCAACTTTCACGTCAGCTCGTGAACACTCCATCGTCAGACCTCTAGGGGAGAACCACTTCGCAAGATGTTTCGGATCAGTCCACATCTTATAGATGGTCGCAATTGGAGCTTCGAATGAGCGATTAATGATGAATTTATTTTTTCCTGCTTCGTCGCCGAGATATTCACCCAGACGATCCCATGTCGCATTTCCGCCTGCCTGCTTGATGAATTTGATCATCTCACGGGCTTTTTCCGGAGATCCGAAATCCATGATCATCGCCATCACCGTCTTTCCCTTCACTTCATCGAAGGTCACTGTCACTTTGAATAATGGTGCCTGCTCATCATTTCCACCGTGATCATAAACGAGTTTCTTCATCGGGATGACTTCGTGATAAAGAGTCTTATTCGGCCAGTCAGTTCCATCCGGTCCGTGCATTGTATAGTGCCAGATTCCACCAGGACGGAGATCCTTACTGTGAGTTGTAATGGTAAATCCTCTAGGCCCCCACCATTTTGCTGCCTTCTTCGGATCAGTCCATGCTTCCCAGACGAGTTTTACCGGAGCATCGTAAACACGCGTGATAGAGAATTCACTTTCTTTTGCCATATTTCTTTCCTTTAGATTTCTTGGGACTTTGAATTTCTTTTAAGTATTCATCCAGTCGATCAAAGCTTTCTTCCCACATTGCTTTGAATTCTTCGATCCAGTCATTGGCCTCGCGGAGTGGCTCGCTATTGAGCTTACACGAGCGGTACTGAGCATCGCGGGTCTTGGTGATGAGACCAGCGGATTCGAGAACTTTTAAATGTTTTGTAACAGCTGGAAGGCTCATCTTTTCCAGGAACGGTTTTGCTAGTTCAGAAACATTCGCCTCACCTCGCGAGAGATGAGCGAGCATCGCTCTCCGGGTAGGATCAGAGAGGGCAGAGAATATGGAACTGAGATGGTCCTGCATATTAAACCCAGTAGTTAATTAACCATTTGGTTTATTGTAAGGCAAAAAAGAACCGGGGTCAATTCCCGGTTCTAAGTGATTAGAAATCTAAAGAAATTTTACCTGAAGCGCGCTTCACACCCATGGTTTGTCCCCATTCAAAGCCAAGCTTGAAGAAAGCGAGCTGAAGGTTAGCACCTGCTACGAAGTAACTACCGTCGTTTTCACCTTTAGCTTTCTGACTGCTGGTAAAAGCAGAGTTAAAGATCGATCCCTGACCATTTACTTTAAGATCAGATTCCTGGCTCGCCATACCGACTTTCACGTATGGAGTAATGAAGAGAAGGGTCTTACTTGCGCCCACCCAATAAACATTTGTAGAGCCATCAAGTGAGATTTTGGAGTTAACTGGAACGTTACCAGTAGAAGCGTTCTGAATGATTTGCTTAAACTCGATGTCATGACTTGATCTCTGTGCACCGATAGCCAGATCGAGTGGAAGGCCGAAAAAGGCACCAGCGTTCCAACCGAGACCTAATGAACGAGAAGCAACAGTTACGTCACTGATTTCTCTTTCCGGAAGCATTGATCCTTCAATGAAGATATCCCCAGGGAAGTGAGCACGTGCCGCTAAACCTGCGTGATAAAGAGTCTTGAAATCTTTTCCTTGTCCACCAGCTCCATCAATAACTTTTTTAAGTTTCGGGGAACCAGTCGTGCCGGCAATAATACCAAATTCTACTCCCCACATGCCATCCGTTTCTGGAGCAGCAACTGCAGTGTGAGAAAAGTTCCCAGCAAATTCAGTTGATACATTATCAACGTCTTTTTGTGAGAGGTTATCCAGTTCGATGTTAGCTGCGAAGGCAGGAACAACAAACATCGCAAGAAGCGGGAGCATAAACATTTTCATAGTCATCCTTGTAATAAGTGAATGACTTATTCTCGCACGCTTTAGAATTTCTGGAAGAGGGAAAGAGAATCCGGACAATGATACTCGGATTACTTAGTCATCCAGCTTTTCCAGTAGTCTTTATTCTCGAGTCGCTTAAATTCTTCCGACATTTCAAGCGGATTACGCGCATCAATCATCACTGCAAACTCATCCGTAAATTCATTCTTATTCGCGTTAGCGAAGGCCTTTGGATGAGGTCCGTGGTGAATTCCCTGCGGATGATAGGTGATGGCACCGGCATCGATATTGTCCCGGGAGAAGAAATTCCCCTGGTGATAGAAAAGGATTTCATCGTAATCGATATTACTGTGGAAAAATGGAACTTTTAAAACACCTTCAGAACTATGCTCGAGTGGGCGTGCCACAAATGAGCAGATGACAAAGTTCTGGGCGACAAAGGTCGTGTGCCCCGATGGGGGGATATGATAGCGGTGGGAATTAATCGGACAGTAGTCGTAGATCGAAAGTTTCCACGCATAAAGTGATCCTTTCCAGCCGACTGCATCGAGCGGATTAAAAGTATAAGTCATTTGAGTGATCTCTCCGCGATACCGGATATCGATCTTAAATTCTTTCGCCTGCTCAGTTCCGAGAGCTGCTTCCGGCACAAACTTAGCCGTCTGATCATAAAGCGCATTAGGTCCCAGAATCCCGCGAGATGGTTCTTCGAATTCAGATTTTGATTCGACCTTCAGGACTTTGAGTGGCTTGGTGAAATACGTCTTATAAGTCGTGCCTCGTGGGATTATGAGGTAATCGCCTTTAGTGAAAGGAATGTGACCGTAGGTTGTTTCCATCTTCCCTTCACCTTCGTGGATGAAGAACATCTCGTCGTGATCGGCATTACGATAGAAAGTTTCAAACGGCTTGGTGCGAGTTCCAAGAAATACTTCCACATCATTATTGAAGAGTAATTTTACAAAACGGTTTTCGAAATTCTTGTGATCAAAAAGTGGCGGGAGATTTCTGGGCTTCAGTTCTCCTTCGATATTCGACCAGGCAGTCGGCATATGGGTTCGATAAAGATGAGACACGCGGCCAAAGAAGCCTTTCCGGCCATGCTCTTCTTCGTAAGTTCCCTCAGGAATTTTTACGTGGGCCTGCTTGGTGTAAATTCCGGATGCCTTGAAATTCTCTGCCATATCAAACCTTCTTATTAGGAGTGCCAACAATATTTTTGAGTTTGCCGATTCTCTCGATAGAGAGCTCGAGCAGATCTCCTGGCTTAATCCACTTATCGAGCTCCAGACCACAACCCGTTCCAACAGTCCCTGATCCGATAAAGTCAGTTGCGCGAATCCATTCTTCCATTCCCATGTGCTCGATCATCTCGCCCCATGAGTAATGAGAATCTCCGGATTGCCCACTTGACCATTCTTCGCCATTTACCGAAGCCGTCATTTTGAGATTCGGTTCTTCGTAATTAAATTCGTCAAAGGTCACAATTACCGGGCCCATGACTGAGCACCAGTCTTTGCCCTTCGCCGGTCCAAGACGAATAGACATCTCTTTCTTCTGGATATCGCGGGCTGAAATATCATTGAGGATCGTGAACCCAAAGATGTGCTTCTTGATATCTTTTCCCTTCACGTTTTTTCCGTCGCGACCAATAACTACTCCAAGCTCAAGCTCGTAATCGATCTGCTGGGAATAGTACGGCCATGGAATGATTTCATCGTGACCAATGAAGCCGGTATTTCCACCCTTATAGTAAGCTGGAATTTCATACCACGCTGGTGGAACCGGTTCGTTTCTTTTCTCAAAGCCTTTCTTCACATGTTTTTCATGAGCAAAGAAATCACGATACATCGCGATCTCATCCAGTGGAGCGGAATATTTCATGTCCTTCACATCATCAAGATGGAAAGCAATGCTGGTAATTCCTTCTTTGGAAAGTTTCTTATATACCTCGAGAGTTTCCTGGAGCATCGGAATAGCCGCATCCTGATGAAGGCGTAGAAACTGAGCAAGTGATGTTGGCGCAAACATTTGCGCGCGATTCTCAGGACTATAAAATCCTTTTTTGGTGAACTCCGTTTGCCAGAGAAGATTTACATCCACCAAAGTCTTCTCATCGACGAAAACCCCCAGGCGCTTCATCTCACCAAAAGGAGTAGAGCGCTTATAGGTGCAGACTTTCATGAAGGTCTCCTGAACTTAGCATTGTATCTTGGAACAACTTCTTCCATGGCCGAGTAGAAATGATCCATTTCATCCTTGGTACCGATCGAAATGCGAACATGATCCGGCATGAGGTTCGCACTCAAAGGGCGAACGATCACTCCGTGATTCAAAAGTTCGTTATAAAGGAACATACTTGCTTCTTCGGATCCGGTTTTGAATGTCACAAAATTTGTCACGGAAGGAATCGGGCTGAAGCCTTCCATCTTGAGATAATTAAAAAGCTCTTCGTAGCGCTCTTTATTATTTTCAATCGTGCGCACCAGATGGGGATAATCTTTCAGAGCTCCGTATGCGCCTTTCTGGGCAATGAGTCCGGGCTCAAAGGGAAGTTTCACCTTATGTAGATTTCCGATGAGGTAATCATGGCCAAAACCATAGCCACAACGGATTCCAGAAAGACCATAGGCCTTTGAGAAAGTTCGAAGAGTAATCACATTATCGTAACGATAATTCATCGAATCCGGATAATCCCAGGTCGACTGGGCGAATTCGAAATATGCTTCATCGAGAATAACAATTGTGTGTGCTGGCACATGCTTCATCAGGAAATCGAATTCTTCCTTCGTGATATAAGTGCCAGTCGGATTATCAGGATTAGCGATGTAAACGATCTTAGTATTGTCAGTGATCTTTTTTGCCATCGCTTCGACGTCATACTTGTAATCAGCACGGCGTGGAACCTGAATCAGTTTTGCTCCGACAGATCTAGCGAGGATGAGAAAACCGATAAAAGTATTTTCGCTCGTCACGACTTCTTCGTCTGGTTGAAGAAACGCACGTACGATATATCCTATGATTCCTTCCGAGCCATTTCCAAGAATAATATTCTGAGGCTTGAGTTTATAAAGTTCACAGAGTGCTGACTTTAGTTGATGCGCGAACATATCGGGATAACGATGAACATCCCAAAGGGCATTGGTCATTTCACGGATCGCGAAAGGGGATGGGCCGAGAGGATTTTCATTACTTGCGAGCTTCGTAATCTTCGTGAGATTCTTCTCCCGCGCGAGCTCCTCGATGGGTTTCCCCGACTGGTAGACTTCTAGCTTCTCAATGTAATCGGGGACTAGTTTCTTCTGCATACCGGAACGCTATCATAATTTCATCGTGGGCCCAAACTTTACAATACGCATTATGTGCTCTTAGGCAGTAGGTTATTGCCATGAAAACATTAATTCTTCTTCTGATCGTCATAAGCTGCTCACATTCACACAAAGTGCCCAAGGTCATGGACGGAACCACGATTAAAAAGCGCACCTTCTATGAGCTGGGTGCAAACAAGCTCCTGCGTAATACGAGTGAAGCGACATTAGCGATATGGATAAAGCCCTCGGATTTATCTGATAGTAATCAGCATCTGGTGAGTCTCTCGGTAGGAGGAAAACATGAGGCCTGGAAGTCACGTGCGAGCATGTTTTTTTCTACAAACGGTGAACTCATTTCTTCTGCGAGAGCAGAAGACCATGAGGAAAGAAGTCATATCACCACAAAACCCGACGTGATAAAAGTGGGAGAGTGGCAGCACGTTGTCCTTACAATCAATTATGCAGCCAAAAAAATGCAGTTCTTTGTAAACGGCGAGGTAGTGCCACTGGTTGCTGAAACTTACTTATTCAATACACCGCAAACATCGGACACTGATTCCATTTGCAGCAGTCTGGGGGCCGAAGATAACGGAATGGGCGGTTTCTTCAACGGGGAGCTCACGCAACTTCGCGTTGAACGAAAAATCCTGAATGATGTTGAGATTAAAAAGCTGATGAAAGAAACGCGACCGTAGAAACGAAGGCGGCCGCTTCGTGTGAGGAGAGCGGCCGGTCTTCAATGGTACTAAATGTGAGTTATGAGAAATATAAACAGACCTGGTGAGAAATTCTCTAGCTCCACCATGTATCTCAGCATTTCTGAGTTACTGGTTGTCTGCATACGTACTACCTCCTGTGGAGTTGATCGGCTTGAGGTGATTATGCAACCAAAAACCACCTAACCAAAATCTCACAGGTTAAACGGGGCTTTTCTCAACAAAAAATGGGCAATCGACTCATTTTTGAGAACGATTTGTGGCAGTCGATATCAGGAACCATCCTATTCCAATGGCAGCTCCACCCAAATGGGCGCCATGACCGATGAGAGTCCCACCCCCGCGCGTCTGCTCCAGTAATCCCCAAACATCAAAGGCCACGAGAATTACTGCTCCCCACATTGCTCTGACGGGAATGATCCCAAGAAGTAGGATTTTCTCCTCGGGAAAGAGGAAGCTGAAATAAATGATGATTCCGGCGATTGCTCCTGAAGCTCCCAGTGCTGGTAGCTCCGGCTGGTTCATCCAGAAATTAGAGACGAGTGAATGGACAAGAGATCCGCCCATTCCGGCGAGAAGATAAAAGATAAGAAATTTCTTCGCACCCATTTCCTGGCTCATAATTGTTCCGAAACCACGGAGGACAAACATGTTGATGAAAATGTGGAAGATCATGTTGTGAGAAAATGCTGAAGTGAGGAGAGTCCAGATGCGGCCATCAGTGAGAGAGTCCCAGCTTACAAGAAAATTGTTCAGCATGAATTCATCGCCACCAGCTATGTAAACGCAGCCAAACCACATCGCAAATACTGCGATGTTGATCCAGGTAATTAGGCGGACAATATTCGAAGCTCTCAGTTAAAGCCCTTATTCTCAAAAACGAAGTTTAAAGTATTCACACCAGGTCTGATTCCATTACATTTCTTTTTACAAGCATTCACGAGCGCACCATTGAGGCCGTGAGCAATGTCTGAGTTTTCATCCAGGTCAGTGTGTGCGGTAAATACCAGATCGTCGTAATTTACGAGCGCGTCCTGGCCTTTTGAAATTCTCTGTTTATTAACTTTGTCGAATTCTTCTCTTCCCGCCCAAAGTAGTCCGAGAGTGAAGTCAGAAGTCGCATTCCACGCACCTTCAAGATAAGGGTGGTAAAGCTGTGAGTTGTTCGTATCTTTCGAGCGGTTATTCGCAAAACCTTTCAGTTCATCATACATTTTCCGGCGACCAGCAACTCTTGCTGCGAAGTAATCTGCCATTCCTTCAATAACTGGTACTGAGTGAACGGTCTTCATCGTGTCTGACATCGCGATATGTGCGTACTCATGATAAATGATTTCCGGAACCATCGCTGTTTCGATGAAATAGTACTTATTCACGAACCACTTATCCATATGCTTAGTAGTCTCAAGAGCTGCAAACAATACAGCAAGTGTTCCTACACGCCTAATAGCATCTTCGAGAAGAGAACTTCCGTTAATACTCGGGGTTTTTGCCCACGTAAGACCAAGGTAAATGATGGCATTCGCATTCATTTCAACAATCGGATCTTTAATAAGAACCAGACTTTCGTGAACTGGATTCAGTCCTTCTGATTTAAGATTCTTTCTTGATTCAATCTTCTTCATCGGGCTGAACCAGATCTCCTTGTACCAGGATTTCTTCACGCCACCGACTTTAGGAGTTTCGCCTTCTGGAATCGACCAGGCGTTATTGTAGTTTTTTTCCTGTTCCGCATTCTTAAAATGTCTCATGCTCGAAAAAGCATTTGTAATATCGAGGCGGATTGTAATCTGCTGAAGACCAGATACATAATCGGACTTAATTTCATTCATCCAGAAGTTTCGTGCAATTGAGAGGTGGTAATAAACGTTGGCGGCCTTTAACAAAAGCTTTTTATCTTCATGGTCAAATGAGATCGCTTCATCCTCAGTACCACTTACAATTTTAAAATGATCACCCTCAAAGCGATTGGTGCAATGAAGCTTTTCGAGTTCTTTAGTTATGAGCTGGTAATTATCTTTTTTAGTACGTTCGAGTACCTTAAAGCTCTTAGGGCAATACTGCTCCTGAGCAAAAGCCTGAAACGATAAGCATAGGGCGACGACCCCAATATACTTATTCAATGAAAGTTGACGGGTTATCATTGTCCGCTCCTGTGCTGTACTTTTTCTCAACCATTCCTTCAACTACCCCGAGTGCAATTGTTCCCACGATATTCCATGGTGTCGGGAGGAAGAAGGTGGCGTATCCACTGACTTTAAAAACAAATCCTGAGATTCTTTCAAACTTTGATGTTTCCGGATTCCAGAGGTCATCATAACGAACGACATAAGAGATATCTTCGATTGTGATGTAGCCCGTTTCAAAGGCCGCCATCACGACATCCTGGTGAGTGATCTGAAGCTTATTGAAAGTATCCATCATCTGCATCTCGACCATGTCTTTTCTCATGAGTCGGCGAGCAAGATTAAACTGTGACTGAGCATCGAGCTCGATTTTTTCTACATAAGTTCTTTGTTCACCATTACTCTCAGTAACCTCGAATTCCTGAGTAAGGTACGGAATACCACTCTTGGTATCGACATCAACACCCATCCGGCGTGAAGCCTTCTGGAGAATCTGTGCGAGAAGAATGATCTGAGTTTCATCATATTTACGATAGAGTAGTTTTCTTCTGGTAAGACGTGAGAAGCGCTTCATCCTCTCAGACGAGAACTTGTCTTCTTCATCAAGAGTAAACGGCTTGTAAACGCGGTTCTTTGGAACCATCTGGTTCTTCGCAGAGCTTACGATTTTTAAATAATCTCTCATGAGAATGTAGCGCTTATTCAGCTCACTCTTATTACGAAGGAATTCGAGCTTGTGATAAGTCGCAAGCGTAATGAGTTTATCCTGCACGGCCTTCTTATTGAGAATGCCCATGAGTTTCAGTGGCTTCTCGGCCTTCAGACCCTCTTCATCAGTGATATTATTCTTTAAATAAATGAATTCCTGGTAAGCGCACTGGCGGACTTCATCCGGGAAGGTTTCGAAATTTGAGTAGAGTTCTTTCAGATCGTTCTTTTCAAAGAGGACTTTGTATTTAGCTCCGACTCTTCCGGCAGATTCAGTGAGTTTCACACTCTTGAAAGCAAAGAAGTCTCTGTTATCTGAAGAAAGGATCTCGTAGAAAATATCGTCGATGACATTGAAGATGCGGACGAGCTTTAAATAAGACTCAATCGACTTTTGATCATTCGGAAGTTGGGCCTCTTTGAGGTCTTTTTGAAATTCATCTATTAGATAGAGCTCGCACTTACTGGTATCTCCCTCAAGAAATCGTTTTAAGGAAGAAGTGAAAACACCTTTTACCTTATCTCTCAATGCCTGGTCGGAAAACTTCTTCAGAACGTCCGAACGATCGCCCGAACTGAACGAAGAGATCACGACTTCTTTGTCGTTTCGAAGTTTTTCAAGTCCAACTTCCGCAAATGCGAAGGCCGGGACTAAAAATAATAAGGCCAGCGATGAGGCGAACATACGATTCATATGCACTCTTTTTATAAGTTAGTTATTGAGTTGCAATTGAAAGTCCAACTCTCGGATATCAATAAATCAAAGAGTTGGGTGTGTTTTGTGAGGAGGTGACTGTCTAGTTTTTAGACACTGACTTGTTAAGTAAGCACTGATTTCTTCAGGAAGTTTTAAGCCATCCTTCATATATAAAGCTTACACGGTGCATAGGAATATTCCTAAAACAGGGTAGTTTGCGCTCATTGAAATATTAAAACAGCAGCTAACAACAACAACGGAGATTCCAGTGTCTTTAAAAGTTTACAAACAAGTCATCAGTCTAGCACTCACACTCTCAATGGGGATGAATGCAGTCGCAGCTACTTCTACTTCTCCACGTAAAGCAAGCAGCGCATACGTTCAACGTACGGCTGAAGTGAGAGAGGTCTTTGAAGAATACCAATACTTCATGGACGGTTGGGACGGAAAAGACGAATCATATAAGACAGAGTACACACTCCGTCTTCGCCATAACCTTACTAAGTTAATTGAAAGCGGCGTTCGCGCTGGTGACATCCAGACAGAAATGGAAAACCGTATTCTTAACTCTAAGAAGAAGAATGAGTACCGCGCTCTTCTTGGATCACTTAAGCAGCAGAATCTTTCTGAAGAAAAAATTGTAGCTGCTTCAATGAAATTTATGGCCGATGGTAACCAGACTGGTGCTGCGTTCACATCTTCTGGCGGACAAATCAACTTTAAGAAAATTGCAGTCATGGTTGGTGTTGCAATCGTAGCAACAGTAACTGTTCTCATGATCATCGAGCTTAGAAAAATTAAGCGCGGCGACTATAACGGTACAAATGGTACTGACGGAACTAATGGTACTGACGGCGTAAACGGAACAAACGGAAACGACGGAGCACCAGGCGAGATCCAATTCATCCAGGGTCCTAAAGGGGACAAGGGTGACAAAGGTGATAAAGGTGACAAGGGTGACAAAGGTGATACCGGAGCTCAGGGTGAGCGCGGACTTCAGGGTGAAAAAGGTGACACCGGAGCTGCAGGAGCAGACGGAGCTAAGGGAGATAAAGGTGACACTGGAGCAGCAGGTGTTGATGGTGCGGCCGGAGCAACTGGTGCAACCGGAGCAACTGGAGCTCAGGGTGAGAAAGGTGATAAGGGCGACACTGGAGCAGCAGGTGTTGATGGTGCAGCTGGTGCAACCGGAGCTCAGGGTGACAAAGGTGATAAGGGTGACACTGGAGCAGCTGGTGTTGATGGTGCAGCTGGAGCTACTGGTGCAACCGGTGCTCAAGGTGAGAAAGGTGACACTGGAGAAACCGGTGCTACTGGCGCAACCGGTGCTACTGGCGCAACTGGCGCAACTGGTGCAACAGGAGCTGATGGTGCTGACGGCGTGAAAGGTGATAAAGGCGATAAAGGCGATGGCGGAGATAAAGGTGATAAGGGCGACAAAGGCGACGGCGGTGATAAAGGTGATAAAGGCGACAAAGGCGATGGCGGAGATAAAGGTGATAAAGGCGACAAAGGCGACGGCGGAGATAAAGGTGATAAGGGCGACAAAGGCGATGGCGGAGATAAAGGTGATAAGGGCGATAAAGGCGATAAAGGCGATGGCGGAGATAAAGGCGATAAAGGTGACCAAGGTAATAACGGTAACGACGGTAAGAATGGTGCTGATGGCGTAAATGGTGTTCACGGTGAGAACGGCGCTAAAGGTGACAAAGGCGATAAAGGTGACCAGGGTAACAACGGTAACGATGGAGCTAATGGTAACAATGGTAACAATGGTAACGACGGTGTGAAAGGTGACAAAGGCGACAAGGGTGACCAAGGTAATAACGGTAACCACGGTAAGAATGGAGCTGATGGCGTAAATGGTGTTCACGGTGAGAGCGGCGCTAAAGGTGACAAGGGCGATAAGGGTGACAAAGGTGACCAGGGTAACAACGGTAACGATGGAGCTAATGGTAACAATGGTAACGACGGTGTGAAAGGTGACAAAGGCGACAAGGGTGACAAAGGTGACCAGGGTAATAATGGTAACGATGGAGCTCAAGGTAATAACGGTAACGATGGTAAGAATGGTGCTGACGGTGTGAACGGAGTTCACGGTGAAAACGGTGCTAAAGGTGACACTGGAGCTGCTGGTAGCAACGGAACTAATGGAGCTAACGGAGCTAACGGAGCTCAGGGCCTCAAAGGTGACAAAGGCGACAAAGGTGATTCTGGATCGAAAGGTGACAAGGGTGATTGTTGGAAAGGCGGCTCTTGGCAGGCTTGCGAATAATCTGAACGCAATTTAAAAAACGAGGGCCCCAGATCAGAAATGGGGCCCTTTTTTTTGTCTTCAAATAATCTTGCAACAAGTGTGCGGGAACCTTTTTTTGGAACCTTTTTATTTTTAACCACAAGTATGCTGGAACCTTTTCGGGAACCTTTTCTAAAGTGCAGTGACTTCGGTATCGGTCGAAGCAGGGTTCAAGAAATCTTCGATGATTTTCACTGTCTGATTAATCGTCTCTTCGCGATCGTAGAATTCATAAGGCGTAACACTCAGAACGTGTTCTGCCGGTTTCATTCTCATACGTGAAATAAAATCCTGAACACCTTCATCATATTGTCCCGAAGAAGAACGAAGGATGATAGTTGGAACACGAATTCTTGATGCTGCCGACATTCCGTCGAAATTAATAAAATGTCCCCATCCCATCGTTGCAAAACGATTCTGCCACTGAGGAATATTTCCGCGATCGCGATTGGTGAAATAATCAATCTCCGACGGTTCCTCAGCACGGATGATGGCAAATTTATCCGAGTAGCTCGCAACCGGAACATAAGTCAAAACTCCGTCCTGTTGATACTGGTGATTGGCCTGACGAGATGCTTGCAGTTTTGCCGAAGCATCGAAATCTTGTGACTGGAAAAATTCGATATTTGGCATCCACGGTGAAATCATGATCAGACGATCAACTCTTGAATCATTCACAGCTTCAGCGGCAATGTAACTGGCACTTGCACCAAGACCCGCGAGTGAAATTCTGGAACCAGCAAACTCCTTACGATTCGAAATATAATTCACAGCACCTCTGAAGTCGTCGATCTTCTGTCCCGGATCTTCGAGGTTTCTCACGTTACCCTCGCTTTCTCCGAAATTCACAAAATCAAAAACAAGTGCTCCGATTTTTTTATCAGCAAGATGTTTTCCATACTCATGTGGGCCCTGTTCTTTCACACTTCCCACGTTTCCGTTAATGATCACCACATCGTGGATACTTCCATTCGGAATATAAAGCCACCCGCGCATATTTTTGCCATTCTTCGAGGGAAAATTGACCACTTCGACATTATAAGTCGGCGCAAATTTATCCTTCTTTAATGCTTTGGCGAGAAGCTTTTTCAGGCCACCAACTTTTTGACTGAGGAGAACCATTCGTGTAATCCGGAGTTTGTCTCCTTCCTGCATAAACTCGAATTCGTATTTATCTTCAGTTGTCGCGACATCACTTGAAAGACCATGAGTTCTCCAAAAGCTTCCAGAAACATTCGCCGTTCCGGTAAGGCGTTCATCTTTTTCGACGAGCTTGAAATCTGAAACCTTGTGCTGAGTGGAATCGAAATATTCAATCACTGGCTGCATACGAGTACTGATTTCATTTGGCTTCAGAAGAAGCGGTTCTTTAAAAAACACTAGGGAACGAGATGCAAAATTCTTCTCCAGATCGTTCCATTCTCTTTGATCAATTGATGAGAACAAATTGGTCACGAGAGTTTCGGCGTTTTGCTGCTTCATGATCTGGGTCATTTCAGCGCGGGACGGTGGTGCCTTATGGTTACTCGAACAGGCCCCTAACAGAGTCGCAGAGAGAAGCATTGCGATGGTATATTTCATAGTTTCCTCCAATACATTTAATGGAGAAACGATACCCGGAAATCACTCTCAGATACCTACCCACGGGGCCGGCATGGGGAGGCTTGAGGCAAATTTTTGATTAAAGAATTATTATCAATTGCTCCATGGCTGCTCTGACCCGAGTCTGAAGAGAAATTACTACTTCCAACCCCCTGAAATGCAGCAATCGGCAACGAATTCCCATCAAGGAAATTAGCTTTCTTGACGATAATTATCCTATTCATCCTTAAGGGGTTTTAGCCATGCTTTCGACCTTTCATTTTTATGTCGTGTTTAATCCGCTCATTAAACCAGTGACTGATTATCCAACGCAGGCACATGAGTTTTATCATCAGCTGAAGGGCAACATGTCTCATCTCTGGTGGGGAAAAATCAGAAAGTCGATGACACTCGAATCGCTCAATGTTGGAAATTTCCAGGAAGTGGTCGAGCAGAATAAAAAAGTAGGCAACGAAACGGTTCTCTTCATTTCAGACTTCACTCATCTCTGGATCGCAAAAGTGGATGAAGTAAGAACTGATCGTCCGGCGAAAAATGAAACTCTCTCAGTTTACGACAATGAAGAAGTTGAGATCTGGTTCAAGATCACAGACATGGATCTTCTTTGCTCTGATCAAAATTCAACGAAAGCAAAAATTGCTGAGCTCGGAATCAAGAATCATTTCTATCCAGGCTCAGACGTAAAAGCTCTTTCTCCTACAACTGGTGCCATTCGATTCCCTCTGATTGTGGAAGACCGTGCAACTGAGCACTATTTCGGAAAATACAAAAACAAGAAGCGTATGATCGTTGAGAACCCGCTTATTTCTAAATCAGAAGAAGGTTGGGAGAATCGCGAGAAGGTAACTTACACCATTCCAGCGAAGAATTTTAAAAAGCTTCCAGCTCTCATGCAGAAACAAGTGATGTGGGCCGAAGGTGTATTCGTTCAGGATATGAATAAGACAGCCACGAGCTATCTCCGCATTCTGGAGAGTGTATTGAACATTACTCTCATGAGAGAAATTCATGCACGCGTGAAGGGCTACGGCGATTACATCCCACTGGGAGAGATCTACAACGTTCTCAATACGACTAAGTACAATGGTGCCCAGATCGACGAGCTTCTCCTGAATTCTGTTCACGCGAAATTCTGGGAATTCTGCAAGATCGATCTTCGTAACTTCCTTCATATGCCGGTAAACGGAAAGAAACTCTGTTTCGTTACTCCGGGTGAAGCAATGAAACCGGAAGCTGCTCTCTTCATCAGAAACTCGATGCTGGGAGTGGGTTGCAAGGGAATCATTAACGAGATCATTGAGCGATACGAAGAAATTTCGAAACTCACGATGGAAGAGGAAGAGAAGAAGGCAAGCTAACACCTAGGCGGTCCCATGCGCTTCGATCTCAACTTCAAATCCGAAGATCACTTAAATCTTTATCTTAAGCACCTGGGGCTCTCGAAAGAGGGCCCTTCGCTTTCTTACCTCGATAAACTTATCTTCGCTCATCAGCACAATGTTCCTTTCGAGACTTACACGCGGATTACTGATTATCACAGCTATCTCGATCATCTGATGCCGATGCCGGTTTATATCGAGCGCCTCGAGCTCGGATGCGGTGGTGTTTGCTGGACGCTCGCACGCGGCTTTCACTGGCTGTTAAAGCACCTGGGATTTGAAACAAACTATTACTACATGGATCCGGGACATGTTTGTGTGGTGGTGAAATTTCCAGAAGGTGAGTACTACGCCGACGTGGGATACACGGTACCTTTCTTTAAGGCAAAACCTCTCAGGCAATCATTCATTGCAATCGGTGCCCATGAGACTTTAAAGTACGATGTGAAAGGGAATACTGTCATCGTTACCTGCACACCAGGACCGACAAAGACGTTGATCCTGAAACCGCAGACTCCTGCCGAGATCAATGCCTACTTCGAGCATATGAATGTCTCAAACAGTAAGTTCCTTACGACTCTAACTATTCAGAAATTTTTCGGAAAGAAGCTTTTGAAGCTCTCAGGTGACAAGCTCTTCGGTGATGGACCAGAGAAGCAGCTCACCGAGGAAGAAATTATTGAGGTGCTGGTTAAGCGCTTTGGGATTTATCCTTCATTTTATAATGAGGCCAAGGCTAGGATAGGGTAGAGATACTCTAGGCCCACTCAATCTTAATTCGATATTCTTTTCCGGCATCTCTCGCCATTTCTTCAAAGTGAACAGTCATCCATACAAGTTGGCTTTGCTTCAGTTTTTTACAAATCTCTAATACCTTTTCCAAAGAAATTTTCTTTTTCCCGGTTTCGATATTAGAGATATATCCAATCGTTACTTTAAGTTTCCTGGCGAGATCATTTTGTTTCATCTCATGCGAATGACGATAGACTTTAATGAGTTTTCCAACTGTCATTGGTCCGACCAATGCTTCAATTTTTTTTTCGCTATCGTTCATGAATCTCCTACCTGTAATCATGTTTTGTAACTGACAATATTGTTATAATTCTGACATCTGTTTTCGTTGCTTTATAGATCAGTCTCCATGAGCGACTCAGACGAATACTTCTCTGGCCAAACCTATTGCCTTGCAATGGTTCATCATGAAGACCAATACCACTTTCGGCCCTTGTGCGTTCAAGTCCTAAAACCCTGACTTCTTTGTTTCAGGGCAGTCTTACTATTGATAATTTCTGTTCTCATCTGCCGACATCTAGCAGATGCGGACTACCTATTCTTCGTTTTATACCATAAAGGTATAGTGGCTTTCAAGTCTGTCACATTTTTCCTGTAATAATGCTAAACTGATTATATGACCCGCCTCCTTCTTATATTCATTCTGGCTTCCTGCTCTTCGGCCCCGCCGAGACACAAATCTAAATTTGTGGCCTTGAATCACACCTGGTTCACTGTCCATTACGATCCCAAGATTCGTCTCGCGAGATATGTGGAATACACTTTGAAGCGCGAACACCTCACAGAAAAGTTGGGAAAACGCCGCGATAAATTCATTCCCGATCCGGTTCTCGTTGAATCCGGAATGCCGTACGCCCATGGTGCTGATTACAAAAATACGGGATATGACCGCGGACATCTCGCCCCCGCTGCGGACTTTTCTTTTTCCCAGGTCGCTAATGACGAGACCTTTGTGTACTCAAATATCGCTCCCCAGACGAAGCTCCTGAACCGGGGCGCGTGGCTCAGGCTCGAAATGCAGGTCCGGAAATGGGCGTGCGGCGAGGGTGAAGTCACAATTATCACCGGTCCCGTGATCACCGGGAAAGAAAAGCACCTACCGTCGGGACTCGTTATTCCGGAGAGTTTCTTTAAAATTATCATCGACGAGACCCCTCCCAGGAAGTCTCTCGCCTTCATACACCACCAGAATGATCCTAAGAACTCAATGGACGAGCGGGAAGTGGATCCCTCGTATGTCGAAAAAGTGACAGGTATCACCTTTCCGAAAGAAATCCCCCGTATGAATGGCGGGTGGAATTCAAAAGATTGCCAGCCTAAACAGTACAGGTGACAATTTCCGGTATGCAAACCTTCAAACGTATCGCTTACGCCGCTGTCATCATCCTCTTTATTTTCCTGGTTCTCGTCTCCTTGAAATACCCGGAGCAGAAAGCCAAGCAGGCAAAACTCGATTACGAAGTCTCATCACCCGAGGAACAGATCCTCAAAGTGGCCGACACAATCGATGAAGACCTGAAGATTCTCGCAGAATACGGATTCTTCCGTGGCAGCAAGGGCGAGAAGGATGCGGGACCGTTTTTAAACAAGCTCGTCTATTTCGATAATTTCGGACCGTCAAAAATCAATCTCCCCAAAGAACTAGAGATTCAGCTCAAAGATAAGAACTGGGTCGCACTCGAGCCGGACTTCAAAACTCTTAATCTCGATTTCACCTGGATGGAAAAACTTCACGAGTATGATCACTGGTCGCCGGATATGAATAATCCGCATTTCAAGGCGGAAGATAAGCCCACGCTCTATGGTCTCGCTCTCCCGGGATATATGGAGCTCACGAATTGGGCGAAACTGAGACTCATTCAAGGACGGAAGACCCAGAACATTCAAAAAGCACTGTCAGATGTCCGACAGCTGGCGCGCCTTATTTATACAAATGACTATTTAGTTTCTTCGATGGTCGCGATTGCTCTCCTTCGCCACGAGGGAACATTCGTTCAAAACTACAATCCGAAGATCTTCGGCGGATGGAAAACGATCCCGGTAGATGTGCTTTCTCGGGCCAAAAGATACCACTGGGGACTGCCTGAGATGGTGGACCCGAGGCTCTCGGATGAGACCTATGAGCGATTTACCGGGGGGAATGTAGGAAAATGTCAGATGATTTCCGAGGGCATGTCTAAAAATATTATAGTCCGGGATCACCTGAAAACGACCTATCCGAAGGCGGTAAAACGCTTCGATGAGACGGTGAAGAATTCCCTCAAGACATGTCGAAATTCGATCGTGCATTTGATGTGGAATGATCCCTCGTGGAAGGTCTTCGGGAAGGACGTGGACTATGAGAAAAGTCTCGTAAAACCTGAAAATGAGAGTGATTGGAAGTGGAAAATTCTTATGATTCACCCTCGGGTGGAGGAATTCTACGCCTTCAATATGCTCACAATTTCGGCCCCAAATTACTTAAGACAATATCAAGAATCAGCATCAAAATCAGAGTGAGTTTCGAGGGTGGGGGTACCCCCTCTCGAGGGAGCTCCCTAGGGGCCTCGAATAGAAATTTGACATACAAGAGAAGATATAATTAAACTTGTTTTATAAACCAGGAAGAGAAACAAAAATCTCTCAATCAACGTCTGTGGAGGACATCATGGCTAAAGCTACTAAGAAAGCTACTAAGAAAGCTGCACCGAAGAAAGCAACTGCTAAAAAAGCTACTGCTAAGAAAGCTACTGCTAAGAAAGCGGCTCCTGCTGCTAAGAAAGCAACTGCTAAGAAAGCAACTGCTAAAGTTGCTGCTCCTAAGAAAGCAAAAACTGCTCGCAAGCCAAACGCTGCGTTCATGAAAGCTCTTACACCATCAGCTGAACTCGCTGCTGTTATCGGTGCAACTGCTGTTGCTCGTACAGAAGTTGTTAAGAGACTTTGGGCTTACATCCGTAAGAACAACCTTCAGAACCCTAAGAACAAGAGAAACATTCTCGCTGACGACAAACTTAAGAAAGTTTTCGGCAAGAACGAAGTTTCTATGTTCGAACTCGCTGCTCTTATCGGGAAGCACCTCAAGTAGTTTCTAATCGTAAGATTTGAATTATAAAAAGGGCCCTCGCGAAAGCGGGGGCTTTTTTTTGGTGTTTATTTTTTCGTTCTGATTTTTTTCGCCATTAAATTCAACGCCCACTTTCCCATAATATTTGTAGGTTTCTGGAGCTTCGTTGCACCAGCAAATTCGGCCGGAAGTTCTTCATCCAGTCTCATGACGATGAACTTCTTCTCCTCCCATTTATAGATTTCCAATCCGGATTCTATTAGGAAGGCTATCAACGGGTCTGTAAGATCAATCGGCATGAGGAGAGTGTTCATATCGCTTGATTCTCGCATGACTGTGTCTCAGATAATGGGACAGGAATTTAGGAGAACTGGATGTCAAAGGAGACAAAAGACTTCGGATTTAGCGTGCTTTAAGCCGATTTATGAAGTGATTCTTCCAGTGAGTTGCGGATCCACTTCTGATAATCGAGGCCTTCGTTCTCAGCTCTTACTTTGATGGCATCGAGAAGATCTTCACTGATTCGCAGGGTAATCGTTTTATTCTTTGGCTTGAACTCGAAGCGGACCTTTCTCCATCCAGCCGAAGCAATAAAATCTGAAAGATCTCCTGCCAGAGGATCACGTTCACGTTTTTTCACTTTTTTCGCCTTCTTCATAACTTCTTACCTCTCTCATCCTCATAAATCGTGCTGAGATAACCCTGATTTCTCGTACTTCGTTTAGTGAGTGTTGTGGGTCTGGCTTATACATCAGATCCTGGTCAAAGAACGCTTCAACCTCTTCTAAACTAAACCTGAGTCGAATCTTATGGGAGTTGCCTTCGTCCCATTCGCATTATAGCTCCAAACCAAAAAAACGTAAATACATCCGTATTTACGTAAAAGTTCTTTGTACAACGCCATATATTTCCAGTGACCTATAGTTGTCTTCCAAATGGGGGATAAAACCGGTATAAGTTCCGAATGGAAAAACCATTCTCAGAAGCCTGCGAACGCAACAAAGACCCCATTCTCAATGTCCTCCGGGAAGTCATCCTTCCGACGGATGAGCGACTGCTCGAAGTCGGAGCAGGCAATGGCCAGCACGCTGAATACCTTTCTCCGAAGTTTCCGCGCCTGGAGTGGTACCCAACCGATAAAAATATTGTTCACTTGAAAGATGTTCAGGGTCGCATGATCCAGAAGGCCCAGCGACTCGATGTAGCGAAAGATGATTTCCCGAAGCTGCGCTTTGACCTGGTCTTTACCGCCAACACGTTCCACATCATGCACTGGAAGGACTGTAAGTCGTTTATCAAGCTTTTGGGGCATCGGTTAAGGGAAGGAAGCAGGGCCGTGTTCTACGGGCCATTTAAGTACAATGGCGAGTTCACGTCAGAAAGTAACAAAGAGTTCGACGCAATGTTGAAGTCGCGGGATCCATTAAGTGGGATTCGTGCGTTTGAAGACGTGAATACGAATATGGAGAAGCAGGGATTTGAGCTGGTCGATGATCATGAGATGCCGGCGAATAATCGTTGTCTTGTTTACGTCAGACTCAAGTTCGAACCTCACGCTCGTTGATGAAGTGTACACCTAGTGGTACGCTGATCCCTAGGTGGTCTCATGGAAAGCACAAGCCCCAAAAAACTCAGAGCTGAATTAAAAGATTATCTGGATCTGGCCGCAATTGAGCCTATTCGGATTCAACGTCGTTCGGGTGAGAACTATATTCTGATGAATGAGATTATTTACGCCGATCTCCAAAATGAAATTTCTTCGCTTCAGCGGCGTTTGCTGGCCATGGACGAAATCGCGGATGGTAAGAGTTCTGAATACAAAGGCAAAGAAGATCGCCTGAAGCGATTAAAGAAATAAATGACCCAGCCAAATGATGATGTGGATTTGAGCAGGGAACCATTAAGTATGGATCCCCGCATCGAAGACTAGTCCAGCTTTTCGCGAACAGAATAATACAGAGAGTTCAGATCTTTCATGATCTCGTGGCCATCACTGCTTCCGTTGCGGCGAAGTTTCTTCACTTGCTCACGGGATTTGAATTGCATCTTTGCCCAGATATCAATTTCGTTAGCGAAGTCGATGCCCATTGAATTGGGTTTTTTGTACTTCACTCGTTCTAAATCAACTTTGGCAACAATAGGCACTTTAGTATCATTTTTCATGATGACTCCTGGGTTGAATATTAGAATTTACGGAAGAAAAGAAAATGAGGCGGGACGGGGACTGAGGTGAGAATAAACCCATACTGACCCGGAGGCCAGCATGGGTAGATTTAGGTCTTAGTAACGAGAGTTACGTGAACCAGCATCACGAGGTTCCATAGGCTTCGCCTCTGAAACGTTCATGTTGCGGCCTTCGAATTCAGAACCATTAAGGTTTTGAATTGCTTTAGCAGCTTCCGATGGAGAAGACATTTCAACAAAGCCGAAGCCTTTTGAACGGTTAGTGTCTCTGTCCATGATCACTTTAGCGGAAGTAACTGTTCCGTATTGAGCAAACTTAGAAGTAAGTGTTTCGTTGTTAACAGAGTAACCGAGGTTACCGACATAAATTTTCTGACTCATATGAGCCTCCGAAGTAAACTTGTCACGAAGATGTGACAAAATTGAATATTTTGTAATTGAATTTTCTGAGTGAATGTATTGAGGATTTGGATGAATTGTCTCGGGCAAAATTAATCTGAGCTAGGAACTAAAAACAAGTTAGTTGAAAACAGATAAACACAAGATACATGCGATTCTTCATAAAAGCGAGCTTTATATTAAAGGCAAACATAACCGGAGCTTGGAAGCTCCGGCATGCATAAGCTGACTAATCGAGTTTTTCGCGAACAGAGTAATAGAGCGAGTGCGTAGACGTGTAGGCCAGGGTACTCGGGGACTTGTTGTGGCGGAGCTTGCTGATCTGCTCCCGCGAGTTGAATTCCATCTTGGTCCAGATATCAATTTCATTGAAGAAAT
The DNA here is from genome assembly GCA_046595005.1 of Bacteriovoracaceae bacterium. Taxonomy (GTDB): domain Bacteria; phylum Bdellovibrionota; class Bacteriovoracia; order Bacteriovoracales; family Bacteriovoracaceae; genus Peredibacter. The sequence goes on along the minus strand of JBKJPL010000023.1, from coordinate 4,260 downwards.
CAATACCAAGCTTCGTTTCATCAATCAGTCTCACCTTACTTACATCGACTTTTGCAACGGTCATAAAGACTCCTCATTGAAAATGTTGAATGAAAGAACGGGAACAGAGAATGGGACGGGATACGAAGATGATACCTAATCTTCCCGGAAAGAATAGTGCAAAGAATGAAGACCCTGAGTAGTCCGGTTGTTACTCAAAGACTTTTTCTGACGGAGTCTGCTGATCTGATGGCGTGACTGAAATTCCATCTTCGCCCAGATATCAATCTCATTAAAGAAATCAACACCAGGGTTGGTTTCGTCAAACTGGCTCACTTGATCCAGATCAATAATTGCAATGACAGTACTCATGGGAGACTCCTCATTGAAATAGGTAAAAAGATTTGAGATTCGGGACGGAAGCGTGGCCAGAGATGGCCTGAGATATACAAAGCGTATCGCGTTCAGGGATGCGTGGGAAGATGGGAAAAAAAGGCTTAGGAGGAGAATGTCCGTCTTGCTCAGTCTCTAAAGTGCAAATAAGAAAATTCAGCAGTTGGCGATACTGACGAGAGTGTTTTTTACTTCAAGCTAGCGATACAAGTATCTATTACTTGCCAGGTTGAGAGATTACTCAACTCGTGGTATACTGTGGGAGAACTGTTCGTGAAGGAAGCCAATAAGCAGACAGTGGTCTTGTCTAAAGCGATAATTCTTGACCATCAACTTATTCATAAAATCACGTTTGATCTGTTTCATATCAATTATGGCTGGGACGATGAAAAGCATGATTATAGAAGATGGAAAAGAAGCTCTTACACGGCAATGGACATCATCGATTTGTTTGAACAGCTTAAACACTTGGAAGTCGAATGGGTGTTAGGCATGAACAAGGTCATGGTGAAGATTAAAGGCTCTCTGTACTACCGCTACTTATGGAAAACGACAGATGATGAAGGAAATATCGTGCGGGTTGTTCTAGACATGGCTCAAAAGAATACTGGTGAAGGAATTATTGTTACAGTCTTCAGACCTTAAGGAAATTTATGAAAAACAAACACCTGTCCTATGAAGAAATTCAAATAAATAAGATGATCGAATCCGGTGAAATCCAACCGATTCATATCCCACGAGTAATAACAGCTACCGATATTCTGAAATACCAACTCTGTTCTGAGATAATTAAGTTCAAGAAAGATAATGAGCTGCTCCAGAATGACATTGCGCTCGCGATCAACGTCAACAAATCGGAGATCAGCAAAATCTTTTCCTATCAGTTGGATGAGTTTTCGACAGAAAGGCTTCTGGGAATGCTTGAAAATCTTATCAAGGGCGGTGCTGAGATTCGTTTAGAGAGTGTTTTTGAAGAAGTGAGGAAGAAAGTCGCGGATCTTGATAAAAAATTACGGAATAAAAAGAAACCTCAGAAAATCATTCCCAGAAATCAGTTATAAGCTAATATTTAAGCTATGGCCTTTCACGCAGTTGATTTTGGGACATCTAATTCGCTTTTAAACCACGTTGCTTCTGACGGGAAGATCACTCCCGTTCCCCTCGATATTGGCGGAAGCCTGGTTCTGCGTTCGCTTTTCTATACTCCCGAGAAGAATAAATGGTTCTTCGGAAATGAGGCGATCTCTGAGTATGTGAACCACGGCGGAGAAGGGCGATTCTTTCGCTCGGTGAAGAAGTTTCTCCCGGAGCCGAGTTACAACGGCACTGATGTTCATAATAAGAAGATGAAGATCGAAGATCTCGTGGCGGTGATGTTGGGCGAGATGAGAAAGCGCGCGAACAAGTTTATGGGTGAGGATGTGAAGAAGGTGGTGCTGGGAAGGCCCGCGCTTTATTCACTGGTGCCGGAGAACGACAAGCTCGCGCAGGATCGGATGGAAGCAGCTGCGAGACTTGCTGGGTATGAGGAAATAGTTTTTTGTCCGGAGCCGATTGCGGCGGGCCTGGATTACATCGCTGGAAATAATGAAGAGAAGATAATTCTTATTACTGACTTTGGTGGGGGAACATCGGATTTTACTCTGATGAAGATCCATCGCGGAAAGTTTTCGAGAGAGGATATTTTGGGACTCTCGGGGATCTTTTCGGCGGGTGACGTTCTCGATGGAATGATGATGAGAGATTTTATCTCGCCACATTTCGGATCGAAGTTTGAGTATCAGCTTCCTGGAAGTTCGAATGTTCTCCAGTTTCCAAGAAATTTATTAAAGCTCATGTGTTCACCGGCGCACATCACACATTTGCGGGATCGGGATATCTGGGAGTTTCTTCAGCACATTAAGAAGTTTGCTTTGTCGGATGTAGATAAGGTGAGGATGGAGAATCTTTTTAACCTGGTTGAGTGTCAGCTAGGTTTTCCGCTGTTCAATGAAATTGAGAAAACGAAGATTCGCTTGGGATCTGAGAAGGTTGTGCCGTTTGAATTTCATAATATGGTCGAGATCACGGACAAGGTCGATGTGATCGATTACCGCGAGAGTGTGAGGCACACGGTTGAGGACATCATGAATACTATGATGGATGTCTTTAATCAGTCGGGGAAGAAGCCGGAGGATGTGGCACAGGTATGTCTCACGGGTGGGACGAGTCAGTTTCCGATGATTAAGGATCACCTTCAAAAGATCTTTGGTGCAGAAAAAATGTATGAACATTCTATCTACCAGAGCGTTGTGAATGGTCTTTCCAGGTTTAGTGTAATAAACTCTGCGAATGAATGAAGCCAGGCCACCCGGACGGCGCCGTCACGGAAAATTCCGTAGACCGCGACCTCAACCGACGGGTCCCCTCTCCCTGGAGCAAAGATGTGTGCGGCAGTTTCCGCTGACATCTCTTGCACGCGGAAGACAATACTTTTCAAACGGACGGGTCTCAGATCCCGTCTGGGACGGGCCACGGTGCTCACTGCTCGTGCATGGGCAGGGCGGAAACTATCAGGTGAGTTTCGATTTCGCCCGAGTCACAGAATTCAACGAGCTTCAAGCGCATTGCGAATGTCCAGCGTTCGAGCGCGGACCACTCTGTAAGCACATCTGGGCAGCGGTTCTTCAGACCGAAAAATCAGGGCCCAAAGAAAATATTCCGCCGAGTGAGACGTTAAAAATTCTCCGCGGAAATATTTCCGGACCAAGAGTCCGGGGCCCGGTAGCTCCGTGGCTCGGAAGATTAAAACAGCTTCAGGGGAAGGCGACCCAGGAAGATGTCCGGATTTCTATCGGTCCTTCGGCATCGTTTGTGATCCAGGCGACCGATACCGCAGCGTCGGGAAAACTCGTTATGGATCTCTGGGTGCGCACTCGCTCGCCGAGGGGGGATCTCGGTCCCATGCGGCCGCAGCGAATGTCGCGGGATGGGATCTCGGAATTCGGTGAAGTCCTCGATCAGGAAATTCTCTCTACACTATTAAAAACGTCGCTGCCTCATACGGGAAAGACGACGACCCGATTTACTCTCGATTCAGTCATCGAGGGCCACGTGGTTCCGCTTCTCGCCAACGCGGGGAAACTTTTTCTTTCAAGAAATGTGCATTGCTCGCCGGATTCGGTCGACCGACCGCTGAAGCTCGATCGGGGAGCACCCTGGAATCTACATCTTAGACTTCGTTCGGATGGATCTGATTACTATATCTTGGAAGGTGCGATGAAGCGCGGTGACGAGATTCGTTCGGTCTCAACACCGGTAGCGATTCTTCGCGGAGGATTTCTTCTTTTTGAAGATAAGATCGGACGCTTTTCGGATCCGGCGCACGCTCCCTGGGCAATTGGCCTTCGGGGGGCAGAGTTTCTTATTCCGAAAAATCAGGGAGATGATTTTTTAACCAAGATTCTTCTCGATCCCAATACTCCACCGATTACCTGGCCCGAAAACTTAGGTTGGTCGATCAAGGCAACTCAACCAAAACCCAAGGGGGTATTTAGGCCTCTGGGAAATAATCCGTCACTTGGGCGCATGACTCTTACGGTGAGCTTCGATTACGAAGGGCATGAGATTCCGCTCTCAGACTTAGAGCCGAGTTTTGTCGTGGGTGTAAAGAAAACGGTTTATAAGCGCAATGAAGAATTCGAAGAAAAAACGCTGGTGGATGCACTAAGAATTCTTCGCGATCCGCAGGGCACGGGCTCGGTTCAGACGAGTGATCTCACAAGGGCAGCGGGAGAGTTCGTTCAGAGCGGATGGACGATCTTTATTGAAAATAAAAAACTTCTTGAGCCTCGCGATTTCTCGATGAATGTGAGCTCAAACACCGATTGGTTTGACCTCGATGTGGAA